>CACXBB010000022.1 GCA_902765735.1 uncultured Eubacteriales bacterium | reverse complement strand
TTATGTGAAACCATCCGTAGCCTGACCTGTGAGATGGTTCGCAGCATCACTGCCAGATCGTGGATCGTTGATGCGTTTTTAGAATAGGATTAGTATGATACTCACCCAATACGCGCAGGCAGTTGCGCAACAACGTACAAACCCCCGGCGTCCATTCGGGCGTCGGGGGTTTTGCGTGTGGCAGCAATCAGAACTTCAGGCTATTGAGCTTGATGCCGGGGCCCATGGTGCTGGAGAGCACCGCGGAGCGGATATAGGTGCCCTTGGCGGCGGCGGGCTTGGCCTTGATGATGGCCTCCATGAGGGTACGGAGGTTCTCATTGAGCTTCTGCTCGTCGAAGGAAGCCTTGCCGACGGGGCAATGGATGATGGCGGTCTTGTCCACGCGGTACTCAACCTTACCGGCTTTGATATCGTGCACGGCCTGGGTGACGTTCATGGTCACGGTGCCGGCCTTCGGGGAAGGCATGAGGCCCTTGGGGCCGAGCACGCGACCCAGACGGCCGACCTGGCCCATCATGTCGGGGGTGGCGACGACCACGTCGAAATCGAACCAGCCGCCCTGGATCTTGGCGACCATATCCTCGGCACCCACGAAATCGGCGCCGGCGGCCTCAGCCTCAGCGGCCTTGTCGGCCTTGCAGATGACCAGCACGCGCACGGTCTTGCCGGTGCCATGGGGCAGGACCACGGCGCCGCGGACCTGCTGATCCGCGTGGCGGGGGTCGACGCCCAGGCGCACGGAGATCTCGATGGTCTCGTCAAACTTGGCCTTGGCGGTCTGCTTGACCAGCGCGACGGCCTCCTCGGGGTCGTACTGCTTGCTGCGATCGATCAGCTTCAAGCTGTCGGAATATTTCTTACCCATCTTCATGAATACATCCTCCTTGTGGTCAAACGGACGTTGCGTCCTCCCACTTGTCTATCAGGCTCAGTCAACCACCACAACGCCCATGGAGCGGGCGGTGCCGGCGATCATGCTCATCGCGGCTTCCAGGGAAGCGGCGTTCAGGTCGGGCATCTTCAGCTCGGCGATCTCCTTCACCTGAGCCTTGGTGATGTTGGCAACCTTGTCCCGGTTGGGACGTCCGGACGCATGCTCGAGGCCGCAGGCCTTCTTGATCAGAACGGCGGCGGGCGGCGTCTTGGTGATGAACGTGAAGGAACGGTCCTGATACACGGTGATGACCACAGGGATGATCAGACCGGCCTGCTTGGCGGTGCGGTCGTTGAACTCCTTGCAGAAACCGGGGATGTTCACGCCATGCTGGCCCAGCGCGGGACCGATGGGCGGCGCGGGCGTCGCCTTGGCGGCCGGCACCTGCAGCTTGATCAGCGCAGTAACTTTCTTTGCCATTGGGGTATCCTCCTTAACATGTATGTGGTGAAGCGGAACGTCATAGCGTCCCTCCCACTACTGAAACCCGGTTGCGGGTCGCAGTCACAGGAAGTCCGGGTCAGTCCTCGGTGCGCACGACCTCGTCGTAGGCAAGCTCCACGGTCGTCTCGCGCTTGAGCATCGGCACGACCACCTGCAGCTTCTGCGCGGCGTTGTCGATGGAGACCACCTTGCCGGTGAAGTTCTCGAACAGGCCGGAGAGTATGCGCACCTCGTCGCCCACCTGGATGTCCAGCCGCGTCTTGGTGGCGGTCTCGAAGATGGAGGCGAAGTCGGTCTCGGACAGGGGGGTCGGCTTGTTGCCGGAGCCCACAAACCCGGTAACGCCGCGGGTATTGCGAACCACGTACCACGTCTCGTTGGTCATTTTCATCTTGACGATGACGTAGCTGGGCAGCAGCTTGCGCTGTACCGTGCGGCGCTTGTTGTTTTTGATCTCGATAGCTTCTTCCACCGGAATGCGAACGTCCACGATCATGTCCTGCATGCCGTTGTTCTCAACGGCCTTGAGCAGGCTGTCGCGCACCTTGTTCTCATATCCGGAGTAGGTATGGACGACATACCACTTGATATCCGTGTTTTCAGACATATCCGTATCTCCGACGTCAGAGCTTGACGATCAGGTTGACCAGCGCGCCCGCGCCGGTGTCGATCACGCCGATGATGACGCCCATCACGATCAAAAATACGAACACGACCACGGAGTAGTTCAGCAGTTCCTTCTTGGTGGGCCAGGTGACCTTCTTGAGCTCATGATACATGTTCTTGAAGCTCCTGCCGATGCCCTTGAAGAAGTCGGAAACGCGCGCGCCGAAGCCGGGCTTCGCGCTCTTATTGGTGTTCTCTGCTGCCTTTGCCATGATCTCACATCCTTGTCTTGTCAGTGGACAGGGAGATTACTTGGTCTCCTTGTGGCTGGTGTGCTTCTTGCAGAAGCGGCAATACTTGTTCATCTCAAGACGGTCGGGGTCGTTCTTCTTGTTCTTCATGGTATTGTAATTGCGCTGCTTGCACTCTGAGCACGCCAGCGTAACCTTAATACGCTTATCCGATGCCATGCTTGACACCTCCCATGTCGTTAATCCGGCCGTGGTCAGCCGTTGATCGGAAGACAGTGCATTTTCCAAATGAGACCATGCGCTGAGCACACGGTCTCATCCACTGCGTTGTCGGGGAGATTACTTGATCTCGATCTCGGCGCCGACTTCTTCCATCTTCTTCTTGAGCTCCTCGGCAGCTTCCTTGGAGATGCCCTCGGCCAGGGTGGAGGGAGCGCCGTCCACCAGCTCCTTGGCTTCCTTGAGGCCCAGGCCCGGCTTGACTTCGCGGACCACCTTGATGACCTTCAGCTTCTGGGCACCGGCGGCCTTCAGGATCACGTCGAACTCGGTCTTCTCTTCCTCGGCGGGAGCGGCCTCGCCGCCGGCGACAGCGCCAACCACCACGGGAGCCGCGGCGGACACGCCAAACTTCTCTTCCATTTCCTTGACCAGGTCAGCCAGCTCAAGGATCGTCATCTTCTCAATCGCAGCGATGATCTCAGCATTGTTAGCCATGATTATATCCTCCATCAGAATGTATTTGTAAGTCGTTGGGGTTCACGCGGCGATCATTCCTCGCCGGCCTGCTTCTTGCGAATCGCTTCCAGAGCGTACACGAACTTGGACACAGAGCTCATCATGCTGCCCATGATCCGCGCGATGAGAACCTCGCGGCTGGGGGTGTTGGCCAGGGCCTGCACGCCCGCCTCATCCAGGTAGGCGCCGTCGCAGACGCCGCACTTGATGGTCAGGTTCTTGTTCTTCTTCGCCGCCTCGCTCAGGATCTTGGCGGGGGCGATGGCATCCTCGTAACCGAAAGCCACGGCGGTGGGGCCCTCCAGGTGCTTTTCGATCCCGTCAAAGCCCATATCCTTCACGGCCAGGTTGATCATGGTGTTCTTCAGAACCGCATACTCGACGCCGGCCTTGCGCAGCTGGTTGCGAAGCTCGGTGACCTCCGCGACGTTGATGCCGCGATAGTCCACCAGAACGGCGGTCTGGGCCTTCTCAAACTTGCCTTTGATCTCGGCCACGACGCCCTTCTTGACTTCTAAATTCTTGGACATATTTTCACACCTCACATTCCGTCCGGGATTCGACGGCATTATAAAAACCCTTGCGCAGGGCGCAAGGGCGGTGTATCCATCCGTTGCGCCTCGGCGAGAAACCTTTCGGCATTAAGCATACGCGCTCGCTGTCTATGGCACAGGGCTTTTAAAGCCGTTTATCATTATAGCAAGCGGAGGCGATGGTGTCAAGCGGAGGGAAGAAACTTTACATTCAGAGTGGAGAGTGGAGAGTGCAGTTAAAGTTACCGGCTGACGCGCGGTCTATCCGTAGGGACGCCATTTTTGGCGTCCGCCTTCCTGCGCCTTGACCGTTAAAGCGCGAAACCTGTGTAGGGGCGCCGATGCGGCGCCCGCCTGGGTACGAAATACAACGTACTGCACGGCGGGCGGCGCATCGCCGCCCCTACGACGGGAATGGGCTCCGGGCGATGAGGGCATCGCCCCTACGGCTGCCTGTCACTCTGTACTCTGCACTCTGTACTCTCCCCCCGTTTTAACCAAAAAACAACCCCCTCGTGCCTTTCGTCGTGTCAGAATTTACCTTGAGACGTTGCAAAACCCCGTCGACTGTGATAAACTGTTCCCTGCAATATGGATAGTTATGTAGATTGAAACGGAGGATTACCCATGACCACCACTTTTGAAAAGCTCTCTTCCAACAAGGTCAAGCTCGGCTTTGTGGTCGAACCCGAGAAGTTCGAGCAGGGCATCAAGGCCGCATATAATAAGATGAAGGGCCGCATCCAGATCCCCGGCTTCCGCAAGGGCAAGGCCCCGATGAAGGTCATCGAGAACTTCTACGGCAAGGAGGTCTTCTACGAGGACGCCTTCGACGCCATCTTCCCGGACATCTATCAGGCCGCGCTGAAGGAGCACGACGTGCACGTGGTGGACAGGCCCGAGCTGAACGTGGAGCAGATCGCCCGCGGCCAGGAGCTCAAGTTCACCGTTGAGGTGTTCGTGCGCCCCGACGTTGAGCTGGGCGAGTACAAGCATCTGGGCATCGTCAAGACCGTGGACGAGGTCACCGACGACGACGTGATGGCCGAGATCGAGCGCGCCCGCGACCGCGCCTCCCGCTGGGTGGAGATCACCGACCGGCCCGCGAAGCTGGACGACCAGGTGAACATCGACTACGCCGGCTTCGACGGCGACGTGCAGTTCGACGGCGGCACCGCCGAGAAGCACGACCTGATCCTGGGCTCCGGCAGCTTCATCCCCGGCTTCGAGGAGCAGCTGGTGGGCAAGAGCGTGGGCGAGGAGTGCGAGGTCAACGTCACCTTCCCCGAGGACTATCATGCCAAGGAGCTGGCGGGCAAGCCCGTGGTCTTCAAGGTGAAGATCAACGGCATCCGTGAAAAGGAGGTGCCCGCGCTGGACGAGGACTTCGTGAAGGAGGCCTCCGAGACCGCCGACACCGTGGACGAGTACAAGGCCGAGATCCGTGCAAACCTCGAGAAGGCCGCCGACAGCCGCGCCGAGACCAGCTTCGAGAACGAAGTGATCGAGACCATCTGCGAGAACGCCAAGGTGGACATCCCCGAGGCCATGATCGAGGACCAGATCGACAACATGCTGCGCGACATGGAGATGCGCATGGCCTATCAGGGCATCAAGCTGGACGACTACTTCAAGTACACCGGCCAGACCCGCGAGCAGGTGCGTGAGATGTACCGCGCCCAGGCTGAGGAGCGCGTCAAGACCCAGCTGGTGATGGAGGCCGTCCGCAAGGCCGAGAACATCGAGGCCACCGACGAGGAGACCGACGCCGAGATCGCCAAGTACGCCGAGCAGAACAAGAAGACCCTCGACGAGTTCAAGAAGGTGCTCTCCGACGACGACCGCAAGCTGTTCGCCGACGGCGCGGCCATGCAGAAGACCCTGGACTTCATCAAGGCCAACGCCGAATAATTTCCGCTTTTTTCCACCCCGCGGCGCATGACCATCCGCGCAGCGGGGTAGTATTTAATCAGAGTGAAGAGTGGAGAGTGAAGAGATAAGGATGCGCGACAATTCATCTCCACTCTCCACTCTCCACTCTCAAAATTGGAGGTGTGTCCATGACTTTGGTGCCCTATGTAATCGAACAAACCAGCCGCGGCGAGCGCAGCTACGACATCTATTCCCGCCTGTTGAAGGATCGCATCATCTTCCTGGGCGGCCCCATTGACGACGACGTGGCCAACATCGTGGTGGCCCAGATGCTGTTTTTGGAGATGGAGGACCCGGACCAGGACATCATGCTCTACATCAACTCCCCCGGCGGCAGCGTGTCGGCGGGCATGGCGATCTACGACACCATGCGCTACCTGAAGTGCGAGGTGTCCACGCTGTGCATCGGCCTGGCGGCCTCCATGGGCGCGTTCTTGCTGGCGGCGGGCGCGAAGGGCAAGCGCAAGGCTCTGCCCCACGCCGAGATCATGATCCACCAGCCCCTGGGCGGCGCGCAGGGCCAGGCGACGGACATCCAGATCCACGCCGAGCAGATCCTGCGCATCAAGAAGACCATGAACGAACTCCTCGCCGAGAACACCGGCAAGCCCCTCAGGACCATCGAGCGCGACACCGAGCGCGACCACTTCATGACGGCGGAGCAGGCGAAGGACTACGGCCTGATCGACGAAATCATCACTCCGAGGAGATAAAGAATGGCAACCAATAACAATAACCGGCGCACGGTGCGCTGCTCCTTCTGCGGAAAGACCCAGGATCAGGTGCGCAAGCTGGTCTCCGGACCCAACAACACCTACATCTGCAACGAGTGCGTGCTGCTGTGCAATGAGATCGTGTCCGACGACGTGGAGTCCATCGGCATGTCCGGCAACCTGGAGATCAAGAAGCCCGCGGAGATCAAGGAGATACTGGATCAGTACGTGGTGGGCCAGGAGCAGGCCAAGAAGGCCCTGTCCGTGGCGGTCTACAACCACTACAAGCGCATACAGTGCATGGGCAACCGCAAGTCGGACGTGGAGCTTCAGAAGTCCAACATCGTCATGCTGGGTCCCACCGGCTGCGGCAAGACCTACCTGGCCCAGACCCTGGCCAAGATATTGAACGTGCCCTTCGCCATCGGCGACGCCACCAGCCTCACCGAGGCCGGCTACGTGGGCGAGGACGTGGAGAACATACTGCTCCGGCTCATCCAGAACGCCGATTTCGACGTGGAGCGCGCCCAGCGGGGCATCATCTACATCGACGAGATCGACAAGATCGCCCGAAAGTCCGAGAATCCCTCCATCACACGGGACGTGTCCGGCGAGGGCGTGCAGCAGGCGCTTTTGAAGATCCTCGAGGGCACCATCGCCTCCGTGCCGCCCCAGGGCGGCAGGAAGCACCCGCTGCAGGAGTTCATACAGATCGACACCACCAACATACTCTTCATCTGCGGCGGCGCCTTCGACGGCATCGAGAAGATCGTCGAGAGCCGCATCGGCAAGAAGGTCATGGGCTTCGGCGCCGAGATCAAGGGCAAGTACGAGCACACCAACGCCGAGATCATGTCCCAGGTGCGCCCGGAGGACCTGCTGCGCTTCGGCCTGATCCCCGAGTTCATCGGAAGGCTGCCCGTGCTGGTCACCCTCAACAGCCTGGACGAGGAGGCCCTGGTGAAGATCCTCACCGAGCCCAAAAACGCCCTGACCCGCCAGTACGCGAAGCTTCTGAGCTTCGACGACGTGGAGTTGGAGTTCACCCCCGACGCGCTCCAGGCCATCGCCCGGCAGGCGCTGACCCGCAAGAGCGGCGCGCGCGGCCTGCGGGCCATCATCGAGGGCGTCATGATGGACACCATGTACGAGCTGCCCAGCATGGAGGGCGTCAAGAAGTGCATCATCACCCGCGAGGCCGTGGTGGACGGCGAACGCCCCCGCCTGATCTTCGCCCAGCCCGACAAGATGCCCGCTGAAAAGGCGCTGCCCGAGCCCAAGGCGACCCGCGCGACCACCAAGCCCTCGGCGTGACGGTGGGAATGCGCAAACGAAGGGCCGCGACGGCACAGACCGTCGCGGCCCTTCGTTTGCGCAATTTCAATTGACAAACGCATATCGCTAAGATATAATATAACCATAACATTCCGGAAGGGGGATTGACGCATGGAACCCATCAGACACCCGACTTCAAAGGAAGACATCGTTCTGAAGGTCAGCAGGGGACATTTCGCCACCGGCCACAGCCACATCAACTACTATATCGACGTGACGGCCCAGAAATTCTGCCTCTCCGAGGCGCGCAAGGTGGCCCTGGAGCTGGCGAAGGAATACAAGATGGACACCCTGATCGACACCATACTGTGCCTGGACGGTACCGAGGTGATCGCCGCCTGCATGGCCAGCGAGATGACCAAGGCGGGCTATATGAACATCAACCAGCACACGGATATGAACGTGGTCACCCCGGAGCGCACCGTGGGCAGCCAGCTGATCTTCCGCGAAAACACCGCGCCGCTGATCACCGGCAAAAACGTGCTGATCCTGATGGCGTCGGTCTCCACCGGCTACACCGCAAAATCCGCCATTGAGGCCGTCGCCTACTACGGCGGCAACACCGTGGGCATCGCCTCCATATTCGCCACCATCGACCGGCTGGGCGGCCTGCCCGTCACAAGCCTGTTCAACCCCCACGACCTGCCCGATTACCAGTCCCACGACGCCACTGCCTGCCCCCTTTGCAAGGCCGGGCAGAAGCTGGACGCCCTGGTGAACAGCTTCGGCTACTCCAAGCTGTGACGATCGGCCTCATGAACCGCGGGTGTCAATGCGACACCCGCCGTTTTATTTTAATTTTCTGATATCGCATAGGCAAGCGCGGCAGGATGTGCTATAATAGAATAGGAAAATGAGTATCCTTGGAGGCTGTGACCATGCAGAGCATGACGGGATATGGCCGCGGCGATTGCGAGATCGACGGGCGGCAGATGACGATTGAGTTGAAGAGCGTCAACCATCGCTTCCTGGACCTGGCCTTTCGCATGCCGCGAAACCTGATGTTTGTGGAGGACGCGGCCCGCAGGGCCATCGGCGCGCGCCTGAGCCGGGGTCACGTGGACGTGTTCGTGACCTACCGCAACCTGCGCGCCGACGCCAAGACCGTCATGGCCGACCGGGCGCTCTTCGAGGTGTACGCCAGGGCGCTGGAGGGGCTCAAGTACGTCGGGGTGATGGACGACCGCAGCCTCATGACCATCGCGAAGATGCCGGACGTGCTGGTGGTCACCGAGGCCGAGGAGGACCGGGACGCGGTGACGGACCTGATGCTCAGGGCCCTGAATGCCGCCCTGGACCAGCTCGTGGCCATGCGCGCCCGGGAGGGCGAGGCCATGAAGCGGGACCTGAGCGACAAGGTGGACGAGATCGAGCGCCTCACCGGCGAGATCGAGGCGCGCTATCCCGAGACGGTGAGCGCCTACCGGGAGCGCCTGCGCGCCGCGGTGAAGGAGCTTCTGGGGGACGCCGAGGTGGACGAGACCCGGCTTCTCACGGAGGTGGCCCTCATGGCGGACCGCAGCGCCATCGCCGAGGAGATCGTGCGGCTCAAGAGCCACGTAGCCCAGCTGCGCCGGCTGTTCGAGGACCCAAAGCCCATCGGCCGCAGGATCGACTTCATCGTCCAGGAGCTGAACCGGGAGGTCAACACCATCTCCTCCAAGTCCCAGGACATACCGATCACCCGGATGGCCGTGGACATGAAGGCCGAGATCGAGAAGCTCCGGGAACAGCTCCAGAACGTGGAGTGAACGCCCGTTTGATGCCATAAACAAATGAAAAAGGGGAGAAAACCAATGCCTGAACGCGGCAGACTGTTTGTCATCTCCGGTCCCGCGGGTGTGGGAAAGTCCGAAATCGTCAAGACGGTGCTGAAAAGGCACCCCGACGTGTCACTGTCCGTGTCCTGCACCACCCGCGCGCCTCGTCCGGGCGAGGTGGACGGCGTGAGCTACCACTTCGTCTCCGACGCCCGCTTCGACGAGCTGGTCCGTCAGGACGCCTTTTACGAGTGGGCCCACGTCCACCAGAACCGCTACGGCACGTTGAAGGAGGTCGTCAGAGCGGAGCTGGACGCCGGGCGCGACCTGATCCTCGAGATCGACGTGCAGGGCTGCCTGCAGGCCATGGCCCAGGACGATACCGTCACCGGCATATTCGTGTGCCCGCCCAGCCGGGAAAACCTGGAGGCGCGGCTTAGGCACCGCGGCACCGAGACGGAGGAATCCATCCGCGTGCGGCTCAACAACGTGGCCAGGGAGTGCGCCACAGCCTACAAATACCACTACATCATCATCCACCAGGACTGGTCGGTGGAGCCCAATGCCCTCGAGATCGCGGCGGAGCAGGTCTACGCCATCATCACCGCCCGGCGCAGGGCGCTGGAGAGCAACCGGACCTTCCTGGATGAACTCAACCGTTCCCTCAACGCTTAATCAGGAGGTATATGCACTATGATGACCGAACCCCCCATCGGCGAGCTGCTGGAAAAGGTGGATTGCCGCTACACGCTGGCCGTGGAGGCGTCCAAGCGCGCCCGCGAGCTCATCGGCGGCAGCCTGCCGCTGATCGATACCAAGGAGACCAAGCCCCTCTCCATCGCCATCGAGGAGATCAACCGCCGGCTGATCACCTACTCCCGCAATGAAGAGGCGGAGGATGACGAGATCTGATCTCGCGTCATCGAACTGAATAGCCGCGCGACAGGGCGAAAACCGACAAAAAACGGGTTCTTCACGTTTTCCTGTGGGAGCGCGGTATGACTCCCTCAGGCGCTTCGCGCCAGCTCCCTTCACTCCCCCAGTCAGCTTCGCTGAGCCAGCTCCCTTCACTCCCCCAGTCAGCTTCGCTGACAGCCCCCTCGGAGAGGGGGCCATGACGGGAGCCTTTTGGCGGCGAACCCATAGCCTCCCTCTCAGAGGGAGGTGGCAGCCCGCAGGGCTGATGGAGGGAGTCATCATCCCACAAGATTCCGTAGAGAGCCACAAAACGTTGGCTTTCGCTTGTTGCACTGTTTGCATTCCAAAAGACTGGAGGTCGGGAAACATGCTCAGGGACAGGCGAATCGTGCTGGGCGTCACCGGCGGCATCGCGGCCTACAAGGCCTGCGAGCTGGTGAGCCGTCTAAAAAAGGCCGGGGCGCAGGTGCGGGTGGTGCTCACGGCGCACGCCGCGAAATTCGTGCCGCCGCTGACCTTCGAGACCCTGAGCGGCAATCCCGCCTGCGTGGACACCTTCGCGCCGAGGGCAGAGATGGAGCACATCGCCCTTTCGAAGTGGGCGGAGCTTTTCGTGATCGCCCCGGCCACCGCCAACTGCCTGGCAAAGCTGGCCGGCGGCATCGCGGACGACCTGCTGTCCACCGCGGCGCTGGCCATGACCTGCCCGGTGCTCGTCGCCCCGGCGATGAACGCCAACATGTACCGCCACCCCGCCACCCAGGCCAACCTGGCCACGCTGGCGGAGCGCGGCGTGCGCTTCGTCGGCCCCGCCCGGGGACATCTGGCCTGCGGCGACGACGACATCGGCCGCATGTCGGAGCCTAAGGAGATCGTCGAGGCGATCGAGGCGCTGATGAACCCGAAGCGGGATTTCGAGGGCGTGAAGGTGCTGGTCACGGCGGGGCCCACGGTGGAGCGCATCGACCCGGTGCGCTATATCACCAACCGGTCCACCGGCAAGATGGGCTACGCCCTCGCCGAGGCCGCCCGGGATCGGGGCGCGCAGGTGACGCTGGTGTCCGGCCCGGTGCACCTTGAAAGGCCCGCGGGCGTGGAGGTGGTGGCGATCGAGTCCAGCGCCCAGCTCTGCGAGGCGGTGCTGTCCAGGGGCGAGTGGGCCGACGTGGTGATCCAGGCCGCCGCGCCTGCCGACTTCCGCCCGGTCAGTGCGGCGTCAGGCAAGATCAAGAAGACCGGTGCGGGCATGACCCTGGAGCTTGAAAACACCACCGACATCGCCGCCGAGCTGGGCCGGCGCAAGCGCCCGGGCCAGGTGCTGGTGGCCTTCGCCGCCGAGACCGACGACGTGCTGGACAACGCCCGGGGCAAGCTGGACAGAAAGAACGCCGACCTGGTGGTGGCCAACGACGTGTCCCGGAAGGACGCGGGCTTCGGCGTGGACACCAACGCCGTGACGCTGATCACACGGGAAGACGCCCGGGAGCTGCCGCTTCAGTCCAAGCGGGCGGTGGCCGACGGCATACTGGACCGGGTGGCCGGGCTGATGGGGCGCTGAGATGCGGTACGCGGAAGTGATCGTGGACCTGTCCGCCGAGGCGGTGGACCGGCGCTTTACCTACGCCATCCCCGAGGGCATGGACCTCTCCCCCGGTATGCTGGTGACGGTGCCCTTCGGCCCGCGCACGCTGGACGGCTTCGTGATCCGCCTGACCGATCAGTGCGGCCTTGATCCGGCGAAGATCAAGCCCGTGCTGCGCGCGGCGCGTCAGGAGCCGGTGATCCTGCCGGACCTGATGGCGCTGGCCGACTGGATGCACCGGCGCTACCTGTGCAACCTGGTGGACGCCCTGCGGCTGATGATCCCCGCGGAGATGCGGGGCGGCCGGGTGCGGGAAAAGACCCTGCGCTACGCGCATCTGAAGCTCTCCCCGGAGGAAATCCCCGGCTTCATCGAGAAAAATACCCGGGCGAAGAAGCAGATCGAAATCGTGCGAAGGCTCACGGAGGGGGACATCGAAACCCCCAGACTGGACGCCGGGCCGCTCAAGGCGCTGGTGGACAAGGGCATCGTAGAGATCGTCGCCCACGAGGCCCGGCGCACGCCGCTGGCGCTTGCGGACGACGCGCGCACCGCCGACCCGGTGCTGATGCCGGGACAGGCGCGGGCCGTCGAACGGCTCACGGCGGCGCTCTCGACCGGCGGGCGGTTCCTGCTGCACGGTGTCACCGGCAGCGGCAAGACCGAGGTGTACATCCGGCTGATCCGGGAGGCGCTCAGGCAGGGCAAGACCGCCGTGGTGCTGGTGCCGGAGATCGCGCTGACGCCGCAGATGGTGTCCTGGCTGCACGCCCGTTTCGGCGCGGACGCGGCGGTGCTGCACTCGGCGCTCTCGGCGGGGGAGCGCTTCGACGAGTGGCGGCGCATCCGCTCCGGCGCGGCCCGGGTGGTCATCGGCGCGCGCAGCGCCATATTCGCGCCGCTTCGGAACATCGGCTGCATCATCGTGGACGAGGAGCACGAGTCCAGCTACCAGTCCGACCGGCGGCCCCGCTACGACGCCCGGCAGATCGCCTGGCGGCGCGCGGCGGACCACAATGCCGTGCTGGTGCTGGGCAGCGCCACGCCCTCAATCGACACCTACATGCGGGCCATGCCCGGGGTGCGCCCCGAGAATAAGCTGGAGCTCATCGAATTGCGCCAGCGGGTCAAAAACCGCCCGCTGCCGGAGGTCGAGCTGGTGGACATGCGCGGCGAGTTCGAGCGCGGCAACAGCTCCATATTCAGCGGCAGGCTGGCCCAGAGCCTGCGGGAATGCCTGGACGGCGGGCATCAGGCCATGCTGTTCATCAACCGCCGGGGGCACTCGTCCTTCGTGTCCTGCCGAAAGTGCGGGTACGTGGTCAAGTGCGACCAGTGCGACGTGTCCATGACCTACCACCGCGCCGGCGAGGCGCTCAGGTGCCACTACTGCGGCAGGACCATGCCCCCGCCGAAGACCTGCCCCAGCTGCGGCAGCGTGTACATCAAGTACTTCGGCGCGGGCACCCAGAAGGTGCAGGAGGAGGTCGCCCGGCTGTTTCCCGACGCCCGGGTGGCGCGCATGGACATCGACACCACCCAGGGCAAGGACGCGCACCAGAGGATACTGGACGCCTTTCGCCGCGGCGACACCAACGTGCTGGTGGGCACCCAGATGATCGCCAAGGGACTGGACTTCCCCAATGTGACCCTGGTGGGCGTGGTGGCCGCGGACATGACGCTGAACCTGCCGGACTACCGCAGCGTCGAGCGCACCTTCCAGCTCATCACCCAGGTGGCGGGCCGCGCGGGCCGGGCGGACGTGCCCGGGCGCGTGGTGGTGCAGACCTACGACCCGGAGCACTACGGCATCGCCTGCGCCGCCGCCCAGGACTACCGGGCCTTCTATACCCGGGAGGCCGCCAGCCGCAGGCTGGCGCTCTACCCGCCCTATACCGTACTCGCCCGGGTGGTGTTCGCCTCGAGGGAGGCGCAGACGGCCCGGAAGGCGGCGCGGGAGGCGGAGGACGCGCTGAGGCGCTACCTCGTCGAGACCGGCCAGGAGGCCGAGGCGCTCCAGTGCCGCGCCTGCGAGGCCCCCATCGCCTTTCTGCGCGGTGAGCACCGCTGGCAGCTGTTCGTGAAGCTCTACTTCAAGGCCGACGTGGAGGCCGTCACCCGCAGGATGGAGCAGATCGCCGAGGCCGCACCGGAGGGCACGCGGGGCGAGCTGGAGGTCAATCCGGTGAACATGATATAAAGGATGAGAAAAACAATGGCAATTCGCAAGATCGTTGAAATGGGAACGGACGACATACTGCGCAAGCGCGCGCGGCGGGTGGACAAATTCGACCGGCGACTTCATCAATTGCTGGACGACATGGCCGACACCATGCTGGAGGCCGACGGCGTCGGGCTGGCCGCGCCGCAGGTGGGCATCCTCAAGCGCTGCTGCGTGATCGACGTGGGCGAGGGGCTGATCGAGCTGGTCAACCCGGAGATATTGTGGACCGAGGGCGAGGTCGTGGACGTGGAGGGCTGCCTGTCCGTGCCCGGCCGCCGCTGCACCGTGGCGCGGCCTGAGAAGGTGCGGGTGCGCGCCCAGGACCGGAAGGGCAAGCCCTTCGAAATCGAGGGCGAGGGCCTGCTGGCCCGGTGCCTGTGCCACGAGCTGGATCACCTGGACGGGGTGCTGTACGTGGATAAAATGATCGAGGACGTCACCGACAGGGTGGAGGAGGAAGAGGAAGCGGAAAAACCGCTTTCCGAATGAGCTATGGCAATCAGAAGCATCAGGATCATCGATCAGGACGACGTTCTGCGCAAGCACGCGCGGAAGGTGGAGAAATTCGACGAGCGGCTGCACACGCTGCTTAACGACATGGCGGAGACCATGGCGGCCGGCAACGGCGTGGGGCTGGCCGCGCCCCAGGTGGGGGTATTGAAGCGCTGCTGCGTGATCGACGTGGGCGAGGGGCTGATCGAGCTGGTCAACCCGGAGATCGTGTCCCGGGAGGGCGAGGTTACCGTGATCGAGGGCTGCCTGTCCGTGCCGGACCGCGCGGGCAAGGTGGTGCGCCCGGAGAAGGTGAAGGTTAAAGCCCAGGACCGAAACGGCGAACCCATTGAGGTTGAGGGCGAGGGGATATTGGCCGTGTGCCTGTGCCACGAGCTCGACCACCTGGACGGCATACTCTACGTGGACAAGATGATCGAGGACGCCACCGAGGAGATGCGGCAGAAGAGCGGAGGCGATGCGCAATGACCCGCGTGGTCTTCATGGGCACCCCGGAGTTCGCGGTGCCGTCGCTTCGGGCGCTGTGCGACGCGGGCTACGACGTGGTGGGCGTGTTCACCCAGCCGGACCGGCCCGCGGGCCGCGGCAGGAAGCTTACCGCCTGTCCGGTGAAGCTCGAGGCGCTTAAACGGGAGCTGCCGGTTTTTCAGTTTGAGAAGGTCAAGGCCCCCGAGGGCGTGGCGCAGTTGAAGGCGCTAAAGCCGGACGTGACGGTCACCGCCGCCTTCGGGCAGATCCTCACCCGGGAGATATTGGACATCCCCGCGCGGGGCACCGTGAACGTGCACGCCTCGCTGCTGCCGAAGCACCGCGGCTCCGCGCCCATCAACTGGTGCATATTGAACGGCGATCGGGAGGCCGGGGTCACCCTGATGCTCACGGACGTCGGCATCGACACCGGCGACATGCTGGCCAAAGTCGCCACCCCCGTGGGCGAACTGGAGACCGCCGGGGAGCTGACCGGGCGGCTGTCCGCGCTGGGCGCTGAATTGCTTCGGGAGACGCTGCCGAAATACCTGGCCGGGGAGATCGTCCCGGAAAAGCAGGATGAAGCCCTGTCAAGCTACGAGCCCATGCTCAAAAAGGAGATGGGGGAGATCGACTGGTCCCGGGACGCCCGGTTGATCGCCAATCAGGTGCGGGGGCTGAACCCCTGGCCCTGCGCCTGTACCGGCATGGCCGGCGGACGGCTGAAAATCTATCTGGCAAGGGCCGTTGAGACCGATTCCGACGCCGCCCCCGGCACGGTGCTCACCGCCTCCCCGAAGGCGGGGCTGGTGGTGAAGTGCGGCGCGGGCGCGCTGGAGGTTCTGGAGATGCAGGCCCCCGGCGCCAAGCGCATGGCGGCGAAGGCCTATCTGGCGGGCAGGCGGATCGACGAGGGCAGCGCCTTCGGAAAGGATGTCGAGGCATGAATGACCGACAGGATCGCGGGCGGCGTCCCGGGGCGGGCGACCGTCGCCCCGGTATGGGAGGACCTCGGGGCGGCAACCTGCCGCGGGGAGGAAGGGTATCAAATAACGGTTTCAGGAGCGACAGAAAAAAGCCGCCGAAGCCGACAGGTCCCTCCCCCCGGCAGGTGGCCTTAAAGGCCCTCCAGGACGTGGTGCGGGGCGACGCCTATGCCGCCCAGGCGCTGGACCGGCAGCTGGAGGGTGCGCGGCTCTCCCCCGAGGATCGCCGCCTGGCCGCCAGCCTGTTCTACTTCGCGGTGGAGAACCGGCTGTACATCGAGACCATGCTGGGCCGGTTCATGGAGGCCAAGCCCGAGCCGGTGGTGAACGACATACTGCACGTCGCCGCGGCGCAGATACTCTTCATGGACCGGGTGCCCGACCACGCGGCGGTGGACGAGGCCGTCAAGCAGGTGCGCACCGTGGGCCGCGAGGGGCTGACCGGGCTGGTGAACGCCGTGCTGCGCAACCTGATCCGGGCGCGGGACGCCGGGGCGCTGACCCTGCCCGACCGGGAGGCCGAGCCGGCAACATGGCTGTCGGTGAAGCACTCGCTGGCCCCGGTGATCGCGGAAAAGCTGATCGCCGCCTACGGACTCGACGAGGCCGAGCAGATCGCCGCCTGCTGCGGCGGGGGACGGGAGGTGACCGTCCGCCCCAACCGCATGCGCATGGACACCGCCGCCTTTGAGAAGTGGCTGGACGATCGGCACTACGCCTGGCGGCGGGGCATCGTCGAAGACGCCTACGTGCTCTTGGACGCGGACAATCCGGCCAACACCGACGGCTTCCGCCGGGGCTTCTTCTCCATACAGGGCGAAAGCGCCATGCTGGCGGCGCTGGCCGTGGGCGCGCGGCCCGGCATGCAGATACTGGACGCCTGCGCGGCCCCCGGCGGCAAGACCTGCCTGATGGCCGAGCGCATGTCGGGCGCGGGCCGGGTGTACGCCTGGGACGTGCACGAGCACCGGGTGCAATTGATCCGCGCCGCCGCCCGTCGGCTGGGGCTGGACAACGTGCGCGCCACGGTGTACGACGCCCGCACGCCCATGGAGAGCATGCGGATGTCCATGGACGCCGTGCTGGTGGACGCTCCCTGCTCCGGGCTGGGGGTCATCGCCGAGAAGCCGGACATCAAGTACCGGGTCAATGCCGAGACCCTCGCGGCGCTGCCGCCGATCCAGCGGGACATCTTGAATGCCTGCGCTCAGGCGGTCAAGGTGGGCGGGCGGCTCGTCTACGCCACCTGCACGCTGCTGCCCGATGAAAATGAAGACCGGGTGCGGGCCTTCCTGGCCGAACACCCCGAGTTTGAGATCGACCGCGACGACGGCTGGCTGCCCGACGCGCTGAAGCCCCGCCTTGAGGACGGCATGATCCAGATACTGCCCCACCGGGACGGCATCGAGGGCTTCTTCATCGCGCGGATGATCAGAAGGGGCGTGTGACGGTGGAGCGCATACAACTGCTGGGGCTGAACCATGACGAGCTCATGGGCTTCGTGCTTAATGACCTCCGGGAGAGCAAGTTCCGGGCAAAGCAGATCCGTCAGTGGCTGAACCGGGGGGCTTCCATCGACGAGATGACCAACCTGTCCGGGGCGCTCCGGGCGCGGATGAACGAAATCGCCGTCGCGAACCCGGTGCGCATACTGGAATCCTACAAGTCCAAAATCGATGAGACCGAGAAGTTCCTCTACGCCCTGACCGACGGCAACCTGATCGAGGGCGTGGTGATGCGCTACCACCACGGCGACACGCTGTGCGTGTCCACCCAGGTGGGCTGCCGGATGGGCTGCGCGTTCTGCGCCTCCACGCTGGAGGGCCGGGTGCGCAACCTGACGCCGGGGGAGATACTGGGCCAGGTGGCCGCCGCCAACCGGCACATCCATGATCAGGACCCGGAGCGCCGGGTGCACAACATTGTGCTGATGGGCTCCGGCGAGCCGCTGGACAACTACGACAACGTGGTGAAATTCCTTCGGCTTGTCAACGACCCGGAGGGCTTCAACATCTCCCTGCGCAACGTGTCGCTGTCCACCTGCGGGCTGGTGCCGAGGATGTATGCCTTCGCCAAAGAGGGCCTGCCGGTGACGCTGTCGCTGTCGCTGCACGCGCCCAATGACGAGGTGCGCCGCAAAATCATGCCCGTGGCCAATGCCTATCCCTACGGCGAGGTCATCGCCGCCTGCCGCAACTACGTGGAAAAGACCGGCCGGCGGGTGATCTTCGAGTACGCCCTCATCAGGGACGTCAACTGCGACGTCAAACAGGCCGAGGAGCTGGCCCGCAGGCTCCGGGGCCTCCAGTGCCACGTGAACCTGATCCCCCTAAACGACGTGAAGGAGCGCAACCTGCGCGCCCCGTCGAAGCAGGACGTGGACGCCTTCCTCAGGCGCCTCACCCTCAAGAATATCTCCGCCACCGTTCGACGCGAGATGGGCGCGGATATCGAGGGGGCGTGCGGACAGTTGAGGCGGAAAGTACTTGATTTGAATTAGGAATTGGGAATTGGGAATTGGGAATTAAGAATGCCCGAAACCCATCGTAGGGACGCCATACTTGGCGTCCGTTCAGGACGTAACGGGTTACGCGGACGCCATAAATGGCGTCCCTACGGACATGTCGTGCGGTATGCGGGTAACTCAACTCCACACTCCACTCTCCACACTCCACACTCTTTCGGAGGTATCGCGCATGAAAGTCTACTCTATGACGGATATCGGCCGGGTACGCCAGCTGAACGAGGATTCGTGCTACCAGCCCGCGCGGGGCGAGCGCTTCTGCGCCGTGGCGGACGGCATGGGCGGCCACAACGCCGGCGAGGTCGCCAGCGCGCTGGCGGTCAAGACGTATGCGGACTACATGCGCGGGGTGGAGCGGATCACGGCGGACGCCCTGCGCGCCGCGGTGGCCCGGGCCAACGACGCGGTCTACCGGGCCAGCCAGGAGTCCGCCGAGGTCAGCGGCATGGGCACCACCTTCTCGGCGCTGGCCATGGAGGGCAAGACCGCCTTCATCGCCCACGTGGGGGACTCCAGGATCTACATGGTGCGGCGCGGCGCGCTGATGCAGGTGACCATCGACCACACGCTGGTGGAGGAGATGGTGCTGAAGGGCCTCATCACCGTGCGGGAGGCCCGGGTGCATCCCAGGCGCAACATCATCACCCGCGCGCTGGGCACCGAGCCCCGGGTGGAGATCGACACCCTCCAGCTGGACCTTCGGCCGGGGGACGTGTTCTTCCTGTGCTCCGACGGCCTGACCAACCACGTGCCCGAGCGGGAAATACTGCGCGCGGTATTGAACGACATGGGCTGGCAGGAAAAGCTGCGCCACCTGATCGGCATCGCGCTGGAGGACGGCGGGCAGGACAACATCACCGCGATGTTCGCGATCTATGAGGAGGCGGACGGCCGATGATCGGGCGCGTCATATCGGGCAGGTATGTCGTGCAGGCCATCGTCGGCACGGGCGGCATGGCCGTCGTGTACCGCGCCTTTGACAAAAAGAAAAACCGGATCGTGGCCATCAAGGTGCTGCGCCCCGAATACGAGTCCGACGAGGAGTTCGTGCGCCGGTTCAGCCGGGAGGCCGAGGCGGCCTCCAAGGTGAGCCACGAGAACATCGTCAACATGCTGGACGTGGGCACCGACGGCGACGTGCGCTACATCGTCATGGAATACGTGGACGGGCAGACCCTCAAGGACATGATCCGCCAGCAGGGCTGCATCAACCCGGACACCGCCATTCGCATGACCATCCGCATACTCGCGGCCGTGGACCACGCCCACCGCAACGGCATCGTGCACCGGGACATCAAGCCCCAGAACATACTGGTGGACTCCGAGGGCCGGGTGAAGGTGGCCGACTTCGGCATCGCCCGCCTCAAGGCCACCCAGACCACCACCGTGGAGGAGGGCCCCGGCGTGTCCGCGCTGGGCAGCGTGCACTACTTCTCCCCGGAGCAGGCCAAGGGCGAGGTGGCCGACGAGAAGAGCGACCTGTACTCCGTTGGCGTGGTGATGTACGAGATGCTCACCGGCCAGGTGCCCTTCGACGGCGAGACCAGCGTGTCCGTGGCGCTCAAACACGTCAACGAGGCCCCGAAGTCCATGCGGGAGCACCGGGAGGACATCTCCGTGGCGCTGGACGAGGTCGTCATGCGCGCGCTGTGCAAGGATGCCACCAAGCGCTACCAGAGCGCGGCGGAGATGGCCGCGGACCTGAGAAAGTGCATCACCAACCCGGAGGGCGGGTTTGTGAAGTACCCCCGCACCCCGGAGGAAATCGAGAAGGAGCGGGAGGCCCGCCGCCGCAAGCGCGCCAAGGACCGCCGCCGCGTGCAGCAGACCTTCATCGCCGCCGCCACGCTGATCACCGCGGTGCTGATCGCCTTCACGGTGTGGTTCGTGTCCCGATTCGTGCACACGTACAGCATGCCCGAGGTGGTGGGGGAGGAGCAGATGATGGCTCAGGACACCCTGGAGCAGCTTCGGGCCACCACCGAGGTGGAGTTCGATTACAGCGAGGAGTACGAGGAAGGCATCGTGATGAACCAGTCTCACCGGGCCGGGGCGCGGGTGAAGTACGACGTGCCCGTCACGCTGACGGTCAGCCTGGGCTCCGAGTGGTATTACATGGATGACATCACCGGCCTGAAGGCCGCCGACGTGGTGGACCAGCTCTCCGCCGAGGGCGTGGAGTCCATCGACCTGAGCTACGTGCAGTCCGACAGCCCGCCGGGCACCATCGTGGCCTTCCAGCCCGAGCCCGGCACCCAGAGCAAGAAGACCCCGGTGAAGATCACCGCCAGCGGCCTCCGGGTGCTGATGCCCACGCTCACCGGTTTAAACCTCGAGGGCGCCCGGGCGCTGATCGAGGCCGAGGGACTCAAGCTGGGCGAGGTGATAGAGGGCTACTCCGCCGACGCCAAGCCCGATACCGTGGTGGCCCAGAGCGTCGCCGCCGACACCCAGGTGCTGGCCGGGACCACCGTGGACCTCACCGTCAACCAGGCCCAGCCCCAGGTGTACTATCCCACCTCCAAGCTGTCGGTGGTGGTGCCCCTGAACGCCAGTCAGGTGCGCATACAGCTCACGCTGTCCTCCGGGGACGTGCAGGAGGTCTACTCCGGCGCGCTCAACACCGGCACCTATCGCATCGCGCTGTCCTGCGCCGAGTCCGGCGTGCACACCGTGTCGATCTACATGGACGGCGTGCTGATGGAGCAGCAGGATATCGACTTTGAATGATGAGGATTGTCATTGCATGCAGGGAATCATCTTAAAGGGCATCAGCAGCTTCTACTACGTGCTGGACGACGCCGGGGCGGTGCACCAGGTGCGAGCCCAGCGCAAGCTCAGGCGTGAACGGCTGAAGCCCAAGATCGGCGACCGGGTGGAGATCACCCCCGGCGAGGGCGAGGAGGACGGCTGGATCCACGGCATACTCCCCCGCCGAAGCGAGCTTGTGCGCCCGCCGGTGGCCAACATCGACGTCGTGGTGATCGTGGCCGCCGCCGCCGCGCCGCTGCCGGACCTGATGATGGTGGACCGGCTGATGCTCAACGCCCGCCGAAGCCACATCGACGCGCGGCTGGTGATCACCAAGTGCGACCTGGACGAGGGTCTGGCGGACGACATCCTCAGCCAGTACCGGGGCGCGGACTGCGACCCCGTCAAGGTGTCCTCCGTGACCGGCGAGGGCATCGACGCGCTTCGCGGGAAGCTGAGGGGCCGGGTGCACGCGCTGGCGGGACAGTCCGGCGCGGGCAAGTCCACGCTGATCAACGCGCTGTACGGCCTGACGCTCGAGACCGGGGACCTTTCCCGCAGGATCGACCGGGGCAAAAACACCACCCGCTCCTGCGAGCTGATCCCCGTCCCCGGCGGCGGCATGGTGCTGGATACCCCCGGCTTCAGCCTGCTGGAGACCGACGTGTTCGACCCGGTGGAGATCAAGGACAGCTACCCGGAGTTCGCGCCCCGGGAGGGCGGCTGCTTCTTTCAGCCCTGCTATCACGCCTCCGAGCCCCGGTGCGCCGTGCGCGACGCGGTCCGGGCGGGGGAAATCGATCCAAAGCGCCACGGGCGCTACGTGGAACTGTTGAACGACATGCGACAGAGGTGGAGGGAGCGCTATGATTAAAATCGCGCCGTCGCTGCTGGCGGCGGACTACCTGAGAATCGGCGACGAGATCCGGCGCATGGCCGGGGCCGGCGCGGATTACCTGCACTACGACGTGATGGACGGCAGCTTCGTGCCGAACATCAGCTTTGGACAGGATCTGGCGAAGCGCGCGGCGACCTGCGGCCTGCCGGTGGACGCCCACCTGATGATCGTCAACCCCGAAAAGTACGTGGATGCCTTCGCGGAGGCGGGCTGCAAAATCATCACCGTGCACGCCGAGGCCACGAACCACCTGCACCGGGCGCTTCAACAGATCCGCGCCGCCGGGTGCCTGGCGGGCGTGGCGCTGAACCCGGCCACCTCCCCGGAGTGTTTAAGGTACGTGCTGGGGGACTTCGACCTCGCCCTGGTGATGACCGTGAACCCCGGCTTCGGCGGGCAGAAGCTGATCCCCGGGTGCGTTAAGAAGATCACCGAGATCCGCCGCATGCTGGACGGGGCCGGGTGCGATGCTATCATCGAGGTGGACGGCGGCGTCAACACCGACACCGCGCCCATGCTGATGAAGGCCGGGGCCACCATGCTCGTGGCGGGCAGCGCCCTCTACGGCGCGCCGGACGCCAAGGCATTCATCGATACCATACGGCGCCAGTCTGACGACATGTTGCATTAAACGGGGACGACATCTTTCGTCACGCTTCGCGTGCCACCTTCCCCTGATAGCAGTCGCGCCAATGCGCCTACGCGCAGGCGCGACCAGCCCGCGCGATTTCCGACGTCGGCAGTTCGCCCTTTGGGCGAACCGACAATCCCATTCGGGATTGTCGCCTTGCATCCTACGGATGCCAGCGCGGCGCTGCCGGCGCTTCCGCAAAGCGGAGTAGCGCCGGTGCGTAAAGGGGAAGGCAAACGACGCGCATCCAAAAGCCTTCCCCTTTAGGGGAAGGTGGATTAATGCCGCCAGGCATTAAGACGAAAGAGGTCGCCCCCCGATTTAGACATCCATACATCTTTTTTATGAGAATTCGGCGACTTCCATAGGCATCGGGGGCGGGTTCGTGCTATACTAAGAATGTATGAAAATGTCACAGCCCGCAAGCGGGATTGGGGAGGATACAGGCATGGCAAACGAAGCGAAGCAGAATAAGAAGAGAAAGCAGCGCCCGAGCGGGGTGCCGACGCTGTTGGTGGTCCTGCTTTTGATCATCGCCCTGGCGATGGGCGGCCTGGCCGGCTTCTTCGTGGCGCGGCGCACCGCCCCGGTGAACGACGAGCTGGAGAAGGCCAACGAGCGGATCATCGAACTGGAGAACACGCTCAATCTGATCGGCTTCCCGATGGACGAGGACCCCGAGGACTGGGTGTTCGACGATTCCGCGGAAACCAGCGCCCAGCAGGAGCTGTCCGGCAAGGCCACCAGCGGCACGTCCGACGATCTGTCCGATCTGTGGGATGACGAGAGCCTGCTGACCGGCACGCTGGATGAGAATACCGAGCCCGTGGTCGTGGCGGAATTTGACGGTGGACAGCTTTTGTCCACCGAAGTTATTCCCGAGTTCAACGACCAGCTCACCACCCAGATCTTCGCCGGTTACAGCGCCAGCGAGGTGGCGGACAGCGTGCTGCAGACCGTGCTGACCTACAAGGCTGCGGAGAAGCTGGTGGCGCTGAAGGCCCAGGCCCAGGGGCTGGACAAGCTGACCGAGGAGGACCTCCAGCAGATCGACGCCCAGGCCCGGAAGGCCTACGCGGATCAGCTGGAGTACTACACCGCCTTCGTCGCCCAGCCCGGCAAGAGCCCGGAGGAGATCAAGGCCGACGCCGAGAAGTACATGCGCGAGGAGGAGAACATCACCCTCGAGGCCATCACCGAGGAGATCAAGGCGGACTGGCCCGCCCAGAAATACTATAAGGAGATCGTCAAGGACGTCACCGTCTCCGAGGAAGAGGTGCAGCAGTACTATCAGGACCAGCTCGCCATCCAGCGGGAGAATTACTCCCAGTACCCCGAGGAGTTCGAGTTCGCCCACACCGACGGCGCGCTGATACTCTACCGCCCCGAGGGCTACCGCGCCGTGCGGGACATACTGATCCCCTTTGAGAACGACGAGGACGAGGTCAAGGCCACGGAGCTGATGGACGAGATCAGCCAGCTGGACCCCCAGACCGACGCTGCCCGCATCCAGGAGATCGAGGCGGAGCTGAACCCGCTGTTTGCACCGCTGGAGGCCACCGCGAAGGAGATCTCCGACAAGCTCCAGGCCGGGGAGAGCTTCATGTCGCTGGCGGATCAGTACGGCAAGGACGAGATGATGGAGTCCGAGCCCGTGCGCTCCGAGGGCTACTATATCAACGAAAACAGCTACCTGTTCTCCACCGAGTTCATACAGGGCGCCATGATACTGGACCGTCCCGGCCAGGTGTCCGCCCCGCTGCGCAGTCCCTCCGGCCTGCACCTGGTGGAGTATTTGAGCGACGTCACCCCCGGCGACGTGCCGCTGGAAGAGGTGCGCGAGACCATCGAGGCCCAGGCACTGGAGATTCGCCAGAGGGCCTATTACGACGAGCAGACCGCCGCCATGCTGGAGGAGGCCAACGTGCAGTATTACCCCGAACGGCTGCAGTGAGCGCGTTATCGCGCAAAACGGATCGATCCATAAGGACCGATCCGTTTTTTATGGGGAGTAGGGAGTAGGGGCTACGGGGGTGACGACCTCTTTCGTCTTGCGCTTCGCGCAATCCACCTTCCCCTGAAGGGGAAGGCTTTGCAGGTCCATTGTAGGGACGCCATTTATGGCGTCCGCGCGGTATCATGCGTAGGGGCGCCAATGCGGCGCCCACCCGAGTACGAAACGCAATGTACTGCACGGCGGGCGGCGCATCGCCGCCCCTACGACGGGATTCCGGGCGATGAGGGCAGGCGCAAGCGCGGAAGCGCCCCTACATGTGATACGGTCCGGACGCCAAGAATGGCGTCCCTACGATGGAGTTCGTACCGACATAGCCCCTACTCCCTACTCCCTACTGCCTACTCCCTTCCCTCAATTCCCCACCACGAACGTCACCTTCGCCTTCTTCTTTCCCCGCTTGGCGGTGGCGGTGATGGTGGCCCTGCCGGGTTTTTTGAAGGTGACCAGGCCGTTTTTATTGACGGAGGCGACCCGCCGGTTCGAGGACTTCCACGTAAAGCCGCTCTTGGTTCCCGCGGGGATCTCGGCGGTCAGCGCCACCTTGCCTCCCTTCTGCACGGCCACGGTGCCGGAGGGGTTCAGCGACACCCACGACGGGACGGTGGGATCGACGACCTTCAGCGACAGCGTGCGCTTCTTCCTGCCCACCCTGAATGTGATCTTCGCCCTGCCCGCCTTCCGGGGCGTCACCAGGCCGCTGCCGGAGACCCTGACCACCTTCCCGTTGGAGGATCTGAACTTCGTGCCCGTCGGCCCGCCCAGCTCGATCTGGTAGGCGGTGCCCACGGAGACGGTCCTGCTGGCGTTGCCGCTCATGGGGATGACCTCGACCCCCGACGCTGCCGTGCCCGCATCGTAGCCGGAAGCGGAGCCGGAGCCGGAGCTTGAGCCGGTGTCTGTGGACGAGGGCAGATCCTGCGCGGTGGACTGGGACGCGTCCGGACCGTCGCCGATGGACAGTCCGTTGTCCTGATCGTCATTCACGGAGCCTCCCCCGGACAGGCCGGCGTCCTCGGCATAGCCGGAGGGGGAGAGCGTCAGGCCCGCCGTCCCGTAGAGGCGCACGGTATCCGCGTCATACCGGTATTGGCAGCTCATCGTCCGGTTGCTGTTGTTCACCGTAAAGCCGTAACCGCTCGACACGCTGCCCCCGGCGTTGGGCGCCTTCATGAAGATCCAGTTGTAGGTGCCGGTCTCCTCCTGGTCGCACTGGGTGATGTCCGCCAGGTAGTTTTTGCCGTTGGGCATGCGCACGATGTTCCACTTGTGGGACCCGCTGTTCATATAGCCGGTGACGCAGTAGCACGTCACGCTGCCGCTGAAGGTTGTCATGTCGCACAGGTACTGGAAGGCCTTGGCGTAGCCCTCGCACACCACTTTGGTGTGGGGGTCGCCGTCGAACACCCAGATCAGCTGCCAGGGATCGTAATCGTTGGTGGGCAGGAGGCCATTGGCGGCGTCGTAATTGTAGCTGGTCGCGTCGCAGATCGCGTCGCGGTAGCCCGCCAGCTTGTCAAAGTCCGCGCTGGCGGCGTACCGGTCCACGATGGTGCGGGCGTTCGCCGCGGCGGTCTGCGCCCGGGACACGGTGGCGGTATCGACGGAGAAATCCCCGTCGGCGTAGCCACTGCTGACGTAAAAAGAGAGGGTGAGGGTCCTTTGGTCCTGACTGGACCAGTGCGAGGTCTTGTAATTCGAACTGAACCAATACAGCTCATAGGGGCAATCCGCGATCAGACAGTTGATCACGTTGTAGATGTCCGCGCGCGACAGCCCCTCGTCGTCGCATGTGTACACGGTGGACGCGCGCTCGCCCGCGGCGACCTCCTTTACGAAGCGCTTTAGCCCGTCGTAGAGCGTCAGCGAAGCGCCGGTGAGATCGCCGCCCACGTTGCGGGCCTCGAACAGCGGGGCGGTCCCCACGCCGAACAGCCGGTCCACGTACCCGGCGAACAGCGCGTCGTTGTCCATGACGATCCCGGTCGTGGAGAGGGTGGCTTGAGGATCGTCCCAGACCTCCGGGTCGGCCGGCTCTTCATCATAGGCTGCGTCCAGGTCGAATTCCTCCTCCGGGACGGGGGCGTCCGCATCGTCCTCCGCCGTCGCGTCCAGATCGGCTTCCCCTTCCGCCACCGCGGCGTCCGCCGCTTCCGCGACGATGAGCACGTCCTCCGGCTCGGTGAACACGTCCTCCGGCTCGGTGAACACGTCCTCCGCTTCAATGACCGACGATTCCGGCTCGGTGACCGCCGCGCCCGCGTCCTCCGCCAGCGCCGCCATGCCCAGCAGCAGGCACGCGGCCAGCAGCAGGCACAGACATTTCATACAGTTTTTCTTCATGCGTTTCGCCCTCTCGGTCTGTGGGATGATTACTTCAATTATACGTTTCCATACCATTTCTGTCAAGATTTGGCATCAATGCCGACATGCGCCCCTTCCCTGCCGAATACACTGCTACGGGGGGGTGCTGGATTTGAGTAAATCCCATGTGATCGTGCGGCGGGAGAGGCCCACGGCGCTGGCGGTGTCCATCGCGCTGATGGTGACCATGCTGGTGGTGTACGTGCTGACGCTGGAGGCCGCCCGCCCGGACGCGGTGGAGCGGGTGTCCGCCGCGCCGCGGGTGACGCGGGAAATCGAATTCGCCGCGCTGGAGTGCTGGTGCGTCTCGCTGGGCCGGTGGGACAGCGCCGATCAGGCCCGGGCGGAGGCGGCGCGCTTCACCGATCGGGGCGCGGCGGGGCGCGTGTGTGCGATCGACGGGCGCTGGCACGTCCTGGGGGCGATGTACGACAGCCGCAGGCAGGCCGAGCGGGTGGCGGAGACCATGGGCGGGGACATCCCCGCGGAGGTGGTGGCGCTGACGGCAAAGGCGGTCAGAATGCGCATCACCGCCCCGGATAAGCAGATCGACCTGATCGTCGCCGCCGACGGGCTGCTGCGGGATCAGGCCTGGCAGCTTGCCTCCGTCGCCCAGCAGCTCGACCGGGGCGAGATACAGCCCGAGGCCGCGCTGACGCTGTGCGCGCTGTCCGCCTCGGAGGGCAGGGCGCTGGGGGAGAAGCTGGGCTTCATCCCCGGCGCGGAGGACAACGCGCTGTGCGCCGCGCTGATCGACGCGCTCAACGAGGCCGCTACCCGGATCGAGGACGTCCGCGCCGGGGGTCAGGGCGGGGCGGCGCTGTCCGGACTGATCCGGCTGGCGGGCATCGACGGGTTTTTGCGCCTTCGGGAGCTGCAGGCGGGGCTGACGCGGTGAGGGACAACCCCTCCGCCTCGCTATGCTCGGCACCTCCCCTTACACAGGGGAGGCAAGGCAACCCCTCCGCCTCGCTACGCTCGGCACCTCCCCTTACACAGGGGAGGTGCCCCGCAGGGGCGGAGGGGCTGCCCGTCATTTCTCCCCGAGGAATTCCTCCAGCGTCTGCCCGGTGTGGCGCATCTTCTTGGCGGCGTCCGTGCCCACGTAGCGGTAGTGCCAGGGCTCGTAGCTGATGCCGGTGATGTCGGACTTGTTGGCGGGGTAGCGCTGTATGAAGCCGTACTCATGGGCGTGCTGGCTGAGCCAGGCGTACTGCGGGGTGGACTCGAAGCCGCCGCTGGTCTCGGTGGTCACGTCGAAGGCCAGCCCGGTCTGGTGCTCGCTGGCCCCAGGCTGCTGGGCCTTGCCGGGCTCGGACTGGGCGTAGACCTCCGCCTGCCGGTCGTAGCTGCGGTAGCCGCTGGTGATGATGAAGCCGTTCACGTTCTGCTCCTCGGCGGCGTGGAACATCTTCTCGGCGGCCTCGTAGGTCTCCCGGGTCAGGCAGATGTCGCTGGAGGCCAGCCGGAAGGAGTGGCGGTTCTGGTACAGGTTCACCAGGTCCTCGGGCACGTAGTCCGGGGACAGCCGGTGGCTCTCGTTCACCAGCAGTATGTTCCCCCGGTATTTGGTGGACTGCACGCCGAAATACCAGCCCGCGCCGAAGCTCACCGCGATCAGCGCCAGCACGATGGCGAGTATCGATATGCGCTCCACCGTGCGCGGCGCGCGCTTCTTCTTCTTTCGCATGAGAAAAACCCCTTTCTGACTTCCATCATAATCCCCGAAACAGCCCTTGTCAAGCACTTGACAGAACATCGCCGCGCCTGCTATAATAGGATCAGCCAAAGAAAGGAAGGTTTGAACCGAACTGATGAAGATCCGCAACTGACATCCGGCCGCAAGAGCATGCCCACATCGACGGTGGGTTGATTTTGTCGCCGTTTGGAGGTTGCGTTTTTGCACGCCAGACGTGTCTTTGTTGCGCTCCTCCGCGGCGGGAAGGAGCGTTTTTATTATGCAGAGGACATTGATTGAGGCCGTCGGGCTCGTCGTGCGCCACGGCGGGCAGACGGTTCTGGATATCGACCGGCTGATCATCCGCGATGACGACCATATCGGCCTGATCGGCGAGAACGGCGCGGGCAAGTCCACGCTGCTGGGGGTGCTCTCCGGGGCGATTCGCCCGGATTCCGGCGCGGTGCGGCGGCTGTGCCCGGTGGCGGTCATCCGGCAGCAGGGGCGGACGGACGCGCCCATCGCCGGGCAGGCCCGGTCCGAATTTCGCGCCCGGGAGGACCGGGCGGGGCTGTCCGGCGGGGAGCTGACCCGGCGGCGCATCGCGGCGGCGCTGTCGCAGGACGCCCCGCTGATGATGGCCGACGAGCCCACCACCGACCTGGACGCGGAGGGCGTGGCGCGGCTCCGGGACCGGCTGGCCGACCGCCGCGGCGCACTGTTGCTGGTGTCCCACGATCGCAGCCTGCTCAACGCGCTGTGCGACCGCATCTGGCACCTGGAGGACGGGAAGATCACCGAGTTTCCGGGCAACTACGACGATTATCAGCGGGAGCTTCAGCGCCGCCGGGAGTATATGCAGTTTGAGTACGACCAGTACCGCGCCGAGGCGTCCCGCCTCAGGGCCGCCGTGCAGAAGCAGGCGGAGTGGGCGAGCGCCGTCAGAAAGGCCCCCAAGCGCATGGGCAACAGCGAGGCGCGGCTGCACACCCGGGCGTACACCGATTCGGTGCTCGGCCTGAGCCACGCCAAACAGAAGCTGCAGGGGCGTCTGGAGCGCCTGGAGGTGAAGCAGCGGCCCCGGGACCTGCCGGACATCCGCATGGCGCTGGGCGCGGGCCGCCCGGTGCAGGCGAAAATCGCCCTGTCCCTGCGCTGCAAACGCCTGACGGCGGGCGGCACGACGCTGCTGCGTGAGGCGCGACTGGAGCTGCCCACCGGCGCCCGCACGGCGCTGATGGGGATAAACGGCTGCGGCAAGACCACGCTGCTTCGGTCGATTGCGGGACAGGCGGACCCCGCCGTGGCGTTCGACGGGATAATCCGGCTGAACCCCGGCGCGCGCCTCGGGGTGTTCGACCAGGACCACGCGCGGCTGCTGGACATGAACAAGACCGCGCTGCAGAACGCCATGGCGGACTCCGACCTGCCGGAGTCCGTGGCCCGCACGGTGCTGGCGCGGCTCAACCTGCCCGGGGACCAGGTGTTCAAGCCGGTGTCGGTGCTCTCCGGCGGCGAGCGGGCCAAAGTCGCGCTGGCCCGGCTGATGCTGGGGGACTTCAACCTGCTGCTGCTGGACGAGCCCACCAACCACCTGGACGTGTTCACCCTCCAGGCATTGCAAGCGCTGCTTGCGGGCTACGCGGGCACGCTGCTGTTCGTCAGCCACGATAAGGCCTTCGTGGAGGCCGTCGCCACGCGACTGATATTCTGTGAGGACGCCCGCCTCCGCGCATTCGAGGGCACCCTCGCGCAGTACGAGGCCGAATGGACCCGCGACCGGGGCGCCGAGGCGCGGCGGCTTGAGATCACCGCCCTCGAGATGCGCATGGCCGCTCTCGCTGCCCGCATGGCCGCGCCGAAAAAGGGCGACAAGCCCGAGGCGCTGAACGCAGAGTATGATGAATTGGCCGAGGCGCTGAGGCAGATGAAAAAACTCCGTAAATGTAACGGTTCAGTCCGACGGGCGATGAGGGCATCGCCCCTACTCCCTGAATCCCTACTTGTCGGAGGGACTGAAAAGTTGCCTTTTATGTTTACTTTTTGGGGCTGGTCAAAGCGCGCATTTCCTGTTATAATGGCAATATCAGCCGGGATGGGATGTGAATATCCGAACGTTTTCCGGCAGGCATACGATAAACGTTCGATTTTGAGGTGAATGTACATGGCTAATACCGCAATCGTGGGCATCAACTGGGGTGACGAGGGCAAGGGCCGCATGGTCGATTACTTCGCGGGCCAGTTCGACGTGGTGGTCCGCTACCAGGGCGGCAACAACGCCGGCCACACCGTCATCAACGAATACGGCAAGTTCGCGCTGAACCTGCTGCCCTCGGGCATCTTCCACAGGGACGCCGTCAACCTGCTGGGGGCGGGCGTGGTGATCGACTTAAAGCACATCAACGGGGAGATCAGCCGCCTGCGCGACAAGGGCGTCGAGATCACCCCGGAGAACCTGAAGATCTCCGACCGTGCCATCATGGTGCTGCCCATCCATCCCGACCAGGACAAGTGGGAGGAGCAGCGGCTGGGCAAGGACCACTTCGGCTCGACGCTGCGGGGCATCAGCCCGATCTACGGCGACAAGTACATGAAGAAGGCCATCCAGATGGGCGATCTTCTGCACCCCGCCACCCTCGAAAAGCACTTGAAGCGGCTGATCGACTGGAAGAATGACACCATCGTGCAGGGCTACGGCCAGGAGAAGATCGACTTCGACGAGACCCTTCAATGGATCCACGAGTGGGGCGACAAGCTGATCCCCCACATCTGCGACGCCGGCGAGCTTTTGCAGGTCGCGGTGGACGCGGGCAAGTCCGTGATGTTCGAGGCCCAGCTGGGCGCGCTTCGCGACATACAGTACGGCATCTACCCCTTCACGTCCTCCTCCTCCCCGCTGGCGGCGGAGGCCCCGGTGGGCTGCGGCCTGCCGTCGATCAAGGTGGACGCGGTCATCGGCGTGACCAAGGCGTACTCCACCTGCGTGGGCGAGGGCCCCTTCGTGGGCGAGCTGGACGGCGACGCGGCGCATAAGCTGCGCGAGGCCGGGGCGGAGTACGGCGCGGCTACCGGACGCCCGCGCCGCGTGGCCTGGATGGATATCCCCGCCACCCGCTACGGCACCCGCCTGCAGGGCGCGACAGCGCTGGCGCTGACCAAGATGGATGTGCTTAGCTACCTCGACGAGATCCCGGTCTGCGTGGCTTACAAGCTCCACGGTGAGACCATCGACCGCTTCCCCTATACCCCCGATCTCTATGACTGTGAGAGCGTCTATGAAACCCTGCCCGGCTGGAAGTGCGATATCTCCGGCTGCCGGACGTGGGATGAGCTGCCGAAAGCTGCCCGCGATTACGTTGAGTTTATCGAGAGGAAGGTCGGTTGCCCGATCAAATACGTGAGCGTGGGGGCGGAGAGAGAGGCGTTGATCATCAGATGAATCAGGAATGAGGAGTTAGGAATTAGGAATTGAAAAAGCCGTCTGTACATCGGAGCAAAGGGATATTGTATGTATGAAAATGTTGTATCGGAAAAGGCTATGAGGTTTGCCATACGCATGGTTCGGTTGTATCAATACATGAAAACTGAGCAGAAGGAATACGTATTGTCCAGACAGCTCCTGCGCAGCGGGACATCCATAGGCGCCAATGTTGCCGAAGCGGAGGCTGCCATCACCCGTCGTGATTTTCTGAATAAAATGTACATCGCTTTCAAGGAATGCTCCGAAACGCTTTACTGGTTGGAATTGCTCCACCGGACAGATTATTTGACCGCGCCTCAATACCAGAGTCTGAAAACTGACTGCATAGAGCTCAGGCGCATACTGTCCAGTATCACAAAGACGACCAGAGATACCGTCTGACTCTACGACAACGGCACAATTAAATTCCTAATTCCTCACTCCTAATTCCTAATTCATACATGCAGGAGGTCACAATGAACAAATCCACATACGAAACCCCGCTGAACAGCCGCTACGCGAGCGCGGAGATGCAGTACATCTTTTCGCCGGACAGGAAGTTTACGACCTGGCGGAAGCTATGGGTGGCTTTGGCGGAGAGCGAGATGGAGCTGGGTCTGCCGGTGACGCAGGCGCAGGTGGACGAGCTGAAGGCGCACATCGGGGACATCGACTACGAAAACGCCCGCAGGCATGAGCAGCGGGTGCGCCACGACGTGATGGCCCACGTGCACGCCTACGGCGACGTGTGCCCGAACGCCCGGGGCATCATCCACCTGGGCGCGACGAGCTGTTACGTCACCGACAACGCGGACATACTGATGCTGCGGGACGCGCTGGCCTTGATCCGTGAAAAGGTCGTGGAGGTGCTGAGGCGGCTTCGGAAATTCGCGTGGGAATACAGGGGCCTGCCCTGCCTGGGCTACACCCATCTGCAGCCGGCGCAGCTGACCACCGTCGGAAAGCGCGCGACGCTGTGGATGCAGGACCTGGTGATGGATTTGGACGAGGTCAACTTCGCGCTGTCGTCGCTGAAGCTCTTGGGCAACCGCGGCGCGACGGGCACGCAGGTCAGCTTCATGGAGCTGTTCGACGGCGACGGCGGCAAGGTGGACGAATTGGAGAGGCGCATCGCGGAGAAGATGGGCATGGAGGCCGTGTTCGACGTGTCCGGCCAGACCTATCCCCGCAAGCTGGACAGCCGCGTGCTGGGGGCGCTTTCCGGCATCGCCCAGTCGGCGTACAAGTTCGCGCAGGACCTCAGGCTGTTGCAGTCCTTCCGGGAGGTGGAGGAGCCCTTTGAGAAGAACCAGATCGGCTCCTCGGCTATGGCCTACAAGCGCAACCCCATGCGCTCCGAGCGCATCTGCGCGCTGTCGCGGCATGTGATGGCCGTCTATCAGGACGCCGCCATGACCGCCGCCACCCAGTGGTTCGAGCGCACGCTGGACGACTCCGCCAACCGCCGCCTGTCGCTGCCCGAGGCGTTCCTCGCCACCGACGCGGTGCTGGAGCTCTACGCCAACATCGCCGACGGCATGGTGGTCTACCCGAAGATGATCGAGAAGCGCGTGATGGAGAACCTGCCCTTCATGGCCACCGAGGACATCATCATGGAGTCCGTCAAAAACGGCGGCGACCGGCAGGAAATCCACGAGCGGGTGCGCGTGCACTCCCAGGCCGCGGCCCTGCGCATGAAGGCCGAGGGGCTGGAGAGCGACCTCATGGAGCGCATCGCCGCCGACCCCGCCTTCCCCATCGACCGCGACGCCCTCACCGCCCTGCTCGCGCCGGACAAGTACACCGGCCGCGCCGAAGCCCAGACCGAGCGCTTCATCGCGCAGGTCGTCGATCCGATTCTTGAAAAGTATCCATCGGTGGAGATGGGGAGCATTAATCTATAATTGGGAATTTGGAATTGGGAATTGGGAATTAAAGAATGCGGCTGCCGCGCTATAAATAATTCCCAATTCCCAATTCCCCATTCCCAATTCATTCCAATCCATACCAAAGGGGGATGGCGTATGAAGGAGTATGTAGTCGGCATCGACGTCGGCGGGACACGGATCCAGGTGGGGCTGTTCAAGGGGCCGGAGATCATCGCGGAAAAGCACTTTTTGACGGACAAGGAGATCGGCGCGACGGAGATGATGGACCTGCTGGCCAACCAGGTGCGCAAGCTGGCAGCCGCCTCCGGGCTGACCCTGGAGGACATCCGGGGCGTGGGCGCGTCCTTCCCCTCCTACATCGACTATGAAAAGGGCATGTGCGTGGAGACCAGCAACATCATGTCCTTAAACGACCAGCCGGTGCGGGACATGCTCCGGGAGCGCCTGGGCGTGCCGGTGTACGTGGACAACGACGGCAACCTGGCCGCGCTGGCGGAGCACGAGCTGGGCGCGGGCCGGGGCTACGACAACCTGATCTACGCGGAGCTGTCCACCGGCATCGGCGGCGGGCTCATACTCAACGGCAAGCTGTACCGCGGCATGCACGGCATGGCCGGCGAGATCGGCCACATGCTGGTGTCCGACTCCATCGGCTACCCCTGCGGCTGTGGGGTGATCGGCTGCGTGCAGTCCATATCCTCCGGGCTCTACATGGCCCGCTACGCCATGGACCGCATCAAGGAGGGCGAGGAGAGCCGCATACTGGACTACGCCGGCACCATCTCCAACATCGACACGCTGGCCGTGGGCCGGGCGCTGAACGTCAACGACCCGCTGGCGCTGGAGGTCGTGAACCGCGGCGCGGAATACCTGGGCCGCATGTTCCACAACCTGAACCAGATCTTCGACATCAACGTGTTCGTCTACGGCGGCGGGGTCACCAACCTCGGCCACCGCTTCATCGACCGCATGATCGCCGCCTATCGCCATCACTCCCTGATGGATCAGAAGTACCCCGCCAAATTCCTCGCCGCCGAGCTGGGACATCGGGCGAGTTTGGTGGGGGCGGCGCTCTTGGTGAAATAGGAATTAGGAGTTAGGAATTAGGAATTGAATTGCGCGCTGTCACACTAATCTTAATTCCTCATTCCTCATTCCTCATTCCTAATTCCTAATTCAATACGAATCGAGGTAACGATATGCACCACTTCATCCTCGGCCGCACCGGCCTGACGATCTCACGCACGGGCTTCGGCGCGCTGCCGATACAGCGGATCGGCTTTGAGGAGGCCGGTCGGATACTGAACCGGGCGCTGGACGGCGGCATCAGCTACATCGACACCGCCCGGGTCTACACCGACAGCGAGGCCAAGATCGGCGCGTCCATCGCCCACCGGAGAAGCGAGTACGTGCTGGCCACCAAGACCGCGGCGAAGGACGCCGAAGGCTTCAACCGCGACCTGGAGACGAGCCTGAAGACGCTCAAAACCGACGTGATCGACGTCTACCAGTTCCACAACCCGGGCTTCGTGCCCGTGCCGGGCGGCGCGGACGGCCTGTATGACGCCGCCGTAAAGGCCCGCGAGGCGGGGAAGATACGCTTCATAGGCATCAGCAACCACTCCGTGGACCGGGCCTTCGAGGCGGTGAACTCCGGCCTGTACGACACGCTGCAGTACCCCTTCAACCACCTGGCGACGGACCGCGAGATCGAGCTGGTGAAGCTGTGCGGGGAGAAGAACGTGGGCTTCGTGTGCATGAAGGCGCTCTCCGGCGGGCTGATCACCGACGCGCGGCTGCCCTTCGCGTGGCTACAGCAGTACGACAACCTGGTGCCCATCTGGGGCATCCAGCGCATGGGCGAGCTGGAGCAGATCCTGGCGCTCTCGGAGAATCCTCCGGCGCTGGACGACGAACTCCGCGCCGGCATCGAGAAGGACCGCCGGGAGCTGGCCGGTGCCTTCTGCCGGTCCTGCGGCTACTGCCTGCCCTGTCCCGCCGGCATCCCCATCAACGACGCCAACCGCATGACCCAGCTGCTGACGCGCTCCCCGTGGAAGGGCTTCATGACCCCGGAATGGCAGGCGAAGATGGAGAAGATCGAGGACTGCGTGCACTGCGGCGCGTGCGCCGAGCGCTGTCCCTACGGCCTGAAGCCCTACGAGACCATGCCCGGACACCTGGCCTTCTACCGGGAATTTGTCAGGACCCACGCGGGAGACTGACGCTATGACCGCCTGGCAATTCTTCTCGAAGCCCGACCGCTACTGCGCCCCCTGCGGGGACCTTCGGTGCGCGGTGACCGGGTGTCATATCTCCGCCCCGGTGTTCATGCGGGGCGTCACGGCGCTGTTTATCTCGGACGTGCACGCGCTGCCCGGGACCTCCGACGCCGCCATGACCGTGCTGGCGGAGAAGGCTGCGGCGCTCAAGCCCGACCTGCTGCTGCTGGGCGGGGATTATTCCGACCGGCCTGGCCCTGCGGAAAGGCTGTTCGAGCGCCTCGCGGCGATCCCGGCGCCGCTGGGGCGGTTCGGCGTCGTGGGCAACAACGACCGGGAGGCCTTCCCCGAGATCGGCAGGCTGCGCCGGATCATGTCGCGCTCGGGCTTTGAGCTGTTGATCAATGAATCCCGGAGCCTCCGGCTGGGCGGCGGCAGGCTGGTCGTCGCGGGGCTGGACGAATACCGCTACGGCGCGCCCGACGCCGCGGGGCTCTATGCCAGGACGCCCGCGCCCGACCGCTTCCGGCTGCTGCTGTCCCACTACCCGCGAAGGGTCGAGCCCATGCCCGACCTGATGCTCTGCGGCCACACCCACGGGGGGCAGTTCAACCTGCTGGGCGTGACCCCCTACACCGTCGGCTTCGAGCGATTGTTCGCGCGGCGGCGGGCCTCCTGCTTCATCGCGGGGCTGCATGAGATGGACGGCGGACAGGTGCTGGTCAGCAAGGGCATCGGCGCCAGCCGACTGCCGCTGCGCATCGGCGTGCGGCCCGAGATCAATATTATTCGCTTCGATTAGAAACTCGAATTGTTAAGTTAAGCGCCATAAAATTTGCAATGGGGCATTGACAAGCGTTCCGGCAAACGGTATAATAGGAGTGTCGGAAGGCCGTGAAATCAAACAGGATTTATCCTGTGTTGTGCGTTAGCCAATGCTTTTACCCACAGATTCACAAAAGGATTCCGGGTCGGTTTGCAGATGCCATGCCTCCTTCGCGTGGACGGCAGCAAGCAGCCGCAGGTCTCCGCCCTGCCTGAGCGGCGGGTGAAAAAGCAGAAGCAGACGGCATCTACGGGATATTTTAAGGAGCTCGCGAGGGCTCCGTTTTTTTGCATCAAAAAGGGACTGTCTCAAAACACATATCGATTCATGAAACATGCGTAGGGGCGGCATTCATGCCGCCCGCGGACGCCATAAATGGCGTCCCTACGGATGGATTACATCGCATGTTCGCTGTTTTGAGACAGTCCCTTTTTGGCGTATCTCACTCGCTCACCGCGCGGTAGGCCTCGCAGATCAGCCTGACGCAGGTGTCGTAGCCCAGCAGGCCGCTGTCGATGGAGAGGTTGAAGTTCTTGGTATCCCCCCAGTGCTTGCCGGTGAACTGTTGGTAGTAGTTGCGGCGGGCGTTGTCGGTCTTCTTCATGGCCTTCTGGATCTCGGAGGGATTCTTGCTGCCGATCAGCTCGCTCACGCGCACGGCGCGGTGGATGGCGTCGGCGTAGATGAACACGTTGAGGCTCTCGATGTCGAACTCCTCCAGGATCGTGTCGGCGCACCGGCCCAGGATCACGCAGGGTCCCTTCTTCGCCAGCATCAGTATCACCTTGCGTTCGATGCTGTGGATGGTCTCGCGCCGGTCGGTGTAGGCGGCGGGGGTGATCAGCCGCCAGATGGCGTCGGCGCGGGAGATCTCCTCCTCCTCGTGCTCTACGACGCCCGCGTCCAGGCCGCTTTCACGCACGGTGTTGCGGATGATGTCGCGGTCGTAGAACTCTATGCCCAGCTCCTCCGCCACCCGCTTGCCGATGGAATGGCCGCCCGCGCCGTATTCCCGGCTGATGGTGATGATGTTCATGTCTCCTGCCTCCTCATGGGGTTGATAGAGGTATTATAGCATATTTGTGAGGGGTTGGCTACCCTGTATTTGAATTGGGAATTGGGAATGGGGAATTGGGAATTAGGAGATAGGAATGAGGAATTAGGAATTGGGGGACGACCTCTTCCGTCTTAATGCCTGGCGGCATTAATCCACCTTCCCCTGAAGGGGAAGGCTTGGATGGTCTCCCCGTATGGACACCGATTCTCCGGCACTCTATAATTCCCAATTCCTAATTCCTAATTATCTTCCCGACCTTCTCCACGATGCGCTGTTGGACGGGTTGAAGCGCTCCGAGGCCCTGCAGGCGCACGCTGACGTCGAAGCTGCGGGCGAGCAGGCGGGTCTTCCAGGAGTCCCCGTCCCCGGCCAGGTCGTTCTTGGCGTGGTCGCCGGCCACGAGCATCAGGGGCATCAGCGTGAGGCGCCTGCCGGGGACGGCCTCCAGGTCGTCCAGGATGCCCTCCAGGCCGTACTCGCCCTCCACGCAGGCCAGCTTCACCGACGGGGGCAGCGCGGCCCTCAGGCCCGCGTAGACGGCGTCGGCGCGGTGCTCGGTGCCGTGGCCCATCACCAGCAGCGTGCGGCCCTCCTGGCGGGCGATGTCGGACAGCAGTCCCGCCATCCAGCGCAGGTCGGCTTCATCGTTCAAAAGCGGCTCGGACACCGGGGCCGTCCCCGCCGCCGCGCACACGCGGTCGTACTCCTGTCCGGGGATGATGTGGGTGGACGCGATGGCGATCCTGTCGTATCCCTCCGCCCGCAGGCGCGCCAGGGCCGCCTGCTCATCCTCGATTGTCACGCCGCGGGCGGCCATGCGGCGTATGATCATGCGAGAGGTCCAGGCATGTCGGACCTCCCAGAGCGGAAACGCCGCGCGCAGCGCCTCCTCCACCGGGCGGATGCAGCTCTGCGCCGCGTCCTCGTGGGTCGTGCCGAAGCTCACGGCAAGTATGGCCTGTTTCATGGTTGACGCCTCCTCTATTATCAGATAATGAGGCTGTCTCAAAACGAACCAACGCCAGGCAATTCGTCGTAGGGGCGGCATTCATGCCGCCCGCGGACGCCATGAATGGCGTCCCTACGGATGAATTGCAGCGTATGATCGTCGTTTTGAGACAGCCTCATTTTGGCAGTTAGGTCAAACCTCCGTTGCGGGCAGAATTACTGCAGCGGGGCGGGATACAGGATCTTGGTGTCGGTGAAGTCGAAGGGCCAAACGGTCTTCCACTCGCCGTCCTGCACCTGGGCGATGGCCACGGAGGAGTAGATGTTGTCGCGGTAGTGGGGCTCGCCGGCCAGATCGTAGTCCTCGAACTTGATGCGGTCGTAGGGCAGCACGATCTTGCGGCCGCCGGGGAACTCGCCCTGGATATCCAGCGCGGCGATGGCATCGCGCACGGCGGCGCCGTCGGTGGTTCCGGCGGCCTCGATGGCGGTCTTGAAGATCCACACCACGGTGTAGGACTCGGCGGAGTGGCCGTTCATGTTGACGCCGTACTCAGCCTTGAACTCCTCGTTGATCTCCTGGCCGTTGATCAGGTCGGGGTTGAACTCCACGACGGAGGCCACGCCGTTGGCCACGTTGGCCAGGTTGCCGATGAAGGCGGGGTCGGTGAAGCCGTTGGCCTTGGCCACGATCATCTTGGGGGTGTAGTTCTGGGCCTTGAGGGTCTGCACGAACAGGGTGGCGTCGCCGATGTAGGAGTCGCAGAGGATGGCGTCGGGATTGGCCTGCTTGAGGGCCAGCACCTGTGCGCTTAAGTCGGTGGCGTCGCTGGTGTAGTCCACGGTGGCGACCAGGTCAAAGCCGTACTCGTCCTTGTACAGCTCGACGCAGCGGATCAGCTCCTGGCCGATGGCGGCGCGGTCGGTGAAGATGGCGATGGTCTTGACCTCTTCGCCGGTCTGCTCGGCGGAGTCCTTCAGGTATTCCAGCATGTCCTTCACGTACACGCTGTTGAGCGGGCACAGGCGGAAGAAGTAGTCCATGGCCTCGTGGTCGGGATCGCTCAGCCGGTCCAGGGTGGAGATGGCGGTGATCATCGGCACGCCGTACTGAGTGCAGACCTGCGCAACGATCTCGGTGACGGTGGACATGTGGCAGCCCATCATGACGTCCACATGCTCCTGGGTGATGAGGCGCTCGGCCTCGGACTTGCCCTGGGCGGGGTCGCCGGCGTGGTCGCCGCGGACGACCTCCAGCATGCGGCCGTTGACGCCGCCCTTCTCGTTGATCTCCTTGACGGCAAAGTCGATGCCGCGCAGGATGTTCTCGCCGATGGCCGCCTTGCCGCCGGACATGGCGTAGATGGTGCCGATGCGGATGGGTTCCTCGTCCGCCATGGCGGGCACGGACAGCACCGTCAGCAGCATGGCCAGGATGCTCAAAAGAGCGATCATTTTCTTCATGATGAGTTCCTCCTTGAATGTTGTATGATGATGCGCCGAACTGCCACGGCGCTGATCATTGATGTCAGATGCCCAGGTAAGCCTTCTTGACGTGCTCGTTGGCGGAGAGCTCCGCGGCGGTGCCGGAGAGGGCGATGCGGCCGTTCTCGATGACGTAGCCCCGGTCGGCGCAGGCCAGTGCCTTGGTGATGTCCTGCTCCACCAGCAGTACGGAGATGCCGTCCTTGCGGGCCATGCCGGAGGCGACGTCGAGTATGTCGTCCACGATGTTGGGCGCGAGGCCCAGGGAGGGCTCGTCCAGTATCAGCAGACGGGGCATGCCGATCAGCGCCCGGGCCACGGCCAGCATCTGCTGCTCGCCGCCGGACAGCGTGCCCGCCGCCTGTTTGGCGCGCTCCTTAAGCTTCGGGAAGTGCCGGTAGGCCACGTCCAGATTCTGGGAAAACGCCGCGCGGGTGGCCTTGTTGAAGGCGCCCATCTCCAGGTTCTCCAGCACCGTCATCTCGGTGAAGATCTGCCGGCCCTCCGGCACCTGCACGATGCCCTTGTCCAGTATGAACCGGGAGCTCTTCTTCGCCAGCTCCTCGCCGTCAAACTGTATCGACCCCGCGGTGGGCTTCACCATGCCGGTGACGGCGCGCACCATGGTGGTCTTGCCCGCGCCGTTGGAACCCAGTATGGCCACCACCTCGCCGGCGTTGACGCTAAAGGAGATGTCCCACAGTATGTTGATCGCGCCGTAGCCCGCGCGAAGGCCCTCGACCTCAAGCATGCGCCGCGCCTCCCTTCGTGCCCAGATAGACCTCCATGACGTAGGGGTCGTTCATGACCTGCTCGGGGGTGCCCTCGGCGATCTTCTCGCCGTGGTGCAGCACGATGACCTCCTCGCACAGGCTGACCACCGCCTGCATGATGTGCTCGATCAGGAAGATGGTGACGCCGGAGCGGTTGATCTGTCGGATCAGCTCGATGGCGGCCTCGGTCTCGGCGGGGTTCAGGCCCGCCATGTTCTCGTCCAGGAACAGCAATTCCGGCTTCGTGGCCAGCGCGCGGGCCATCTCCAGGCGCTTCTGGTCGGGGGTGCCCATGTCCTTGGAGAGGATGTGCCGCTTGTCGAACAGGCCGGTGAACTCCAGTATCTCCATGGCGCGCTCCCGGGCCTCGCGCTCGCTCTTGGCGGCGGCGTGGCCGAAGTAGCAGGAGGCCACCACGTTCTCCAGCACGCTCAGGTTTTTGAGCGGCTTCATGATCTGGAAGGTGCGGGCGATCTTCATCTTCGTGTACTCGTGGGCCTTCTTGTCGGTGATGTCCTGGCCCCTGAAGAATATCTTGCCCTCGGTGGGCGGGTAGTAGCCGCAGATCATGTTGAAGGTGGTGGATTTGCCCGCGCCGTTGGGGCCGATCATGCCGGTGATGGCGCCCTCCCGGATGGAGAAGGACACGTCCTTGACGGCGGTCAGGCCCTTGAAGCGCTTGGTGATGTGCTGAACCTCGATGATGGGCGTATTGCTCATGTTCACGCCTCCTTCCCGCTGTGCTTCTGGAGCTCCACGGCCTCAAAGACCTCCACCGGCGGCTTCCTGAGCAGCTTTTCGTCCACGAACTTCTTGGTTTTGCTGTGCATGTACCAGCCCAGTATGCCCGTGGGGCGGAAGCGTATCACCGCCAACAGCGCGATGGCGTAGAGCAGCATGTTAATGCCGGGCAGCAGGGCGCTGTACTTCGCGCGCAGAAACTCCGACAGCGGGATCATGATCAGGCCGCCCACCAGCGGGCCCTCCACGTAGGCCGCGCCGCCCACCACCGCGGGCAGCACCGACTCGGTGGACTTGGCCTGCACCATCAGGTCCGGGTCGATGTAGCGGATGTAGCTGGCGTAGAAGAAGCCCACCAGCGCCGCCACCATCGCCGAGACCACCACGGCCATGATCTTGTACTTCGTGGGGTTGATGCCGATGGCCGCGGCGGCGTCCTCGTCCTCGCGGATGGTCCTGAGCGCGTAGCCCATGCGGGAGCGCTCGATCTTCTTCATCAAAAGGTAGATCAGCAGCACCATCGCCAGGCCCACGTAGTAGTAGGGCACCTTGCTGCCGAAGCGGAAGTCCAGCCAGGAATCCCGGCCGAAGGGCAGGCCCACGCCGGAGGCCCGGCCGAAGAAGGTGGAGTTGATGATGAACTGCCGCATGGCCTCGCCGAAGGCGATGGACACCAGCGTGAAGTAGGGGCCCCGCAATATGAAGCAGGGATAAAAGATCACGCCGGCCACCAGGCCCACCACGATCATGCCGAATATCGCCGACAGCCAGGGGTTGGCTCCCGCCTTGGTGATCAGCAGGCACGAGGCGTAGGCGCCCAGGCCCATGTAGGCCGCGTGGCCCAGCGAGTTCTGGCCGGTCATGCCGCCCAGCAGGTTCCAAGCCATGGACAGCGTGGACATGTAGAACACCAGCACGAATATGTTCAGTATGTAGGGGGATTTCACAAACACCGGGATCAGCACGAACACCAGAAGCAGCAGCCCCAGCGCCAGCGCCACGTTGCGCCGGTAGGCGCGCACGGCCTTCACTTTTTCGCTCATGGTTTACTTCCTCCTGATGATAATCATCTGACGCACCACCAGTATCACGATAAAGGTGATGAAAACGATCAGGTCGCTGTAGGACGGGCTGATGAAGAGGGCGACCATCGTCTCAAGCAGCCCCAGGAAGATGCCCGCGAAGAACGCGCCGGGGATGGACCCCAGGCCGCCTACCACCACCACGATCAGCGCCCGGAAGCCGAAGGACGCGCCCGCCGTGGGGAAGATGGTGTAGAAGCCGGTCAGCAGCGCGCCGGCCACGCCCGCCAGGGCGGTGCCGATGCCGTAGGTCAGTATGTAGATACGCCTGGCGTTGATGCCCACCACCTCCGCGCCCACCGGGTTCTGGGACACGGCGCGGATCTGCTTGCCGGTGGTGGTGTACTTCAAAAACGCAAACAGCACCACCGAGATCACCACCAGCACGCAGAAGCTGATGAGGCGCGGCAGGGCCACGTTCACCGGACCCAAGCTTATGTAGGTCTGGGAGTAGGCGGTGGGGATAGTGCGGTACTCGGAGCCGAAGATCACCAGCGCGCCGTTGGACAAGAGAAGCCCCAGGCCCACCGTCAGAAACAGCAGGTTCGTGAAGCTCTTCGTGCCCAGGGAGGGCGTGATCAGCGTGTGCTGGATCACCGCGCCCAACATGAACATCAGCACCGCCACGAAGGGCACGCACAGGTACGGGTCCAGCCCGAACGTGGTGGAGAGCACGTACGTCAGATACATGCCCACCATCAGCATCTCACCGTGGCAGAAGTTCACGATCTTCATCACGCCGAAGATCACGTTCTGCCCCATGCCCATCAGGGAATAAAAGCCCCCCATCAACAGGCCGTTGACACATGCTTGAAGGAAAATGTCCAAGTTTCGCTCCCCCTCCTGACCTGACGAAAAAAAGCGCCGGAATCTGCATATATAGTTGGAGAATATTATTTCTTTAATATTATAGAATAGAATCCTGTAAATTGCAAGTTGTAATTGTCGCATGAATATGTATGGGTTTAAGGTGGCGGTGCCGGCCGCCCTGCGGGCAAAGGGCAGCTTTGACGGTTGCGCGGAGGGCGGGGCTGTGGTATGATGGGCGGGAGAGACTGCGACAGGAGGCTTTTGGCATGTACACCCGCGAACAGATCATCGACATGGCCCTGCAGCTGCCGGGCAGCGCGGCCGACGCGCCCTTCGAGGGGGATGACTACTCCACCGTGCTGCGCCACGGGGACACGGGCAAGTGGTTCGGGCTGGTGTTCAGAGCGCCCCGGGACCGGGTGGGCCTCGCCGGGCCGGGCCAGGCGGTGATTTTGAACCTGAAGTGCGACCCGATGCTGAGCTACGCCCTGCGGCAGGAGTACCCCGACATCCTCCCGGCGTACCACATGAACAAGCAGCTTTGGATCAGCGTCCGGCTGGAGGGGAGTCTGCCCCGGGAGACGCTGGAGATGCTCATGCGGATGAGCTTTGACCTCACGGACAAAAGGGGCACAGGGCGGAAGCCGCGGGGCGGTGCTTGACAAGCGCGCGGAAAAGGTATATAATAAGAACATGTAAAAATGGGCGTGGATGCCCGCTATTGACGGTAACGACGAAAACGGAGTGTTTATCGGAAATGGAGCGTTTATGATGAAACGATGGATCGCGGCGCTTGCGGCGCTCATGCTGTTGATCGGCTGTGCGGCGGGCGCTTTGGCGGAGTGCGAGGGCTGGGCGGTGACCATACGGGATTCCGAGATCCGCGAGACCCCCGACCCCGAGGGCGAGGTGCTCATGGAGGCCGTCGAGGATACCGAGTTGGAATACAGCGGCTTTACCCGGTATGATGAGGACCACAATCCCTGGTACGGCGTGACCTGGGAGGATGTCACCGGATGGATTCCCGGCGCCGACGCCGAATTGAAATGGTCGACGCTGTACTGACCACAAAAATCCCGCATCATCGCGATGCGGGATTTTTGTGCGCTGAAACTACACGTGCAGCGAGTAGTTGGGCGCTTCCTTGGTGATGTTGATGTCGTGGGGGTGGCTCTCGACGAGGCCGGCGGAGGTGATGCGGATGAACTCGCCGCGCTCGCGGAGGGCCTGTATGTTCTCGGTGCCGCAGTAGCCCATGGAGGAGCGCAGGCCGCCGATCAACTGGAACACGGTGTCGGCCAGGGGACCCTTATAGGGCACGCGGCCCTCGACGCCCTCGGGCACCAGCTTCTTCTGGCCCTCCTGGAAGTAGCGGTCCTTGGAGCCCTCGGCCATGGCGGCGAGGGAGCCCATGCCGCGGTAGACCTTGTAGGAGCGGCCCTGGTAGATCTCGGTGGCGCCGGGGGATTCCTCGGTGCCGGCGAAGAGGCTTCCCATCATGACGGCGGTCGCGCCCGCGGCGATGGCCTTGGGGATGTCGCCGGAGTACTTGATGCCGCCGTCGGCGATGATGGTCTTGCCGTACTTGTCGGCGACCTCGGCGCAGTCCATGATGGCGGTGATCTGCGGCACGCCGATGCCGGCCACCACGCGGGTGGTGCAGATGGAGCCGGGGCCGATGCCGACCTTCACGACGTCTGCGCCGGCCTTGATGAGGTCCTCGGTGGCGGGGCCGGTGGCCACGTTGCCGGCGATGATCTCGAGGTCGGGGTAGGTCTCGCGGATCTTTTCGACCGCCTTCAGCACGCCCATGGAATGGCCGTGGGCGGTGTCCAGGCCGATGACGTCCACGTTGGCCTGAACCAGCGCGGCCACGCGTTCCATGGTGTCGGCGGTGACGCCCACCGCCGCGCCGCACAGCAGGCGGCCGCGGAAGTCGCGGGCGGAGTTCGGGTACTTCTGGCTCTTCTGGATGTCCTTGATGGTGATGAGGCCGCGCAGCATGTAGTCGCCGTCCACGATGGGCAGCTTCTCGATGCGGTGCTTCGCCAGGATGGCCTTCGCGCCCTCCAGCGTGGTGCCCTCCGGGGCGGTGATGAGGTTTTCATGGGTCATCACGTTGCGGATGGGCTGGTCGAAGTTGGTTTCGAACCGCAGGTCGCGGTTGGTCAGTATGCCCACCAGCCTGCCGTCCTCGGTGATGGGCACGCCGGAGATGCGGAACTTGCTCATCAGCGCCTGGGCGTCGGCGACGGTGTTTTCCGGGGAGAGGAAGAAGGGATCGATGATGACGCCGTTTTCAGAGCGCTTCACCTTGTCCACCTGGCTGGCCTGCTCCTCGATCGTCATGTTCTTATGAATGATGCCCAGGCCGCCTTCGCGCGCCATCGCAATCGCCATGTTGTAGTCGGTCACGGTGTCCATCGCGGCACTGAGCATCGGGATGTTGAGCCGGATTTTCGGGGTAAGCTGTACGTGCAGGTCCACCTCGCGGGGCAGCACGCAGCTCTTCTGCGGGACGAGCAGCACATCGTCAAAAGTCAATCCTTCACGAATGATTGCCATTTTCCTCACCCTCCTCATGGTATTTTTTTAATTATAACAACCGCATAAAAAGCCTGTTAGGGGATTGGCGTTAAATTTCGGGTCGGGGGGAGTAGGGAGTAGGGAGTAAGGAGTAGGGGTTGCGTCGGTACGAGTCCCATCGTAGGGACGCCATTCATGGCGTCCGCGGATCGCGGGGACGACCTCTTCCGTCAGCCCTACGGGCTGCCACCTTCCCCTGAAGGGGAAGGCAGGGCAACCCCTCCGGCCCTACGGGCCACCTCCCCTTACACAGGGGAGGCAGGGCGGGCGCCGCATCGGCGCCCCTACGAAGAAACCGGCTATTCCTATTGCCTATTGTCTATTGCCTATTGTCCATTCCCCGAACCTGTTTTGTTAAACAATCGTCACAATTTGCGGGCCATGCGGGCCTTTATTGTCCACTCTTTTTGTTGTATAATGAGGTATACCGTTGACAGTATCTGTCAATTTGGCGCATTGCGCGAACCGTTTCATGTAAACCCCGCAAATCTGAAAAGGAGGAAAGCGAGATGAAGAAGCTGTTCACGGCCGTGGCGGCGCTGCTGATCGTCGCGGCACTGGTGATGTCGGCGGCGGCGTACCCCCTCTATGTCAACAGCGATCCCGGCAAGGTCCACAAGCACAACAGCAAGGACTCGGACGTCATCAGCCGGCTGCCCTTCGCGGGCGCGGTGGACGTGTTTGAGGACGACGGCCACGGCTGGGCGCACATCAGCTACATCAACAAGAAGGGCCAGGTCAAGACCGGCTGGATGATGTTCAAGCACCTGTCGGCCCTCCAGCCCCACAAGCACGCCTGGGGCCCCTGGCGCGTGACCATACAGCCCAGCTGCGACCACAAGGGCCTGAAGGTGCGCACCTGTGCCACCTGCGGCGCGACGCAGAGCAAGGAGATCGGCAAGACCAAGCACCAGTACGGGCCGTGGCAGGTGACCAAGGCGGCGACCTGCGTCCAGAAGGGCGAGCGGACCCGCGTCTGCCAGATCTGCGGGCATCGGGAGAAGAAGACCTTCCTGGCCGATCACGACTACACCCCGTGGACGATGACCCGGGAGCCCAGCTGCACCCAGACCGGCGAGCGCGTGCGCACCTGCCGGGTGTGCGGCAAGCAGGATCATCAGACGCTGGACAAGCTGGCCCACAGCTACGAGTGGCGCGTGCTGGTGGAGCCCACCGACCACTCCTGCGGCACCCGGGCGAAGATCTGCACCGTGTGCGGCTACGACGGCGGCGAGGAGAGCTTTGATCCCGAGGGCACCCTGCGGCGCAAGGCCCGGGGCGACGCCGTGTACAGCATGCAGCAGCGGCTGGTGGAGCTGGGCTACCTGAACGCCGGCGGCGCGGACGGCGCGTTCGGCGCCGGCACCGAGAAGGCGCTCAAGCAGTTCCAGGCCGACGAGGGCCTGACCGCCGACGGCGTCGCCTGGCCCCAGACGCTGCAGCGCCTGAACCATGACTTCGGCCCCTGGGAGACGGTGAAGGAGATGACCCGCACCGAGCCCGGTGAGCGCAGGCGCGTGTGCAAGGACTGCGGCTACGAGCAGCATGAGGTCGTGGAATCCAGCGACGGCTACGAGATCAAGAGCCGCGGCGAGGAGATCCGCGCCATGCAGCAGATCCTGGGCGCGATGGGCTACGACGTGGGCAGCTTCGACGGCATCTACGGCGGCAAGCTGGACAAGGCCATGGCCAGGTTCGCCGGGGAGCGCGGCGTGCAGTTTGTGCCGGGCAGGATACGCCCCGCCGAGGTGGACGCCCTGATGAACGCCTGGTTCGAGACTATGGACGACGACACCTGGAAGGGCGAGGGCGACGCGACCACGCCCGTCAACCTGGCGCTGACGCTGGACGTGGTGGGAGCGGACGACGCCAACTGCATCAAGAATTACAGCTGGACGCTGACCAACCTGGGCAGCGAGAAGGCCCACTTCGTGGCGCTGCTTCTGACCTTCGGCGACCGCGCCGACTTCAAGCGCAACAACCTGGTGATGGTGCTGGACGGCGAGGAGCTCAAGCCCAACGCCGGCAACAGCGTGTCCGGCACCTTCAGCGCGGACGACGACTGGGGCGAGGGCAGCCTGAACTTCGCGGCGCTGGCGGTGTCCGACCAGAGCGGCGCCAAGTGGCTGAGCAACGAGATCACCTTCGCCAACAGCAACACCCCCGCGCCGAAGACCGTGTATCCGCTGGCCGGGCCGGTGGACGTGAACAACCTGGGCGACGCGGTGCTGCCCGTGTCCTTCAACCAGGGCGACGTCGCCGCATTGGCCTCCGGCGCCTTCATCAACGCGATACACATCTACGCGCTGGACACCTATGACACCGCCCAGATCGAAAGCCTGCGCGCCGGCGACACCCTGATGGTCGGCGGCGAGGCCGTGGAGATCACCTCCGCGGTGCCCATGCCCATCGATCCCGAGATGCCCGACGTCCGGGAGATGGAGATCAACGGCGGCAATGACGGCGACGGCTTCATGATGGTGGCCTTCCCCGACTCCGACGGCTACGTGGTGCGCATGCTGAGCGACGTGCCCACCTACACCGAGCAGGGCGTGACCTCCCTCATGCTGGACCCCGAATGCGTGTACAACGACAGCTCTGACCTCGACGCGGGGACCGTGTCCGTCAGCTATGACGGCATCGTGGACGCCATACGCGGCGACGCGACCGGCTTCTTCGTGCCCTACAACACCACCATCACCGTGGCGGGCAACAGGATCACCGAGATCAACCGGGAGTACGTGCCGTAACTAAACGAACGACGCCAGCGGCATCGCCGCTGGCGTATTTTCATGGAAAGGACCGGGATAATCATGGACTACAAACAGAAAGTGACGATGGATTCCTCGGGGTTTGTGCTGCTGGCAGACTACATTCCGGGGATCGTGCAGGAGATACGCTACTACTCCACCTACAACTTCGTGGGGGAGCGCGTGGACGGGTATGAGGAGCCGGTGGCGCTGTTGACCGTGGAGGCTGCCCGGGCGCTCAAGCGCGTGGCCGGGGAGGTCAACGTGCAGGGCTACCGGCTCAAGATCTACGACGCCTATCGCCCCGCGAACGCCGTTCGGCACTTCGTGATGTGGGGCATCGACGACCTGGACCTGCGCATGAAGCCCTTCTTCTACCCCGATCTCGAGAAGCAGGAGCTGTTCAAGCGGGGCTATATCGCCAGCCAGTCCTCCCACAGCCGGGGCAGCGCCGTGGATCTGACGCTGCTGGACATGCGCACCGGCAAGGAGGTGGACATGGGGAGCCCCTTCGATTTGTTCAGCGAGGTCTCGCGCCCCGACAGCGCCGCCGTCACCGAGGCGCAGCACGAAAACCGCATGTTCCTGCAAAAGGCCATGGTGCGCAACGGCTTTCAGCCCATCGACTGCGAGTGGTGGCACTTCGCGCTGGGGGATGAGCCGTATCCGCAGACGTATTTCGAGTTTCCCGTGTCGGGGAGGTACCTGGCGAGGGGGTGAGGGGCAGGGAAGAGGGAGTAGGGAGTAGGGAGTAGGGAGTAGGGGCTGTGTCGGTACGAGCTCCATTGTAGGGACGCCATTCATGGCGTCCGCGGATGGCGGGGACGACCTCTTCCGTCTGGCCTGCGGCCAGCCACCTTCCCCTGAAGGGGAAGGCATGACCTCTTCCGCCTCACTGAGTTCGGCACCTTCCCCTGAAGGGGAAGGCATGACCTCTTCCGCCTCACTGAGTTCGGCACCTTCCCCTGAAGGGGAAGGCTTGGCAACCCCTCCGGCCCTGCGGGCCACCTCCCCTTACACAGGGGAGGCTTTGCGGACGCCATGAATGGCGTCCCTACGGAGCTCAGGCTCCCCTGTGCAGGCTGACTGAGGGGGCGCGGAATCGCTATTGGACAGGAAAAAATGCCGCTGCCGCGTTGGATGTATATCGACGCGGCGGCGGCACTGTTTTTTGGGATCAGCCGATGCTCAGGAGGCAGTCGGTGAGGATGTCGATGAAGCGGGTGCGGTCCACCCTGAGGAGCACGAGGGCGTTTTTGAAGGGGAACTGCTTATCGCTGTAGAGGTCGGTGACGGACTTGCCGGCGGTGAGCTCGGCGCGGGTCTCGATGGCGACCCCGGCCATCTCGCCCTCGAACAGCTCGGGGTGGGCGAGATACATAACAGGGCAGGAGTCGTGCATGCAGAAGCCGGGCTGGCCAATTTTGTGAAGCGCCTTCCAGGCGCGCTGGTTGCAGTCATGGGCGAAGCGGCCGGCCCGGGAGCCCGAGGCGGCCAGCGCGTCCAGCTCCTCCGGGGTGAAGTAGGCCTGGAGGGTCACGTCGAGGCCGCACATCGTGAGCTTCGCGCCACTCTTGAGCACCAGCTCGGCGGCGTGGGGGTCGGTGTAGAAGTTGAACTCCGCGGCGGGGGTGACGTTGCCCGGCCCGGCGGAGCCGCCCATGAAGGTGACCGAGTGGAGAAGCGAGGGCAGGTCCGGGTACTTGATGAAGGCCGTGGCTACATTGGTCAGCGGGCCGGTGGGCACCAGCCGGAGCTGGCCCGGCATGGACTTCGCGCAGGCGTACAGGGCGTCCCAGGCGGGCTCGGGGGGCGTGGCGAGGTCCTCCGGCAGCGGCAGGTCCACGTCGCCCAGGCCGTTTTCGCCGTGGACTTCGGCCGCGGTGTGCAGGGGCTTCATCAAGGGCTGTTCCGCGCCCCGGTACACGGGGTAGTGCCCGCCCATCAGCCTGCAGATGCGGTGGGTGTTCAGGAAGGCGTTTTGCTGGGTGGTGTTGCCGCAGACGGCAGAGATGGCCTTCAGGTCGATGCCCTCCAGCCAGTGGGCCAGCATGATGGCCACGGCGTCGTCGGTGCCGGTGTCGCAGTCCATCCACACGGGGATCGGGTTCATGGGCGCACCTCCTTGTAGCGGGCGATCAGTTGAACGAGCCGGTCCGCGAAGGCGTCCCGGTCCACGTCCATAAGACACGTGGCGTTGGGGGCATGGCCCGCGGCGCCGTGCCAGTCCGGGACGGTGGCGCCCTTGCAGTAGTCGCCCAGGGTCTCGATCTGCACGTAGCAGTCCTTCATGGTGAAAAGCTCCGGGTACAGAAGCGCCATCACCGCGCAGGGGTCGTGCATCGGCGCGCCGGCGTAGCCCAGGTTCCGGTGGAATTTATAGAAGAACTCCAGCCACTGCCACACCACGTCGCTCACGGCGCTGCCCTGCTCCCGGATGCGCGCAAAGTCCTCCGGCAGGATCAGGGCTTTCTCGGTGACGTCCAGCCCCGCCATCAGTATCGGCAGGCCGGATTCGAACACGATCTTCGCAGCCTCCGGGTCCACGAGGATGTTGAACTCCGCCGCGGGGGTCCAGTTGCCGTGCAGAAGCCCGCCGCCCATCAGGCTGATCCGGGCGATTTTGGGCTTCAGCTCCGGGTGGGCGAGCAGCAGCGCGGCGGTGTTGGTCATGGGGCCGGTGGACACGAGGGTCACCGGCTCACTGCTTTCGCGCAGGACCCGGGCCATCAGTTCCACCGCGCCGAAGGGCTGTATCTCGAAGGCGGGCTCCGGCAGCGCGGGACCGTCCAGCCCGGATTCGCCGTGCACCGAGGGGGCGTTCATGGGCGCGGTCAGCAGCGGCCGCGGGCAGCCCCGGGCCACCGGGACGTTCAGCCCGATCAGCGCGCACACCCGAAGCGCGTTGTAGGTGGTCTTCTCGATGGTCTGGTTCCCCGCGCAGGTGGTCACCGCGCGGATGTCGAACCGGCCGCTGGCGTGTGCCAGGGTCCAGGCGATGGCGTCGTCGTGCCCGGGGTCGCCGTCGAGGATGAGGGGGATCTTTGGTTGGGTTGTCATGGCGTGTCTCCTTTTAATGAGGAATTAGGAATTAGGAATTAGGAATTGAGCTGCCGACTTTCGCACTGCATTTCATAATTCCTAATTCCTCATTCCTAACTATGTTGCGTTACCTACCCGCGGCCTTCTCCAGCGCGGCGGCGGAGTGCTGCTTTTTGACGCGGCGATTGCGCACCACGGCGAACACCACGAGGCCGATGATGGTGACGGCGTAGGGGATGGGGGAGGCGAGGTTGGAGTCGAGGCCCACGGCGGAGAACTTGATGCCCAGCGCCTGGGCAAAGCCGAACACCAGCGCCGACAGCATGCCGCCCAGGCATTCGCCGCCGCCCATGGCCTGCGCCGCCAGGGCGATGAAGCCGCGGCCGGACACCATGTCCAGCGACCAGCCCTGGGCGTAGGCCATCGACATGAACGCCCCGCCGAAGCCGCTCATCAGCCCGGAGAAGGCCATGGCGATGTACTTGATGCGCATCACCGACACACCCACGGAGGAGGCCGCGTTGGGGTTCTCGCCCACGGCGCGGATGTTGAGGCCCAGGGACGTGCGGTAGAGCATCACCGAGGTCAGGAATACGAACAGGAAGGCCAGGTAGGTCAGCAGGTTGTGCCCGGAGAGCACCTTGCCCAGGAAGGGGATCTTGTTGATGAGGGGAATGGTGATGTCCGGGATGCACAGCGCCTTGGTGATCAGGCCCGTGGTGGAGGCCATGGCCTTGCCCTGGGTCAGGTTGGTGATCACCTTGCACAGAAACAGCGTGCCGCCGGAGCCCATCATGTTCACGGCGATGCCGACGAGTATGATGTCCGTCTTGAGCTGGAAGGCGAAGAAGCCCATCATCAGCGACATCAATACGCCCGTCGCCAGCGCCGCCAGGAAGCCCCAGAACCAGCTGCCGGCGTAGTAGCTGACCAGCGAGCCGGCCAGCGCGGAGAACATCATCAGGCCCTCCAGGCCGATGTTGGCGAAGCCTGCCTTCTCCACCACGATGGCTGCCAGCGTGGCGAACAGTATCGGCGCGGAGATGCGGATGATGGAAAAGAAGAACTCCGGCGTGGCCAGTATTTTCAGGAAATTAAGCATTCTGACGCCCTCCTTCCGCGCGCGCGCGCTCGATCTCCTCCTGCGCGGACCTGACCACCAGCTTCTGCCGGTAGCCGGAGAGGAACTGCTCCGCCGCGAAGAACAGGAAGATCACGCCCTGCACGATGTCGATGAGCTGTGCGGGCACCTTGGCGTAGGTGGCCATCAGGTCGCAGCCCTTGGACAGGTAGGCCATGAAGAAGGCCGCCAGGGGGACCAAGTAGGGGTTGTTGCCCGCCAGGATGGCGATGGTGATGCCGGTCCAGCCGTAGCCGGGCAGCGCCGACCAGGAGAAGCTGGTGTAGCGGCCCAGCATCTCGATGCCGCCGCCCGCGCCCGCCAGGAAGCCGCCCAGCACCTGCGAGAGCACGATCACCGCGCCCACCTTCATGCCGGAGTATTTGGCGAAATCCTGGTTGATGCCTATCATGCGGATGGCGTAGCCCCAGCGGGAGCGGTACATGAAAAGCCCGCAGAGGATCACCGCCGCGATGGCCACGACAAAGCCCCAGCTAAGCTTTGCACCGGAGAACACGGCGTTGTTGATGATCGGCGATATGGCCGAGGACTCCCGGAAGGGGTAGGACATGATCTGCCCGCGGCTCTTGTCGGCCAGGTGGGTGTTCATCAGGTACTTGATGACGTACATGATGATGTAGTTGAGCATCAGCGAGCACACCATCTCGCTGACGTTGAGCTTTGTCTTGAGAAGCGCCGGCAACAGCATCACCAGCGCCACCGCCGCGCCGCCGATGAGCACCGCCACGACGGGGTGCAGCCCCGCCGGCAGCGGCAGGTAGATGGCGACCATCGCCGTGACGAAGGCGCCCAGCATGATGCCGCCCTCCGCGCCGAGGTTGAACTGGTTGGCGGAGAACATCACGCACACCGACAGGCCCGTAAAGATGGTGGGGATCATGGCAGCGAGTATGTCCGCCAGGCGCTTGGCTTCGAAGGCGGTGCCGTTCTTCTTGCTGAAGCGGAACACCGGGCCGGCCAGCATCTGCTTCAGGGCCTCCCGGGTGGCCTCCAGCTTGTCGTGGAACGTCGCGCCCGAGGCGCTGATGAAGATCAGCAGCGTGGCCACCAGCAGCGCGATCAGTATGGCCACGAGGCTGCGGATGATGGTAAACCGCAGTTGACGTTGTTTAGTCATGACAGGCCCTCCTTATCTCCTGATCACTCTGCTGCTTGAGCCCCAGCATGTATTCGCCCATGATCTCGTCGGTCAGCCCGGCGGTGTCGTCGAAGTAGGCGGCGATCTGGCCGTTGTGCATCACGATCAGGCTGTCTGAGAGCTCCATGACCTCATTTAAATCCGCGGACACCAGCAGTACCGCGATGCCCGAGCGGGACAGCTCCACCAGCTTCTTGCGGATGAACTCCGTCGCGCCCACGTCGATGCCGCGGGTGGGCTGGTCGGCCAGGATCAGCACGGGATCGTTGGAGAACTCCCGGGCCACCACCACCTTCTGGATGTTGCCGCCGGAGAGCATGCCCACGTGCTGGTTGCGGTTCTTGCACAGCACCGTGAACTCCCTGATCAGACGGTCCGCCTCCTGGTGGATGGCCTTCATGTTGAACAGCGGCCCCGAGTTGTAGCGCCTGTCGGAGGCGCGGTCGGAGATGACGTTTTCCTCGATGGACGCCGAGGCGGCGATGCCGTAGAGCATGCGGTCCTCGGGTACCAGCGACACGCCCAGCTCGCGGATGCGCTGCTGGGGCAGGCCCAGAATGCTGGTGCCGTTCACGGTGGCCGTGCCGGAGTTGGGCACGTTGAAGCTGAACAGCATGTCGATCAGCTCCTTCTGGCCGTTGCCCTCCACGCCCGCGATGCCGAGGATCTCGCCCTTACGTACGTCGAAGGACACCTTGTCCAGCATCTTCTTGTGCCACTCGTTGACGTATTCGAGGTCGCGCACCCGAAGCACCGTGTCCCCGGGGACGGCCTTGTCCTTCTGCACGCTCAGCACCACGTCGCGGCCCACCATCAGGCGGGAGATCTCCTCCTTGGTGACGTCGCAGGTGTTGTACACGCCCATGCTGCGGCCGTTGCGCATGATGGTCAGCCGGTCGGTGATCTCCATGATCTCGTTGAGCTTGTGGGAGATGAACACGATGGTGTAGCCCTGGTTCTTCAGGTTTTTAAGTTCCACGAACAGCTCCGCGGTCTCCTGGGAGGTCAGTACGGCGGTGGGCTCGTCCATGATGAGGATCTTCGCGCCGCGCACCAGCGCCTTCAGGATCTCCACCTTCTGCTTCATGCCCACCGGGATATCCATCACCTTGGCCTCGGGCTCCACGTGCAGGTTGAATTTCTCCGAATACTCCCGCGTGATCTCGATGGCTTTGGCTCGGTCCACGAACAGGCCGGACTTCTTCGGGGTCATGCCCAGCACCATGTTCTCCGCCACCGACAGGCTCGGCACCAGCATGAAGTGCTGGTGGACCATGCCGATGCCGTGGGCGATGGCCACCGAGGGCGAAGTGAGCTCCAGCTTTTCGCCGTTTACGATGATCTCGCCGCTGGTGGGCTGCTCCAGGCCGAACAGCATCTTCATCAGCGTGCTCTTGCCCGCGCCGTTTTCGCCCATCAGGGCGTGGATTTCACCCTTGCGCAGGTCGAAATCCACCCCCTGGTTCGCCGCGACACCGTTGGGGTACACCTTCGTGATCCCCTTCATGCGCACGACATAGTTTTCCGAGGCTCTTTCGTCTGGCATGATTGTACCTCCTTGTTGGGGGACGACCTCTTCCGTCAACGCTTCGCGTTGCCACCTTCCCCTGAAGGGGAAGGCACGACCTCTTCCGTCAACGCTTCGCGTTGCCACCTTCCCCTGAAGGGGAAGGCACGACCTCTTCTGCAGCCCTACGGGTTGCCACCTTCCCCTGAAAGGGAAGGCTTTTGGAGGCGTTATCCTTTGCCTTCCCCTTCAGGGGAAGGTGACTTAATGCCGTCAGGCATTAAGTCGGAAGAGGTCGTTCCCCGTCCCTGTCACTCTCTGTTGTCAGTTTTGCTTGGATCATATTGTATATCTGCGCGCAGACGCCTTCAAAATGGCAATCCACATTATAATTGGAGAACCGCACCACGGTCAGTCCGAGGCTGTTGAGATAGGCTGTACGAATAGCATCGTGCTGCTTCTCTTCCGGCGAGTAGTGCTGGGAACCATCGATTTCCACCACCAGATCGAGCTTTGCACAGTAGAAATCCACGATGTAATACCCGAATTGCTTCTGACGACGGAACCGCACGGGACAGGTTGAGAGATAATCATACCACAGGTGGCGCTCCTGCTGCGTCATATTCCTGCGCAATTCCTGAGCACGGGGTTTAAGATTGCCGTCGTAGCTCAACGTTCTCGCCATTGTGTCCTCCTGATCGGGTGGGGAGGCATGACCTCTTCCGTCAACGCTTCGCGTTGCCACCTTCCCCTAAAGGGGAAGGCATGACCTCTTCCGTCAACGCTTCGCGTTGCCACCTTCCCCTAAAGGGGAAGGCATAGGGTAACGTTTCCATAAGCCTTCCCCTTTAGGGGAAGGTGGATTAATGCCGTCAGGCATTAAGACGAAAGAGGTCGTAACTCCGTCTCCCGACTAACGCAAAGGAGGAAGCTCAATGGAGCCTCCTCCCCGTCAATTGCCGGGCGTCGATCCGCTTACGGGCGGACGGCCTCGCGCAGGGACACCACGTCGGCGGCGTTCTCGCCGATGGCGGTATCCACGGTGATGCTGCCGGACAGCACGGCCTCCTGGGCCGCGGTCACGGCGGCCTTGGTATCGTCGGAGGCGTACTTGTCGAAGTTCTTGTCGGTCACGATGCCGACGCCGCCCTCGGCCAGGCCCAGGGTGACCTCGGTGCCCCAGTACTCATTGCCGGCGTCGAGCTCGTCGAACACCCAGATCAGGGAGTTGCCGATGTTCTTGAGGCCGGAGGTCAGGGTCAGCGCGGCCAGGTCGGGGCTGAGGGTCAGCTCCTGGTCGGAGTCCACGCCGATGAACCAGGCCTTGCCGGTCTCCAGCGCGGCCTCGGCGGCGCCGTTGCCGGCGTTGCCCGCGACGCCCCAGATGATGTCGCACTTGTTGTCGTTGATCATGGACAGGCCATACTCCTTGGCGATGGCGGTGTCCACGTAGTCATTGGTGTAGCGGGTGTCGATCTTGATGTCGGGGTTGACGGACTGCGCGCCCTCGATGAAGCCGATCAGGAAGTCGTTGATGACAGGGGAATCCACGCCGCCGACGAAGCCCACCACGGCGTCCTCGTTGATGTTGTTCAGGCTGGTGTCGGCGGTCATGCAGGCCGCGTAGACGCCCACCAGGTAGCCCATGTCGTTCTGACGGTAGGTCAGGTTCAGCACGTTGGCGTTCTCGCCCACGTAGGTGTTGTCGTCGAAGATCACGTACTTCTGATCCGGATACTCGGTGGCGACTTCCTTCAGATAGTCGGGCATCTGATAGGTGCCGCAGATGATCACGTCATAGTCCTCGGAAGCGGACACGTCGTACAGCGTGGAGAGCCAGGTGGGCTGGTCCTCGTCGGTGCCGCCCATCTCGATGGTCGTGTACTCGATGCGGCCGGCCTCCTGCAGCGCCGCCAGGCCCGCCTCGGCGGAGTCGAAGAAGGACTTGTCGCCCAGGTTGCCGTTGACCAGGTAGGCCACGCTGTACACGTCGCCCTCCGCCGACGCCGCAAAGGCCGCCAGCGTCATGAGCATCGCGACTGCCAGGATCATAGACAGGATTTTCTTCATGTGAGTGTTCCTCCCTTTATGTTTGTTTGCGAGTATTCCCACTTCCCGCAGTTCATCTTTATTTTACAACAAACTAACAGACATGTCAACCGGTTTCAGAGTACAGAGTACAGAGTGCAGAGTACAGTTTTGGAGGAAATCCTTGCGGATTTCTTTTGATTGAAGGCTACGCCGTTGAGCAAAAACATCGCCGCAGCCCTATAATCAAACAAATCCGTAAGGATTTGTACCAAAACTGCACTCTGCACTCTGCACTCTTGAACAGAACGAGGCAATGAATAGTCCGCGATCATTATAATATCAGCTCAACCACAAAGACCACGGCGCAGCACAGCACGCTGACCTGGAAGAGGCTCAGGCCGAACCAGGCCATGACCAGGCCCGCGACGAGCGCCAGGGCGGCGGAGACGGGGGTCTGGGTGGCGGAGAGTATGGAGGGGAAGGTCATGACCGCCAGGGTGACGTAGGGCACATAGAACAGGAAGGAGCGGATGGTCTTATTGGTGATCTCCCGGCGGATGAGGGTCAGCGGCAGCACGCGGATCAGGTAGCTGATGCCCCACATGCCCAGGATGTAGAGGTAGACGTTATGCCGCATGGCGATCCTCCTTTCCGTCCACGGGGAAGGCGAGGGCCGCGACGAGGGAGATGGACACTGTAAGGATAATGATCTTCATGCCGGAGGAGATGGCGTCGAACCAGGGCAGGGCGTTAAAGGCCCAGCTCAGCGCGAAGCTGACGATCACCAGGCCCGCGATAACGGGGTTCTTGCGGGCCGGGGGCACGAAGATCGACATGAACATGCCGTACAGCCCCACCGACAGCGCACTGACCACCCGGAGCGGCAGCACGTTGCCCAGCACCACGCCCGTCAGCGTGCCCAGCGCCCAGCCGGGGGTGGCCACCGCCGCCATGCCGTAGATGTAGTAGGGGTTCAGACGCCCCTCCACCGACACCGACACGCCGAAAATCTCGTCGGTGATCCACAGGCCCATCAGCATGCGGTGCCGCAGGGGCAGGGCCGGGTCCACCTTCTGGGAGAGCGCCGTGGACATCAGCAGGTAGCGGGCGTTGGCGATGGCCTCCATCACGATGACCTCCGCGAAGCTCGTCCCCGCCGCGATCAGCGTGAAGCCGATGTACTGGCCCGCCGAGGCCATGATCAGCGCGCTGGCGACCGTCGCCTGCGTTGCCGTCATACCCGCGTTCTTCGCCGCGATGCCCAGGGCGATCGATACCGCGAAATACCCCAGCATGATCGGGATGCCGTCCTTCAAGCCTTTGACAAACCATTTCTTCCGGTCGGTCAGCATGGTCATTCTCCTTCGTTTGTGCGTTGCATCTATATTACATCGGATTCGGGGATTGTGAAATGGGGGTGGGTGGAAGGGAGTGTAAAAGTTTGGTTAGTTAGGGAGTGGGGAGTAGGGAGCAGGGGTTACGGGGGTGACGACCTCTTCCGGCCCTGCGGGCCACCTTCCCCTGAAAGGGGAAGGCAGGGCAACCCCTCCGCCTCGCTGCGCTCGGCACCTAGGGGAGGCAGGGCAACCCCTCCGCCTCGCTGCGCTCGGCACCTCCCCTTGCACAGGGGGAGGCAGGGCAACCCCTCCGCCTCGCTACGCTCGGCACCTCCCCTTACACAGGGGAGGCAGGGCAACCCCTCCGCCTCGCTGCGCTCGGCACCTCCCCTTGCACAGGGGGAGGCAGGGCAACCCCTCCGCCTCGCTGCGCTCGGCACCTCCCCTTGCACAGGGGAGGCAGGGCGGACGCCGCATCGGCGCTCCTACGGAGGAACATCGGATCAGGTCGCAGCTCCTACTCCCTACTCCCTGAACAAAAAAACGGACGCCGGAGGCGTCCGTGGGGGTGCGGGGGGGTCAGCGCGCCATCTGGATCTCCATCCAGATGCCCTCGTAGAGGTTCATGGAATCGGAGATGTCGTTATAGTATTCGCAGCGGGCGATGACGTCCTCGGGGGGATTGAGGGCGGCGTTGGCGGCCTGGTCCGCGTCGAGGTTTTCGACGACCTGCTTCACGGGGGAGGAATAATAGATATAGTCCATGTTCATCTGGGCGATGTCGGGGCGGCACATGAAGTTGATGAAGCACTCGGCGGCCTCCTTGTGGGCGGAGCCCTTGGGGATGCACATGCCGTCCACCCAGATGTTGGAGCCCTCCTCGGGCACCACATAGGCCAGGCGGTCGTTCTTCTCCATGGCGTAGAGGGCGTCGCCGGAGTAGATCACGGCCAGGGCGGCCTCGTTGGCGACCATCTTGTCCTTGGTCTCATCCACGAAGTTGCCGGAGATCAGCTTGTCCTGGCGCTGCTTGACCAGCATCGCGCCGGCCTCCTGGAGCTGGGCCTCGTCGCGGGTGTTCATGGAGTAGCCCAGGGTCTTGAGGGCCAGGCCGATGGTGTCGCGCAGGGAGTTCATCATGAAGATGGAGCCCTTGTACTGCTCGTCGAAGAGGCTGGTCCAGCTGGTGATCGGGGCGGACACCATGTCCTCGTTGTAGAGGATGCCCAGGGTGCCCCACATGTAGGGCACGGAGTGGGCGTTGCCGGGATCGTAGCTGGGGTCGCGCAGGTTGTCGAGGATGTTGGCGAGGTTGGGGATGTTGTCGAGGTTCAGTTCTTCCAGACGATCCTCCTTGATCAGCCGCTCGATCATGTATTCCGACGGGAAGACCACGTCATACGCGCCCGCGCCGGCCTCCAGACGGGCGTACATGTCCTCGTTCTGGGTGAAGTTGACGTAGGTGACCTCGATGCCCGTCTCGTCCTGGAACATGTCCAGCACCGAGGGGTCGATGTAGTCGTACCAGTTGTACACCACCAGCTCCGTGCCGGCGAAGGGCTTGTCCTCCGCGAGGGCCGGAACGCACAGCGCGCACGCCAACAGGGCGGCGAGGATAACGATGGCGATCTTCTTCATATCAATCATCCTTTCGTGTTTCAGGGGTTTTATGCAAAGCCCGAGGGCTTATTGCCGGGAAAGAGTTCAGAGTACAGAGTTCAGAGTACAGTTTTGGTAGAAATCCTTGCGGATTTCTTTGATAATAAGGCTACGGCAGGACGAACGATCACTGTGATTATCCTTCAAATCAGAACAAATCCCTAAGGGATTTGAACCGCAACTGCACTCTGTACTCTGCACTCTGCACTCTGTTTTACGCGATTTCCTCCAGCCCGTTGCGGCGGTTGACGATCAGCAGAAGTCCCAGCACCACGATGAACATCAGCGTGGAGAGGGCGTACATGGTGGGCTCGACGCCGCGGCGGGCGGCGGAGTAGACGATCATGGCCAGGTTCTGGTCGGTGTTGGAGGTGAAGTAGGAGATCACGAAGTCGTCCAGCGACATGGTGAAGGCCAGCAGCGCGCCGGTGACGATGCCGGGCATGATCTCCGGGATGATTACCTTGTAGAGCGCCTTGGCCGGGTGACAGCCCAGGTCCAGGGCGGCCTCGTAGAGGTTGGGGTTCATCTGCCGAAGCTTTGGCATCACCGAGAACAGCACGTAGGGGGTGTCGAAAGCGATGTGCGCCATGATCATCGTCCACTTGCCCAGGGGGACCTTCACGAATATGAACATCAGCATCAGCGACACGCCGGTGACGATGTCCGGGGTGGTCATGGGCAGGTAGGAGACGTTGATCAGCAGGTTGGCCATGCCCGTGGACATGGCGTGCATGCCGATGGCCCCCAGCGTGCCCATCACGGTGGACACCACCGTGGCGATCACCGCCACCGTGATGGTCACGTTCAGGGCCGCCATGATCTGCTTCGACTTGAACAGCTTGACGTACCAGTCCAGCGTGAAGCCCGTCCACGCCGCGCGGGACACCGAGGCGTTGAAGGACAGGGCGATCATCACGATGATGGGAATGTATAAAAACGCCAGCACCAGGGCAAGCCACAGGCCCTTGAGCAGCTTTCCGGCGCGATGGCCGCGATTCTTCATTGAAACACCCCCGTATTAATTGGGAATTGGGAATGGGGAATTGGGGTTACGACCTCTTCCGTCAACGCTTCGCGTTGCCACCTTCCCCTGAAGGGGAAGGCAGGGGTACGGGGTTACGACCTCTTCCGTCAACGCTTCGCGTTGCCACCTTCCCCTGAAGGGGAAGGCTAAGGGCGGGGCATTCTATAATTCCCCATCCCCAATTCCCCATTCCCAATTTACCACAAGCCTCCGCCCGAATTATCAGGATCGACCTTGCGGAGCAGGCCGATGGAGAGTATGATCAGCACCAGCATGACCAGGGAGATGGTGGAGCCGACGTTGCGGTTGTTCATGGCGATGAAGTAGTCCTCGATCATATCGCCGACCAGGTAGATCATGCCGCTTGAGAGCATGCGGGAGATAGCGAAGGTGGTCACCGCCGGCATGAACACCATGGTGATGCCGGACACCACCCCGGGGATGGACATGGGCAGCACCACGCGGCTGACCACCCGCACGGGGGAGGCGCCCAGGTCCTCGGCGGCCTCGATGACGGAGTAGTCCATCTTCTTGAGCACCGTGTAGACCGGCAGCACCATGAAGGGCAGGAAGTTGTACACCATGCCCACCAGCACGGCGCCCTCGGTGCCGATCATCTGTATGCGTTGAAGGCCCAGCGACTCCAGCAGCGTGTTGATGACGCCGTTGTTTTCAAACAGGGTCATCATGGCGTAGGTGCGCAGCAGGAAGTTCATCCACATGGGCACCAGGATCAGCACCACCAGCGTCTGGGCGTTGGAGAAATCCCGGCTGGCGAGGAAGTAGGCCGTGGGGTAGCCGATCAGCAGGCACAAAAGCGTGCAGAAGAACGCCAGGCGCAGGCTGTCCCACAGCACCAGGCCGTACATCGGCGAGGCGATCTTGACGAAGTTGTTCACCGTGAATGCGCCGCTTTGATCGGTGAAGGCATAGTAGAGCACGAACAGCAGCGGCACCACGGTGAAGAGCACCATCCACAGCCCGTAGGGCGCGGCATACCAGGAACGCTTCATGGGCTACGCCTCCTTGAGCACGGGCATCTTGTGCATGATGTGGATGTTGTAGGGCACGATGGTCATGCCCACCCGGGTGCCCACCGGCTGCATGGTGGTGGACTGCACCTTCCACTTGCAGTCGTTGGACTCGATGATCATCTCGTAGTGGACGCCCTTGAAGATCACGCTCTCCACCACGCCCCTGAGCATGCCCACGTCCTCGCCGACCAGCATGATGTCCTCGGGGCGGATGACCACGTCCACCGGCTCGTTCTTCGCAAAGCCCTCGTCCACGCACTGGAACTCGGTGTCGGAGAAGCGGACCAGGTCGTCCTGGAGCATGGTGCCGTCGATGATGTTGCTCTCGCCGATGAAGTCCGCCACGAAGGCGTTGCGGGGCTCGTCGTAGATGCCCTTGGGGTCGCCGATCTGCTGGATGCGGCCGTGGTTCATCACCACGATGGTGTCCGACATGGTCAGGGCTTCCTCCTGGTCGTGGGTGACGTAGATGAAGGTGATACCCAGCTGCTGCTGCATGGCCTTGAGCTCCAGCTGCATCTCCTTGCGCAGCTTGAGATCCAGCGCGCCCAGGGGCTCGTCCAGCAACAGGACCTCGGGCTCGTTCACCAGCGCCCGCGCGATGGCGATGCGCTGCTGCTGGCCGCCGGACAGGGCGTTGGTGGAGCGCTTCTCGTAGCCCTCCATCTTCACCAGCTTCAGCATGCGGTTCACCCGGCGGGCGACCTCCTGCTTCATCTCGGCGCGGCTCTTGCAGCCCAGCTGCTCCGGCGTCTTGAGGTTTAAACCGAAGGCGATGTTGTCAAACACGTTCAGGTGGTTGAACAGCGCGTACTTCTGGAACACCGTGTTGATGCGGCGCTTGTAGGGCGGTATGCCCGTCATGTCCTTGCCCTCGAACAACACCTCGCCCGTGGACGGCATCTCAAATCCGCCCAGTATGCGCAGAAGCGTCGTCTTGCCGCAGCCCGAGGGGCCCAGCAGCGTCACAAACTCACGCTTGCGGATGTAGAGGTCGATGTCGTGCAGCACCTGCGTGTCGCCGAAGCTCTTCGAGACGCCCTTGATTTCGATGAGGCGGGTTTCGTCAATCATGGTTTCAGCTCCTGTATGAGGTCCTGTATTTTATCAAAGAAATCCGAAGGATTTCTATCAAAACTGCACTCTTCACTCTTCACTCTCCACTCTCAAAAGCTCGGCGGTGTCGAGACCCACAGCACGCGGCAGGGGGTCTTGCCGGCGTTTTGGAGCTTGTGCGGGGCGGTGGGACGGAAGTAGAAGCTCTCGTCGCGCCGGACGCGCTCGGCCCGGTCCCCCAGCACGATCCGGAGGGTGCCGGAGAGCACGTAGCCGAACTCCTCGCCCTCGTGGGGATCGTCCTCGTCGGTCTCGCCGCCGGGAGCCATCTCAAGCAGAATCGGCTCCATGCGGTTCTTCTGCGCCGAGGGGATCAGCCACTTGATCTGGCCCTTCAGACCCTCCGGGTCCTCCTTGACGAAGATGTCCTGATCGCCGAACACCAGCTTTTCGTCGGCCTCCGCGAAGAACGTCGGCAGGTCGCTGCCCAGGGTCTCCAGAAGGTCCGACAGCGTGTCCAGCGAGGGGCTGGTCAGGTCCCGCTCCAGAAGCGATATGAAGCTCTTCGAAAGCTCCACCCGGTTCGCCAGCTCCTCCTGGGTCAGCCCCCGCTGAAGCCGCAGCCGGCGCAGTTTATCGCCTATTTCCATTGTTCCGCCTCCCGAACGTTCGGAAAGTTTAAGATTACTAAACTCTTGGGTGAATTATATTAAACCATCTTTTGAGGCGCGTGTCAATACGGATGGGGCGCAGGATGGGTTAAATGTATGTGTAATTGTTACTGCTCAGCTTGCGGCTTCGCAGTAACAGTCGAAGGGGGACCTGTCCCCCTTCGAGACATCCCCCACAGATTTGCCTTGAAAACCTGCGGTTTTCCGGTCGGCAAATCTGCAAGGTAGGCATTTTTCTTCTGGAAAATGGGATTTTCCGCCAGAAAAATGCCCGCGGGATCGGCGTACACGCCGCCGCCCCCGATTTCAAAGGGGAACCTGAGCAGATACTGTAATTGTATTATGCGCGTGAAAGTTGAGTGGGAGTGACCTCATCCGTCAGCCCTTCGGGCTGCCACCTTCCCCAAAGGGGAAGGCAAGTCCACCGGACTGTTTTCCGGGCGCTCGAACCCCCTGAAGGGGAAGGCAAGGGGACGACCCGCGGAGCGGGAGGGGTTGGGCGTTATTCGAGGGCGGTGGTGCGTTCGAAGAGGGAGCGGGTGCTGCCCTCGGGGGAGACCATCACGGTCTGGGCCCGGGCGCTATGGGCCAGGGAGAGGTACCACATCACGCGGCGGCGGGCGTAGTGATAGAGCTCGTCGAGGGTGACGATATTGTCATAGTTGATGTCGGCGCGCATGGCCCGGCGGGCGGCGGCGTCGATGGACCAGCCGCAGCCCTCGCACACGGCGCGGGCGAACAGCGTGGCCATGCGGGTCTCCTGGGCGGTGCTGTCGAAGCTGAGACGATAGCTGTCCTGGCCCACCATGGCGCTGGCCAGCACGCGGTAGCGGCTTGAGCCGAACCGGGCGGGGCCGGCGACGCCGGAGAAGGCGCGGGTGATGCCGTCGAGGAGGTCCGCTTCGGCGCCGATCGCGCCGCCGCTGCCGCAGCAGTCCAGCAGCAGCGTGACACTGCCGGGGACCCGGTCCAGCGCCTGCCGGAGCTCCGGGGCGGTGAGGGTGGTGCCGTCGTAGAGCTGAAACACGGTCATGCCCTGGGCGTAGTCGCCGTGGCAGGTTAAGTAAAACAGGCTCTCGTCCTGGTCCGTCGCGCCGTCGAAGGCCCGGGCGACGGCCTCCAGCAGGCTGTCGCGGGACACGTCCAGCGCGGTGGAGATCTCGTAGCGCGCGCCCAGGAAGGACAGCTCGCTCAGCATGCTGCGCATGCCGGAGACCGAGTTGGCGCTGCCGGGGCGGGCGGGGGCGACGTCGGGAGAGTAGCTCTGCTCGCCCACCAGCAGGGCGCGGTAGCGCTTGCGGGCCGGGGCGACGTACACGCGACCCACGGCCTCGTAGCCGCCGTCGGCGGCGCGGACGGTGAAGGTCACCGTGCCCTCGCCCACGGCGCGGAGCACTCCGGCGTCGTCGATGGTGGCGACGCCCTCGGGCTCGATGGCGAAGGTCACGCGGGGGTCGGAGGCGTTCTCCGGCTGGACGGACCACTCCAGGGCCACGTCGTCACCAACGTTCATGCGGACGCGCCGGGTGATGAGCCGGAGGCCCGTGGCCTGCACCCGGGTGATCTCCACTCGGCAGCGGGCTCGGACCGCGCCGGGGGCGTAGGCCGTGACCACCGCGGTGCCCGGGCGGCGGCCGGTCAGCACGCCGTCCTGGGTGACGGAGACCACGGTGTCGTCCGAGGACTCCCACAGCAGCGCGTCCGCCGCGCCGGTGGGGATCGGGGTGGCCTCGAGGGTGTGGGTCTGGCGGCCGCGGAGGGTCACGCGGTCGTCCGAGAGCAGCAGCGCCTCCGGCAGGCCGCCCGCGCCGGGGGCGATATTGAGCGCGTAGAGGCCCGTGCCGCGCCCGGAGGCCGACACGCGCACCCGGTAGGCGCGGCCCGGGCGGGGCAGGAAGTCCATCAGGAACGCGCCGCCGGCGGTGGTGGTGGCCTCGGCCAGCAGGCGTCCGGAGGGGTTGAACAGGCGGGCCTCCAAGCGCAGGCCGGGCGCCTCCGGCAGGCCGGTCAGTATGATGGGGCGGCGCTCGTCGGCGGTGAGGGCGTACCAGTGGGCGTCACCGGGGCGCACGAGGGCCTTGGCGTAGGTGTCGCCGGCGGCGTCGAGGGCCTTGGGTTCGTCGAAGCAGCGGCTCAGCGCGCGGCGGGAGAGCTCCAGGTAGACCCGGCCCGTGCCGGTGAGGGCGAGGGTGTAGGGGGTGTCCGGGAGCAGGGCGGCCGTGAGGAGGGCGACGCCGTCGGCGCCCTCGGCGATGAGGGTGTCGCCCTGGGTCAGCTTCGCCGTGACGGTTTGATAACCCTCGGCGGGGAAGGCGTAGAGGGCGTAGTCGCCCTCCGCGGGCAGGGTGAGGGTGAAGATGCGCGCGCCGGGGGTGAGGTCCACTGTGAGGAGCTCGCCCGGGGTCAGGGTGGGGGTTTCCGCGCAAGCCAAAGGGCGCGTTGCCGAAAGCAGCGCGCAGAGGAGGGTCAATACGATGAAAAGCTTGCGTGCGGACATGGGACCTCGCTTGGGAATGGGGAATGGGGAATTGGGGAGACGACCTCATCCGTCAGCATCAAAGGATGCTGACACCTTCCCCTAAAGGGGAAGGCAGGGACAACCCCTCCGGCCCTGCGGGCCACCTCCCCTTACACAGGGGAGGCTTTGCGGACGCCATGAATGGCGTCCTTACGGGGCGGGCGGGTGCATTCAATAATTCCCAATTCCTAATTCTTCTTCAAGTATTCTTCCTTGACGTATCCCTCGACGTCGCCGGTGCGGACGGCGACCCAGCCGTCGGCGTCGGGTTTGGTGGAGACGATGAGCTTACGGCCCTGATCGAGGATATCGACCACGGGGCTCTGGGTGGTGGGCTGCTGGCGGACGTTGAGGGAGGAGGCGATGACCTCGGCGTAGTGCTCGCCGGACTTGAGGGCGGGCAGGGGCTTCGGGGTGGGCGTCGGGGTGGGGCGCGGACGGCTCTGGGCCACGGCGGCGGGCAGGTCGTCCACGGGGGTGAGGTCGGTCTCGGGGAGGTCCAGGGTCGTCAGGGTCATGCCGGGATAGTAGAATTTCAGGATATCCCGGAAGGTCTTGCCGTGCTGCCCGGCCATCTGCTGGGCCCCGCGCTGGCTCATGCCCACGCCGTGGCCGTAGCGGCGCATGACGATGCGGAAGCTGTCGGGGGTATCCTCGGGGCGCTCCACGGAGATCAGCTCGCAGTCCGCGCCGTTCAGGCCCAGGGAGAGGCCCTCCTTGATGTCGTCGAACACGCCGAGGGTGACGCGCTGGGTCTGGTCCAGGGGCACCCAGCGCTCCAGGACCGGGGGCAGGTCGGCGGGGGCGGGCAATGCGGGGGTGGCGGTGGGGTTCTGCTGCACAGGGGAGGCGGAGTCAACCCCTCCGGCGCTTCGCGCCACCTCCCCTTGCACAGGGGAGGCAGAGTCAACCCCTCCGGCGCTTCGCGCCACCTCCTCTTGCACAGGGGAGGCAGAGTCAACCCCTCCGGCGCTCTGCGCCACCTCCCCTTGCACAGGGGAGGCTTTGGGGGAAGGGGAGGGGGTGGCGAGGGCGCTCTCGGGGACCATCACGTTGAGGTCGAAGGCGAGGCCGTCATAGAGCCTGCTGCCCTCGAAGCGGGGGTTCACCGGCTCGATGCGCTGTATGGAATCGAGGCGCCAGTCGTCAAAGCCCTGCTTCGACATCACGTCCTTCAGGGCGTCGGTGAGCATCCGGCGGAGCTTTTGGCTGCCCTCGCAGGTTGCGGTGAAGGTCAGCTCGTTTTGCAGGCTGGAGGGGTTCTCAAGGTCGTAGGGGTCGTCGGTCATGGCCAGGTAGGCATCGGCGTCGGACTTGCCCCAGAGCTGGCTGGCGAGGGCCGTCTGGCCGCCGTTGGAGGCGGTGTAGTAGCAGGTGGCGTAGCTGCCCCGGTACGTGCCGACGATGCCGCGGGTGGCGGTGACGGCCAGCGCGACGTTTTCATAGTCGGGGTCCGTGCCCTTGTAGACCTGGTCGGCGGTGGTGTCCACCAGGTCGTAGTCCCGCCGACCAGCGGCCCGCTTGCGCTCCAGGGCGTAGGTGCGGGCCGCCACGGCCTGGGCCTTGAGGGCCTCCAGGGGGAAGCTGTCGCTCATCTCGTAGGCCACCACGCCGGGCAGGTATTCCTCCACCGGCAGGGTCAGCACCGCCCGCAGGCCGTCGCCGACGACGGTCAGGCCGAGGTCGCCCGGGTACAGGTTGCGCTTCTCCGATTCCGCGATGTAAAGGCCGTTCGGCGTGCCCTCGGGGGCGGCGTGGCGGGTCAGCGTGAGGGCGGGGCCCAGGTTGAGGGAGAGGGCGTCGGTCTTGAGCCAGATGTCGCCCGACGAGGCCGTCAGCGCCACCTGCGCGCCGCGCTCGAAGCGAAAGCCCGCGCTGTCTTCCAGCGTGTAGACGCCCTCGACGGTCAGGTGCAGCGTCTGAGGCGCGTCCAGCGATTTGAGCCATACCGCGAGGAGGCCGTCGTCCCTGAGCGGGGCGGGGGTCGGGGCGGGGGTGGGGGTCTCCGCGGCGGCGGAGAGACAGAGCAGGGTCAGGATGAGGATCAGTGCGATGAATCTATGTTTCATGGTGCCTCCGTTTTTTGTGGGATGACATTGGTATTGACGGGTTTAGGTGGAATTATTCAGGGAGTAGGGAGTAGGGGTGACGGGGGTGACGACCTCTTTCGTCAGCATCAAAGGATGCTGACACCTTCCCCTGAAGGGGAAGGCTAAACAACCCCTCCGCCTCGCGATGCTCGGCACCTCCCCTTACACAGGGGAGGCTAAACAACCCCTCCGGCCCTGCGGGCCACCTCCCCTTGCACAGGGGAGGCTAAACAACCCCTCCGCCTCGCGATGCTCGGCACCTCCCCTTGCACAGGGGAGGCTAAACAACCCCTCCGGCCCTACGGGCCACCTCCCCTTGCACAGGGGAGGCTAAAC
>CACXBB010000021.1 GCA_902765735.1 uncultured Eubacteriales bacterium | reverse complement strand
GCGCAGCCTCCGGCTGCCAGCCCGGCGCTGCCGCCGCTTCCGCAAAGCGGAGTAGCGGCGGTGCGTACAAGTCAAGGGGAATCAACGCAGAAATGCAGCCAAAGACGCCGAAAATGCGCTTCAGGCATTTTAGAAACACACTCTAATCCCTAACTCCTAATTCCTAACTCAACCCTACTTCTCCAGCGGTGTGTGCGCATATGAACGCACCTGATCCCACGGCACGGTGAAGCCCGCGCCGTGGGAACAGAACACGCTGTCGGGGGTATCGTCGGCCAGGGGGTTGTAATCGGCCTCGGCGATGACGGCCTCCGCGTCCCGGCAGGGGGCGTAGTGATCCAGCCGGCAGCGCAGGCTCCCCCGCCCGTGGGTGGCGGCCATGAAGTCGGCGATGTAGTCCGAGAACAGCCTGAACGCCGCCTCGCCCCGCAGGGTGAAGCCTTCGCCCTCGGGCGCGGGGGGCTCCAGTTCGGTCTGCATGCGGGTCAGATCCCCCATCACCCGGCCGTAATCCTCCGCGGGAACGCGCAGCTCAAACCGGCAGACGGGCTCCAGCAGCACGGATTCGGCGTACATCAGCGCGTTGCGGATGGCGCGGTAGGTGCTCTGGCGGAAGTCGCCGCCCTCGGTGTGCTTTAAATGGCTGCGCCCGTGCAGCAGCTCCACCTTCACGTCCGTCAGCCGCGCGCCGGTGAGCACGCCCTTGTGCTTCTTTTCAAACACGTGGGTCTCGATCAGCCGCTGCCAGTTGAGGCTGAGCTCGTCCACGTGGCACTTCGATTCAAAGGTGATGCCGCTGCCCCGGGGCCCCGGCGACAGCCGAAGCTGTACCTCGGCGTAGTGGCGCAGGGGCTCGTAGTGGCCGATGCCGACGGCGGGGGCGGCGATGGTCTCCATGTACATCACCCGGAGCCTGCCGAACGCCACCGGGATGCCGAAGCGGTCCAGCATCAGCTGCTTCAACACCTCCAGCTGGATCGGACCCATGACGTTGACGTCGATGGCGTCCCCGGCGGCGTTCACGCTGACGTTCAGCGCCGGGTCCTCCTCCTCCAGTTGTTTAAGCGCCCCGAGCACCTTCCCGGCGGGGACCTCCGGCCCCCACATCACCGTGGAGGCCAGCATCGGCTCGGCCTCGAAGCGGTTGCGCCGTCCGGCGCTTTGCCCGATATGATCCCCCGGCCGGGCCTCGGGAAGCCCCGCGGCGGCGCACAGCATGCCCTTCTCCGCCCGGGCGGCGGGCCGGTATTTCGCCCCGGAGTACAGCCGAAGCTCGTTGACCTTGGCCGTCGCGCCGGAGGGCAGCGCCACCTCCTCCCGCGCCGCGACGGACCCGGCAAGCACCTTGAAAAACGTCAGCCGGTTGCCCTGGGCGTCCCGGCGCACCTTGTACACCAGCGCGTCGAAGGGCTGATCATCGGAGGCGGTGTCGCCGGTCAGCAGGCACAGCGCGTCCAGAAATTCCCGCACGCCCGCGTCGTTGAGCGCGGAGCCCCAGTAGACCGGAAAGATCTCCCGGCGCCCGATCTGCCTTCTGAGGGCGGTCAGCCAGGCGTCGGCGTCATAATCGCCCGAGAGCAGCCGGTCCAGCAGCGCCTCGTCGCGCTCGGCCACGGCCTCGATCAACTGATCCGGCATCTTCCCGCCGGTATAGCCCCGCATGTCCACGCAGTCCGGGGACAGGCGGCGCTTCACGTCCGACAGGCTCGCCCCGGCGTCGAAGCCCGCCCGGTCCGTCTTGTTGACGAACACGAAGGCCGGCAGTTGAAGCCTCCTGAGCATCGCCCAGACGGTCTCGGTGTGGCTCTGCACGCCCTCGGCCCCGGACACGATCACCACCGCATAGTCCAGCACCGTGGCGGAGCGCTCCATCTCCGCGGCGAAGTCGGCGTGGCCGGGGGTGTCCACCCAGAAGAACCGCCGCCCGCCGCGCTCGAAGGTCGCCTGATCCGAGAATATGGTGATGCCGCGCTGTTTTTCCAGCGGGTGGGCGTCCAGGAAGGCGTCGCCGTGGTCCACGCGGCCCGCCGTCCGGATCACCCCCGCGTGGCGCAGGATCTGCTCCGAAAAAGTGGTCTTGCCGGCGTCCACGTGGGCAAGGATGCCGATGATGGTGTTGTTCATGCCCTCTCCTTCAGCACCCGCCACATATTGAGCCCCGCGATGCCTTGAAGCGTCTCCTCGGAATAGCCGCGCTGTCGCAGCGCGTCCAGCAGGACGGGGAAGCCGGTGGGATCGCCCAGGCCGTCGGGCCAGGCCTCGATGCCGTCGAAATCGGAGCCGAAGCCCAGCACGTGCTCGCCGCCCATCTCGCAGACGGCGTCGATGTGCCGCACCACGTCGTCCAGCGTGGCCCGGCCGTCGGCTTTGAGGAAGTTTGAATAGAAATTGATGCCGATGAAGCCCTTTCGGTCGATGAGGGCTTTCACCTGCTCCCGGGTCAGGTTCCGGGGCACGTCGCACAGCCAGCGGCAGTCGGAGTGGGTGGCGATGGGGGCCAGCGCGGCGTGGTCCATCAGGTCCCAGAAGCCCGCCTCGTTCAGGTGCGACACGTCCGCGCGCACCCCGGCGGCGTCCATGGCCCGCACCAGCTCGAAGCCGAAGGGCTTGAGGCCCTTCTTCTCCCCGCCCGCCGCGGGATAGCCGATCTCGTTTTCAAAATTCCAGGTCAGCGCGATCATGCGAAGCCGCGCCGAAGCCATGAACTCGTTAAACCGCTCGATGGAGCCCTCCAGCATCTCCCCGCCCTCGCAGGACAGTATGCCCGTGGGGACCTCCGGGGGCGCGTCCGGCAGGTCGCCCGTCAGCACCGGCACGCCCAGTCTGGGCACGGCGCCCAGCATGTCGATGCCGTCCTGATACGCCGTGCCCTGGGTGCCGTGCTTGCCGCAGAACAGCGCGAAGGTCTGGAGGCCCACGCCGCCCCGGCGAAGCCGGTCCGGGGTGACCACACAGTCCTCCGGCCGGGTGTGGCAGATGGCGATTTCATATAAGGTGTCGCAGTGCGCGTCAGCGATGAACATTTTGATATCACTCCTCATTGATGATGTTTTAATATTCTCCATTCCCTTTCGCTTTTCCTGCTTGATCAGTTCGCACGGAAGTGATATGATATTGAGAATGAGAATATCTCACGCCGTCGTAGGGGCGGCGATGCGCCGCCCGCCCGAGCGGAACCATGGATGCGAATTGGGCGGGCGCCGCATCGGCGCCCCTACGGAGGCCAGCGGTATTCGCGGACGCCGCATCGGCGCCCCTACGGAGGCCAGCGGTATTCGCGGACGCCATGAATGGCGTCCCTACGGCACTCTGCACTCTGCACCACCGGGAGGCAACGCGATGACCACCACCTACCGTTACAGCTACCTTCCCTGCGAGTCCTGCGTGGGGAAGAACCACTGCCGGACGTGCGAGGGGCAGATCGAGGCGCTGCTCAGGCAGCGTCCCGGCGTGCTGGACGCCCGCGCGGACCGGCGGGAAGGCGCGCTGACGATCACCCACGACGGCATCGACCTTTCCGCGCTGGAGGACGCGCTGGACGCCGCCGGCGTGTTTCTGAGCTGACATGGCGCGCGCGCTTAACTTCATCGAGGGCATGGAGCGGGACATACTCACCCGCCGGCGCAAGGCGCTGTGGCGGCCCTTCTGCCGCGCCGTCCGGGAATACCGGCTGATAAAGCCCGGGGACCGCGTGGCGGTGTGCGTCTCCGGCGGCAAGGATTCCATGCTGCTGGCGGTGCTGATGCGGATGCTGCAGAGGCACTTCGAGATCCCCTTTGAGGCGGTCAGCCTCGTCATGGACCCGGGCTACGCCCCCGAACACCGGCGGCAGATCGAGGAAAACGTCCGGCGGCTGGGTATCGACCCCGTGATCATCGAGTCCGACGTGTTCGAGGCCGCCGCGGCGCAGGACGCGCGGCCCTGCTTCATGTGCGCCCGGATGCGCCGGGGCTGCCTGTACCGCCACGCCCAAGCGCTGGGCTGCAACAAGCTGGCGCTGGGCCACCACTTCGACGACGTGACCGAGACCACCCTGATGGCCATGCTCTACGGCGGGCAGATCCAGGCCATGCCGCCGATGCTGGAGGCCAGGAACTTCCCCGGCCTGCGGCTCATACGCCCCATGTACGCCATACGGGAGCGGGACATCGTCGCCTGGCGGGACGACTGCGGCCTGGAGTTTCTGCAGTGCGCCTGCCGCGTGACCCGCAAGCGCGCGGACTCCCGGCGGCAGTACGTCAAGCTGCTCATACAGACCCTCGACGCCGACCACCCCAAGGTCTCCCAAAACATATTCAACAGCGTCCACACCGTGCAGCTGGACACCCTGGTGGGCTGGAAGCATAAGGGCGTGGCGCACACTTTTCTGGAAAATCTGGAAGATGATTGATTTGACGGTTGCCAAACCCTGTTAAATCGTGTATAATATCTTTACAAATATGAATTTGGAGGGTTATACCATGGCAAAGTTTGTATGCGACGCCTGCGGCTGGGAATACGACGAGGACCTCGGCAGCCCCGAGAACGGCATCGCCCCCGGCACGAAGTTTGAAGACCTGCCCGACGATTTTGAGTGCCCGCTGTGCGGCGTCGGCAAGGACATGTTCTCCGAAGCATAACCGCAATGCGAACGGCCCCGGGACGCGCGTCCCGGGGCCGTTTGTGCCTTTTCAGTCCGGCGGGCGATGAGGGCATCGCTCCTACGCCTGCGTGCGATCCGTAGGGGCGATCCCCTGATCGCCCGACCGCCGTTTTCGATCATTTCTTCGCTGCCTTTACAATTACCTGCCTCAGCGCATCCTCCGGCTGCAACACCATGATGGCGATCCTTCCGGCGTCGTTGTAGGCCACGGCCAGGGGCTCGATGGGGCACTCCGGCTTCACGGCGCGCTGCACCCGGGCGCCGGGGCAGCGGCGCTTCACGTCCTCGAGCGTGCCGCAGCGCTGGATGCCGTTTACCCAGATGTCGGCCATCTGGCGCTCGTAGCGGCCGTAGGCGCGGCGCACCCGGAGGCAGCTTCCGTCGCAGGTGTACACGAAGCTCATCACGTACCGGTTCAAAAGAAACCAGGCCACCCCCATGCCGAAGAGTATGAACATAAACGAGGCGGCGTTGCCGATCCACCGGCCCAGGTAGTAGAACAGATTGGAGCCCAGGATCACGCCCAGGGCGATCACGGCGATGAGCGCCACGCCGCGCCAGCCCTGCAGGGAGCGATGGCTCACCCGCTGCTGTATCATCGCGCCGCCTCCTTCTTGAGGTCCTCCACCATGAATTCCGCCGCCCGCAGGGAGGCCTCGATGTTTTCACCGTTTTCGGCGATCACCAGGAACGCGCCCTCGTTGTTGAACGCCTCCATCTCCCTGAGCGCCGTCAGGCTGTCCAGCCTGAGCCCCGCCAGCAGCGTGGCGCTCTCGCCGGTCTCCCCGTCGGTGACGGTGGCGTAGTAGGGCTCAAGCCCGCTGTCGTTGAGCCAGCCCGCCGCCCAGTGATCGTCCAGCGGCAGGCACGCCCCGGCATTCACCAGCGCGTCCATGGCGTTTTTGTTGGCCAGGAAGATGTCGCCCTCGCCCACCGCCAGCCGGGTCATCAGCACCATCACGCCGGTGTACTCCCGCTCCGGGTCGGCGAACATCAGGCTCTCAAAGGCGACCTCCCGCAGGGTGTCGTCCTCTGATTGCAGTTTTATGAGCATGTCCGCAGCGATGTCCGTAAGCGGCTCCGGGTTGGACCACTCGTCCGCCATGTAGATCAGTATCCGCTGATTCTCCGGCACCCGCGGCTCGGTGGAGATCCACAGAAGGTTGCCCAGCACCAGCGTCACCGCGATGATCACCACATAGATCAAGCCGAACTTGCGCAGATGCTCCCTCAGATTGTACCCTGTCAGCCCGGTATCCGGCATATTGTCAACCTCCGATAAGATCAGTATCCCTATTATAGACCAAATAATCCGTATGCGCAAGGGCTTGACAGCGCGGAGGGGAAAGACTATTATAGAGTAGGAATCAGGGTTCACCATCACTCAACGGGGGGTGCGGTTTCATGCGCGAACAGCCACAGCTCGGCAGCATGATCAAGGGGCAGGTATTCGACGGCTTTCTGCTGGTGCGGCAGGCCCAGCAGCGCACCAGCTCCAACGGCGGCAAGTACCTGGACATGACCCTCTGCGACATCTCCGGCGAGGTCAACGCCAAGATGTGGGACGGCCTCACCGCGCCGCCCGCCGCCGCGCAGGTGATCCGCCTGCGGGGCATGATGCTGGAGTACAACGGCCGGCCTCAATTGCGGGTGGACAAGATGCGGCCCTCGGTGGAGAGCGACGACGTGGACATGTCGGCGCTGGCCCCCTGCGCGCCCCGGCCCGCCAGCGAGATGCTGGACGAGATCCTCAACCGGGTGGACGCCTTCGCCGACCACGAGCTCAAGGACCTGGTGCTGATGCGGCTGGAGGAGTGCGGCGACAAGCTGAGCTACTACCCGGCGGCGTCCAAGCTGCACCATGCGGAGCGCGCCGGGCTTCTGCACCACACCAGCACCATGCTGCGCGGCGCGGCGGCCATCTGCGAAATCTATACCAACCTCGACGCCGACCTGCTCGCCGCCGGGGTGATCCTCCACGACCTGTGCAAGATCACCGAGATGGAGGCCGACCAGATCGGCGTGGTGTCCGACTACACCGCCCAGGGCATGCTGATCGGCCACCTGGTGCAAGGCGTGGCGGAGCTGGACCGCTGCGGCCGGGCGCTCAAGGTGCGGCCGGAGCTTCTGATGATGCTGGAGCACATGATACTCTCCCATCACGACCTGCCCGAGTACGGCAGCCCCAAGCCGCCCATGTTCCCCGAGGCCGAGGTGCTGCATGTGCTCGACCTGCTGGACGCCCGCATGTTCGAGATGCAGCGCGAGCTCAAAAACGCCCCGCCCGGAGGCTTCACCGAGCGCATATGGTCGCTGGAGAGGAAGCTGTACAGGAGGAAGGAAGGGGCAGAGACGAATTAGGAATTGGGAATGGGGAATTGGGAATTATAGTTACGACCTCTTCCGTCATTTGCTTCGCAAATGCCACCTTCCCCTGAATGGGGAAGGCTATACTGCCGCGTTTAGGTACAATGATTGTACACAAACGCGGCTTTTTCATTTCCCATTTCCCATTACCCATTTCCCATTCTCTCAAATATGCTTATCTCCCCCCGCTTCCTGACCACCGCCTGCAACGGCTCGCTCCGCACCGTCCACGCGGCCATGGGGGTATGGAACACGAAGCGCTGGAAGTGGGGCGAGAAGAAGCGGGCGGCGTTGGCGTTATAGGCCACGAAGTCGGGGCGTCCCACGCAGTTGAGCAGCAGGCCGGACATGAAGAAGGCGCTGATGCGGCTGGCCTGGGCGATGTACTCCCGCATGGGGCACACCAGCTGGCCGCGCACCACCCCGGGGGCGTTTAACCGGAACCAGCCCACGATCAGCGGGTTAAAGGATTCCACGATGTACTCGCCCTTATAGTCCCTGAGCAGTTCCATCAGCGCCCGGCACAGCCGGGCGTTGTTTCTGCCGCTCTTCAATTCAATCAGCAGCGGCGTGCGGCCGTCCACCAGTCGAAGCACCTCTTTGAGCGTGGGGATGCGGGCGTCCGCCACCCCGTGGAGGCGGAAGGCCCGGAGTTCCTCGAGGGTGCAGGCGTCCACCCGGCGCGGGTCCCCGGCCAGGCGCTTTAAGGTGTCGTCGTGGAACACCACCACCTCGAAGTCCTTCGAAAACTGTATGTCCAGCTCCATGCCGTAGCCGTTTTCACAGGCCGCCGCGAAGGCCGGCAGCGTGTTCTCCACAATGCCCCGGTCCACGTCGTGCAGCCCCCGGTGGGCAAACACCTCGTGCCGCCAGCGCGCCATGCGAGCGCGCCTCGGGTTCGGCGCGGTCAGATAGATCAGCGCCGCCGCCGCAATCAGTACGATCAGCCAGCCCGTCAGTCGCATATCGAACACCCGCTTTGGTTTGTATGTTTTGATTCCCATATGCCATTATAGCACCGCTGTCAAATCAATGCGGGGAGATCACCGCCGCGCAGGTTGTTTTTTCGTATATTTGCGGGCGGAAACGTCAATCTTTACACGAAAGTGCTTTCCGATATTATACGGGAAATGTATGATAGAATTATTCCCGGACCGTGCAAACCGCCGGGCAAATACAGGAGGTATTTGGTATGAAGAAACTGGTCAGCATCCTGATGACGATCGCCATGATCGTCTGTCTGTTCTCCGCCACCGCGATGGCCGAGGGCAAGACCCCGAAGGTCGGCTTCATCTTCCTGCACAACGAGAACTCCACCTACGACCTCAACTTCATCAACGCGGCCACCGAAGCCTGCGAGAAGCTGGGCGTCGAGTCCATTCTGAAGACCAACATCCCCGAGGGCCAGGAGTGCTACGAGGCCGCCCTGGACCTGGTGGACGCCGGCTGCAACATCGTGTTCGCGGATTCCTTCGGCCATGAGGACTACATGATCCAGGCCGCCAAGGAGTGCCCCGAGGTCGAGTTCTGCCACGCCACCGGCACCCGCGCCCACACCGAGGGTCTGAGCAACTACCACAATGCCTTCGCCTCCATCTACGAGGGCCGCTACCTGGGCGGCATCGCCGCGGGCCTGAAGCTCAACGAGCTGATCGAGTCCGGCGCCATCACCGAGGATCAGGCCAAGCTGGGCTACATCGGCGCGTTCACCTACGCCGAGGTCATCTCCGGCTACACCTCCTTCTTCCTGGGCGCCCGCTCCGTGTGCCCCGCCGCCACGATGGAAGTCACCTTCACCGGCTCCTGGTATGACGAGGCGCTGGAGAAGGAAGGCGCCGCCAAGCTGATCGCCGACAACTGCGTCGTGATCTCCGAGCACGCCGACTCCATGGGCGTGCCCACCGCCTGCGAGGCCGCCAATATCCCCTTCGTGTTCTACAACGGCTCCGCCACTGACGCCTGCCCCAACACCTACATCGTGGCATCCCGCATCAACTGGGAGCCCTACTTCGAGTTCATCATCAACGCCGTTCAGAACGGCGAGGCCATTCCCGCCGACTGGACAGGCACTCTGGAGACCGGCTCCGTCGAGCTGCTGACCCTGAACGAGCAGGCCGCCGCCCCCGGCACCGCCGAGGCCATCGAGGCCGCCGAGGCCGCCATGAAGGCCGGCGAGCTGCACGTGTTCGACACCGCCACCTTCACCAAGGACGGCGCGGCTCTGGAGAGCTACATGGCTGACGTCGATACCGACGAGGCCTACACCGGCGACACCGAGGTCGTCGCGGACGGCTACTTCCACGAGTCCGAGTACCGCTCCGCGCCCTACTTCGACCTCCAGATCGACGGCATCACCCTGCTGGATACCGCGTTCTGATTTCCCACTGACATTTAAGGCCCGGACCCACGCGATCCGGGCCTTTGCTGTTAACTATCCGAAGGGGTGAAACATATGCAGAACAAGGTGCCCGCCGTTGAACTCAGGCACATCACGAAGCGGTTCGGGTTCAAGGGCATCGTCGCCAACGATGACATTTCCCTCGATATTCGCCGGGGCGAAATACTGGCGCTGCTGGGCGAAAACGGCTCCGGCAAGACCACGCTGATGAACGTGCTCGCCGGCATCTACTTTCCGGACGAGGGACAAATCCTCATCGATGGCAGGGAAGTCGTCATCAGTTCGCCGAAGGACGCCTTTGATCTGGGCATCGGCATGATCCACCAGCACTTCAAGCTGGTGGACGTGCTGACCGCTGCGGAGAACATCGTGCTGGGCATCAAGGGCAAGCTGGACCTGCAGGGGGCGACGGAAAAGATCAACGCCATCTGCAAGCAGTACGGCTTCGAGGTGGACCCGAAGCAGAAGATCTACGACATGTCGGTGTCCCAGAAGCAGACGGTGGAGATCGTCAAGGTACTCTACCGCGGCGCGGACATACTGATCCTGGACGAGCCCACCGCCGTACTGACGCCGCAGGAGTCCGACAAGCTGTTCAACGTGCTTCGGAACATGCGCGACGACGGCAAGGCCATCGTCATCATCACCCACAAGATGCACGAGGTGGAGAGCCTCTCGGACCGGGTGGCGGTGCTGCGCGGCGGCCACTACATCGGCGACATGGTCACCGCCGAGACCAACGCCCAGGAGATGACCAACATGATGGTGGGCCGCGCCGTGTCGCTCAACATCGACCGGCCCGAGCCCGTCAACCCGCGGCCCCGGCTGGAGATCAGCGACCTGACCGTGCGCAGCGAGGAGGGCATCCTCAAGCTGGACGGCGTGTCCTTCACCGCCAACTCCGGCGAGATACTGGGCATCGCGGGCATCTCCGGCTCCGGTCAGAAGGAGCTTCTGGAGGCCATCGCGGGGCTTCAGCCCATGGAGCGCGGCAAGATCGAGTACATCTGGGACGACGGCACCCGGGAAAACCTGATCGGCAAGGACCCCCGGCAGATCCACGATATGGGCGTGACGCTGTCCTTCGTGCCGGAGGACCGGCTGGGCATGGGCCTGGTGGGCAACATGGACCTGTCCGACAACATGATGCTGCGCACCTTCCGCCGGGGAAAATCGGTGTTCACCGACCGCAAGACCCCCCATCGCGTGGCGGAAAACGTGGTGGAGGAGCTGGACGTGGTCACCCCCAACCTGGCCACCCCGGTCAGGCGGCTCTCCGGCGGCAACGTTCAGAAGGTGCTGGTGGGCCGGGAGATCACCCAGGCTCCGTCGGTGCTGTTGACCGCCTACGCCGTGCGCGGGCTGGACATCAACTCCTCCTACACCATCTACGACCTCATCAACCGGCAGAAGGCCGCCGGGGTCGCGGTGGTCTACGTGGGCGAGGACCTGGACGTGCTGGTGGAGCTCTGCGACCGGATACTGGTGCTGTGCGGCGGCAGGGTCAGCGGCATCGTGGACGGTCGGACGACCGACAAGCGCGAGCTGGGCCTGATGATGACGCGAATCGGAGGTGGCTCCAATGAATAACGCGAAGGAACCCCTGTTTCACATCTCCAAGCGCGGAGAGCTGCCCTGGTACAAGGGCTGGCTGGTGCGGGGCTGCGCGGTGCTGCTGGCACTGATCGCCTGCGCGGTGGTCACCATGCTGGTCACCGGCGAGAACCCCATCAGCATCTACGCCACCATCTGGAGCGGCTCCTTCGGAAGCCCCCGGCGCGCCTGGGTGTTGTTTCAGAACATCGCCATACTGCTGTGCGTGTCGCTGGCCGTCACCCCGGCCTTCCGGATGCGGTTCTGGAACATCGGCGGCGAGGGCCAGATGCTGGTCGGCGGCCTGGCCACCACGGCCTGCATGATCTGCCTGCGCGACGTGCTGCCCAACTGGGGCGTGATACTGTGCATGATCGTGGCCTCGATCATCGCCGGGGCCGTCTGGGGCGGCATCCCCGCCTTTTTCAAGGCCCGGTGGGGCACCAACGAGACCCTGTTCACGCTGATGATGAACTACATCGCCACCCAGCTGGTCGCGTTCTTCATCATCGTCTGGGAGGTGCCCAAGGGCGCGGGCAAGATCGGCATCATCAACCAGCAGTCGGAGATCGGCTGGCTGCCGGTGATCGCCGGGCAGAAGTACCTGCTGAACATACTGATCGTCGGGGCCATCTGCCTGGCGATGTACGTGTACCTGAACTTCTCCAAGCACGGCTATGAGATCGCTGTGGTCGGCGAGAGCGAGCGCACGGCCCGCTACGTGGGCATCAAGGTGGACAGGGTCATCGTGCGCACGATGCTGCTCTCCGGCGGCCTGTGCGGCGTGGCGGGCATGCTGCTGGTCGGCGGCACCGATCACACCCTGACCACCACCATCACCGCGGGGCGCGGCTTCACGGCGGTCATGGTGTCGTGGCTGGCGAAGTTCAACCCCATCTGGATGGTGCTCACCAGCTTCCTGATCGTGTTCTTGCAGCGCGGCGCGGGTGAGATCTCGACGAGCTTCGGGCTGGATCAGTCCTTCTCGGACATCCTCACCGGCATCATACTGTTCTTCATCATCGGCAGCGAGTTCTTCATCAACTATAAAATCAACTTCCGGCATGCCGCCAGGAAGGAGGCCTGAGCGATGTTCGATTTTGTGTCCTTCATTCCCCGGGCGGTCATGCAGGGCATACCGCTTTTACTGGGCTCCACCGGCGAGACGCTCACGGAGAAGTCCGGCAACCTGAACCTGGGTATCCCCGGCACGATGTACGTGGGCGCGATCTCCGGTGTCATCGGCGGGTTTCTGTATGAATCCTCCCTGCCCTCCCCCGAGGCGATGAACCCCTTTCTGGCGATACTGATCCCCACGCTGTCCTGCCTGCTGGGGGCCTTCCTGATGGGGCTTCTGTACTGCTTTCTGACGGTCACCCTGCGCGCCAACCAGAACGTCACCGGCCTGGCGCTGACCACCTTCGGCGTGGGCTTCGGCAACTTCTTCGGCGGCTCGCTGATCAAGCTGGCGGGCTCCGACATGCCCTACCTGGCGCTGTCCGCCACCAGCAACTGCTTCAGGCGGCACCTGTCCATCGGCGACACCACCGGCTGGTTCGGCAAGGTGTTCCTCTCCTACGGCTGGCTGGCCTACGCCGCGGTGATCATCGCGCTGGTGTCGGGCTACGTATTAAGGCGCACCCGCGTGGGCCTGCACCTTCGGTCCGTGGGCGAAAACCCCGCCACCGCCGACTCCGCCGGCATCAACGTGGGCCGCTACAAGTACGTGGCCACATGCATCGGCTCCATGATCGCCGGCCTGGGCGGGCTCTACTACGTGATGGACTACGCCTCCGGCATCTGGTCCAACAACGCCTTCGGCGACCGCGGCTGGCTGTCCATCGCGCTGGTCATATTCACCATCTGGCGGCCCAACGTGGGCGTCATCGCGTCGGTGCTGTTCGGCGGGCTGTACATCCTCCATATGTACATCCCCTCCGGCATGAACCTGGCCATCAAGGAGATCTACAAGATGCTGCCCTATGTGGTCACCATCATCGTGCTGATCATCACCAGCATGCGCAACAAGCGGGAGAGCCAGCCCCCGGCCAGCCTGGGAACGCCCTACTTCCGCGAGGAACGGTAGGCCAACGCGAAAGAGGCCGTCCCGAAACGCACCGCGATGCGTTTCGGGACGGCCTCTTTATATATTGGCATCACTCCATGACGGGCACGGGCGGCTCGGGCACGATCTCCGCCTCCACGGTGTCGCCGCCTTCCGCGTCCTCCCGGGCGTTCTGCAGCGCCCCGACGCTGCTGGACTTAAGCGCGCCGCGCATCTGGCTGTCGAAGCGCTCCTTGAGATCCGCGTTCTCCTGGGAGAACAGCGCCTCGCCGGTCTGGGCGGCCACGTTGCCCAGCGCGTCCATGAGCACCTTGATCTGATTGAGGTAGTAATTGTAGCTCTCCCCGAAGGTACGCACCGTGTTCGCCACGTAGTCCTGGTTGGCCTGCCGGTTGTCCCGGATCTCGTTTTCCAGGTTGTGGCGCTGGATCGCCTGATCCCGAGCGAAGGTCTGCTCCTTCTCCTCCCTGGAATCGTCGAACTCCTGGTTCTTCTGCTTGTAGAGATTCCGCAGACCCTCGTACTCCGCCTTGAGCGCGGCGGCGGTCTCCTTTTCCTTCTCCAGGTCGAAGTCGTGAAGCTGGTCCTTCAGCGCGGCGATCTGCCGGTTGGCGGCCTCCAGCTGCTCCCTGAGGGAGGCGTTCTCCGAGGTGGCCTGGTTAAGCTCCTCCCGGGTGGTCTGAAGCTGGGCCTCCAGCTCCTGAATCTGTTTCTTTCCGAACATGGTGCGGCTCCTTTCTGTATGTGTCGCTTGATGCTGTCTCTATTATAGCAGGGACGGCGAAGCTGGGCAAGAGGAAGATTTTGAGGTTGCCCGCGGCGGGGAGTTGTGGTAGAATATGGTCATAGACTTTCCAACCAAGCACCGGAGAGACGGACGGAGGAACAAACCATGAACGAGTACGACAGATACCTATCGCCGCTGGACGTGCTGGCGATCGCCTTCGGCTGCGCCATCGGCTGGGGCGCCTTCTCAATGCCCGGGACCACCTTCCTGCCCGTGGCGGGGCCCATCGGCACGGTGATCGCCATGGTCATCGGCATGGCCGCCATGCTGATCATCGGCGGGAACTTCTCCTTTCTGATGAAGAACAATCCGGGCACGGGCGGCGTGTACGCCTACACGAAGGACGCCCTCGGCAGGGATCACGCCTTCCTGTGCGCCTGGTTCCTCTGCCTCTCGTACCTCACCATCGTCTTTCTGAACGCCACCTCCCTGTTCACCGTCATCCGCATGATGTTCGGCCGCAGCCTCCAGGTGGGCTTCTACTACTACCACATCGCCGGGAACGTGATCTTCATGGGCGAGGTCGGGGCGTCCATCGTCGCGCTGGCCATCGTGGGCATGCTGTTCATCAACGCAAAGCCCCTGCTCCAGACGCTGCACACCATCATGGCGGTGGTTTTGCTGGTCTGCGTGCTGATCGTCGCCGGCTTCTGCCTGCCGCACCTGGGCAGCCTGCAGCCCGCCTTCGGCACCCAGGGCGGGAACCGGCTCCACGCGCTGTTCTCAATCGTCATGCTGACGCCCTGGGCCTTCGTGGGCTTTGAGGTGATCTCGCTGGAGACGGCGCACTTTGACTTCAAGATCCACTGGTCGAAGGCGATCATCATCGCCTCCATCCTCTTAAGCGGCCTCGTCTACATACTGCTGACCCTCGTGAGCACCTGCGCGGCGCCGGAAGGCTACGCCTCGTGGAGCGCGTACATCTCGGACCTGGGTGCGCTGGACGGGGTCGCCTCGATCCCCGTCTTCTACGTCGCGAAGGCGATCATGGGCGACGTGGGGCTGTTCATCGTCGCCGTGGCCGCCATCGCCGCCATACTGACGGGCATGATCGCGGCCTACCGCGCCACGGCCCGCATACTCTCCACCATGGCGGAGGATCGCATACTCTCGGAGAAGTTCTCAAACACCACTTACAGCATACTCACCATCATGGTGATCTCCATCGTGATCTCCATATTCGGCAGAAACGCGCTGAACTGCTTCATCTCGCTGACCTCCTTCGGCGCCATCGTCGCCTTCGGCTATTCCTCCGCCTCCGCCTGGAAGGTCGCCCGGGAGGTCGGCAATCGCAAAATCATCGTGACGGGCGCCATCGGCACCGTCATCTCCGCCGTGCTGCTCATCGTGCAGCTGATCCCGAAGCTGTCCGCGCTGGAGACCATGGGCAGCGAGGCCTTCCTGGTGCTCTCGCTGTGGTGCCTGCTGGGCTTCGTGTTCTACCTGCGCACGGTGGTGCGCGCCGGCGTGTCCACCGGCACCTCCGCCTCCAGCGTGGTGATGTTCGCGCTGCTGCTCTATTCGGTGCTGATGTGGCTCGGCAAGCGCCTGATGGCTGCCAACAGCCTGCAGGCCGTGCGTGACATACTGCACTTCGAGGGCTCCCTGATGATGCTGGTCATATTCATCGGGTTGTGCGTCATGATGCTGATCCAGCGTCTGATGCGCAAAAAGCATGAGATGTACGAGCGGCTGAACGCAGAGAGGCAGAAGGAAGAGAACGGGGAGTAGGGGCGATGCCCTCATCGCCCGGAACCCTGACGTAGGGGCGGCATTCATGCCGCCCGCGGACGCCATGAATGGCGTCCCTACGGATGGAATAATCCCGTTGTGCGTAGGGGCGGCGATGCGCCGCCCGCCCGACAGAAAACCATGGATTCTGATTGGGCGGGCGCCGCATCGGCGCCCCTGCGCATGTTTCATAAATCTGTCTACCCCCGCGCCTCCGCCGCCTGGTCCTTTCGGATGTCGCTGAACACGTCCACCCAGGGGATATTGATGGGCAGGGAGGCGAAGTCCCGCCGCAGGTACTCCCGGGTCTCGATGCGGCCGTTATTGAGCCCCACGCGCACCAGCCGGTCCGCCAGGGTGAGCCCGTCGGCGATGTTGACGGCGAGTATGACGATGGACAACCCCCGGTTCAAAAGCATCTCCTGCAGGCTGTAAATCTGGAAGCGCAGCTTGACGTCGGCGTTCTTGTAGGGCTGTTCGAGGAACACGACCTGGGGATGCTGGAACATGATGCGGGCATAGACCAGCCTGATCCGCTCGGCCTGGGTGAGCGCGCCGACCTCCCTGTCGATGAGATCATCCCCGAACAGCCGCGCGTACTCCTCCCGGACGGCCCTCTGGACGCCCTGCCGCCGCCACACGGAGGGCACCCGACCGTCCAGCGCGATGCAGATGTTCTCCAGCGCGCTCATGTCCTCGAAGATCATCGTCCGGGCGGGATCCTCCCGCACGTAGGCCACCTCCCGGGACCCAAACCCCCGTATCTGCCTGCCGCCGAGCACCAGCTCGGGGCGTTTTTTTGTGTCGTCGCCGCTCAGTATGGCGGTCAGCTCCTGATGGATGGCCATGTCCAGGTTCTGGATGATCAGGCATTCCCCCTGATAAAGCGAGAACCGAAAGTGATCGAGGTATTCGCCGCTGATGTTTTTTGCCTCCAGAAGCGCTTTCCGGCGGTCCATCCATTCCCGGCGGCGGATGCGCCGGGTGACGTGGTCGTAATACTCCCTGTAATACATGACGCTGATGCCCTGCCGGATGTCCCGCCCGCTGCGGCTCATCTGTATGGCCGCGCCCTGCATGAGCACCATGCGGGTGCAGACCTGCCGGATCTCCTCGTAGTGGGGGCTGATGTAGAGGAACGAGAACCCCCGGGCGGCGTAGTGGCGCATGATGCCGTGCAGCTGCTCCAGGTCGTTTTCGCTGACCACGGAGCCGATCTCCCGCAGTATGATCAGATGGTGCCCCGCCACCACCGCCCGCAGGATCTCCACCACCATGCGCTCGAAGGCGGACAGGTGATCCACCGGCGTGGCGGGGTCGATGCTGACGCCGATGTCCTCCAGAAAGGGTTTAAGCTGGCGGGACAGCAGCGAGCGGTGGATCATCTCCTGCCGAAAGCCCGGGCGCAGCACGAATATGTTGGTGACCACGTCCATGCCCTTGACCAGCGAGCTCTCGCTGCCGATGACGGTCACCCGGTTCTTGGTGCGGTGGATGCCACGCCAGGTGTTGACGCAGTTCTCCATGTAGTACACGAAGCCGAAGTACAGCGGCGGGTTGTTCTGGATGATGTCCATCAGCGCGTCCAGGCCGTCGTTGTCCAGGGGTTGAAGGCCCAGTATCTCCCCCCGGGCGATGTGGAAGGAGAAATTGTCCAGTATGTTGATGCCGTCGGCGCGATAGGTGACGCGCTCCAATCGGAGTACCTCCTGTTTCATGCCCCGCCTTCGCCTCCCGCCGCGCGCCCTTCCTCCGTCATCGCGGGGATGGTGAGCTCCACCGTGGTCTCCTCGCCCTCCACCGAGTACACGTGCATGCCGTATTCCTCGCCGAAGATCAGGTGGATGCGGTTGTTCACATTGGTCAGGGCGATGCCGCCCTGCGCCTCGTGGGTCATGTCCCGAAGCTCCTCCTCCTTGGAGCCCAGCCGCCCGTTCAACCGCCGAAGCGCCTCCCGGCCCATGCCGACGCCGTCATCCCTGACGCTGATGAGCAGCCGGCGCTGACTGCGGCTGATCTCTATGTCGATGTGCCCCTCCCCCAGCTTGAGCTCGATGCCGTGGATGATGCTGTTTTCCAGTATGGGCTGGAGGGTCAGCTTAGGGATCAGGCAGCGCAGTATCTCCCGCTCGTCCTCGGGATCGATGTGCACGCGCATCCGCAGGCGGCTGCCGAAGCGGTACTGCTGGATCTTGAAGTAGGTGCGGCAGTTCTCCAGCTCCTCCTCCACCGTCACCAGGTTCTCCACCTTGCTGATGGTGTAGCGGAAGAAGGTGGCCAGGGCTTCGGTCATGTCCGCGAGGCTGTCCAGCCCGGCGATCAGCGCCTCGCTGCGGATGCCCTCCAGGGTGTTGTACAGAAAGTGGGGGTTGATCTGGTTTTGCAGCGCGCGATACTGGGCCTGCCTCTTGGACAGGTCCAGGTTGCGCATGCTGGCCATGGCGCCGTCGATCACGGCAATGAACCGGTCGGTCTCCGGGGACACCGCGGAGGTCAGCTCCCGCAGCTCGTGCACCGAGATGTAGCCCTCGATGAAGCGGCGAACGGTGTCCCGGCAGCGGCAGTAGGGCCGGTAGATCCAGTAGTAGGCCAGCGCGGGCAGGCTCGCGCCGGTGACGATCACCAGCGCCCAGCCCCAAAAGCCGAAGCGCCCGGAAAAGCGCCCCGTGAGATAGGCGAACAGCGCCAGCAGCACCGCCCAGGCGGGCGCGATCAGGCAGAACGCGGCGACACGGCGCGACAGATAGTGCTTGTCATCCTTCATGGCATGCCTCAACCGTAGAGCTTCCGGTAGATTCCCGGCTTCACGCCCACGCTCTTTTCAAAGATGCGGGTGAAGTGCTTGATGTCGTTGTAGCCCACCCGGCGGCAAATCTCCGCCACCGGGGCGTTGCTCTCCCGAAGCAGCTCCCGGGCCTCCTCGATGCGGACGCTCATCAGATAGTGGGCGAAGCCCTCGTCCATCTCCTTCTTGAACAGCACGCTCAGGTAGGCCGGGTTGAGACCCACGTGCATGCTGACCTCCTCCAGGGTGATCTGCTCGTCGTAGTGCGCCCGGATGTACTCGCAGGCCTGGCGCACGGGGCGCGTCACGTTCTCGCGCTCCAGCTCGCACATGCGCTCCATGCACATGCGGGAGGTCTCCGACAACACGTCGAACAGCGCCTCTGCCGACCTGCTGGAATCGCAGGCGCGGTAGAAGGCGTCCCGCTTCTCCCGCTTGTCCGGGAGGTCCAGCCGGGTGAACATCAGGTTGCCGGCCTCGTACACGATCTCCAGCATCTCCCACCCGTGGACGCCCTGGCACTCCCCCACGCTCTGCCTGAGCTTCGCGATGGCCTGGGCGACGCCGGCGGCGTCGGACTCGTCGATGGCGCGGTTTAACTGGCGGAAGCAGTCGTCCGACAGCCGCTTCACCTGGGGCGTCTGGCCGGAGACGGTCTTTTCCAGCACCTTGCCGGTGCCGTCGATCAGTCGCTCCGCCACGACGCGCCGCGCCTCCGCCAGCGATTCCACCAGGTCGCGGGGGCTGTCGCAGCACGGCCCCAGGGCGATCGAGAAGCTGACGTCCCCGTACAGATTGCTCCACGCCTGCATGCGGCCCAGCAGCTCCCGCAGGGTGTTGCGCAGGGGCCTGAGCGCCTCCGCTTCGCAGCAGCACACCGCGTACAGAAAGGTCTCCTGGGGCAGGCACACCGCATCGACGCAGAACTGCCCGAGCGCTTCCTGCAGCTGCGCCTGCGCCTTCTCCCGCACGGCGGTGATGATCACGCCGTCCTCCAGCGAGGGCGGGATGTCCAGCTTGAGCACCAGCGTCTGGAACACCCCCGCGCCGCAGGCGAAGTGGTACTTCTCCTCCAGCACGGCCCGGTCCGCCCGGGGCGGGTTCACCGACAGGAGATCGGAGATCAGCGCGCTCCGCAGGCGGTGGATGGACTCCATGCGCTCCACCGAGGCGTCCATGGCGGCGCGGTTCTGCCGCTCGGACCGGATCATGCCCGCCAGGCGCTCCACGGCCTCGTTGAGCGCCACCTTGTTGATCGGCTTGAGCAGATAGTCGTTGACGCCGTCCTTCAGCGCCCGCTGGGCGTACTCGAAGTTGGCGTAGCCGCTGATGATGATGATCTTGATCTTCGGCGACTGCTTCCTGACCTGCTCGATCAGCTCCAGCCCGCTGCACCCGGGCATGCGGATGTCGGTGATCAGCATGTCCGCGGCGGTTGACTTCACCAGCGCCATCGCCTCCAGGCCGTTCATGGCGACGCCGGCCACCTCCACGCCCAGGCGCTCCCATTCGCCCAGGGCGATGATCAGCCGACAGATGCGCTCCTCGTCGTCCGCGATCACTACTCTAATCATGGTTTGCTCCATCCTGTGGGGTCACGTGTTGAATGAGGAATGAGGAATGAGGAATGAGGAATGAGGAATGAGGAATGAGGAGTTAGGAGATAGGAATTACAGATGAACGGTAACGAACGATCTCGTAGGGGCGCCCATTGGGCGCCCGCCTGGCAACGATGCGTCATGTTGTACCCAGCGGGCGGCGCATCGCCGCCCCTACGGGAGAACGCGGTATTCGCGGGGCTGTTGTGCCAAGGGCAATCTGCGCAAATGAAACAACGGGAACCGGGCGATGAGGGCATCGCCCCTACGCGCAGGCGGAGATTTCAGATGTTCTGAGCCTCTTTCTTACGCGAAAAGTCCCACACTCAGTGCGTGGTGTAGGGGCGATGCCCTCATCGCCCGCACTGTTTCACAATGGTTTTGTCCATCTTATCATTATCGCAACAGCTCCGTCACAGATCATCCGTAACCCCAATTCCTCATTCCTAATTCCTGACTCTTAGATTATACCCCCAACAATGCGCAATGTCAAAAGCATCGCCGGATGTCACAGGGCATCCGGCGATTTCTATTGACTTACTTTTCCGGTGCCGGCGGATACTCGTTGCACAGCAGGCGATAGGGGGGCTCATCCTCCTCGATGGTGGGGAAGCGGCCGGCCGGCGGGTCGAAGTGGTTGTCGGTGTTGTCGTCATTGCACTGGCTGACCTCGCCGATGAGCACCGCGCCGGTGCCGGGCTCCACATTGAAATCGTGGTAGAGCCGCTGGGTGATGGTCAGGCTCATGCCGGGCTCCAGCTTCACCTGGGTGCCGGCGGGCACCACACGGGTCTCGCCGTCCACGTGGATGGTGACGTCGCTTTCGCGGTCCACGGTCTCGTCCTCATGGGCGTTGAACACGCGGATGAGCAGGTTGCCGCCGCCGCGGTTGATGATGTCCTCCATCTTGTACCAGTGGAAGTGGTTGAGCGAATACTGGCCGTCCCTCAGGTACAGCAGCTTCTCCGCGTAGGGCTTGGGATACTTGTCCCGGTTCTGCTGGTTGCCGTTGCGGATGGTGATGAGGGAGAAGCCCACATCGTCGAACTTGCCCAGGCCGAAATCGGTGATATCCCAGCCCAGCATGTTGTCGCGCACCTCGTCCCACTCGTGGCCCTTGGTCTTCCACTCCTCCGGCGTAAAGCCGCAGAACTTCGGCAGGGAGAAGCGATAGTCGTTGATCATGCGCTCCATCTCCCGGAGCGCCGCGTTGATTTGGGAACGCTTCATGACTTTAAAAACCTCCTTGCTGACAAGGCCGGACGGAATGCGTCCGGCCTTGTCCCTATGGTTGGAAATTTGCGATCAGCCCACATTCTCGGCAGTCAGCACGCTGACGCCGGTGTCGGTCACAGCGCCGCCCAGGTCCTCGCCGTTGAGGACGCGGATGGCCGCCTGCACGCCCAGCTTGCCCATCACGTCGGGGTTCTGAGCCATGGTGCAGTACAGATAGCCGTCGGCAATCAGGCCGCGCAGGGTGTCGGACTTGTCGAAGCCAACGCCCACGACCTGGTCGTTGCCGGAGGCCTTGATGGCGTTGCCGGTGCCGGTGGCCGCGCCCTCGTTGGCGCCGAAGATGCCCACGACGCCCTCGGTCAGGTAGTTCTCAGCGATGGTCTGGGCCTTGGCGGCGTCGCCCTCGCAGTACTGGGTCTCCAGGATGTCGAAGCCCTTGCCGTCCAGCGCCTCGCGGAAGCCCTCCTCGCGCATCAGCGTGGAGTTGGTGGAGGTGTTGATGTTCACGATGCCGATGCTGCCCTCGGTGATGCCCTTCTCTTCCAGCGCCTTGAGCATCTGCTCGCCGGCGGTGTAGCCCGCGGCCTTGTTGTCGGTGGAGAAGGTGGCCTCGGCCTCGACGTTGGCGGGGCTGTCGACGTAGATCAGCTTCATGCCGGACTGCACGGCCTCGTTCAGCGCGCCGGAGACGGCGTCCTGGCTGTTGGCCGCCACGATCAGGGCGTCATAGCCGCCCGCGACGGCGTTGTTGATGCACTCGATCTGCTTGGCGTCGTCCTTCACGTCGGGAGACATGAAATCCACGCTCACGCCGTCGGCATTCGCTTCCGCCTCGGCGCCTTCCTTCAGGGAAACCCAATGCTGGTCGACAGAGTCCATGGTGATCAGGGCGATCTTGTAGGGCTTGTCGGCGGTGACGGTCTCGGCGAATACGGGCATCGCAATCATGCACGCCAGCATTGCCACGCAGCACAGAATGGCTAAAACCTTGCTCTTCATAGTCAGGAACCTCCCTAAATTTGATTATCTATAAAGCCCCTTCGGGCTTTACGATCGATGTCAGGACTTCTTCTTGAAGCCCTTCTTGTCGTTGGTGCGCATCACCACATCCAGCAGCACGGCCATCACCACGATCACGCCGATGACGATGCGCTGTATGCCGACCTGCGCGTGCACCATGTTCAGGCCGTTCTCCAATATCTGCCACACGCCGGCGCCGGCGAAGGTGCCCAGCAGTATGCCGGAGCCGCCCAGCGGCGACACGCCGCCGATGACGCCCGCGGCCACGCCGTACATCTCATAGGTGTTGCCGGCGTCCATATTGCCCATGCCGGCCTGCGCGGCCAGTATCAGGCCCACCACCACGGAGCAGAACGCGCTGACCAGGTAGGCCTTGGTGGTGGTGAGGATCACGTCCACGCCCGACAGCCGCGCCGCGTCCACATTGGAGCCGATGGCGTAGATGTGGCGGCCCGTGCGGGTCTTGGCCAGCAGGAAGAAAAACACCAGGAAGATCACCAGCGCGATCCAGAAGGTGTTGAACACCCCGGCGAACTTGCCGTAGTAGAAGAAGTTCTGGAAGGCGTCGCCGGCCTCCTTGCCGATGCCGGAGGCGATGTTGTCGGTGTTGCGGTTGCCGTTGACGATGTAGCCGATGCCGCGCGCCACGAACATGGTGCCCAGCGTGGCGATGAAGGGGGGCAGCTTGAACTTGCCCACCAGGAAGCCGTTCACCACGCCCACGATCAGGCCGCAGAGTATGGTCAGCAGTATCGCCAGGAAGGGGTTCACGCCCCGGGTCATCAGCGTGGCGGAGGTCATGGCGCTCATGCCCACCACCGAGCCGATGGACAGGTCGATGTTGCCGGTGATCATCACGAAGCTCTGCCCGATGCCGATCAGCAGATACTTGGACATGGACCTCAAGAGGTTCTGGATGTTCATGATGGAGAACACCTTGGGGTTCATGATGCCAAAGGCCACATAGATGACGATGAGGCCGATAAAGGCCGTCAGCACGGACCCCGCGCCCTTGATTGCCAGCAGCCGTCCAAATGCGCCCTTTTTCTTCATAGGTCAATCCTCCTCGTCTTCCCTGGCCATTTTGTTCTCAAAGGAGGTGGCGAGCCTCAGGATCTCCTCCTGGGTCGCCTCGCCCCCCTTGAGCTCGCCCGTGATCCGGCCGTCGCACATCACGATGATCCGGTCCGCCACGCCCATGACCTCCGGCATTTCGGAGGAGACGAACATCACCGCGATGCCCTGCTGCTTGAGCTGGTTCATCAGGTGGTAGATCTCCACCTTCGCGCCGACGTCGATGCCGCGGGTGGGCTCGTCGAATATCACGACCCTGGAATTCCGGGCCAGCCACTTCGCCACGACCACCTTCTGCTGGTTGCCGCCGGAGAGCGTGGCGGCGTCCACCTCGAGGTTCGGGGTCTTGATAGCCAGCTCCCGGACCGCCTTGTCGCACATATCGTTCTCGGTCTTTTTGTTGATGATGCCGGATTTGCCGCCGATGACGTCCAGGTTCGGCAGCGCGATGTTCTGCCGGATGCTCAGCTTGGTGCACAGGCCGTCCTTCTTGCGGTCCTCCGGGGCCAGCACCACGCCGGCGCGTATGGCGTCCATGGGGCCGTTGATGGTGATCTCCTTCCCGTCCAGGAAGATCTGCCCGCTCTGCTTGGGATCGACGCCGAATATCGCGCGGGTGGTCTCCGTGCGCCCGGCGCCCATGAGCCCCGCCACGCCGACGATCTCGCCGGCGTACAGCGAGAAGCTGATGTCCCGCACCAGCCTGCCCGCGTTGAGGTCCTTGACCTCGAATACCTTTTCGCCCCTGGGGCAGACCACCTTCGGGAACTTCTCCTTGATCTCGCGGCCCACCATGTTGGCGATGATCTCGTCCATGGTGAAGTCGGCGTAATTGCCCTGGGTGATGAACCGGCCGTCGCGCATGATGGTCACCCGGTCCGCGATGTGCGCCAGCTCCTCCAGCCGGTGGGAGATGTACACGATGCCGCAGCCCTGGTTCTTCAGCCGGTGGATGATCTGGAACAGCTCCTCGATCTCGCGGGAGGTCAGCGCCGAGGTGGGCTCGTCCATGATCAGTATCTTCGCGTTGATGGACAGCGCCTTGGCGATCTCGATCATCTGCTGCTTGGACACCGGCAGGTCCCCCACCACCTGGCGGGGGTCGATGTCCACGCCCAGCTCGTCCAGGTACTTGCGGGCCTCCTTCTCCATCTTCGCGTTGTTCAGCACGAACCCGGACTTCATCTCCCGGCCCAGGTACATGTTCTGGCACACCGTCAGGTCGCGGCACATGTTAAGCTCCTGGTGGATGATGGCCACGCCCGCCTCCCGGGCCATGTTGGGCGTCAGGGTCTTGTAATCCTTTCCGAATATATTCAGGCTGCCGTGATCCAGCGTGTAGACCCCGCTCAATATCTTCACCAGCGTGGATTTGCCCGCGCCGTTTTCCCCCAGCAGGGCCATGACCTCGCCGGCCTCCAGCTCAAAGTGGACGTCGTCCAGCGCCTTGACACCAGGAAATTCCTTCGTTATATGTTCCATGGAGACGATCTTCTCGCCCATTTTCTCACCCGTCTTTCCTGATGAATGTCGCTTATGTCCAGCATTTATATTATAGCATAGCGTTCAATAAAGTTAAAGGGGGGTAAAATTTAGAATAGGGGTGGTTGTTTTTTGAGTTCTTTACGTTATGGTGGGATAGGCACCTCATCCGTCAGCATCAAAGGATGCTGCCACCTTCCCCTCAAGGGGAAGGCTTTTGGCGGCGAACCCATAGCCTCCCGTCCAGCCTCCCTCTCCGAGGGAGGTGGAAGCGCACAGCGCTGACGTGGGGAGTTAGCCTCCCTCCCCGAGGGAGGTGGCTCGGCGCAGCCGAGACGGAGGGAGTCGTCATCCCACAAATTCCCGTAAAGCGCCTCATTGTTGACAACCTCATCCGGGCATAATATAATGATAGCAGACAAGCAACCCCGCACCCGTAAGGGCGCTTCCGCGCTTGCGCCTGCCCTCATCGCCCGACCCCGCACCCGCAGGGGCGCTTCCGCGCTTGCGCCTGCCCCCATCGCCCGCCGAACCGAACGACACGCACGAACCATCGTCTGTACAAACAGGGCTTTCGACATTGCACAGGAGGTATGAACATGGGCTATCAATATGACGTTGCGGTGCTCGGCGGCGGCCCGGGCGGCTACGAGTGCGCGATCCGCTGCGCGCAACTGGGATTGAAGACGGCGCTGATCGAGGCGCGGGAGCTGGGCGGCACCTGCCTGAACCGGGGCTGCATCCCCACCAAGGCGCTGCTGCACGGCGCGGAGATCTACGCGGAGGCCAGGCACGGCGGCGACTTCGGCCTGATCACGCACGGCCTGACGCTCAAGTACGACCGGCTGGCGGCCTACAAGGACGAGAAGGTCAAAAAGCTGGTCAGCGGCATCGAGGCGCTGGAGAAGGCCCACGGCGTCGAGGTCGTGCGGGGCTTCGGCAGGCTGACCGGCCCCCATGAGATGGATGTGGCCGGGCGCAAACTCACCTACGACAAGCTGGTACTGGCCATGGGCAGCGCCCCGGCGAGGCCGCCGGTGCCCGGCATGGAGACAGCCCACACCAGCGACGACGTGCTCACCGCCACGCAGCTGCCCAGCGGCGCGGTGATCATCGGCGGCGGCGTGATCGGCATGGAGTTCGCCACGCTGTTCTCGGCGCTGGGCAAGAAGGTCACCATCATCGAGATGATGCCGGAGATCCTGCCGGGCTGCATCCCGGAGATCACCGCCAAGCTGAAGGCCGCCATGAAGAAGCGGGGCGTGGAGTTCATACTCGGCGCGAAGGTGGTGGAGGTCGTCAAGGGCCGCGCCGTGCGCTTCGAGAAGGACGGGAAGGTGGAGGAGCGCGCCTCCGCCACGGTCATCGTCTGCGCGGGCCGCAGGCCCATGACCCGGGACTGCGGGCTTCAAACCATCGGCCTCGAAACCGACCGGCGGGGCTTCATCGCGGTGGACGACCGCCTGCGCACGTCCGTCGAGGGCGTGTACGCCATCGGCGACATCACCGGCAAGATCCAGTTGGCCCACGTGGCCAGCGCCCAGGGCATGGTGGCCGCCGCCAACTGCGCCGGTCAGGACAAAACCATGCGCTACGACCGGGTGCCGGCGTGCATCTACACCTCCCCCGAGATCGCCTGGGTGGGCCTGTCCGAGGAGGCCGCGAAGGCCCAGGGCATCGAGACCGTGGTCGGCGGCTTCAACGTGGCCGCCAACGGCCGGAGCATGGTGATGAACGAATCCGCGGGCCTCGTCAAGCTGGTCGCCGAGAGGGGCAGCGGCAGGATACTCGGCTGCTCGATCATGGCGCCCCGGGCCACGGACATGATCGCGGAGATCGCGGCGGTCCTGGAGCTCGGCGGCACGGTGGAGCAGCTCGCGTCGGTCATCCACCCCCACCCCACGGTGTCCGAGATCGTGAAGGAGGCGGTGCACGACGCCGAGGGGCTGTGCGTCAACGCCATGCCGAGGAACCGGCAGAGGTAAGGGTTTGTATAACGATGTAAGGGCGTCCAGTGGACGCCCTTACATCGTTAAACCGGTCACCGCGTTTACGGCGTGTAGATGCGGTGGATCAGCACGATCTTGCCGGATTTCACGGTCACCTTGGTGCTGTATTCGTCGAAGTACACATCCTCCGAGGCCTCGATGGCCTTGGTGACCGCCTCCAAGCCGTCGGCGGTGATGGGGTGATCGTCCCCGTTATAGCCGTCGATGAGGCTCACGGCGTCGTCCAGCGGAAGCGTCGTCTCGCCCAGCGCGGTCCAGGTGGGGTAATCGTCGAGGCCCGCGACGGTCCAGACGTCGTCCCCGTCGTACATGGTCAGGTCATAGCCGTCCTCGACCAGGCCGCCGTTGATCTGAACGTCGCCGTATTCGTCCGTCCCCACGGAACTGATCGTCAGGGTCACGCCGTCGATCAGGATCTGGTCGCCGACGGCCAGTCCCTTGACGTCCGCGTCGGCGTAATGATCCACGGACAGTATCGTGAGGAAGAGCTTGCCATCCTCCAGCTCCTCCGGATCGAATTCGGCGGGGTATTCGCCGTCGGGGATGTTGTTCAGATCGATCTGTACGGGGATGGGCTTCACGACCCCGTCGTCCGCGGGCGCGGCCTGCTCCGCCAGCGCCGCGATGCCGGTCAGGCAGAGAAGCGCGGTCAATATCAGTGCAAGGATTTTCTTCATGGTTCATTCCTCCTTGTTGGTTGATCCACATATATTGTACCAGAGAACATGCTTGTTCATCGCGGCGATTCTGTGACAAAGGGTTGACATTTTTGTATATTGACATCATCCGGGCGCGTCCCGACTTGTAACGGTAACAGTCGAAAACTATAATTCCAAGTGAATTGGAACGATTCCTTCGGAGAATATGTCATGAACAAATGCTCGAAATACTTCGACTGGCACCTCCCCGGCCAGCGCATCCTGAAGACCTGCGTGGCGGTGACCCTGTGCCTGATCTTCTACATGCTTAGGGGGTATTGGGGGGAGACGATGCCCGGGGAGGCGGCGATCACCGCCATCATCTGCATGCAGCCCTTCGTGCACCGCACCACCGAAAACGGTCTGAACCGCTTTACGGGCACGATCATCGGCGCGGTGTGGGGCTTTCTGTTTCTGCTGCTGATGATGTCCTTCCCCGCCATCGGGAAAAACCGCCTCGTGCTGTACCTGCTGATGGGCCTGGGCACGCTCTTCACGATGCACACCGCCGTGCTGATTCGCAGGGCGGACACCTCCGGGCTGGCGGCCATCGTGTTCATCTGCGTGGTGATCGCCTATCCGGACATCGAGAACCCGCTGGACCAGGCGTTTCACCGCATCCTGGGGGTGATGGTGGGCACGACCATCGCCATCGTGGTCAACGCCGTGAGCCTGCCGCGCGTCAGGCGGCGCAACCGGGTGTTCTTCGTGCCGACGATGAACCTGACCACCGACCAGTTTGCCCAGCTCTCGCCGCCGGTGCTTTTCCGGCTGGAGCGGCTGTTCCAGGACGGCGCCGCCATCTGCCTGATGTCCAAGCACGCGCCGGCCTTTCACGCCTCCCAGCTCACCCACGTGAAATACACCGCGCCCATGATCGTGATGGACGGCGCGGCCATCTACGACGCCAACGAAAACGTGTACCTCGCGACCACCAACATAAGCCCCGCCTCCTGCCGCTGGCTGATGAAGCGGCTGGAGAACTGCAGCTACTTCGTCTACACGGTGCACCGGGACCGCAACTGCATCTACCACCACGGCGAGATGACGGACCTCGAGCGCACGGTGTACAAACAATTGAAGCGCTCCCCCTACCGCTACTACCTGGACGACGACCACTTCTCCCTGTCGGACGTGGTGTACCTCAAGATCGTCACCACCGGCGACGAGGCCGACCGCATACAGCGCGAGCTGGAGCCGATGCTCGAAAAGATGAAGCTGCGCTCCATCGTCCGGCCCCAGGCGGGACTGGACGAGGGCTGCAGCCTCTACTTCTATGCGATCCACGCGGACATGTTGCACGCCCGGGAGCACCTGATGCACCTGCTGCGGCAGGAAAACCCCGACCTCGAGATGCACGAGATCATCGAGGAAAGGGCCTACCTCACCGAGCACGACGCCATCCGGCTGCTCAAAAGGCTCAAGAACGCCTACGAGCCGACGGTGCTCTCCACGTGGTTAAAGGGCCTTGGAAAAACCTGACGCTCACACGATGTCGAACTTCTCCACCGCGCTGAAGGCGGCGCTTCCCCCCTCCGCGAAGAAGCGGATGCCCAGCGCCTTTTCCGGGTCGGGGTAGACGTTGCCGGTCATGGTGTGCCGGCCGCCGTCGATGAAGGCCTCCAGGGAGCTCACGTCCAGGAACAGGTCGAAATCGATGCTGTCCCGGGGCCCCAGCGCGCACACCCGGCTGTTGACGTCCGCCTCGCGCCCGGTCAGCGGGACCCCCGCGTCGGTGCGGTCGAACACCACAAGCCCCTCCGCGCGGTCGTAGTACAGCAGGGTCTCGTGCGTCCCGTCGCAGAACAGCTTTACCCCCGCGCGCGCCGCGTCGCCGGGCGTCAGCGTGAAGCGCAGCTCGATCACGTTCCCCGATATGCCGGGCAGGCTGACGGAGTCGTCCTTTACTTCGGCATATACGACGCGCACCGGGTTGCGGCGGCAGGCTTCGATCTCACGGACGGGCCGCTGGATCAGCCGGTCCCCCTCCACCGACAGCTCCCGGGGCAGTGTGTAGGTGCCCGCCCACTCCTCCTCGCGGGAGGGGAAGCTGCGGTCCCACATCTCCTTCCAGGCGATCATGATCACACGTCCGTCCGGCATGCGCAGGGTCTGGGCGGCGTAGAAGTCGAAGCCGCTGTCCACCTCGCCGATGGTCTGCACGTCGAAGCGGCCGGTTTCGAAGTCCAGATGTCCCAGCATGAACAGCACCGAGTGGATGTTCTGGAAGCGGTGGCCGTCCCGGGGCAGGTTCTGGGGGCTGGTGAGCAGCACCTCCGCGCCGGAATCGGTCACGAAGTAGTCCGGGCACTCGTAGACGCCGTCGAGCCTGTAAAACTCCGGGCTGAATTCCCTCTGGGGATAGAGCAGGTGCCCCACGTAGGTCCAGCGGTACAGGTCGTCGCTTCTGAGCAGGCACAGGTTGCCCCAGCCCTCCTTCTTGTGGCTCGGGTCGGGCTGGCGGGGATTGGTGGTCTCCCGCTGATGCGTCGGGGCGGGCTGAGCGCGCCAGCCGCCGTCCAGGTAGCGTATGCCCGCGATCAGGTAGAAGGCGTCGCCGTGCCGGAAGATGCGGGGGTCCCGGAAGTCCTCCTCGTAGATCTCCGGCGACAGCATCTCCGAGGTCAGTATCGGGTTGCCCGGGTCCTTCACAAAGCGGTCGCCGTCCTCCGAGACCGCCATGCACTGGCGCTGCATCATGGGCTGGGCGGCGGTGTACATCAGGTACAGCTTGCCGTCCTTCTCCACCGTGGAGCCGGAGCAGCAGCCGCAGACCAGTTCGTAGGGCTGATCCGGGCAGAGCGCCACGGGCCGCTGCTCCCAGTGGACGAAGTCCTCCGTGGCCACGTGGTTCCAGTGCATGGGCCCCCACTCCGGCCTGTGCGGGTAGTGCTGATAGAAGAGATGGGCCCTGCCCTTGTAGAAGATCGTTCCGTTCGGATCGTTCGCCCAGCCAAAGGGCACGGAAACATGATAGTGCGGACGATAGCTTGCCATGGTACTTCTCCTTCGGTGCGTCTGTTGTGATACTATTATACAATGCGGCGGGGCGATGGTCAACGATAATAAAAAGGCTCTTCACGTCTTCTTGGGGGATAGGCACCTCATCCGTCACGCCTGCGGCGCGCCACCTTCCCCTCAAGGGGAAGGCATAGGGTAGCGCATCCAAAAGCCTTCCCCTTCAGGGGAAGGTGGATTAATGCCGTCAGGCATTAAGACGGAAGAGGTCGTCCCCCATGTTCTTTCTCCAGACAGGCGAATGGCAGGTTCTATGAAAACTTAATTTCCATTTTACACATTTTCTGGCACTTTTTGCGCCAGTGCGCGTCTCACCATACAGTGAATACAAGGAGGGAATACCCATGAAGAGATTTTTCGCGCTCATGCTGATCGTCGCCCTGTTGATGACGGGCACCGCCCTGGCGGCCGGCTATCACAGGGACGAGCTGACCTTCGACTACGATAAGAAGGCCTTCGACATCACCATGGACGACCACACCGACACCGAGGACCTGGTCATACTGACCGGGAAGAGCAAGGCCTGGGGCAACGCCTTCGTGCGTATCCACCTGCGCAGTCTGGACGAAGGCGAGGCGTTCCCCACCCCGGCGGATTTCAAGGACATGCCCGAGGAGGTCACCCAGGGCGAATGGAACGGCTTTGAGGACGTCATCATGTACACCGTGGACGACGACGCCTTCACCGAGAGCTATTACATCGCCCCCGTGACCCTCGACGACAACGCCCTCGCCCTGCTGACCGTGCGCATCGGCGTGGACCGGCTGGACGACGAGGAGACCTCCATGAAGCGCGACGACGCGATCAGCGCGGTGGTGGACAGCCTGATCGTCGGCGCCGCGGTGCAGGCCACCGGCAGCGTGCACATCCGCAAGGGGCCCGGCCTGGATCATGAGGAGCTGGGCGCCATCCAGAAGGGCACGACCCTCAAGTACCTGGACGCCACCGAGACCGACGAGCGCGGCGTCGATTGGTACAAGGTGGAATACGAAGATGCGGAGGCGTGGGTCTCCTCGAAGTACTCGAAGGTCATGGACTGATCCATCCCGCGCATGACAAAGGACATGGCCCGCTTTCCCAATGGGATCGCGGGCCGTGTCCTTTGTTGCATTATGTCGATTACTTTGTGTTGATCACGAAGATCTCCGGCGCGGGCCAGTCGCCGTAGTGGACCTTCACACTGTCAGCGGGAGACTTCTCTGTCTCCGTATCCACAGCATCATTGATGACCAATGCGCCCACTGCATCAGCATTATAGCTTCCATCAAGCAGCAATAACTGTTCTACCGTGCGCAGATTATATCTGGCTACTCTGTTCGTCCCGCTGCCCTCGCCATAGTATTTCGTCAAGGTCGCATTGTACGGCACGGCTGCCTGCCAGGCATCTCCGCTTGTGCCGGGGTCGGAGAATGCGTTGAAGGTCGAGGCGGTCCCGTCAAAGGCGGAAATACCCGACACCTCCGCCGAGCCATTCACCGGATACAGATAGGTATATCCGCCTGTGGGATTGCCTGACCCGTCCTTCTCCTCTCTCTCGTTAATGATCTCATAGTACATACATTCTGTCGATGTACCACTATAATTACCGGCAAACGCGCCTTCAGTTGTCCCTGATACCAATCCGGTACAATAGGAATACTTAATCGCCCCACTGCCAGTTCCCACCAATCCACCGGCAGTCGTACCTTTAGCAGAGCATGTGGAATAGCTGTACTTAATCTGTGTGGCTTGCGCTTCGCCAATCAAGCCGCCCGCAATGCCACCCGTGCTCGCACCCGCTGTTGCAGTAACATTGTAGTTTTCATTGCTATACACTACTGCACTACTTCCAGCAATCGAGGAATCCATCGTATGTCCTCCGGAATAGCAACCAGTAATGAAACATTTTATTTCTTCAGTCGATACGGCGGTTCCTACCAGTCCTCCAGCATTTCCGCCGGTACTGCTTACGGTCACAGCCGCCGCGCACTTTTTCAAATCCGTACTTGCATTTATTGAACCGATCAGTCCTCCCGCGTGGCCGTTCAGCGCAGTGACATTCGCAGCGGTATTATCCCCGTTGTTGTACGCCAGGACATTTTCCACCGTGGAACCTGTCAACGATCCCGCCAGTACACCGGCGTTTCCGGATGTAAGGGCAATGCTGGTATTGATCAATGTAAGATTCTTGATCGAGGCGCCTGTGAGCGATCCGAACAGACCGGCAGAGCTCAGCGAAGCAAACCCTTCGCCGGTCGCCTCCCTATCATCCACAACAATCCCGGTAATGCTGTGATTTTCGGCTACGGTTATCGTGCTCGGCGCAACTTCACCTCCCACTATTTCTGTGTTTGAAACAGAAGATTGCCCGTCAAAGGTTAGAGCATATTCTGCTGAAACGGTCACAGGAAGGAAACAATTGTCCTTTGTCTTTTTCCCGTTTTTATCGTAGATATTGATTGTACTGGTTGCCTTAACACCCTTCAAGGCGTTGACTCCCGTTATAAAATCTTTCCAATCCAAATCAACCGTTTGTTCAGCACTAATACTACTGTTAAAGTATCGATCGTTATAAGACACCTCAGAAATCCCGTCGCTCAGGTTTTCCAAATGCCGGATATTACTGATGCAAACCTTCTCTGCAGTTCTTGTTGTAATACCAGGCGAGGTAGTGACGTCCTCAACCACTTCCCCGAACAGACTATTGGTGATCCATTTGCCGCTGTAAGCAATGTTCGACAGCTCACTGTTACTGTACGCCACTGCATAAATCTCTATATTCTCTCCCGGAATGAATCCAGTGCCATTCCGTTTAATGCTAAGCGTACCATCAACTATGCTATCTCCTGACACTTCGTTCAGTTGCGCAAAATGAAGCTTCTGCGTCGTAATATCATCCAATACAACGGTATATATGCTGTTGGTCTTATCGACGTCGCTCAACCTGGAGGTATCCGGCATAGGCTCATCAAGCCATCCACTGGTTCCTTCAGCATCCACATTCGTCAATAAGATTGCCGCTTTCGTATTGCTTGTTTTTCCCTCAACAAACAGTTTAAGCCTTGGATTCAGGGCTGTGATGGAATCATCCGTGCTGCTGATATTCGGGTCGGTAACCTTCACAAGCAAGCGCTCGGCGTTTATCACCTCAATGGTCGGCGTGTTCAAAAATGCCCCTGTGCTGACTGGGGCTTCCCCGCCGCACCAGCCGAGAATGCCGACGGTATAATTCTTATGATCGTCCCCCGTATAGCTTTCCATCAGCGTTTTGTATTTACTGCTGTCAAGATTGGCGTCATACTTCCCCGTGCCATCCGTCCAGTAAAATACATCCAAAACCTGCGCGGCGTTTGGCTGGTACCGTATGATGAAGCTTCCCCCGCTCACAAGCTCCACAGCGCCGAAGGGCAATATCTGTTCAAGCGCTTTTGATGTATTGTTATCCTTGCTGCAGAAGTAATAGATGTCATCACCCGTATCGGTTGTGGCGTCTTCTTTTGTCCCAAAGAAATTTGCAGTTGTGTCTTTTTTCGCAGAATTGATGCTTACTGTCAAACCATAATTCTCACTCTTCGCCAGCGTCAGGTGGTTTTGCGCCGCGACAAATATCTCCTTGGCAATAGCGTCATACTGCGCCTGGGTCAGGGATTTCTGATGGCTTTGCACGGCGACAAAGCTGACGCCAAACAGAACGCCTATAATCGCCACCACAATCAGCAATTCAGCCATTGTAAAGCCAGCGACGCTCCACCTGCCGCGGCGCTTCTTTTTTTCTGTATAATTGTCCTTGCGCACAGCGCTCCTTACCTTCATATCTATCACCACATTCACCAGCTTTTTATTCGGTAGGATCATTGTTTTTCGTAGCTTTTTTATTCAACCGCATCATTCGAGATAACGCGAATTGTGAAGTCCTTTGAAGCGCCGTTCTCCCCTGCAAATTCCACCAGTGTGGCGCCGTTCGACTTTTTGCACACCTTCAGATGTTCGATGGATACGATACCCGTCGCTGCATTATAGCTTATTCCCGTATACGTCACATACATACCTGCGTTTGAGTCCGCTACAAGATGGCGCGTTGTGCTTTTGTTATAATCTACATCATGGATAAGATCACCCGACAATGACAGATAATCCTGAACCTGGATTGCATTATGATCCGTCGTATCCAATGATATCTTCGATTTCGCCCCTGTGCTCGCATTAAAATAGACAAGTTCTGTCGTCGTTTCAGAGGGCGTCTCCACCTTCCACGCCGTGCCGATCTCGTCATGCAGCGCCGTAATGGCCGTGGACAGCATCACCTTCGCATTTGCGCCCAGCACGATCTTATTGTAGGCATTCGTAGCGGCAGGCATGCCGGTGGCAACGATCGCGGAGACCAGGAGCAGTATAAGCACAGCCAAAAGGGTCTCCGCGAGAGTGAAGCCCCTTCGACTTTTCAGCTTGAGCGACATTTTTCCTGCCCTTGACGATTGCGCCCTCTCATCTATTCTGTTGTCATACGCTCTTCTTTTCATCTCTCTCGCCCAATCATTGTCATCGATCTTCTGCAACTCAGCCCACCTTATAAGCCACCACTGGTTTACTGCTGAACGCCTCATTTTTGCAATAACGCGCATTTCGGGCTTCTATTCCTGTGCCACCCCGTTCAATGCTTATGGACAAAGAGTCGCTCTCTGGGGATGACATGGCCACAAGCGCCGCATCCCTATCATAATATTTGCCCATTTGCTTATCGCTGACTTTGATAATATTCGCCGTCGCGCTGATGGCACCGGCCAGCATCACCAGCGCCAGGGCCGCGATCAGCGTGGAGATCAACGTTTCCGCCAAAGACTCGCCGGCATTGCTGCTGAGCTTTAGGCACAGTTGGTTTTTTATTTTTTTCATTGCCCTTTTCATGCCTCCTCACACGACGCCCTTCTCAATGCCACTCAGCGACCATTCCAGCGTCGTTGTCACCTTGTCCATCGATACCCCGGAAGCTGTATACTGCGACTTGGACTGTGTGATTCTCGCATCGAACACCACCTGTAAAGTGTACTTTGCCGCACCGGGAGCTACCGCATTGCTCACCTCAAAGATCACGCGGCCGTCCTTCTTGATGTACTCCCTGATCGTACATTTCAAGGCGGAAAAATCCAACGCTCCTGTAACCACTAAAGACAGCTCGTCGTCAGGACCGGTTGAAGTCGTTGGATTGGCGATCTTGCCAACCAATTTTTTTGATGCGTTCGCAACGATACCGGAATCGCTCACAGTCGATTCAGAGTCATCAATCTTTGTCACAGTGATACTGTCTTCCGATACACCGGTTTCCGCAGTCTCCTTCGTATACTCTACCGTCGCAGTCTTACCCTTGAAATCATCGATCAGCAATTCCACCGCGGAGGTTACGGCGTAATACCGCTGATCCGTCTCCGCTCTCTGGCTCATACGTCCGGCAGCCGCAGTTCCCGCAGTGACCACGACGATGCTGACCATCGAGCACACCAGGAACAACAGCAGCGCGAAGGTGATGGAAGCACCTTTCTGCGATTCAATTTTCTTTTTCACAGCATTCACTGTTCCATCGCCTCCGCGTGTTGAGATTGTTGGTTTCTGTCCGTCGCACATCATGCGTCGGGGTTCTCCCCTGTGGTCATGAAGTGCCTGAATGCCTCGACAATGACTTCCTCGCTGCTTGTCCTATTCAGCTTGACCACTTCATGCTCGTTGTCCACAGTGACTCCGGCCGTAGTGGTTCCACCCTCCGTGGTATCCTTCCCCACCGTCAGCTTGAACACCTTGCCGGCGTTATCGGTGTATCCTGCCGGCACTTGCGTCTCCACCAGGTAGTACGTCCCGTAAGGCAGCCTGCCCATGAAGTACACGCCGGATGCATGCGATTCGTAGTAGCCAAGGTGATAACCGTCCCCGGCCAATTCTGTATTTCGGCAAATTTAAGGTGACTAAGGGCATATTTATTGCGTGAATCACCTGTTTAAGATCGAAATGACGATATCTCTACGTTTCCAATAATAGCACAAAATAGCTAAAAACACAAGCAATTAACTAAATTGTCTGACTTTTCAGCCAATTTGGCCCTGTAGGCAAAAAAAAGACGGGGAGCGCCATCATCGGCACTCCCCAAAGGATTTATGGTTACATAGGCACTTTCACCTCGATGCCTGCTTTGAACTGAACCTCTATGCCATCCTGTTGAACCACAATCTTGTCAATAAAACGCTTCGTCAGGTTATCGTCGAATGCTCTCACCGGTCCCCATTGTGTAATTCTATCGGTGCGCTCATAGAAATCGGCAAGATCGTAGCAGGCAGCAAGATCGACCTTTTCTCCCTCCACCGTTCCGTTATCCGTTCCTGTCTTTAAAGTGGTCTTCACTTTGACGGGAAGCTTCATGATGGCGTTAGTCAGCTTCAGCAAGGTCTGAATATTCGCTTCCTGAATGCCAAGATCGCCCTTCTGGATGAGCAGCTCATCCCTCTTTTCGTTCAGCTCATCAATCTCCGCGCTAATACGCTCCACGGCAGTCTCCTCGTCAATTTCCTCGCCATCATCGCTGAAGATGAACAGGATGCGCCGGTCAAGGCGGCCAGTCGCGGCATAATCGCTGATGCTGTTCTCCAATTCGGATTTCCTGCTGTCGATGGCGTCAAGCTCACGGCTGATGCGGTCAAGCGGTCCCCAAAGGATGCGCTCCTGCATCCTGATCAGGTCCTCCCTCTTCTCAGGCAACGTATTGAATGCCGTAACCACAGCTTTCTGCACTTCCTCTTCGGTAACGCCTCTGCCGTTGCATGCATTGCGCTTCTATGAACGCCATCCCTGCAGGCATACCGCTTGTAGCGGTCTCCGCACTCTCCGCAGACCAGCTTTCCAAACAAGGCGCGCTGGCAGGTCATCCGTACCTTCTTTCCATACATGATACTGCTTCCTTTCGCCGTAGTTGTACTTGAGGTGGAAATGATCGAAAAAGGTTTTCTGGTTCAGTACATCTCCGATGTAAGAGACATTCTTGATCATCCCACCGACCATGTAGGCTGTCCAGACTCCGGGGGAACCGTCATTCCGTTTGGTCCCGGTCGGGATTCCTCTGACGTTTAGCTCTTTCGCAATTGTCGGCGTGCCTTTTCCCGCGAGAACCGCATCGAAGATTTCTCTCACAATCGGCGCCCTCTCCGGATTGACCTCAAAGGTTCCGTCCACCAGGTTGTAACCAAACGGGGCCGTGGAGTACCGGAAGGTACCGTTCTCAATCTGCTTATGTTTTGTCCACAGTTCGTTGGCAGAGATGGATTTGGATTCCTCTTCCGCAAAGGTCGAAAACAGCGTCAACAGGAATTCCGACTCCATCGTACCGGTGTGGATATTTTCCTTTTCAAACAGGATGTTCACGCCGAGCGCCATCAGTGTCCGCACCATTTTCAGGCAGTCCGTTGTGTTGCGGGAGAAGCGGCTGATTGATTTTGTCAAAATCAGGTCCACCATCCCCGCTTTGCAGGCCGCGATCAGGCGCTTCAGCTCCGGACGGTTTTCCTTCTTTGTCCCGGAGACAGCGGCTTCCCAGTAGACCCCTGCAAACTCCCAGTCGGGATGGGATTTGATGTAAGTCTCGTAGTGCTCCCGCTGCGCCACAATAGAAGTCTCCTGCTGGGTTGTGCCTGTGGAGACGCGGCAGTAACCGGCTACACGCAGCTTCTTCACTTCCACCGGAGAGGCGGCAGCAATCTTTACCGGAGGCTGCGCCTGCGGAGTGACCGTAGTCTTCGGCTTGCCTTCAACCAGCTCCGTTCGGAGGCCTGCCTGGGGTGCGATCCTGATCGACTTTGATCTGTCTCTCAGGCATCTTGAGTCCTCCTTCCGTCCTTGGTCAGTGGCATCTTACCGTCACTGCCGCCTAAAAGCAAGTCTATACCTTATAATATAAGGGCCAGTCTGGGCGAATAAAACGGAGAAAAACAGGCCCCGGAATTGTCGGATTCTGACAAAGAAAAAGCCCCTGTCCGTGGTTGTCAGGCAGCGGCAAATCGGGCATAAAAGTAGCCCGGAGGGGAAGTATCTTCGGTCTTGGATACCGCCCACCCGGGCTAGTGTTATTCTTATCGTGCATCAGCATCAGGCGTTTACTGCTTCCTTCGGATAGACAAATGTGCGCGCCTGATAGTCATTCAGCTGAAAGCGATCTTTGATCTTCTCAATGATCTTTTCATCCGGCATATGATATTCTTCTCTCTGACATTCTACGTATCCAATGATTTTCCCTTCGTCAACGAAGCTCTGCGTGATCTTGCACATAGGATCCTCTCCTTCCTGTTCACATTTCAAAAGGTGGACTCTGTCGGATAGCTCCCCGTGGCTTGCATCGTTCGGGTCTGCGCTCTTAAAGAACTCCATCAGCCTCGCCACCTCCGAATCGTCATCCACAGCGGCATTCACATAAAAGATATGCTTTCCGTCGTCGTAATCCTTATTCTTCGATCCAACCTTGCTGTTTACCTTGGCTATTGGTTCTCCCAAATCCATGAAGTCATTCATACTGATATAGAAGATAATTGTATTTGGGAGATCCTTATACTTGGTTCCCTTCTCCAGCAGCTCGCTATCCACCATCGCTGAATAGAATCTCACCCGTAAAATGTGGTCATCGCTGTCTGCAAGCTGAATCTCGATATGATATTGTATTCCTTCTTCGTCCACAGCAATCACATCAAGCACGGCGTCGCGCTTGTCCAGCTTTGAGATTCGATACTCCGTCAAGTTCTGGGCAATTCTCAAATCCGGCTTTCCAGTCAGGATACGCAAAACATACTGTGTGGCCTTTTCGTCCTTAAACACCTCTCGCATAAACGGTGTGCTGAACAGATTCATGCTCCGGGCAAAAGCCAGCCGCTCTTCGCGTGTGCGAAGCACACGGTATTCTATGTCTGCCAAGGCAACCACCGCCTCATGGTACCACAATAGAGAGGATGCTGTCCTCCTGTTAGTATCATATCATAAGTGCGCCTGTTTTTCAATCGTGGTAATTCCAAATTTACAAACTATTTCGGCAACAAAAAAGCCAACAAAAAAAGTCGCCATCGGCGACATCTCCCATAAACGAGGAACAGCCCCTTCCGGGGTGCCTCGATCGATCATTCGGTTTACGTTCTCAGGCCATTGCAGCCATCATAGCCTTCTGCTCAGCCTGCTTCCTGCGCTGGCGCTCTCTTTCCCTCGCTTTGCGCTCCTCATATTTGTCGGGGTGCGCAGCGTAGTATTCTCTCTGGTAGGCGACAACCTTCCGGATGCGCTCTTCCCTGGTCATCGGTGGCTTTTTCTCTTTGGGCGGCAGGCTGGCCTTCTTCTTTTCATACCAGGCTTTGCACTGGGCGCGGTGCTTTTCTCTGTAGGCTTTGGCGTAATCGGCTTCCACCATCGTCCGCGTGATGTTGCCCCGGCAGTCCTCCTGTTCACTAATACAGATCAGGTTTTTCAGCGTGTAGTCCCGGTAGATGTTCACCAGGTGCTTGCGAATGGCGCTGCCGAAATAGGCCGCGAACCTGCCGTTCTTAAAGTTCCCCCGCGCTATGATCTGCCAGGCAACAATCTGCCCTTCCTGCAGGAAGTCCTCTGTATCGTATGTCATCATCTTGCCGCGGTACATTTCCGCCTCGTGCAGGATGATCGGCGCGATGTTCCTGAAGAGCTGGTCGTAGGCATCGTTAGCAGAGGTTTCGGTAATGATTCTCACCAGTTCCTCGTTGTTCAGATTTGTGTAATCCATGGTTCCCGCTCCTTCCGGTTTCAGGGGATGAACGGATTGTTCACCCCTTTATACTAATCCTGCTCTAAAATCTATACAAAACAGGAAAAGAATGGTATAATGGAAAAGGTGATGAAAGATGAACCGATTTCAGATTAGAGAAGAAGAAT
>CACXBB010000020.1 GCA_902765735.1 uncultured Eubacteriales bacterium | reverse complement strand
CGGCCGGCGCCCGTGCGGCCCGCGCCCACCGGGCCTGTGCCGCCGCCCAGATCCGCGCCGCGTCCCGTGCCGGGCCGTCCAGCATCCACCGGACCGGTGACGACGCCCAGATCAGCGCCAGGCCCCCAGCGCGGCCCCGGCGGCACGGGCCGCGGCGGCCGCGGCGGTTCCGGCGGCCCGATGGGCCCCGGCGGCGGACGGAGGGGATAACAGGCGCTTCACGGCAACTTGTGGGATGCCGACTCCCTCCGTCTCGGCTGCGCCGAGCCACCTCCCTCTGGGAGGGAGGCTAACTCCCTCCGTCTCGGCTGCGCCGAGCCACCTCCCTCTGGGAGGGAGGCTGGACGGGAGGCTATGGGCTCGCCGCCAAAAGGCCCCCTCCTCGAGGGGGCTGTCAGCGAAGCTGACTGGGGGAGTCCTCCCACGATCATGCAAGAAGACGTGAAGTTATACATAAACAGACCGGAGTCGAAATTCGACTCCGGTCTGTTTATGTATAGTGTCAGTCCATATTCGCGTCCTTCAGGATGTCGCAGAAGTCGAAGGTGGCGAAGTAATCCCGGATGGTCTCGGCGCGGCGGATCATGTCGAAGCTGCCGTCGGGGTGGAGCAGTATCTCGGCGGACTTCAGCTTGCCATTGTAGTTGTAGCCCATGGAGTAGCCGTGCGCGCCGGTATCGTGGATGACGATCAGGTCGCCGTCGTGGATCTCCGGCAGCGCCCGGTCGACGGCGAACTTGTCGTTGTTCTCGCACAGGGAGCCCACCACGTCGTACACGTGGTCGCACAGCGCGTCCTCCTTGCCGGAGACGGTGATGTGGTGGTAGGCGTCGTAGATGGCGGGGCGCATCAGGTTCACCGCGCAGGCGTCCAGGCCGATGTACTCCTTGTAGATGTGCTTTTTATGGATGGCCGTGGCCACCAGGCAGCCGTGGGGGCCGGTCATGAACCGACCGAGCTCGGTGGACAGGGCCACGTTGCCCAGCCGGGCGGAGGTCATCACGTCGAAGGATTCCTCGATGGCGCGGCCGATCTTCCTGATGTCCGGCATCTGCTGCTCGGGCTGGTAGGCGATGCCCACGCCGCCAGAGAGGTTGATCATGAAGATCTTCGCGCCCAGCTTCTGGTTGAGCTCGATGGCCAGCTCGAAGAGGATCATGGCGTTGGCGGGGTAGTAGTTGTTGTCGGCGGCGTTGGAGGCCAGCAGCGCGTGCAGGCCGAATTCCTTCACGCCCAGGTTCTGCAAATGCTGCACCGCGTGGAAGATCTGCTGCTTGGTCATGCCGAACTTGGAGCCGCTGGGCTGGCCCATGTACACCGAACCCACCAGCAGCTCGCCGCCGGGATTGTACCTTAGACAGATGCGTTCCGGGATGCCGCCGTGCTTCTTTAAAAAGTCGATGTGGGTGATGTCGTCCAGGTTGATGATGGCGTTCAGCTTCCTCGCGTATTCAAACTCCTCGCCGGGGGTCTCGTTGGAGGAGAACATGATCTCGTCGCCGGAAAAGCCCAGGGCCTCGGCCAGCCGAAGTTCCGCCATGGAGGCGCAGTCCAGCCCGCAGCCCTCCTCCTTCAGGATTTTGAGGATGAAGGGGTTCGGGCAGGCCTTCACCGCGAAGTACTCCCGAAAGCCGTGGTTCCAGGCGAAGGCCTCCTTGAGGTCGCGGGCGGTGCGGCGGATGCCGGCCTCGTCGTACAGGTGGAACGGGGTGGGGTATTTCTCGGTGATTTCAACCAGCTTTTCGTGCGAAACAAAGGGCAGCTTTTGCATAAATATCCACTCCTGTCTGCTAAATCAAAATCATATACGGTTTTATGGGCACAGTCAAGCGCAATTGCGTTGCATTTCCCCAAATGTCAAATTGTTTAACAATTTGAAGTTGAAGATTTGCCCGTTTGGTGATAAAGTAATATAGAGATATTATGGAGAATTGTGCATTGGAGGCGTTGGTTTGACCCTTTCCGACCGCATAGAAAAGCTGTTCATGTCGGTGCAGAAGCCCGTAAGGTACATGGGCGGCGAGTTCAACGCTGTGATGAAGGACCCGGGGGACGTGGCGGTGCGCTATGCCTTCCTGTTCCCGGACACCTATGAGGTGGGCATGAGCCACCTGGGCATGAAGATACTCTACCACGCCATCAACGCCCGCGACGACGCCTGGTGCGAGCGGGTGTTTTCGCCGTGGGTGGACATGGCCGATCTGATGCGGCAGAACGGCATCCCGCTGTTCACGCTGGAATCCCGCACGCCGGTGAGGGATTTTGACCTGTTGGGCGTGACGCTTCAGTACGAGATGAGCTTTACCAACATCCTCGAGGCGCTGGACCTGGCGGGCATCCCCCTCAGGCGCGAGGACCGGACGGACGGCCCCTTCGTGATCTGCGGCGGGCCCTGCGCCTTCAATCCCGAGCCGCTTGCGCCGTTTGTGGACCTGATCGCCCTGGGCGACGGCGAGGTGGAGACCGGCCAGACCATCGACATGTACAGAAAGTGGAAGGCGTCGGGGCTTCCCCGGGAGGACTACCTGCGCATGTGTGCCCAGATCCCGGGCATCTACGTGCCTTCACTGTACGATGTATCCTACAACGAAGACGGCACGGTGCGCGCCGTCACGCCCAAGCCCGGCAGCGGCGCGCCGGAGGTGGTCATGAAGGCCATGGTGCCGAAGCTGGACGAGGCCGTCTATCCCGATAAGCTGATCGTGCCCTACGGGGAGATCGTGCACAACCGCATCATGCTGGAGATCTTCCGCGGCTGCACCCGGGGCTGCCGGTTCTGCCAGGCGGGCATGATCTACCGGCCCGTGCGGGAGCGGAACATGGCGCACCTCATGGAGATGGCGGAGAAGCTGGTGGACGCCACCGGCTACGACGAGATCTCGCTGATGAGCCTGTCCTCCGGCGACTACTCCTGCCTGCCGGAGCTGGCCCGGGCGATGGTGGAGAAGTTCGCCGCCCGGCGGGTGCGCATCGCGCTGCCCTCCCAGCGCATCGACAACGTGCTGACCGACACGCTCAGACAGACGCAGAAGGTCAAGAAGACCGCGCTGACCCTCGCCCCCGAGGCGGGCACCCAGCGGCTCAGGGACGTGATCAACAAGGGCGTCACCGAGGCGGACCTGATGCGCTCGGTGACCGACGCCTTCGACCAGGGCTGGTCGGCGGTGAAGCTGTACTTCATGCTGGGCCTGCCCACCGAGACCGACGAAGACGTGCTGGGCATCGCCGATCTGGCCGCGAAGGTGCGGCGCTGCTACTTCTCCATCCCCAAGGAGCGCCGCGCGCCGGGGCTTCGGATCACCGTGTCGGCCTCCGTGTTCGTGCCGAAGAACTTTACGCCCTTTCAGTGGGCGCCGCAGTTGGACTATGACACCGTGGTGCGCCGCCAGCAGTTGCTCAGGCAGGCGCTCAATCAGATCAAGGGCGTGGATTTCAAGTACCACGCGCCGGACGTGAGCTACATCGAGGCCGTGTTCGCCCGGGGCGACCGGCGGCTGGCCGACGCGCTGGAGCGGGCCTGGCGGCTGGGCTGCCGGTTCGACGGCTGGTCGGATCAGTTCCGCTACGACCTGTGGCTTCAGGCCTTCCGGGAGTGCGGCATCGACCCGGATTTCTACGCAAACCGACCGAGGTCTGAGGACGAGGTGTTCCCCTGGGACCACCTGGACTGCGGCGTGACCAAGACCTACCTGCTTTCGGAGTGGCACAAGGCGCAGCGGGCCGAGTGCACCCGCGACTGCCGCAAGGGCTGCACCGGCTGCGGCATGAAGCGCTATGAGGGGGCGTGCGTATGAGGGCGCTGATACGTTTCGGCAAGCGGGATCGGCTGCGGTTCATCTCCCATCTGGACCTGCAGCGCTTCTTCCAGCGGGCCGTGAACCGCACGGGGCTGCCCGTGGCCTGGTCGCAGGGGTTCAACCCCCATCCGGTGATGTCCTTCGGCTCGGCGCTGGCGCTGGGCTGGACCAGCGAGTATGAGGTCATCGACATCAAGCTCTCCGCACCCATGGGCCGAAAGCGCACCGAGGACGCTGTGCGCGCCGCGCTGCCGGAGGATTTGCCGGTGCTGGAGGTGCGCATGATCGACGACAAGCACCCCGCGCCCATGGCGCTGGTGCGGATGTCGGACTATAGGATCACCCTCGAGGGGGACGACGCGCAGAGGGTGTATGACCAGGTGTCCGCGTTCCTTGAACGGGAGCGCGTGATGGGTATAAAAAAGACCAAGTCCGGCGAGAGGGAGATCGACATCCGCCCGCTGGCCGTCGATCTCAGGAAAACCGACGCCGGTCTGTATGCCCGGCTGATGCTGACGGAGCAGAACACCTTAAAGCCCGACCTGCTGGTGAAGGCGCTTGCGGACATGGCGGGGGTCGGGGTGCCGGAGATGCGCATCCACCGGCTCATGCTGCTGGGCGCGGACGCGGAGGGCAATGGCCGCCCGCTCATGGAACTATGAAGCGGACGATACTGCTGGAGACCCTGCTGGGCGAGACCCGCATGGCGGTGATCGAGGACGACCGGCTGTGCGAGCTGTACGTGGACCGTCCCGGCTCGGACGACGCGACCGGCTCCATCTATCTGGGCCGGGTGGAGAACGTGCTGCCCGGCATGAACGCCGCCTTCGTGGACATCGGCATGGAGAAGAACGGCTTTCTGTACGCCGGAGACATACAGGTCGGTGACCCGGCGCTTCAAAAGCGGCTGGATGGCCTGCGCGTCGAAAGGCTGGTGCGCCCGGGGCAGGAGATCCTGGTGCAGGTGGTCAAGGCCCAGAGCGGGCAGAAGGGGCACCGGGTGTCCAGCCATCTGACGCTGCCGGGGCGCGCGCTGGTGCTGCTGCCGGAGGTGCGCTACGTGGGGGTGTCCCGCAAGATCGCAGATGACGGGGAGCGCCGCCGCCTGCGCGCCGCCGCCGACGCGCTGGTCAGGGATACCGGCATGGGGCTGATCGTCCGCACGGCGGCGGCGGGCCTGCCGGAGGAGGCGCTTAAGCGCGAGTTTGACGCGCTGATCGCTCAATGGCGGGACATCAAGACCCGCGCCGCCGTCGCCACCGCCCCGAAGCGGGTGTTCTCCAACACCGGGCTTACGCTGAAATGCGTGCGGGACCGCTTAAGCGGCGACGTGGACGCGGTGTGGGCGGACGGCTCCGCGCTGTACGACGATCTGAAGGCCCGCTCGGAGGCACTCGCCCCCGAATGGGCGGACCGGATACGCCTCTACGACGGGGAGACGCCGCTTTTCGACCTGTACCGGGTGGACGCCCAGCTCGACAAGGCGCTCAAAAAGTACGTCTGGCTCAAAAGCGGCGGCTCCCTGGTGATCGAGGAGACCGAGGCCATGACGGTCATCGACGTCAACACCGGCAAGTTCACCGGCAGGCGCGATCTGGAGGAGACGCTGTTTCGGCTGAATTGCGAGGCGGCGGAGGAGATCGTGCGGCAGCTGCGCTTAAGGGACGTGGGCGGCATCGTGATCGTGGACTTCATCGACATGGAGGACCCCGCCGACAACGACAGATTGCTGGCGCTGCTGCGGGAGCTGGCGAAGACCGACCAAAGTCGCCTGAGCGTGGTGGGCATGACCGGGCTGGGGCTTATCGAGCTGACGCGCAGGAAGGACCGCCGGCCGCTGTCGAAGCAGCTTCTGCACACCTGTTCGGCCTGCGGCGGTGACGGCGTGACGCCTTCCCACGAGACCACCGCCCGGCGCGTCGTCCGGGAGGTCTCTCGGCGCAGGCGCAGGGGGGAGACCAACCCGGTGCTGATCACCGCCGCAGAGCCGGTGGTGAAGCGGCTCAAAGCCATCGGCGTGCCGGAGGGCGGCGGCGTGTACGCGGTTAAGGGCGACCAAAAGCCCGGGGAGTACGACATCGCCCCGGCGGACGAGGCGCACCTCCCGGAGCAATGCAAGCGATTGAAATGAGGATAAAACCATGAAGGAAAGGCCGATTGTGCCCGAGAGCGAGATACTCAGGCAGCGGGAGTTCATGAAGCTGGTCAGGGCGATGGACCGACGCCCGCAGAGCTATCACATCGTGTCGATGGGCTGCCAGATGAACGAGCGGGATTCCGAGTCCATTGCCGGCATGCTGGAGGAGATGGGCATGGTCCGCGCGCGGGCGCGGGAGGACGCCGATCTCATACTCTACAACACCTGCTGCGTCAGGGAAAACGCCGAGAACAAGGCGCTGGGCAACGTCATATGGCTCAAGGAGCTCAAGAAGGACAAGCCCGACCTGATGATCTGCGTGGGCGGCTGCATGACCCAGGAGAAGGGCATGGCGGCGATGATGAAGAAGAACTACCCCTTCATCGACCTGGTGTACGGCACCCACAACCTGTACAGGCTGCCGGAGTACGTCTGGCGGGTGCTGACGGAGAAGCGCCCGGTCGTGGAGGTCATGGACATCGACGGCGAGGTGGTGGAGGGCCTGCCCGAGGCGCGCGCATCGAAGTTCATGGCGTTTGTGAACATCATGTACGGCTGCGACAACTTCTGCACCTACTGCATCGTGCCCCATGTGCGGGGCCGGGAGCGCTCCAGGACGCCCGAGGCGATACTGGAGGAGTGCGTGCGGCTCCAGGATCAGGGGGTCAGGGAGATCATGCTGCTGGGGCAGAACGTCAACTCCTACCGCGGCGGCGGGGCGGAATTTGCCGACCTTCTGTACCGCGTGGACCGGCTGGGCATCCCCCGCATACGCTTCATGACCAGCCATCCGAAGGACCTGTCGGACGAGCTGATCCACGCCTTTGGGGAGCTTCGTCACCTGATGCCGCAGCTGCACCTGCCGGTGCAGGCGGGCAACGACGAGGTGCTTAAACGCATGAACCGGCGCTACACCCGGGCGCACTACCTCGATCTCGTCAAGAGACTTCGGTCGGTCTGCCCGGACATCGGCCTGACCAGCGACATCATCGTGGGCTTCCCGGGGGAGACCCTCGAGCAGTTCGAGGACACCATGAGCCTGGTGCGCGAGGTGCGCTTCGACGCGGCCTACACCTTCATCTACTCGCCCAGAAAGGGCACCCGCGCGGCGGAATTCCCGGATGACACGCCCTACGCGGTCAAGAGCGAGCGCATACAGCGGCTGATCGAGCTTCAGCAGGCCATCGCGCTGGAGGCCCTCGAGGCGCAGGTGGGCAAGACGGAGCAGGTGCTGGTGGAGGCGGTCTCCACGCGGGACGCCGCATCGGTGGGCGGCAAGACCCCCCGGGGGCACATGGTCAACTTCCCCGGCGACATCAGTCTGATCGGACAGTTTGTGGACGTCGAGATTACCTCCGCGGGGCGCAACACCCTGCGGGGCAGGAGGATAGAACAATGAGCGGCAATATGGACAATGTTTTCAAGAAGACCCGGGAGCTGGGGGAAGCCCTGCTCGAGTGCGATGTGTACCTCAGGATGAAGGATGCCGAGGATACGGCCATGGCCAACCCCGAGGCGGCCCGGACCATGGCAGCGTTTCTGGAAAAGCGCGGCGCGCTGCAGGCCATGATGCAGTCCGACAACCCCGACCCCGGCGCGATGAAGCGGCTGTCGGAGGAGATGGACGATCTGCAGGACCGATTGCAGATGGTCGACGACATCGTGGCTTTGAACGACGCCCGCAACGAGTTCAACAGCCTGATCGGCCAGATCAACCAGGTGCTCCAGTTCATCGTCACCGGGCGCATGGAGGAAGGCGGCTGCGGGGGCGACTGCGGGTCGTGCTCGGGATGCCACTGAGTGAGGAATGAGGAATTAGGAATTAGGAATTAAAGAATGCCGCAGGTCTGGTGTAGGGACGCCCCTTGGGGCGTCCGATCGGAGCGATATGGGCGCTGCGGACGCCTTTAAGGGCGTCCCTACGGGTTTATCGCGCGGCAGCAGGCAGCCCAATTCCTAATTCCTAACTCCTAACTCCTGATTTCCAATTCCTGACTTCTTACTACAAGCGAGGTGCATTGAAATGCCCGTCACGCCGATGATGCAGCAATATCTGAACATCAAGGAGCAGTACCCCGGCGTCATACTGTTTTTCCGGCTGGGGGACTTCTACGAGATGTTCTTCGACGACGCGAAGCTGGTTTCGCGGGAGCTGGAGCTGACGCTGACGGGCAAGGACTGCGGGCTTTCCGAGCGCGCGCCCATGTGCGGCGTGCCGTATCACGCGGTGGACGCCTACCTTCAGAAGCTGATCGAGAAGGGCTACAAGGTGGCCATCTGCGAGCAGATGGAGGACCCCGCCACCGCCAAGGGACTGGTGGCGCGGGAGGTTACCCGGGTGGTGACGCCGGGCACGGTGATCGAGTCCAACATGCTGGAGGACAAGAAGGCCAACTACATCGCCGCGCTGTGCATCAAGAGGAACCAGGCGGGCTGCGCGTTCTGCGACGTGTCCACCGGCGAGTTCTGCCTGTACCAGATCATGGACGCGCGCTCCAACCTGTCGGACGAGCTGGCGCGGCTCAATCCCAGCGAACTGATCGTCAATGACCCCGACGCCCTTGCCCAGCTTGAGCCCGAGCGCGCCGGGTCCGCGGAGACGCTGGAGGAGGAGCGCTTCACCTACGCCTTCGCCGCCAGGGTGATGACCGCCCACTTCGAAAAGTCCATCGCCGATATGGGCTTTGAAGGGGACCGTCTGGCGGTGTGCGCCGCGGGGGCGCTGCTCTCCTACCTCACGCAGACCCAGAAGAACGCCCTGGCGCACATCATCACCGCGAAGAACTACGAGTCCCAGCGCTACATGGCCCTGGACCGGGTGGCGCTTCGCAACCTGGAGCTCACCCAGACCGCCCGGGGCAAGAGCCGGAGGGGGTCGCTTCTGTGGATACTGGACAGGACCGGCACCGCCATGGGCAGCCGCCTGCTGCGCGCCTGGATCGAGCATCCCCTCCGGGAGAAGGAGGCCATCGAAGCCCGGCTTAATGCCGTGGAGGCGCTGATGCAGAACCCCATGGCCGCTGACGAGCTGAGGAGCCTGTTCGACGAGGTCTACGACGTGGAGCGCCTGTTGAGCCGCATCGCCTACGACGCGGTGAACGCCCGGGAGTGCCTGAGCCTGTCCCACACGCTGTCGGTGATCCCCCGCATCCGCGATATCGGCGGGGATTTCGACGCCGCGCTGATGAGGCGCCTGCTTGCACAGCTCGACCCCATGCCGGAGCTGCACGCGAAGCTGGAGGCTGCCATCGACCCGGAGGCACCGCTGTCCGTCAAGGACGGGGGCATCATCAGGGAGGGCTACAACGCCGAGCTGGACGAGCTGCGGGCCATCTCCGAGAACGGCAAGGGCTACATCGCCGCCATGGAGGCCCGGGAGCGCGAGCGCACCGGCATCAAGAACCTCAAGATCGGCTACAACCGGGTGTTCGGCTATTACATCGAGGTCACCAAGTCCTTCTACGATCACGTGCCCTACGACTACGTGCGCAAGCAGACGCTGGCCAACGCCGAGCGCTTCATCACCGAGGAGCTCAAGAACCTGGAGGGCCGCATACTGGGCGCGCAGGAGAATGCCACCCGGCTGGAGTACGACCTGTTCACCGAGATTCGCAATGCCCTCAAGGAGGCGCTGCCCGCGCTGCAGGCCACGGTGGGGTCGCTGAAGGCGCTGGACGCGCTTTTGTCGCTTGCGCGGGTGGCGTCGGAGTACAACTACACCCGCCCGAGGATCAACGACGAGGGCCGCTATGAGATCACCAACGGCCGCCACCCGGTGGTGGAGGATTCCATCGGCCGGGAGCGCTTTGTGCCCAACGACACCGCGCTCTCCGGCGAGGAGCGGGTGATGATCATCACCGGCCCCAACATGGCGGGCAAGTCCACCTACATGCGGCAGGTGGCGCTGATCGTGCTGATGGCCCACATGGGGTCCTTCGTGCCGGCGGACGCGGCGGACATCGCGCTCACGGACCGCATATTCACCCGCATCGGGGCCTCCGACGACCTCTACGGCGGCCAGTCCACCTTCATGGTGGAGATGAGCGAGATGGCGACCATCCTCAAGTTCGCCACGCCCAACAGCCTGCTGATCCTCGACGAGGTGGGGCGGGGGACCTCCACCTTCGACGGGCTGTCCATCGCCTGGGCGGCGGTGGAGTACATCGCCTCGGAGAAGTGCGGCGCGCGCACGCTGTTCGCCACCCACTATCACGAGCTGTCGGAGCTGGAGGGTCAGCTTCCCGGCGTGGTCAACTTCCGCATCACTGCCCGGGAGCAGGGCGAGGACGTCATATTCCTTCGGAAGATCGTGCGCGGCGGCGCGGACAAGAGCTTCGGCGTGTCCGTGGCGCGGCTGGCGGGGCTGCCGAAGTCGCTGATCGCCCGGGCCCGGCAGATCATGGCCCGACTGGAGGTGGACGACCAGCAGCGGGGCAACCTCGGGCAGAACATATTAAAGGAGCACAGGGCGAAGGACCGACAGCTCGGGCTTATGGACTTCAAGCCCATGGAGCTTGCGCAGGAGATCGCCGGACTGGACGTGGTCAGCATGACCCCCCTCGACGCGCTCAACAAGCTGTATGAATTGAACGAGAAGGCCAAGAGGATTTGATATCGGAGGTAGAACATGCCCATTCGCATACTGGACGCCGCCACCGTCGGGCGCATCGCGGCGGGAGAGGTCGTCGAGCGCCCCAGCTCCGTGGTCAAGGAGCTGATGGAGAACTCCATCGACGCCGGGGCCACCGCCGTCACCGTGGAGATCAAGGGCGGCGGCATCGACTATCTGAGGGTGACGGACAACGGCTGCGGCATCGAGCCCGGTCAGGTGCGGCTGGCCTTTGAAAACCACGCCACCTCGAAATTGCAGACCGCCGAGCAGCTCGACGACATCCGCACCCTGGGCTTTCGCGGCGAGGCGCTGCCGTCCATCGCGTCGGTGTCTCATGTGGAGATGACCACCCGCGCGAAGGGGCAGGAGACCGGCGTCAGGCTGAACATCGACGGCGGGCAGGGCCTGCGCGTGCAGGAGGTCGGCTGCCCCGAGGGCACCACCTTCGTGATGAAGGGCCTGTTCTACAACCTGCCGGTGCGGCGGGCGTTTTTGAAGAAGCCCGGCTACGAGGGCGGGCTGGTGGCGGACGCCGTGGCCCGCATGCTGATGGGCAACCCGGACGTGTCCGTGCGCTACATCAGCAACGGCCAGACGGTGTACCACAGCTTCGGCGACGGCAAGCTCAGGCACGCGGTGTTCGCGGTGTACGGCAAGCAGACCGCCGAGCAGATGGTGGCGGTGGACGCCGCCGAGGGCGGCGTGCGCGTCTACGGGCTGATCGGCGTGGGAGAGCTGGCGAAGGCCACCCGGGCGCACCAGTCGTTCTTCATCAACGGCCGCGCCGTGCGCTGCGCCGCGCTGACCAAGGCGCTGGAGGAGGTCTGCCGCACCCGCGTGACCATCGGGCTTTACCCCATGTGCGCGCTGAACGTGGTGCTGCCGCCGTCCGCCGTCAACGTGAACGTGCACCCCAACAAGCTGGAGGTGCGCTTCAGGGACGAGATCGCCATGCGCCAGACCGCGGAGCGGCTGATGGCCACGGCCTTCGAGGGGGAGCATGTGCTGCAGTTGGGGGAGGAGCGCCCGCAGGCGCCCCGCGTGGAGCGCGTCGCCGCCGTGCGGGAGATCGCCCCGGTCCCCGCGGAGGCGGAAAAGCCGGCGCCCGCGGAGACGCAAAAGCAGGAACCTGTGAAGCAGGACGGGCCCTCGGTCAGGCTCGCCGCGCAGGCGGAATACCTGCGGGCCGTTCGCGCCGAGCAGGAGAAGCTGAAGGGCGTGCCCGGGGACGCCGTGCGGGAGGCCCCCGCCCTGGCGGTGCCGAGGCCTGTTCCCGCGCCGCCGGTGCGGGAGATCCCCCGCCCGATACCCAGGGAGAAGCCCGTGCAGGTGGCGCTTAAAGAGGTCGCGCCGAAGGCCGCGCCCGGGAAGAAGCGGGCGGATTACCGGGTGATCGGGGTGCTGATGAACACCTACATACTGGTGGAGGCGGACGACGCGCTGGTGATGATCGACCAGCACGCCGCCCACGAGCGCCTGAACTACGAGCGCCTGATGCAAAAGCTGGAGGCGGGCCGGGGCTCCCAGCAGCTTTTGACGCCGCTGGTGGTGCACCTGTCGGCCCGGGAGATGGCGCTGGTGCGGGACAACCTCGAGGTGCTCTCCGACGCGGGCTACGCCGTGGAGCCCTTCGGCGAGCAGGACATCCGGGTGAGCGCCGTGCCCTTCATACTGGGCAAGGCCGACCTGCGCCCCGCGTTCATGGACGCCATCGGCGCGCTGAACCGGGTCAGGACCGCCACGGTGGAGCTGCGGCGGGCGGAGATCATGCAGATGTCGTGCAAGAGCGCCGTGAAGGGCGGCGACCGGCTGTCGGACGGCGAGGTGGCGGCCCTGATCACGCAGATGCTGGAAACCGGCGCGCCGCCGACGTGCCCCCACGGTCGGCCGGTGATGAAGGCCCTTTCACGCAGGGAACTTGAGAAGATGTTTAAAAGGATTCAGTGACACCGTAGGGACGCCATTCATGGCGTCCTTTCGCAAGAAAAGGATATGAATGATGTGAACAACAAGCCCTTCCTGCCTGTGGTGGCGGGACCCACGGCCTCGGGCAAGACCGCCGTCGCGGTGGCGCTGTGCCGGTTGATCGGCGGCGAGGTGGTGTCGGCGGACTCGATGCAGGTCTACCGGGGGATGCCGGTATTGTCCGCGGTGCCCACGGAGGATGAGATGCAGGGCGTGCCCCACCATCTCATGGGGTTCGTGGACCCCGCGCGGCGCTACACCGCCGACACCTTCCGGGAGGACGCGCGGCGCTGCATCGCCGACATCATGAGCCGGGGCCGACAGCCGGTGCTCTGCGGCGGCACGGGGCTGTACATCGACGCGGTCACCCGGCCCATGTCCTTCTCCATGCAGAGCGACGAGACCATGCACGCCGAACTGATGGCCATGGGAGAGACGCCGGAGGGCAGGCGCAGACTTCACGACATGCTCTCGGAGGTCGACCCGGCGTCCGCCGCGCGGCTTCACGAGAACGACGTGCGGCGGGTGTCCCGCGCCATCGAGATCTACCGGCTCACCGGCGTCACCCAGACCGAGCACACCCGGCGGGACCGGGCGCGGGCGGGGGAGTACCGGGAGGCGCTGTTCGCGCTGGACTGGCCCAGGGAGGCGCTCTACGCCCGCATCGACCGGCGGGTGGACCGGATGATCGAACAGGGGCTCGTTGATGAGGTGCGCCGCCTGATGGCCGACCCCCAGGCCCATCCCACCGCCGTGCAGGCCATCGGGTATAAGGAGATCGCCGCCGCGCTCAGGGGCGATGTCCCCATGGACGAGGCCGTGCGCATGATGAAACAGGCCACCCGCCGCTTTGCCAAGCGGCAGATGACCTGGTTTCGGCATGATGAGAGGGTCACGTGGATCAGTGCCGAGGGCAGGGGGGTCGAGGCAATAGCGGAGGAGATAGAAGGGAAATTGAGAATTGAGAATTGAGAATTGAGGTTCTTCACGGATAGTTGTGGGATCATCTTTTCCGTCATTTACGGGACCTTTCCGCCTCGCTACGCTCGGCACCTCCCACTCCCTCCGTCTCAGCTACGCCGAGCCACCTCCCTCTAAGAGGGAGGCATGACGGGGCACCTCATCCGGCGCTACGCGCCACCTTCCCCTGAAGGGGAAGGCACGACCTCTTCCGTCTGGCCTGCGGCCAGCCACCTTCCCCTGAAGGGGAAGGCTTTTGGGCGGGCGGCGCTTCGCCGCCCCTACGATATTCCCACGCTTGAATATAATCAAATCCGCAAGGATTTGCACCGCAATTCTCAATTTTCAATTATTCAATTCTCAATTGACGCAGATGCCCCCTGCCCCGACCGTATCGGGACAGGGGGCGTTTGTGTCAGTCCGCCTCGGCGATCTCGAGGTACTTCTCGAAGACCTCGTCCAGCTCGGCGTCGTCGTCGATGGAGGTATAGTAGTCGTTGCCGTCCTCGTCGGTCTCGATGCGCAGGATCACCAGCTCGTCCTCCTCCACATCCTCCATGGGCTCCACGGGCACGAGGCAGATGTAGGTCCGGCCCTTGTGCTCGAGGGTCATCAGGTGCTCGAAGTCCACCTCGTTGCCGTCCTCGTCCACCAGCTGCACGATGTCCTCGCGCTCCATATCCAGTTCATGATTGTTCTCGCTCATGTGATATACACTCCTCAGATAGTTTTTATGTGCTTCATCCCGCCATCCGCCCCGGTCCAGGAAGGATTGCAGGATGTAGGTCGCCGCGAGCTTGTCCACCACGTCCCTGCGCTTTTGGCGGCGCACGTCGCCCTCGATCAGCAGGCTGGTGGCCAGCTTTGTGGTGAGGCGCTCGTCCTCGAAGCGGACGTTCAGCCCCTGTTCCGTGAGTCTCTGGGCGAACTGCCGGACCCGCCCGGCCTGAAAGCCCTCGGTGCCGTCCATATTCCTCGGCAGGCCGCACAGCACGCGGTTGGTCTCGTACTGTTTACACAGCGCCACGACCCGCTCGGCGTCGCGCTCGAAGCCCCTGGTCCATATCGTCTCCACTCCCTGGGCGGTGAGGTCCAGCAGGTCGGACACCGCCACGCCGATGCGCTTTTCGCCCACGTCCAGACAGATCACCCGCATCTCTCACACCACCTTTATGCAGAACTGGGGGCACGCCCGGGCGCAATAGCCGCAGAACACGCACTTTTCCGGGTCCACCCGCGCCCGGCCGTCGACGACGGCGATGGCCTTCTGGCGGCAGCGCTCGGCGCACTTGCCGCAGCCCTCGCACCAGTCGTGCACCATGATCTGCCGGGGGCGGTCCCTGAGGGCGTCCAGCCGACTGAAATCGCCCTCGAAGGCGGCGACGTCGGCGTCGATCTCCTCGACGCTCTGCATGCCCATGGCCACGCTGTCCAGCAGGGGACTGCCGATGGCGTACTCGAGCGCCGCCCGGTTGTCGGCGATCAGGTGCCCGCCGCCCAGGGGCTTCATGGCGAATATGCCGATGTTGTGTTCCCGCGCGGCCCGGATGGCGTCCTCCATGTCCTCGCGGGTGCCGTCCTGTATGCCGATGCCCGCCCGGTTGACGAGGGGGTGGATCACGTCGATCATCGGAAAGCGGGGCGCGGCCCGCACGCAGGCGACATAGTGGGTGCTGACCCCGACGGCGCCGATGTGCCCGAGCTCCTTTTGCTTTTGCAGGTAGACGAGGGCTTCCTCGTGGCCCCGCAGGGTGTAGAGGGATTCCTGCTCATGCAGCATGAACAGGTCCACGTAGTCCCGCCCGAGGCCCCGGAAGGCACGCTCCAGCGCGGCGGCGGCGGTGGGTTCGTCCCAGCAGTAGGCCTTGGTGCTGACCACGTAGTCCGGCGCGTCCCTGAGCGCCAGCCGGATGTGGGGGTAGGTGCCGTAGAGATCGGCGGTGTCCAGAAACCGCACCCCGCGCTCGTAGGCGTGGACCAGCAGCCGCGCGCCCGCCTCCGGGGAGAGGTCCTTCTGAAGCGGCGACATGGTCAGCGTGCCGTAGCACAATCGGGAGACCGCGAGGCCGCTTCGTCCAAGTTTTCGCATTTGCATGACAGGTGTTTCCTTTGCTCTACACGATTACAGGGCTGGAAACGCCCGGTTTCCAGCCCTGATGCAGCCCGAACAGACCGCCGGCGGCCTGCGGAGGTCACTTGTCGTGCTGCTCCACATAGAAGCGCACGAATTCCTCCAACAGCTCGTCGCGCTCCAACCGACGGATCAGCGAGCGGGCGTTGTTATAGCTGGTTATGTAGGTGGGATCGCCGGAAATAATGTAGCCCACCATCTGCATTATGGGATCATGCCCCTTGGCCTTCAGCGCCTGATAGACCAACTCAATGATCTCAGCCGCCGATTCCGGGGCATCCGCCGGAATGCGGAAATGCCTTGTTTCATCCATTTTGCCGTTCATAGCGCACCGCCTTTCGAGCAAAGCATTCACATTCAAAATCATTATAGCACATTTCTCGGAAAAGTTCAATTGTTTTCGTGCTGTTGAACGAAAACTCTAAATACCGTTCGGACGGACATCAGCACCGGCAGCGCCACCAGCATGCCGCTGATGCCGCCGAAGCTGGCCCCGGCGTAGATGGCCACCAGCACCGCCGCCGGGGAGAAGCCGGTGAGGCTGCCCATGATGCGCGGGGAGATGATGGCGGAATCGAGCTGCTGCACCAGAGTCAGCACGCCTACGCACAGCGCCGCCTTCTGCCAGCCGTCGCCCAGCGCGATGAGCACCGCGGGCACGCCGCCGATAAACGGGCCGAAGTAGGGCACCATATTCAGTATGCCCACGATGCCGCCCAGCACCGCGGCGCTGCGCACGCCGATGAGCATGAGACCCAGCGCCGCGAGCACGCCCACCGCCAGCGCGACCAGGAGCTGTCCCTGGAGGTACAGCCGCACCTCCCGGGCCACCGCGCCGCCCATGCGCACGGCCGTGCAGCGGGCGGAGCGGGGCGTCAGGAGTTCCAGGCGCAGCAGCAGCCGGTCCCGGTCGCACAGGAAGAACACGCACAGCATGGCCATCATGGACAGCCGGGACAGGGCGTCCGCCGCGCTGCCCGCGAGGGCCAGCGTCCCCGCGAGCATGCCGGTCAGCAGATCCGTTAGCCGGTTCAGCGGCAGCTCGGGCAGGTTCAGGCCGGGGAGGCGTCGCGCCGCGCGGTCGGAAAGCGCCTGCGCCCAGTCCGACAGCCGCGCCACGGATTGGGGCAGCGCCTCCATGAGCTGCGCGGCCTCCCGCACCACCGCCGGCAGGAAGAGCCACAGAAGCCCCGCCGCCGCCAGCAGCACGATCAGAAGCGCCGCCACCGCCGCCGCGTCCCGGGAGAGCACTTTTTCCAGCCGGACCGCCAGCGGCTCCAGCAGGAACGCCATCACCGCCCCGCCCAGACACAGGACCCCCACCCGCAGGGCCGGGCCTCGAAAGATCATGAGCCCCGCAGCGAGGGTGGCGAGAACGATGGCGGGCTTCCAGAGTGCCCTGTGTGTCGTAGTGAAGATGTTTTGCATGAAGATTACGTCCTTTGTTCCGGTGAGAGGGAGCAGGCAGTAGGGAGCAGGGAGTAGGGGAATGGCCTGCGGTCCATCGTAGGGACGCCATTCATGGCGTTCGCGGAATACACGCCCCCTCAGTCAGCTTCGCTGACAGCTCCCCCTGCGCAGGGGAGCCTGAGCCCGCCCGCACGTATCGCCCGTTTCAGTTCAGCGGGCGGCGAATCGCCGCCCCTACGACGGGGTTCAGGGCGATGGGGGCATCGCCCCTACGACGGGGTGGGTTCCGTAGTGCAGGGGGACGACCTCTTCCGTCTTAATGCCTGACGGCATTAATCCACCTTCCCCTGAAGGGGAAGGCAGAACCTCTTCCGTCAGCCCTACGGGCTGCCACCTTCCCCTGAAGGGGAAGGCAGAACCTCTTCCGTCAGCCCTACGGGCTGCCACCTTCCCCTGAAGGGGAAGGCTTTTGGAGCCGTAACCTCTACTCCCTACTCCCTACTCCCTACTCCCTAACCACTCACATCTTCCGCGCGAAATCGTCGGCCTTATCGGAGATCCAGCTGCCGGTCTTCTTCGCCGCCTGGTTCCACTTGCGCTCGGTCTGCCAGTTCATCACGCCGAACATGGTCGCCGCCGCGGAGCCGATCAGCATCCCGGCGATGAGGCCCTTGGTCATGCCGCCCTTCATTGATCCATCCCTCCCTTTCCAATTCGGCGGGATCGATGATGATCTCGCCGGTCTCCCGGTTTGCGGTGAAGCGTTCGACGCGCCGCCGTCCGGTCACGAGGTCGTCCCAGAAGCCCAGGGACAGCCACAGCGCCGTCACCGCGAAGCTGATCTCGTCGATCTCCGCCCCGGTGACGGCCCCCAGCCGGGCGCCGTCGGTGCCCGTCGCGCGGCGAAACAGGGGGGCGATGCGCATGCGCCGCCGCGTGCCGGGGCCGTCGGAGAGTATGGCCACCCGGCCCAGCATTTCGAGCCTCTCGGCGGGGAGCCATCGCGCGCCGCGAAACCCGGCGCTGACCCATATGCCCCTGAGCCGGGTGAGGTCCTCCTCCAGCTCCGCCTGGACCATCCGCCCGATCCTTCGGTTGCGGCACACCACCGGCATGCCGATCATCGAACGAATCGTCTTCACGCCCGTCACGTCCCTTCCGCGCAAATCCGGCACAGGCTATTATCGGCGCGACGCGCCCGCTTCTTGCGCGGCAATTCCTTCCGTTCGCGGTTTTCGCTTATATATATTTGCAATAACCGTTGTATATACCGGGATTATATGTTACAATACTATTAAACGTGAAACTAAATAGGGCGAATGTGCGTCGAAGATATGGTATTGTAATCTGTTGACATATATTCGACAATAAAGACACACGTTTGACAAGAAGTTGTGATATCTTGACAATACAATCCGCAGGGAGGTGCGATCAATGGATGAATACAGGACGGGCTACAAGATACTGGTGGCGGACGACGATCCGAACGTGCATCAGTCTCTGAACGCCTATTTTCGGCGGGAGGGCTACCAGATGATCTCCGCCTACGACGGCGATCAGGCGGTGCAGCAGGCCCGCATACAGCACCCGGATATGATCATACTGGACATCATGATGCCCGGCATGGACGGGCTGATGGTGTGCCGGGAGGTGCGCAAGGTCTCGAATGTGCCGATCATCATGCTCACGGCCAAGGGCGACGAGTTCGACAAGCTGCTGGGCCTCGAGATGGGCGCGGACGACTACATTACCAAGCCCTTCAGCCCCCGGGAGGTGCTGGCCCGCGTGAAGGCGGTGCTCAGGCGCATGCGGGAGATGAAGGAGGACGACAAGTCCGCCCATCTGGTCATCGGCAATCTGGAGATCGACATGAACGCCTTCACCGTGAAGCTGGGGGGCAAGCCCATCCCCTGCACCCCCAAGGAGACGGAGATCCTCTGGACGCTGGCCAGCAACCCCGGCATGGTGTTCAGCCGGGAGCACATGCTGCAGAGCATCTGGGGCTACGACTTCCTGGGCGACACCCGGGCGGTGGACAGCCACATCAAGCGCATCCGCGCCAAGCTGTGCACCGAGGACAACGGCTGGGACATCAAGACGGTCTGGGGCGTGGGCTATCGCTTCGAGGTAGCGGGGGCTGAGCAGCCGTAAGGAAAGATGAGGCTTAAAAAGTACAACAACCTGGGCATCGGCGCGAAGACGCTCATGAGCCACATCGCGCTGGCCCTCTCCGTGGTGCTGCTGGCCAGCGTGCTCACCTATGTGCTGACCTACCGCTATGTGCGCGACAACTACATCCGCGACCTGCTCAACAAGGCCGAGCGCATCTCCGAGACCGTCCACTCCGTGTCCGACGGCGGCTTCAAGCCCTCGCCGAGGGTGGTGCGCATCTATCAGGTCCTCACCGACGCCCGGGTGTTCTTCCTGGAGCAGGGGAAGGAGAAGATGCGGCTGTGGCAGTACACCCCGCCTACAAAGCCCGGCGTGGAGAGGGCCGCGCCCACCCAGGAGGACGACCTGCAGTGGGTGGACATCATCAGCGCCATCGACCTGCAATTCTTCACCCGCATCCTTCAGGGAGAGCGGGTTTCAGCCATGCAGAACTTTGAGTTCATCGAGGGCGAGGTGGTGTTCGCCGGGGTGCCCATCTACGACGAGGACGGCGGCGTCATGGGCGGCGTGGTGCTGGCCCAGCCGGTGGAGCAGTTAAGGCAGCTCACCCGCACCATCGGGGTTTTGATGCTCATCGTCATCAGCGTGTCGCTGTTGATGGCCGTGGTCATGGCCACCCAGCTCACCCGCCGCCTGGTGCGCCCCATACAGCGCATCACCCGCGCAGCCCGGCGGCTGACCGACGAGAGCGACTACGCCGAGCGTATCACCGGCCTGCCCAACGACGAGATCGGCGACCTCGGCCGCACCATGAACAGCATGGCCGCCCGGCTGATCGACGCCATCAAGAACCTGCGCAAGGAGCGCGACAAGCTGGGGCTGGTCATCTCCGGCATCGGGGAGGGCCTGATTGCCGTGGACTACAAGGGCCGCGTCGTGCACTACAACCCGGTGTTCCTGGAGCTGATGGAGATCAACGGCATCGACGATCTCTGGGACTGCCCGGACGACAACATACAGGCCCTCAAGGAGCTGTTGAAGCGCTGCATGAAGGCCGGCGAGCCGGAGTCGCTGAACTGGCAGAACCACACCCAGCGCGCGCTGTACGCCGGAGCCTCGCCGCTGATGGACGAAAACGGCGATATCATCGGCGCGGTGTGCCTGCTGCGGGATATGTCCGAGGCTATGCGCATGGAGCAGCTTCGGCGGGAATACGTGGCCAACATCTCCCACGAGCTGCGCACACCCCTGACCGGCATACGGGGCATGGTGGAGCCGCTGATCGACGGCTGCATGGACACCGAGGAGGAGCGTCAGGACAGCTACCGCGTGATCCTGCGGGAGACCATACGGCTGGAGAAGCTGGTGGGCGAGATGCTGGACATGTCGCGATTGCAGGACGGGCGCGTCAGCGTGGAGCTGGAGCGGCTGGAGCTGCCGGGCATACTGGAGGCCGCCGCCCGGGGCATGCGGCAGATCGCCGCGGAGGCGGGCGTCGAATTGAAGGTGGAGACCGACGGCTCGCCGCTTTCCTGCATGGGCAACGAGGACCGCATCACCCAGGTGCTGGTGATCCTGATGGACAACGCCCTGAGCTTCACCCCCGCCGGGGGCACGGTGACCGTGTACGCCCGGGACGCCGGCAGGTGCGTGGCCGTGGGTGTGCGGGATACCGGCTGCGGCATCGAGCCCAAGGACCTCCCGCTGATATGGGAGCGCTTCTACAAGGCGGACCGGTCCCGCATGCGCACCACCGGCACCGGCCTCGGGCTGGCCATCGCCAAGCTCGTCACGGAGCTCATGGGCGGCCAGATCGGCGTGCAGTCCGAGCCCGGCAAGGGGGCCGATTTCACCTTCACGCTCAACAAGGAGGACCCCCGCATACCGCCGGTGCCTCAGATGCGCAAGACCACGCCCACCGTACAATAAAATAACAATGATTATCGCCGCGGGCACTTGACTTTTTCGCGGAATCCCTCTATAATACGAAATTGAATTTGAAATCTGATTTCAAAATGAGGGATTTGCCATGAAAAAGACATTGCTCGCGGCGCTTTTTCTGCTGGTTATGCTGTGCGCCGCCGGATACGCCGAGGGAAAGCTGTCCATTGTGTGCACGGACTTCCCCTGCTACGACTTCGCGCGGCAGGCGGCGGGGGAGAGGGCCGAGGTCACGATGCTTTTGAAGCCCGGCGTGGAGGCCCACTCCTTCGAGCCCACCCCGGCGGACATCATCGCCATCGGCGAGGCGGACCTGTTCGTGTACATCGGCGGCGAGAGCGACGCCTGGGCGGACAGCATCCTCGAGGGCTTCGACGGGGCGGAGGCCCCGGCCACCTTGCGGATGATGGATCATGTCGGGAACCTGGTCGAGGAGGAGGGGGAGCATCACCACGACGAGGGCCCGGAGTACGACGAGCACATCTGGACCGCCCCCCAAAACGCTGCGAAGATGGCCCGGGCCGCGGGGGAGAAGCTCGCGGAGATCGACCCGGACAACGCGGAGGCATACCGCGCCGACGCCGAAGCCTATGCGGGTGAGATCGACGCGATCGACGCCGAGATCGCGGACATCGTGTCAAACGCCGAGCGCAGGACCCTGGTATTTGCGGACCGCTTTCCGTTCATCTACCTCGTGCGGGCCTACGGATTGGACTACCTTGCGGCCTTTCCCTCCTGCACGGCGGACACCGAGCCCAGCGCCCAGATCGTGACGGCGCTGATCAAAAAGGTGGCCTCCGAGCATATCCCCGCCATTTACACCATCGAACTGAGCACCCAGGCCATCGCCCGGACCGTGGCGGAGGAGACCGGCGCGCAGATACTGACGCTGCACTCCATGCAGACGCTGTCCCAGGCAGATTTCGACGCCGGGGCGAGCTGGGTGTCCCTGATGCGGGAAAACGTCGAGGCGCTGAAAGCGGGGCTGAACTGACATGCGCGGCGAGTACAACACCCGGCAGAAGCGGGAGATGCTGGGTTTTTTGAAGGAGCGCGGCCTTAAGCACTTCTCGGTGGACGACGTGGTCTTTGAGATGCGGGACCGGGGGGAGAAGATCGGCCGCAGCACCGTGTACCGCTATCTGGAGCAGCTGGCGGAGCAGGGTGCGGTGCGCAAGTACCAGAGCGTGCAAGGCGTGACCCAATACCAGCACGTGGAGGACGCCGCGGCGTGCGACGGCCACTTTCACATGATGTGCTCGAAGTGCGGCAACCTGTTCCACGTGGACTGCCGGCTGATGGACGCGCTGACGAAGCACCTGATGGAGGACCACGGCTTCGCGCTGGACCCCCGGGAGACCATACTGGTGGGCTTGTGCGAAAGATGCAGAGACGGCGGGGAGGCGGCGGAGCATGGCGCTGATACAGCTTCGGGATGTCACCATTGCGTTTGAGGGCACGGTGGCCGTGGACCGCGTGAGCCTGTCTGTCGAGAAGGGCGACTACCTGGTGGTGCTGGGGGAGAACGGCTCCGGCAAGTCCACGCTGATGCGGGCGATGCTGGGGCTGGTGAAGCCCAGAAGCGGCAGCATCGTCTACGGCGACGGGCTGATGAAGAACCAGATCGGCTACCTGCCCCAGCAGACCGCCGCCCAGCGGGACTTTCCCGCCTCGGTGGAGGAGGTCGTGCTCTCCGGGTGCGTCAACCGCATGGGGACCCGGTTCTTCTTCAACAAGGCCGACCGGGCCAAGGCGGAGGCCAACATGGCGCTGTTGGACGTGACGAAGTTCCGCAAGAAGTCCTACCGCACGCTGTCCGGCGGGCAGCAGCAGCGGGTACTGCTGGCGCGGGCGCTGTGCGCCACCGACGGCATGCTGCTGCTGGACGAGCCGGTGACGGGCCTCGATCCCGAGGCCACGCGGGAGCTGTACGACGTCATACGCGACCTGAACGTCCGGCACGGCGTGGCCGTGGTGATGGTGTCCCACGACGTCCGGGGGGCGCTCAGGGACGCGAAGCACGTGGCCGTGATGGACACGGGCATGGACTTCAACGGCACCGTGGAGGAGTATGCCGCGCAATATCTGAACAAGGCGGTGAAGGCCCGTGGCTGACCTGCTGTCGAGATGGACGAAGAAGCCCGGCCGGCGGGGCACCGCCGTGCTGTGGGCGCTGCTCATACTGGTGGTGGTCTGGCTTTTGTGCCACATAAGGGACATCGGCTGGATGATCTCCGAGATGGGCGGCTATCTGAGCTACAAATTCATACGGCGGGCGCTGCTGGTGGGGGCGCTGGTGTCGCTGTGCGCGGCGCTGCTGGGCGTGAGCCTGGTGCTCAAGCGCTACTCGATGATCGGCGACGGCCTGTCCCACGTGGGCTTCGGCGCGCTGACGGTGGCCATGGCGCTGGGGTTCGTGACGGCGGACAGCCTGCCGGCCTTCCTGCCCGCGGCGGTGCGCGGCGGCGTGGCGGCGGTGTGCGCGTCCGTCGCCGAGAGCCCGCTGCCGTTCACGCTGGTGGTGGTGGTGCTGTGCGCGTTTCTGCTGCTGCGGTTGAGCGGCCAAAGCCGCATGCGGGGCGACTCCGCCATCGCGCTGATCTCCACCTCGGCGCTGGCGCTGGGCGTGGTGGTCACCAGCATGACCAGCGGCATGAACGTGGACGTGTACAACTACATGTTCGGCTCCATACTGGCCATGAGCGCCTCGGACGTGTGGCTGTCCGTGATACTCTCGCTGGTGGTGCTGACGCTGTTCATACTGTACTACCCGCGCATATTCGCCGTGACCTTCGACGAGGCCTTCGCCCGCGCCACCGGCACCCGCGCAAAGCTCTACAACCGGCTGATCGCGCTTCTGACCGCCGTGACGGTGGTCATCGGCATGCGCATGATGGGCACGCTCTTGATCTCCAGCCTCATCATCTTCCCGGCATTGTCCGCTATGCGGGTGTTCGATAACTTCCGTGCCGTGACCGTCAGCGCCGCGGTGATCTCCGTGAGCTGCTTCCTCGTGGGCATGATGCTCTCCTGCGTCTACTCCATCCCCACCGGCGCAGGGATCGTGGGGGTGAACCTCGTGGTGTTCCTCGTGTTCTCGTGCGTTGGGGTGGCGAAGGGGTGAGAGTGAAGAGTGGAGAGTGAAGAGTGAAGTTTTGGTTCAAATCCCTTCGGGATTTGTCTGATTGAAAAAGATAATATATCGATTGTGCGTTAATCCGTAACTCTATTAATCAAAAGAAATCCGTAAGGATTTCTACCAAAACTGCACTCTCCACTCTGCACTCTCCACTCTGAAAAACTTAACCAACCTTTCCCTTGCAAACCTCTCCGCTCCGATGTATAATACCTTAGTAAGCAGAAGCGTCCACTTCTCACCTTGCGGCGAAAGCTTCAACGGTTTCTGACAATTCAGAGGGGCCCCGGGAGGGGTTTTTACAGAGTGGCGCTATGCGCTGCTCTTTTTTCATCGCGCGAACAGATTTAGGAGGTGTTTCGGTATCAACGATCTCATGATTAACGAGGAGATTCGCGACCGCGAGGTGCGCGTCGTGGATCAGAACGGCGAACAGCTGGGCGTCATGTCCAGCAGGGACGCGCTGGCCTTGGCAGAGGAGAGGCAGCTTGACCTTGTCAAGATCGCGCCGCAGGCCCGTCCGCCGGTTTGCAAGCTCATGGACTACGGCAAGTATCGCTTCGAGCAGTCCAAGAAAGAGCGTGAGTTCCGCAAGAATCAGAAGGTCATTACCGTCAAAGAGGTTCGCCTGTCCGCCACCATCGAAGATCACGACGTGGACGTCAAGTTCAAAAACGCCATGAAGTTTCTCAAGGATGGCAACAAGGTGAAGGTGACGATCCGCTTCCGCGGACGCCAGATCACCCACTCTGAAATCGGCCGCCAGGTTATGACGGAGTTCGCCGAGCGCATCAAGGAGTATGGAACCGTGGACAAGCCCCCGCAGATTGAGGGCCGCAACATGTCCATGTTCATTTCACCCAGGGCCGCCGACTGACGCGCCCCAATCACGAGAGGAGGAAAAACCCATGCCCAAACAGAAGACGCATAAGGGCGCCGCAAAGCGTTTTAATCTCACCAAGAGCGGTAAGGTCAAGCGCGCTCAGGCTTTCAAGCGTCACATCCTGACCAAGAAGCCCACCAAGCGCACCCGCAACCTTCGCAAGGCCGCCTATCTGACCACCACCGAAGGCAAGACCATGAAGAAACTGATCCCCTACAAGTAAGGAGGCGAATCGACAATGGCAAGAGTGAAGCGTGCAGTTACCGCACAGAAGAAAAAGCGCAAGATCATGAAGCTCGCCAAGGGCTACTTTGGCGCCAAGAGCAAGCAGTACCGTGCAGCCAGCGAACAGGTTCGTCGCTCCCTGCGCTATGCCTACATCGGCCGCAAGCTGAAGAAGCGCGAGTTCCGTCGCCTGTGGATCGCCCGCATCAACGCGGCGGCCCGCATCAATGGCCTGAGCTACTCCAAGCTGATGAACGGCCTGAAGGTGGCCGGCATCGATATCAACCGCAAGATGCTCTCCGAGCTGGCGATCTCCGATCCCGCCGCGTTCGCGGTGCTGGCGGAGAAGGCCAAGGCTGCCGTCAAGTAAAAACAATCCCATAAAAAACCCGTCCCGCGATGCGGGGCGGTTTTTTTATGGAGATTATTCCGCAAGCATATACCTCTCGATCGCCTTCGCCGCGCCGTCGTGATCGCAGTCGTCGGTGAGGGCGTCGGCCATGGCCTTCACGGCGTCGATGGCGTTGCCCATGGCCACGGACAGGCCCGCCGCGCCCATGATGTCGAGGTCGTTGCCGCCGTCGCCCACGGCCATGACCTCCCGCGGGGACAGTCCGAGGTGATTGCACAGGAAATAAAGCCCCTTGGCCTTGTCCGCCTCTGGGGGCGAGATCTCCCAGCCGATGCCCACGGACTCCTTGACCGCCACGTTCAGGCCTCGGATGCGTTCGGGATAGCGGTCGCGCTCCCGGGCGTCGGCGAAGTACAGGTTAACCTTGCTCACCCGGCCCCGGCTCGCGCGGCACAGCGCGGCGGCGTCCTCGATGAACATCGAGCCCGCGCGGAACGCCGGGGCGAAATCCATCAGGTGGTGGGCCGCCATGGCCGCGTCGGATTCCCCGGTCATGTAGGATTGATTGTCGATGAAGCACTGCACCGTGACGTCCATGCCCTCGGCGGCGGCGTAGATGGCGTCCACGTCGCCGTCATCGAGGGTGATTTTTTGAAGGATCTGATCCCGCCCGACGTCGTAGACGCACGCGCCGCTCTCCCCGATCACGTAGGCGATGCCGGGGATTAGGCGAAGGTGCGCCCACAGCTCCGAGAGCGCCCGGCCCGTGGACAGCGCGACGATCTTCCCCGCGGCGGCGGCGCGCTCGATCACCGCGCGGGTGTAGGGCGTGGTCTCATGGCCCGAGTTCAACAGCGTGCCGTCCATGTCCAGCGCCGCCAGCCTGTATATCGTCATGGCATTGTGTGTCGTCACGCGATCTCCAGCGCGATCTCCATCATCCGGGTGAAGGTGTTCTGCCGGTCCTCGGCGGACAGGGCCTGGCCGGTGACCAGGCTGTCGGAGATGGTCAGAAGCGTCAGGGCGTTCTTACCCGCGGCGGCGGCGTTGAGGTAGAGGGCGTAGGACTCCATCTCCACGCACATCACGCCCAGCTTCTGAAGCACCGGGGTTGAGGAGTATTCCCACTGCTTGTAGAAGGCGTCGCTGGAGAAGATCGGGCCGGGCTGCATGTGCACGCCCAGGCGGTCAGCCGCGTCCATGGCGTCGCGGAGCAGCCCGTAGCTGCATGACGGAGCCAGCGATCCGTGGAAGTTGAACTGCGCGCCGTAGTTGGAATCGGTGTAGCAGCTCATGGCGGCCACCACGTCCCGAAGCTGGAGCTTCATGGTCAGCGCGCCGGCGGTGCCCACGCGGATGATGTTCTCCACGCCGTAGCAGTTGTATAGCTCGTAGGAGTAGATGCCGATGGAGGGCATGCCCATGCCGGAGGCCATCACGGAGACCCGCTTGCCCTTGTAGCTGCCGGTATAGCCCTGCACGCCGCGCACGTTGTTGACCAGCACGGCGTTCTCCAGATAGGTGTCGGCGATGAACTTTGCCCGCAGCGGGTCGCCGGGCATCAGCACCGTGCGCGCGAAGGCGCCCTCGGGAGCGTTGATGTGGGGGGTCGGAATGTTCGCCATAATCGTATCCTCCTGTGTATATTAGTCCAATATCACCTGTATGCCGTTGTCGTTGAAGACCCGGAGCAGCTTCATGCCGTAGGCGCCGCAGTTCTCCGCGAAATCCCCGAAATCGCGGATCACCACCAGCGTTTCCTCCCGGCGCTCGCCCAGGCAGTCGTTCAGCGCGTCCAGATTGCCGCCGTAGTATGAAGGCAGCCCCAGCTTTTCCTTGAGCTCCGCGTGCAGGGCCTCCCTGTCGCCCATGCGCTTGCCGTCCAGTATAATCATCTCGCGTCCTCCGGATACATCTGTTTGAAGGTCCTGTAGTGGTCGTCGGTGTAGTAGTAGAGCCCGTCGGAGCTGTACAGCAGGCGGGTCGGGCCCCGCTTTTTGCCCTTGTAGCCGGTGTCGCACTCGTACCACTGCCGGCCATTCTTCTCCGGCAGCAGGCCCTCGTAGTTGCCGAAGCGGTCCCCGCCGATGGACTTGCCCGGGGCCACGTCGCCCACGTAGTTGTAGCTGGAATCCCAGCCCAGCGCCCGGGCCTCCTTCTTGGTGATGAAGTTGTCGGGCAGCTCTCCGTAGTGGTCCAGGTAGTTGACGATCTCCTGGGGGTCCGTGATGGACCCGGCCTGCGGTTCGGACGCTTCGGCAGGGGCCTCGACCGCGTAGTCGTCCGACAGCCCGAAGGCATCGCGCAGCATGTCGCGCCAGTCCTCGGCCAGACTGCCGCCCGCCAGCGATGCCGCGAGCAGAACGGCCAGCAGCATCGCCAGCGCCCTTCTGATTCCTCTGAGCATTTGTGCCTCCCTTTCACGTGCGCCCGGTACGCCGGTCACGCCTTCGGTTTCTTGCGGTTTCGCCGCTTCGCCGGGTGAACGGCGTACAGCGCCCGCGCCGCGTCGTCGCCCTCCCGGAGGGCGGGTGCCACGCCGGTGCACTCCGTGGCTGAGGCCACGTACTCCGTGTCCTCGCGATCCTCGTCGATCATGCGATCACCTCCGGGTCCATTTTGCCCGGAAACGGCGGCGCGCATGCGCTTTCCATACCTATTCTAAACCAAACGGGACGATCAGTCAACCCGGAAATGCGGCAATATTCTGCCCCGTGCCACTTGAACACGGGGGCGGGTTATGATATAATAGACACGCTATAATGGGGGTAAAGTTATGAGCCGCAGAAATCGCAATCACATCATCATACCCGAGGACCCGGGGGAGGGCCCCTCGCTGTTTTGGAGCATCGCGCTCCTGTTCATCGCGCCTCCGATCAGCACCTTTATCGGCATTTACATGCTGCTCAAGCGGGGGCGCAATGCGTGGATCCGCAGCCAGCGCAGGGAATTCCGCCACTATGCCGCCATCATCGGCGACCGGGACAGCATCAGCATCCGGGAGCTGGCCTCGCGGCTGGGCAAGTCCACCGACGAGGTGGTGAATGACATACAGTCCATGATCGATCAGAACATGATCGATGCCCGCGCCTACATCGACCGCAGCACGCTGATGCTGTATATGAATGAAAACGAGGTCGAGACGGATTTCGTCCGTCCCGTGGTCAATTTCTTCACCAATCTGGCGGGGGAAAAGACCGATCGGTCGGAGCCCATCGAGACGGAGTTCGTCACGCCGACGCCCGCGCCCAAGCCGGAGCCCGTCAGGGCCGAGCCGCCCAAGGCCGCGCCGAAGCGCGCCAAGGCGGAGCCCAAAAAGGCGGCGGCGGACAGCGAGGACTTCGAGGCAAAGCTGCGGGAGATCCGCAAGCTCAACGAGGACATCGACAACGAGGTGGTGTCCGAGCGCATCGATCGCATCGGCGCGCTGACCGCCGGCATCTTCCGCGTGGTGCGCGAGAAGCCCGAGCGGGCCGACGAGGTGCGCAAGTTCATGAACTACTACCTGCCCACCACCCTCAAGCTGCTGAAATCGTACAGCCTGATGGAGAAGCAGAGCTACCAGGGCGAGAACATACAGGCCAGCCGGAAGAAGATCGAGGACGTGCTGGAGACACTGGTGCACGCCTTCGAGCAACAGCAGGACAAGCTGTTCCAGTCCGACGCGCTGGACGTGGAGACCGACATCAGCGTGCTGGAGACCATGATGGCCTCCGACGGGCTCACCGAGCAGAGCCGCGGGCTGCACCTGTGACGGCAATGACGCCGATTAAACCATAGCGATAAGAACACGGAGATCGAAGGCAACCGTAGGGACGCCATTCATGGCGTCCGCGTGTCCCGCTTCGTATAGGGCGGACGCCATAAATGGCGTCCCTACAGCGTATTTCGATCGCATTCTGCCACATTCAACCCCTGAGCTGACGAAGAAGCGCCTTTGATTTGGGAGGCCGCGACGTGAAACGATTTTTGACGCACAAGGGCATCGGTTCAAGCTGGTGGGAGATCCCGGCGGCCATCGCCTCCGGGCTGCTGACCGTCATCGGCCTGTACGTGGTGTTCACGAACTTCGGCGAGAGCGACGACTTCTTCATCACGGCCCTGGCCGCCGTCATCTTCATGGCGATGCTGAGCTGGCCGCTGTTTCTGACCGGGCGCCGGCGCGCGCGCCGCAGGCAGGCCGAGAAGCTGGCCAGGTGCCTGGGCCGGGTCAGGGGCTCCTCCATCACCTTCGGGGAGCTTCAGCGGCGCTCCGGCGTGCGCGCGCCCGAGGACAAGCTGCAGTGGATGATCGCCAGGGGCTGGATGCAGAACATCGCCCTGGACCACGAGCACGTGTGCGTGCGGCTGACGGGGGAGGATGAACCGCAGGAAGCGCCCGAAGCGGAGGCCGCGCCGCCAAAGGACATCCCCGAGACCGGCAACGAGGCCTTCAACGCCAAACTCCGGGAGATCCGGCAGCTCAACGAGCGCATCGACGATAAGGCGGTGTCGGACAAGATCGACCGCATCGAGGCGCTGACGGCGGACATCTTTCAACTCATCGCCGAACATCCCGAGCGCGCCGACGAGATCCGCCGCTTCATGAACTACTACCTGCCCACCACCTTCAAGCTGCTGGAATCCTACAGCCTGATGGAGAAGCAGCGCTACCAGGGCGAGAACATCCGCGCCTCCCGCGCGCAGATCGACGCGGTGCTGGACCAGATCATCCGCGCCATCGAGCGCCAGCAGGACAAGCTGTTCCAGTCCGACGCGCTGGATGTGGAGACCGATATCAGCGTACTGAAGACCATGATGTCCGCCGACGGCCTGACCGGGGAGGGCGGACTCCACACTTGATCAATAGGAGGGTGTATTATGGGACTACTGAACAAGCTGTTTGACAAGAAGATCTGCGCCATCTGCGGCGGGGAGATCGGCCTGCTGGGCAACCGCAAGCTGGAGGACGGCAACCTGTGCAAGGACTGCGCCAAGAAGCTCTCTCCCTTCCTGACGGACCGCCGCAGGACCACCGTGGAGGAAATTCGGCAGCACCTGGCCTACCGCGAGCAGAACCAGCGCGTGCTGCTGGCCATGACCCCCACCAAGGCCTTCGGCCACAGCTACACCAAGGTGTATGTGGACGAGAACCAGGGCACGTTCATCGTCACCCGGGACAGCAACTACATGGCGCACAACCCGGATGTGTTCAGCGTCTCCCAGGTGATCGGCATCCGCCCGTCCATTCACGAAAACCGCACCGAGCTCTACCACCACGACCGGGAGGGCCGCCAGGTGCCCTACACGCCCCGGCGCTACCGGGTGGAGTACCGCTTCGACATGGCCATCGACCTGAACACCCCCTTCTGCAACCGCATAGAGTTTGAGGTGTCCAGCGACCGGCCCGACAGCCCGCTGAGCCCCCTCTACCGCGAGCTGGAGGCCGAGTGCGTGGATCTCCAGAACTACCTGAATCCCGACAACTACGCCTCCTTCGCGCCCACCGCCATGGTGGCGGGCTCCGCGCCCGTCGCCGCCGAGGCCTCCCGGCCCCAGACCGGCGCGGGCAAGCCCAGGCGCGGCGCTCAGCCGGCGCCCATCGCCGTCGAGCCCGCGCTGGACCCCGGCCAGTGGAAGTGCGAGTGCGGCAGCGTCAACGGCGGCAAGTTCTGCACCAACTGCGGCGCGAAGAAGCCCGTGATCTATCGCTGCGACAAGTGCGGCTGGATGCCCGCCGACATCGAAAACCTGCCCAAGTTCTGCCCCAACTGCGGCGACCCGTTCAACGAGGAGGACATGGTCTGATCGTGATAAGTAACGCCCCGGCGACATCGCGTCGCCGGGGCGTTTTATGGTTCTGCGTCAGTATTCCAGCAATCCCTCCTGCGTCTTCAGCACGATCTTGTCGTCCTCCACGTCCACCAGTATGGTGGTGTCGGAGGGCAGGTCGCGCTCGATCAGCAGCCGCGCGATGGGGGTCTCCACCGCCCGCTGGATGAAGCGCTTGAGGGGCCGCGCGCCGTACACGGAATCGTAGCCGTTTTCGACCACGTAGTCCTCCGCGGCGCGGGTGAGCTGCACGGCCAGGCGGCGGTTGCTGAGTCTGCGGGACAGGTCCGCGATCATCAGGTGCATGATGGACACGATCTGGTCGCGGGTCAGCGGCGTGTAGATCACGGTCTCGTCCAGCCGGTTCAAAAACTCGGGCCGGAACTGGGTCTTCAACAGCGCCTCGGTCTGCGCGCGGGCCTCCTCGGTCAGATGGCCCTCGGCGTCGATGCCCTGCTGTATGATCTGGCTGCCCAGGTTGCTGGTGAGTATGATGATGGTGTTCTTGAAGTCTACGGTGCGGCCCTGGGAGTCGGTGATGCGGCCGTCGTCCAGCACCTGCAAAAGGATGTTGAACACGTCGGGATGGGCCTTCTCGACCTCGTCGAACAGCACCACGCTGTAAGGCTTGCGGCGCACGGCCTCGGTGAGCTGGCCGCCCTCCTCGTAGCCCACGTATCCCGGAGGCGCTCCGACCAGCCGCGACACGGAGAACTTCTCCATGTACTCGGTCATGTCGATGCGGATCAGGTTCTTCTCGTCGTCAAACAGCGCCTGTGCCAGGGTCTTGGCCAGCTCGGTCTTGCCGACGCCGGTGGGGCCGAGGAACAGGAAGGAGCCGATGGGCCGGTTGGGGTCCTGTATGCCGGCGCGGGAGCGCAGTATGGCCTCGGCCACCTTGGTGACGGCCTCGTCCTGGCCCACCACGCGCTCGTGCAGCACGTCCGCCAGTTTAAGCAGCTTGGCCTTCTCGCTCTCCACCAGCTTGGTCACCGGGACGCCGGTCCAGCGGGACACGATGCGGGCGATCTCGTCCTCCTCCACCTTGTCGTGCAGCAGGGTCTCGGCGGACTTGTTGGCCTCGGCCTTCTTTTCCTCTTCGGCCAGCTCTGCCTTCAGCTGGGGCAGCCTGCCGTACTGCAGTTCGGCGGCCTTCTCCAGGTCGTATTCGCGCTGGGCCTTCTCGATGTCGGCGTTCATCTGCTCGATCTGCTCCCTGAGCTTCTGCACCTTGCCGATGGACGTCTTCTCCTGCTCCCACTGTTCCTTCATGCCGGAGAAGCGCTCGCGCAGCCCCGCCAGCTCGTCCCGCACGCGCTCGAGCTGGTGGACGGAGGCGTCGCCCTCCTTGGCCAGCGCGGCCTCCTCGATCTCCTTCTGCATGATCTCGCGGCGGATGCTGTCCATCTCCTGGGGCATGGAGTCGATCTCGGTGCGGATCATGGCGCAGGCCTCGTCCACCAGGTCGATGGCCTTGTCGGGCAGGAAGCGGTCGGTGATGTAGCGGTCCGACAGCGTGGCGGCGGCGATCAGCGCGGCGTCGGTGATCTTGACGCCGTGGAACACCTCGTAGCGTTCCTTCAAACCGCGCAGTATGGAGATGGTGTCCTCCACCGTGGGCTCGTTGACCATCACGGGCTGGAAGCGGCGCTCCAGCGCGGGGTCCTTCTCCACGTACTTGCGGTACTCGTCCAGCGTGGTGGCGCCCACGCAGTGCAGCTCGCCGCGGGCCAGCATGGGTTTCAACAGGTTGCCCGCGTCCATGCTGCCCTCGGTCTTGCCCGCGCCGACGATGTTGTGCAATTCGTCGATGAACAGTATGATCTGCCCCTCGGACTTTTTTACCTCCTGCAGCACGCTCTTTAAGCGCTCCTCAAACTCTCCGCGGTACTTCGCGCCGGCGATCAGCGCGCCCATGTCGAGGGAGATGAGCTGGCGGTCCTTTAAGGTGCTGGGCACGTCGCCCCGCACGATGCGCTGCGCCAGGCCCTCGGCGATGGCTGTCTTGCCCACGCCGGGCTCGCCGATCAGCACCGGGTTGTTCTTGGTCTTGCGGGACAGTATGCGGATCACGTCGCGGATCTCGCTGTCGCGGCCGATCACCGGGTCCAGCTTCTGGTTGCGCGCCAGCTCGGTCAGGTCGGTGCCGTACTTGAGCAGTGCGTCGTAGGTGTCCTCCGGGTTCTCGCTGGTCACCCGGGTGTTGCCGCGCATCTTTTGAAGCGCGTCCAGCACGGCGTCCTTGGTGAGTCCGAACTCGCCGAATATGCCCTTCACGGGTCCGTTGGGTTTGTCCAGCAGGCCCAGCAGCAGGTGTTCGATGGAGATGTACTCGTCCTTCATGCGGCCCGCGATCTCATCGGCGGACTGCAAGGCGTCGTTCAGCGCCACCGACATCGCCACCGTGTTGGCCTGATAGCCTGGACCGGACATGCTCGGCATCCGCTGGATCTCGCGCTCACAGGCCTGGGACATGCGGTTAATATTGATCTTCAGCTTCTTCAGGAGCTGACCTGCCACGCCGTCCTCCTGGTTCAGCATGGCATAGAGCAGGTGCTGCTGGTCGAACTGCGGATTGCGATGCTGCATCGCCAGCTCATAGGCGTCCCGGATGGCCTCCTGGGACTTTACGGTGTATTTCTCAAAGTTCATATTCGTACCCCCTTTCAGGGAATTTCATGATAGAAGTCAATTTGACTTTCTTTGACTTTCTGATGCTATTATACACATTTTCGGAGCGTTGTCAATACTCTTTTTCAAATATTCCTCAAATTAATTTGATCTCAATATCGGGTTGGTATACTGGTATCATATTAAACCGGAAGGAATGATCCCCATCAATCCACAGATCAAGGGCAGCCTGTACCTGATTGCCTGCGCATTCGTCTGGGGCATGGCGTTTGTGGCTCAGGGCAGCGCCATGGACTACGTGGAGCCCGCCACCTTCGTGGCCGTGCGCTTCACGATCACGTTTCTTGCGCTGACGGCGGCCGCCCCGCTGTTCACACGCATCGCCGGGGGAAGGCCCGGGAGCGAGCCCCCGCTAAAGCGCCACATCGGCGTGGGCGCGGTGATCGGCGTGGTGCTGGGCGTGGCCTCGATGCTCCAGCAGTACGGCCTGGTGCACACCTCGCCGACCAACTCCGGCTTCGTGACGGCGCTGTACATACTCATCGTGCCCGTCATGGGGCTGTTCATGGGCCAGCGGGTGCGGCCCGTGGTGTGGGCGGGGGTGGCGCTGTCGGTGACGGGCCTGTACCTGCTGTGCGTGGGGAAGGGCTTCTCCGTCAACCCCGGCGACCTGATCACCCTGGGCTGCGCGTTCGTGTTCGCCATACACATCATCGTGGTGGACCGGCTGGCGGGCAATCTGAGCACCATCAAGTTGAGCGCCATACAGTTCGGCTTCGGCGCGCTGACCGCGGCGGTCGTGGCGCTGCTGTTCGAGCATCCCACCCGGGAGGGCATCGTGCAGTGCCTGCCCTTCTTGCTGTACGCGGCGCTGATCTCCGGCGCCATCGGCTATACGCTGCAACTGTTCGGGCAGAAGTATACCCCGCCCACGCTGGCCTCCCTCATCATGTGCCTGGAATCGGTGTTCGCCGCGGTGGGGGAGTGGCTGGCCACCCGGTTGGACTGGTTCGACGGCCAGATGCTCGACGGCCGCCGCCTCGCGGGCTGCGCGCTGATGCTGGCGGCCTCCATGCTGGCCCAGTTGCCCGAAAAAAAGCGCGCATAACAAAACATATGTTTGCATTTACAGAACATATGTGCTATAATGTTGTCATAAATGACGGCATGGAGGGGTTGGCATGCGCTCATCGACACAGAATCAGCAGCGAATACTGGATTTCATCAAGAGTGAGATCGACATCAAGGGCTATCCGCCGTCGGTGCGGGAGATTTGCGCGGCGGTGGGGTTGAAGTCCACCTCCACGGTGCACGCCCATCTGAATCACCTGGAAAAGCAGGGCCTGATCCGCCGGGATTCCACCAAGCCCCGGGCGCTCGAGGTGCTGGACGGCTCCCATCAGCGGGGCCGCAGCGTGCCGCTGGTGGGTCGCGTGACGGCGGGCCAGCCCATACTCGCCGTCGAGAACATCGAGGATTACATCATGCTGCCCCAGAGCATGCTGGGCGGCGACGAGCTGTACTGCCTGCGGGTGCAGGGCACCAGCATGATCGACGCCGGCATACTGGACGGCGATATCGTGGTGCTTCGCCAGCAGGACAGCGCCGAGAACGGCGAGATCGTGGTCGCCATGGTGGACGACGAGGCCACCCTGAAGCGCATCTTCTATGAGGACGGGCATGTCCGCCTCCAGCCCGAAAATGCCGCCATGCAGCCCATCTACGCCGATTCCGTGGCCGTGCTGGGCAAGCTGGTGGCACTGTTCAGACAGTTTTAGGCCTTTGTGACGCGGTAAATATTTTGCGCCTCCGGCGAAAAGTATTGACAATGGGGACGTGAAATGGTATAATTATCATCGCTGGTTTGGTTCAGGAGAGATGGCCGAGTGGTTTAAGGCGCTGGTCTTGAAAACCAGTGATGCCGAAAGGCACCGGGGGTTCGAATCCCTCTCTCTCCGCCAGTTTATACCGTGGAGAAGTACCCAAGAGGCCGAAGGGGCTCCCCTGCTAAGGGAGTAGGGTGGGATAACTGCCGCGAGGGTTCAAATCCCTCCTTCTCCGCCAATCAGATGCCTTGAAAACACTGTGTTTTCAAGGCATTTAACATTCTTAACAATGACAGTACCCCACAATATACCCCATTTAAATACTTATAACATGGATTTTAACTGATCATAATAGTTCTGGACGCGTGCGGCAGTGTCCTCCATCATCTTCTCGGATGTGTGGGCGTAGACGTTCAGCGTGAAGCTCGCCGTGGCGTGGCCGAGCATGCTTTGAACGGATTTAATGTCCGCTCCGCTGGCGATGGCGACGGTGGCGGCAGTATGCCGAAGGTCATGCGGCCTCGTGTCCGGCCTGCCGATTCCTGTGAACACCTTTTTCAAGCTGTTATAAAACGTGAATATCGCCAGATTGTCGCCATGCGCATTGGTAAAGACCAGATCGTTATCGTTGTGCCATTCCATACCGGCCATCAGACGCATGGATCTTCACCTGCTTCTCCTCAGATTTTTTTCATGTTTCTGCGGATGGCTGGCGGGACGAAGCTTGGGATTCGATTCGCAGACGCGCAGACTGTTCATTCTTCATGATTACAAAGCGGCCAGAACGCATTGCGGAGCACCTTCCTGATGACTGGGGTGAGGGCTGGGAACACGTTACCATCGCGGTAACCTGTGAAAATCAGGCAATGGCTGACAGGCGGCTGCCGATATACCTGGAGCTTCCGCTGTGTCATAAGTCCATCATGATAGAGCCGATGCTTACACCAGTGAATCTCCGTCCTTATTTCCTCCAGTAGGCTCCAACCTCAACCAGATTGCCCACCACTACAACGGCGGCGGCGTTCGCTCCAGGGAAATGTACGAGCGCACCCGGCGCGCCATATCGGAGCTGTACGCCATGAAGTATGAAGTTGAGAAGATGGGAGGCGAGTTTCGTGGCTATTCTGAAGCATATCGCCGTAAAAAACAATAACTACGGGCAGATGCAGCGGTATCTGCTGTTCCGGCACGACAGTCACACGCAGAAGCCCATATTGAACGAAAACGGCGACATGGTGTTTCGTGAAGGATATATTATGGATGCGCTCAACTGCAATCCGTTCACGTTCAATACGGAATGCACGGAGCTGAACCGTCAGTGGCATAAGAATCTCGGAAAGGATGATCGGAAAGCCCACCATTACATCATCAGCTTCGACCCGCGGGACGTGCCGGAGCATGGTCTGACCCCTGAAAAGGTGCAGGCCATCGGCATGGAGTTCGCAAAACACTATTTCGCCGGACATCAAACGCTGATCGTCACGCATACGGACGGCCACAACCACAGCGGCAACCTCCACTGCCACATCGTCCTGAACAGCCTGCGAAAGCTGGATGTGCCCTGGCAGGATTTTATGGAGGAGCCTATTGACGCGAAAGCAGGCTATAAACACCATCCCACGGATAAGCTGATTATGCACATGTATTATCATCTGCAAAGTATCTGTGAACGGGAACACCTATACACGGTTGATCTGTCGCTTTCCACGGACAAGCGGGTAACGGATACGGAATACAGAAAACGCCAGCGCGGACAGCAGCAGATGGACGAGAGAAACCAGCGTATCCGAGCGGACGGCTATGAGCCGATCCATACCAGAGTGTGTTTCTAAATGCCGGGAGATGCAGTTTCGAGCGGATTTGGCTGCATTTCAAGGCGATTGCGCAGCCTCCGGCTGCCAGCCCGGCGCTGCCGCCGCTTCCGCAAAGCGGAGTAGCGGCGGTGCGTACAAGTCAAGGGGAATCAACGCAGAAATGCAGCTAAATACGCCGAAAATGCGCTTCAGGCATTTTAGAAACACACTCTAATCTTGACAATGTAAAAGCAGTTCACGACGAGTTCGTTTATCGCCGCCATGTCCGCAACACCATTAACCGCCAGCATCTTGTTCACGTCAAAGATCGTCACATCGCCGAAGGTCACAGTATCCTCTTCTGAGAAAACGGCAATGCTGCCGTCCGCGACTGCCTGATAGACACTGTCGTCCAACACGATCATTTCGCCGTTGACGTCCTCATTGGATGCCGTCGCTGACAGCTGTCGTTTTCTCGGTATTTACGTTAATCTCTTTCAGCATCTCCAGCACGATTTTGCAGGAGTTCTCCGCAGCGATAACAGCCATGTTTTCAAACGTCTCATGGGCCAGCCCATCCGCCTTGTCCGACATGGTGCGGATGACCACAAACGGAACATCATACCGCTCGCACACCAGCGCAATGGAAGCGCCTTCCATCTCACAGGCAAGGGCGTTATGATTCTCTTGCAGTTTCTTTACATACTTCTCCGACGCGACGAACTGGTCTCCGGAGGCGACGACCCCCTGGAAGACGTGATCCCCGCCGACAACAACCACGGCCGCGTCGTAGGCGAGTTTGACCAGCCCCGCATCGCAGGGATAATAGCCTTCTTCGCCATCGTATCCTTCAGACCACTCAAAGCCATCATTGGTGATCTGGCCGTAGTCATGCTGGACAAGCTTTGTAGCGATGACGACGTCCAGCACCTTGGTATCGTCGCCCACACCGCCAGCGATTCCCGTGAAGAGGACCGAGGATATGGGGTATCTGTTCAGCATCGCCGTCGTTCCGGCCGCGGAAAGAATCTTGCCTATGCCGGCCTGCGCGATCCCTTGACTTAGCCCCACTAAGCCTGCGGAAAATCGCCTTGAAATGCAGCCAAATCCGCTCGAAACTGCATCTCCCGGCATTTAGAAACACACTCTAGGACAGAAGCAGATCGATCTCATTCTGCATTGAGGAAATGATGCCAATGTAAGGCGCGCTTTCCTCCGCCAGGCCCACATGGCAAGCCAACAGGAAAAGGATCATGAAAACAGCAATCGTCTTGGTACGCAGCATGTGAATATCCCCTCTCGATTATTCAGTTTCACCGTTGCCATTGCCGCAGTATTGCAGGCCCGGCATGATGATGTCGTCAAACTGAGGCCCTTCTCCCACGAAGGCGTCGATGGACCGCTTCACGGCGGGCAGCAGTTCGGCGGGTGTAGCCAAATGACTTGCGTTCAGCGCGTCCAGCATGCGCGCTTCGCCGTAGAGCGTATGCGCTACCGCCACTATGCGCCGAAGGCGGCACTTACCATTGTGGAAGGCGAATATTCAAAGGTGCGTACTGCCATAGCGGAATATGCGGCTGCAACGGCCAGCGGCAAAGCGGTAGAAGCGGGCCTTTTAGGGCGCTCTTCCGAGGCGGCAGGCGGTGCCGTACCTGCAGGAGAGAATACAGCGAAGATCCAGCTTGCAGAAGGGACGCTGACTCCTGCCATGAAGCAGGTTCTCGAAGAGGAAGAAGAAGGAAAGCAGCAAGCAGAAATCGTATTCCTTCGAGAGTGAATCGATTACTCAACCAAAGATGGCAAGATTCCTACGTGCTTCGCAGCCTCCTCCAGATATGCGTCACCGTCCGGCTTGATCCGGAATACGCAGGCGTTCGGAACAGTTGCGACGTTTTTCAGTTCCGCATAGATGGGGTAGTCGGATGCCAGAGCATCATATATACCGTATCTCGTCGCAAGCAGATATCGTGGGTTTCCGCCGTTCGCAGATGCCCTTACCATCATTTCTTTGCCCGTGATCATGTTGAGAAAATCAAGCGCGAGCGCTTTCTTTTCATCGCTGACCTTTGCGTTGATTGCGGCAGCATCCACATAAAACAGAGGGACATCTTTATCATCTGTCATGGAAAATAGACGGAAGTCCATATCAGATGCGTTTTCATCCATGACATCCATCGACTCCGAATATCCTATGTATGCTCTTCCCATGCCTTCCGCAAACCTCCGGGCGTAATAATACCAGCCGCTGTCCTCGGGCACACCTTCGGGGTCTGTCTGGTGCATATCGCTTATCAACTCCAGCGAGGTCATCGCCTCCGAAGAAAGCATCCCTTCCTCAATGGGAGGATAATGATCCGTATAGCGCTGCGTCTCGTCGGTTAGCGCCTGCAAATACATAGCGACCTGGATGATGGGGGATTCCTTATCCAACAATAATCCGCTGTTCCTCAAAGCATCATGGAGTTCGCCGATGTTTTCCACATCCTTCAGCGCGTTGTCACCTTTGCGCGTATAGAGGAGATCTGTACACAGTATCTGAGGCACCGCATAGATAACCCCGTTCACACGACATCCCTCCACGAAGGAAGGAATCAAGTCATGATAATCCTGTATGTCCTCCTCTGATAATGCGAGAAGATATTCCTTGCCGACAAACGCATCAAGACTTGTGGCATCGAATACAAAGACATCCAGATCTTCCGGGACTTCTCCGCTGTAACAGTTCCAATCGACAAAATTCAGTTTCACTTCCGAATGCTTCTCCTTCCAGCACTCCTCAACGGTTTCCTCAAATTAGAGTGTGTTTCTAAAATGCCTGAAGCGCATTTTCGGTGTCTTTGGCTGCATTTCTGCGTTGATTTCCCTTGACTTAGCCCCACTAAGCCTGCGGAAAATCGCCTTGAAATGCAGCCAAATCCGCTCGAAACTGCAT
>CACXBB010000019.1 GCA_902765735.1 uncultured Eubacteriales bacterium | reverse complement strand
AGGCCCGCAGGCTTAGTGGACCCTAAGCCAAGGGACTTCAACGCAGGCATGGCGGAAAAGACGCCGTGAAAATGTTGAAATTTAGGTTGAGATTAGTATAAGGGGGAGCCTTTCCAAAAGCCTCCCTCTTAGAGGGAGATGGCCCGCGCAGCGGGTCGGAGGGAGTCAGAGGAGAGGAGTTGTTGATATGAGGCCAAATTACAAGAACTGGCTGCCCAAGGGCATAATCTGGTCGTTTCTGGGCGGGACGGTGCTGTCCCTTGTGTTGTGTCTGCTGTTGCGCCACATCAAGTGGCTGGCGATCATTTTTGCGGTGATCACCGTGTTTTTCTGTGCTCTGACCCTCTGGTCGATCCTGATGTACCGCGCCTTTTCCTACGACGGCAAGCGCCGCATGTCCGCGCAGATCATCGAGGGCACGGCGGCGCGGGTAAAGCTGCCCGCGGGCGGGAAGTGCCTGGACGTGGGCTGCGGCAGCGGCGCGCTGGCCATCGCGGTGGCGAAGCGCAACCCGAAGGCGCAGGTCATCGGCATCGACCGCTGGGGCAAAGAGTACGCCTCCTTCAGCAGGGCGCTGTGCGAGCAAAACGCGAAGGCCGAGGGCGTCTCCAACGCCGCCTTTCAGCAGGGCGACGCCACCCACCTCGACTTCCCGGACGGCACCTTCGACGCCGTGGTCAGCAACTACGTCTATCACAATATCCCCGGCGACCGACAGGCTTATCTGCTGGAAACGCTGCGGACATTGAAAAAGGGCGGCGCGTTCGCCCTGCACGATATCTTCTCGAAGTCGAAGTACGGCGACATGCAGGCGTTTGTACAAAAGCTCAGGGACATGGGCTGCCAAAAGGTCGAGCTGATCGACACCACGAACGGCCAGTTCATGACGCCCTTCGAGGCGGGCTGGATGGCGCTGTCCGGCTCTGCGCTGCTGGTCGGGGTCAAGTGACGCGGCGAAGGTGATTTGTACGACAGGGAAGGGCGCGCGCATGACGGGCCGCGGGCCAAATCAAAAACTGCATTTTCCCTCTTGACTCTCACACTGTGGCAGGCATTATAATGGTCCTGAGCTCAAAAGGAGGTACCCCCGCCATGCTGAAGATCGGAGAGTTTTCAAAGCTGTCCAGGGTCAGCGTCAGGATGCTTCGCCACTACGATGAGATCGGCCTGTTGAAGCCGGCTGAGATCGACCGCTTCACGGATTATCGGTATTACAGGGAGGACCAGCTTCCGACGGCCGGCCGCATCGCCGCGCTGAAGGACATGGGCTTCTCCCTCGCCGATATCGTCAGGATCCTCGGGGTCTACGACGACCGCGAGCAGCTGGAACGGTTCTTCGCCGCCCGGCAGAGGGAGCTGGAGGCCCTGTCGCAGGATACGGCGCACAAGCTGACGCTTCTGGACGCAGCCCGTAAGCGGCTGAGAAAGGAAGAGGATATGAGCTACAACGTTACCATCAAGACCATTCCCAAGCGCTACGCCGCCACCGTTCAGATGACCCTCCCCCGCTACGAGGACGAGGGGATGATCTGGGGCAGGATGATGGAGGAGACCTGCCGGATGCACCTTGTAGAGGACGACCCCTGCCTGTGCGCGGTGACCTACCTCGACGGGGAGTACAAGGAACAGAACGTGGAGATGCTGGCCTGGAAGACCGTGAAGGGCCGCTATCCCGACACGGAGCACGTCAAGTTCCGCACGCTGCCGGAGGTGACGGTCGCAAGCTGCACCTATCAGGGCAGCTACGAGCAGATCACGGAGGTCTACGCGGCGGTCATCGCGTGGATCGAGGCCAACGGCTACGCGCCCGCCGCGCCGATGTTCAACATCTATCACGTCAGCCCGCACGAGACGCAGGACCCGGATGCGTTCGTGACGGAGATCTGCTACCCGGTGAAGAAGAAGTAATCCCGTTTGCCGCCATGGGGGCTGTTTCAAAACGAATCAATGTACAGCCGAACCCGTTGTAGGGGCGCCCATTGGGCGCCCGCCCGACAGAAAACCATGGATTCTGATTGGGCGGGCGCCGCATCGGCGCCCCTACGCATGTATCATGATGAATCGATATGCGTTTTGAGACAACCCCTGGCGCACGGCGTCTGAGGGAGTCCTGCCGCAATCCTGCAAGAAAACGTGAAGCGCATTATATTGGCAAAAAACCATCTTCCCGTCATTAAAATGTCTATCTTTTGTCACAGTTCTGTGATTCTCTCTTTCTGCCCTTGTGCTACAATCCATTTGTTGAATGATGCCCATTCCCTGACGGAGATGGACCACTGGCACCGGACTGAAAGGATCGTGATTCCTCATGGTTTTTGTACTCGCGTTTTTGCACCTGATGCTGCTCGTTGCGACCCTCGCTGTGAGCATCATGGGCCTGACCGCCCTCGCCGTGATCGACGGCATGGTGTTTCTGATCATGTTCGGCGTATGGGCGCTGGTACTGGAGCGCAGGGAGCGCCCCGTGAAGGAGGCGGGCCGACAGGCCGTGCCGCACCCCGCATACCGTGTCAAGAACCCCTCTACAATCATATGAGGAGCGCGCGCTCCGTCTGACCCGTCGGGAAGGATGCGGTGATCGTCATCGTCCTGCCGTCCGGGCTCTCCGCGGCGATCCGGCCCTTATGCGCGCGGACGATGGCCTGCGCGATGGACAGGCCGATGCCGTAGCCCTTCGTCGCGGAGTTTCGGGAGGGGTCGCCGCGGTAGAACCGCTCGAACATGTTGCCGAGCAGCTCCTTTGAGACGGATTCGGCGCTGTTCTCCACCGTCAATCGCAGGATCTTCCCCTGCCTTTTCAGCGACAGGCGGATGTTCCCCCGGTCATCCGAATACTTCATGGCGTTGTCCAGCAATATGGAGACGAGTTGCCGAATCTGCTTCTCGTTGCCGTGCATGGACAGCGCCGGTTCTATGTCGGTGTCAAACCGCTTGCCCTGCGTGCGCGAGAGTGCCTGGAAGGACGCGGCGGTCTCGCCGACCACATCCGACAGCGGGAAGTCGATCATCGTCACCTGCTGCTGCTCCTCCATGCGGGACAGGAAGATCAGGTCGTTGGTGAGGTCCGACAGCCGCGCGGCCTGATTGCGGATGTCCGTGAGCCATTCGTTCTCGCCGTAGTCCATCTCGAGCACCTCTGTGTCGGCGTCGATGATGGTGATGGGCGTCTTGATCTCATGTCCGGCGTCTGAGATGAAGCGCTTCTGCTTCTCGTAGCTTTGCGAGATGGGCCGCACGATGCGCGCGGACAGCGGCACGAGGAGCATAAACACCGCGGCGAGGCAGATCGCGGCGGCGAGTATGCTCCGGCGCAGCACGCTGTAAAACTGCTCCATCGGCCTGCCGCAGTCCAGAAACACAATCCGGACATTGCCGTCGGCCTCCCCGTAGCGCAGGTAGCGGTAGATGCCCCGAAAGCCCGCCGTCCTGCCGCTTTCAAACACCGCGCGGGCATGGCTCTGCGCCGCGTTGGCATCGACGGCGGCGATGCGCTCGGTGTCCGTTTCAAGCACATTTCCCTCCCGATCGAACAATACGGAGAAGAACCGCATCTCGAACGGCAGCTCCGGGGAACGGTAGCGCGGGCCGTGCTCCGGCCACTCAAAGTCGTCGCCGATGGACGGGAACGCGCCGCCGTTGTCCTTCAGCAGCGAGAGTACGCCGTCCGAATCCTTTACGATCCGGCGATAGTTCATGCCGTTCAGCCCGGCCATCATGACGGCGAGCACGAAGAACAGCGACAGCATGGACGCCAGCACCAGCCGGAACCTCAATTTGCGGATCATTTGATCTCCTCCAGCGTATAGCCCGCGTTGCGCGTCGCCTTGATCTGTATGTTGGCGTTCAGCGCGGCCAGCTTCTTTCTCAGATAGGATATATACACCCACACCACGTGGATGTCGGCGTCGCTGTCCTGCCCCCAGATGCGCTCCATGAAGCGCTCGGTGGAGATGAGGTGCCTCGGGTTGGCCAGCAGAAGCTCCATCATCTGAAACTCCTTGCCGGCCAGCCGGAAGCTGTCGGTGGGCGAGGACAGCTCGAAGGTCGCCCGGTTCAGCCGGATGTTGCCCATGCGCATCTCCGAGGTGTTCTGCGCCGACTGCGCGCGGGTCATGGCGCGTATGCGCGCCAGCAGCTCCTTGGCTGCGAAGGGCTTGGTGAGGTAGTCGTTCGCGCCGGCGTCCAGGCCGATCACCTTGTCGTCCACCTCGGATTTCGCCGTCAGGAACAGCACCGGGACGTTGCTGCCCCCGGCGCGAAGCTGCTTAAGCGCGGACAGGCCGTCCCGCACCGGCATCATGATGTCCAGTATCGCGCCGTCGTAGTTGTTGCACGCCAGGTAGTCCAGCGCCGCCTGGCCGTCGTACACGGCGTCCACCTCGTAGTTGTTCTTCCTGAGGATCGTCGTGATCGCCCGTGACAGCGAGAGCTCGTCCTCCGCAAGCAGCAGTCTCATGTCGCGCCTCCCATTTATTTTTCTCTATAAATCATATCAGACGTAGATTAAACATGCCTTAAAATTCCCGCATTTACAAATTGTTTCCATCCGTGGCGGAATGTCTTTACAATCCGCCGCCCTTTTTCTGACTTTCAATTTAGGTTCCCCGCCTATAATGCGTCCTGTAATGCAAACCCATGAAAGGCGGCTTTGAAATATGAACGGCAAATCCAAACCGAAAAAAAGGCGCGTCGTTAAGCGGATCGTCTGGACGCTGATCGCGCTTCTCGTGCTCGGGGGCGTGGGCTGGATGGTCTACAACTCCCTGAAGGCCGAATACACCGTCACCTACGACACCTACACCGCCACCACCTGCAGCATCTCCAACGCGCTGTCCTTCAGCGGCAACCTGAACCTGGTAGACAGCGAGACGTATGCGGCATCGTCCTCCGGCACGGTCAAAACGATCTACGCCGCCGCGGGCGACGAGGTCAAGGAGGACGACAAGCTGCTCCGGCTGAACAACGGCGAGACGATCACCGCGGGCTTCGACGGCCGGGTGAACAAGGTCAACGTCCGGGAGGGCGACGAGGTCGCCGCCGGCGAGGAGCTGGTGCAGATCGCGGATTTCCGGCACATGAAGGTCTCCTTCCGCGTGGACGAGTACGATATCGGCGACGTGACCGTCGGCCAGGCGTGCACGGCCACGGTCACCGCGCTGGAAAAGCAGTTTGACACCACCATCGACGCCATCGACTACATCTCCTCCTCCAGCGGCAACGTGGCCTACTACACCGCCACCGCCAGCCTGGACGTGGACGACGCCTACGTGCTGCCCGGCATGCAGGTCACGGTCAGCATCACCCAGGAGGAGGCGCAGGACGTGGTCATCCTCAAGGTGGACGCCCTGAGCTTCGACGAGACCAATCAGGCCTTCGTCTGGGTGAAGAACGACGCAGGCGAGCTGGAAAAGCGCACCGTCGCCACCGGCGTGTCCAACGGCAACTACATCGAGATCACCGAGGGCCTTTCCGACGGCGACGAGGTGTATGTGGAGGCCAAGGCGACCGAGGCCGAATCGAAGGGCCTGCTCGGCGGGCTGTTCGGCGGCGCCCAGTTCAACCAGCCCCAGGGCGGCCCGGGCGGCATGCCCGGCGGCGGGAGCATGCCCGACTTCGGAAGCGGCGAGCGGCCCAGCTTCGGCGACCGGGGCGGCGACCGCCCCAGCTTCGGAGGGGGGAACTGACATGCCCGCGCCCACATTCTTCAAAATGGAGAAGATCAACAAATACTACCAGATGGGCGAGGAGCGGGCGCACATCCTCAAGGACGTCGATCTGAGCATCGAGGAGGGCGAGTACCTCTCGGTGCTCGGCCCCTCCGGCAGCGGCAAGAGCACGCTGATGAACATCATCGGCTGCCTGGACGTGGCGACCTCCGGCCGCTATACGCTGCACGGCCGGTTGGTGGACGACATGACCGAGGCGGAGCTCGCCCGCCTGCGCAGCGCGGAGATCGGCTTCGTGTTCCAAAATTCGCAGCTGCTGCCGCGGCTCACCGCGCAGAAGAACGTGGAGCTGCCGCTGATCTACGCCGGCGTCGGCCCCCGGGAGCGCCGCAGGCGCGCCCGGGAGCTGCTGGAGCGCGTGGGGCTCTCCGACCGCATGGAGCACATGCCCAACCAGCTCTCCGGCGGCCAGCAGCAGCGCGTGGCCATCGCGCGGGCGCTGGCGGGCAACCCGACGCTTCTGCTGGCCGACGAGCCCACCGGCGCGCTGGATCAGAAGACCGGCAGGCAGGTGATGGCGCTGTTCAGGGAATTGAACGACGAGGGCCGCACCGTCATCATGATCACCCACGACATGAACATCGCCAAGAACGCCCGCCGCGTGGTGCACATCATCGACGGAGAACTCTCGGAGGGAGGCGGCACAAATGACGCATAACTCAGTGTTCCGTAGATTTGTGCCGCCGACTAGCGCCCAGCACACCGCCGAAGGCGGATGGCTGTGCGGGCGCGTAGCTGCGACACGGCGAAGCCGTGGGGCAGCCGACGTGGAGGGAGGCGGCACAAACGATGCTTAAATCGATCCGTTCCACCTTCATCATGATCGGCGAGTGCTTCCGGATGTCGCTAAACAACATCCTGGGCAACCGCGCGCGCTCGTTTCTGACGGTGCTGGGCATACTGATCGGCGTGGCGGCGGTGATCGCGCTGATCACCACGGTCAACGGCTTTTCGGGCTCGCTGTCCAGCTCGTTTTCCAGCATGGGCGCGGGCACGCTGACGGTCACCGTCTCCGGCAGCGACCTGAAGAGCGGCCTGACCACCGACGACCTGACCGAGCTCACGACGCTGGAGGCCGTGGCGGGCGTGACGCCCAACGTATCGCTGAGCGCCCGGGTGTCCCGCGGCGGCAGCTATGAGACCCGCATCTCCGTGTCGGGCAAGAACAGCCACTACTTCCGGCAGAACGCGGACCTTCTGACCCGCGGGCGGACGCTCAACGTCACCGACGAGGACAACACCACCTTCGCCTGCCTCATCAGCCCGGACATGGTGGAGACGTTCTTCTACGGCGTCGATCCCATCGGGGAGAAGCTCTACATCGACGGCATACCCTTCCTGGTGGTCGGGCTGATGTCCGGCAGCGGGGATGCCAGCATCTCCGGCGTGATGAACGGCAGCCCCGACATACTCATCCCCTACACCACGGCCATGAAGATGAACAACTCCAGCGTGGTGACCTCGTTTACGACCTACCTCGCGGACGGCTGGACCTCCGAGACCGCCACGGACGCCCTCGAGGCGAAGCTGGACGAGATGTTCAGCTACGAGGACGACTGCTATGAGATCATGGACATGTCCTCCATCGAGGACACCATGCAGAACATGCTGAACATGGTCTCGGCGCTGCTGGCGGGCATCGCGCTGGTGGTCGGCGGCATCGGCATCATGAACATGATGCTCACCACCGTCACCGAGCGCACGACGGAGATCGGCCTCAAGAAGGCGCTGGGCGCGATCCCGTGGCAGATCCAGATACAATTCCTGATCGAATCCTTCCTGCTGTCCGTCATCGGCGGCGCGGCGGGCATCGCGCTGGGGCTGATGCTGTCGCTGATACTGTCGAAGGTCATGGGCACCGGCTTCGTGATCTCCACCTTCGCCATACTGCTGGGGGCGGGCTTCTCGGCGGCGGTGGGCATCATCTTCGGCTGGGCTCCGGCCAGGAAGGCGAGCAAACTCAACCCGATAGACGCATTGAGATCAGCGTGACATAAAAGGAGGTATTCCCATGAAGTTCAACTGCCGTATTCTCGTATCCCTGCTCCTGGTCGCCCTGCTTTTGCCCTGCGCGCTGGCGGAGACCATCACCTTCACCGGTACCGTGGCCGCCGGGGCGACCCACGAGGTCTACGCGCCCATCGGCGGCACGGTGGACAAGGTCGAGGCCGTGGCGGGCCAGCGGGTCGGTGAAGACGACGTGCTCCTCCGGCTGTCCACCACGAAGGTCTACGCCGAGGAGGACGGCACCGTGACCGGCGTGTTCGGCCAGCCCGGCGACAACGCGGAGACCGTCGCGTCGAAGTACGGCGCGGTGATGTATATCGAGGGCGAGAGCGTGTACAGCATCGCCGCCTCCACCGACAACGCCTACAACTCCACGGCGACCAAGTTCGTGCACGTGGGCGAGGCGGTCTACCTGAGCTGCTATTCCGACGGCAAGCACACCGGCACCGGCGTCATCACCGCCATCGAGGGCACCGACTACACCGTGCGCGTGACCTCCGGCGAGTTCCTGATCGGCGAGACCGTGAACGTCTACCGCGGCGAGAGCGCCGTCTCCACCAAGCGCATCGGGCGCGGCACCCTCAACCGCACCAGCCCCACCGCCGTCACCGGCAGCGGCAGCATCGTGGCCTTCGCCGTGTCCGCGGGCGATACCGTTCAGCGCGGCGACCTGCTGTTTGAGACGCTGGACGGCAGCTTCGACGGCCTGTACATGTCCGGCAGCGACATCGCCGCGGGCGTCGCGGGCACCATAAGCCAGATCGACGCCCAGCAGGGCTCGAAGATCGAGAAGGACAGCGTGGTGGCCGTGATCTACCCCGAAAACAGCATGCGCGTCGAGGCGCAGATCGAGGAGGCCAACCTGGCGTGCATCCATGTGGGCGATCCCGTCAGCATCGAGCTGGTGTGGAACCAGGACGAGGAGGTCACCTACGACGGCACCATCGCCATGATCTCCGCCATCGCCGACAGCGCCGACGCCGCCGCCGAGGGCGAGGGCAGCGTGACCTACACCGTGTACATCGACTTCACCCCGGACGAGAACACGCGCTACGGCATGAGCGCCGTGGTGACCACCCTCGACCGGGAGGCGGAAACCGCCGAGGCGCCGGAGGAAGCCGAGCAGGCGGAGGAGGCTGAGGAGACGGTCGAAAAGCCGGATTTCAGGCCGGAGGATATGCCGGAGGGCTTCGACCCTGGCAATCTGCCGGAGGGCTTTGACCCCGACAATCTGCCCGAGGGGTTTCCCTCCCCCAAAGGAGGCGTGACGGATGATGCGGAAGGTTAAACGGCTGCTCTGCGGGGCGCTGGCGGCGCTCATGATCTTCGGCGGCGCGCTCGCCGAGGAGGGCGGCGCGGACACCGAGGCCCAGGCTGCCATAGAAGCCCAGCAGCGCGCCGAGCAGGAAGCCCGCGAACAGGCCGAACGCGAGGCCAGAGAGCGTGCCGAACAGGAGGCCCGCGAGCAGGCGGAACGGGAAGCCAGAGAGAAGGCCGAACAGGAAGCCAAGGAAAAGGCCGAACGCGAGGCCAAAGAGAAGGCCGAACAGGAAGCCAAAGAAAAAGCTGAACGCGAGGCCAAGGAAAAGGCGGAGCGCGAGGCCAAGGAAAAGGCCGAACGCGAGGCCAAGGAAAAGGCGGAGCGCGAGGCCAAGGAAAAGGCCGAACGCGAGGCCAAGGAGAAGGCCGCGCAGGAAGCCGCGCCCAAACAAGAGCAGGCGACAAAAGCGGAAAACCCGAAGGAAGACAAGTAGGAGGAAAAACCGGCTGTCAAGGAAGAAAAGCAGGAAGAGAAACCTGTTGTCAAGGAAGAAAAGCAGGAAGAGAAACCCGCTGTCAAGGAAGAAAAACAGGAAGAAAAACCTGTTGTCAAGGAAGACAAGCCTGCTGTCATAGAGGACAAGCAGGAAGAGAAACCCATTGTCAAGGAGGAAAAACCGGAGGAAGCGCCGGAGGAAAAGCCCGCTGAGAAGCCCGCGGAAGCGTCCAATGACACCCCCGAGCGCGCGCCCGAGCCGATCCCGGAGGATCAGCCGGATGAGGCGCCCGCGGAAAAAGAAATCGCGTCCGACGCCGCGGAAGAAGCTACGGAGGAATCCCCGGAAGAATCCCCGGAGCCGTCCGAAGAGGATATGACGGACGCCCCTGTGGATGTTCCTGAGGACGCCCCCGCGGCGGTGCCTGAGGACATCCCCGCGGCGGCGTCCGAGGAAGAAATCCCTGCCGTCATCGAGGAGGTCGTCGAAGCCGTCGAAGCGTTCGCCGCGGATGAATCCGCGCAATCGCGCATAGACGCGCAGGCGGCGCCCCCGGCGGGAGGGACGTCGTCGCCGGAGCCGATCGCGCTGCCCGAGACGCTGGCGACGGAGGTGGCCTCCGCCCCCGCGGAGATCGCCCTGGTGCCCGAGGCGTCGAAGGGCGTGACGGGCAAGGACGGCGTCTATCAGATCACGATCGGGAAGAAGGCCGCCGACGCGACCCTCTCCTTCCCGCTGAATTACGCGGGCGCGTGCACGGGCTACAAGGTCAGCATCGTCGACGCGCAGGGCAACGTGGTGTACAGCGGCGCGCAGGCGGAGCCGGCGTTCGTGCTCGATCTGAGCGCCTACCAGACCGGCAGCTATGTGCTGGTCGTCGAGGCGGTCTCGGGGGACGCCGTCGTCGCCTGGGGGCAGTATAACTTTGCGCTGGCCTCCGGCGGCGGCTTCCCCGGCGGCGGCTTTCCGGGCCGCGGCGGGTCCGGCGGCGCGCCCGACGGCGCGGCGGACGAGGTGGAGCAGGGCTTTCAGGTCACCCCCGGCGAGGCGCTGGCCGGCAGCCATATCGCCGGCACGAAGGATCTGCAGCTCTACGGCACGGTGCCGCTGACGCTGCCCGACGGGGCCATGACGGAGCTGATCCTGGGCGACGCATCCCTCGGCATCGTGCTGGACGGCGGCCGGGAATGCTTCACCGCCGCGATCGACGGGGATAAGCTGACGCTCACCGCCGACGGCGGCGGGGTCTGGTCGTTCAACGGGCTGGCGCTGAGGATATTGTCCGACAGCGGCATAGAGACGCTCGTACTGGAAAACCGCGAGGGCGCGCGCGATATCGCCACCGGTCAGCCGCTGGCGGGCGACGTGTACGCCCGGCTGTGTGCGGCGGGCGTGGCGTCGTCGGCGTATGACTATCAGGTCTCCGACGAGGGCACGCGGGTCTTTGTGGACGGGCAAGGGTATCGCGTGGACGAATCCGGCGCGATGATCCCGATGGAAGGTGATGGATATGCTGAAACGATGGCTGATGCTGCTGCCGGTGCTGCTTAGCCTTGCCGCGCCGGGGCTGGCGGAGGTCTACACGGGGACCACGGCGGCGCTGTCCACCGTCACGGTCCGCACGGAGGACGCCGGCACGATCGGCTCGGCGGAGGCCGTCGCCGGTCAGCGCGTCGAGGCGGGACAGCCGCTGTATCGGATGAAGGCCCAGAGGACCTTTGCCAGCCAGGACGGCGACGTATCATTGATCTCCGCGGACGTGGGCGACGCCGTCAGCGGCGAGGTGCTCGAGCTCGCGCCGACGCAGCGCTATACCATCCACTGCACCGTGGACAGCGCCTACAAGAGCGCGGCCGCCAAACTGGTCCACAGCGGGGAGACCGTGTACGCCAAGTGCACCCGCGACGGCACGCACCGCGCCGTGGGCACCGTCACCGAAATCGACGGCGCGGAGTACCGCGTGATGACCCTCGGCGGCGAGCTGTACGTCGGCGAGACGGTCTACCTGTACCGCGACGACGCCTTCACCGCGGCGCAGCGCGTCGGCATCGGCACAGTGGTCGTCAGCGACACCGAGACCTACGAGGCCGAGGGCCGGCTGACCGATCTGCGCGTCGCCGAGGGCGACTGGGTGGAGCGCGGCCAGCTGCTCTACGCGACGGGCGGCGGTGAGATCGCCGCGCCGGTGAGCGGCATCGTCGTTTCACTGTCCTGCCAGGCGGGGGACGCCGTCGAGGCGGATCAGGCGGTGGCGGAAATCGTCCCCGCCGACGCGGTGGGCGTGGAGGCGCAGGTCGATGAGACCGACGCGGCGCGGATCGCCGTCGGGGACCGCGTCGCGCTCACCTTCGCCGGGCGCGAGGACGAGGACGCCACGCCGGGGACCGTCGTCGGCATATCGTATGTCGCCGAATCGGACCGCTACACCGTGGTCATTCGGCCCGAAACGGACGCCGCGCTCCCCCTCGGCATGAGCGTCGAGGTGCGCGTATAATACGACAACATAAGGGGCTGTCTCAAAACGCATAATCATTCAAATGAATACATGTTGTAGGGGCGGCGATGCGCCGCCCGCCCGTAGGGACGCCATTCATGGCGTCCGCAAATGTTTCGAACCCAGGCGGGCGCCGCATCGGCGCCCCTACGCATGTTTCATGAATCTATATGCGTTTTGAGACAGCCCCTTCACATCATTCACGCCGCGGGCTTCACTTCCGATTGCTCCGCGAACCAGTCGTTCATCATGGCGTCCAGGCTCGCGGCGTCGAAGTACGCCTTGTAGGAGGGCACCCCGCCGTAGATGTTCAGCATGCCGGCGATGCCGTCCAGGGCGAGGTTCGACTCCGCGGGGATCGGCAGATCGACAGTGCAGCCGCCCTCCACGTCGTTGCCCTCCGCATCCCTCAGGCACCACTGAGCGCTGGACATCATATACGTCAGCCCCTCCGCGTCGCTGGCAATCTGTATGCAGCAGGAGCCGCCGCTGGTCTTTTCGCCGATGACCACCGCACCGGCCTCCCGCACGATGATCGGGAACAGGTTGCCGCAGGAGAATGCGTGGCGGGTGGTCAGCACGCCGTAGTTGAAATCGTATTTGACCTCCCTGTCCTTTTCGTCGAACACGCCGTCAAGGTTCGCGTCCGCCTCGTAGGTCAGCGTCAGCTTCTGCCCCGTCAGCCTGCTCAAGCCGTACAATTGATCCTGGCCTGTGGTCACGGCCAGCATCGCCATCATCACGTCCGAGCTGCCGCCGCTGTTGGCGCTCAGGTCAAAGATCACATTCCGGATCTCCGGGTTCTCCGAGGCCCTTCTCAACCCCGCGACGACGGTCCCGAAGCCGTCCTCCGGCAATTCGCCCTCGCCCTTGTAATAGCTTTCCCACACGGCCTCGTCCGGCATGAAGGAGTCCAGGCGAATGATGGCGGTGTGGCCGGATTCGATGTAGCTTTCGCTGCCCCAGATGAATTCCCGCTGTACCGGGATGTATTCGTTGACCAGCTGCCGCATCATGACCGGGCTGTTGAACAGCGCCCGGCAGGTTCCGATCGTCATGGACAGTGTGTCCATGGTATCCGCGCCGTCCAGCACGTTATTGCCCATGAACACGGTGTGGCCGTCGCTCAGGTATTCAAAGAACAGCGCGTTCATGGCGGACACATATTCCTTGAGATCGGTCGAATGCAGGCCTTCCCGGATGGATGCGCCCGCCTCGCCCAGATCATTGAGCGCCCGGTCCAGGCCGACCCCGTCGATGGCGTCGTCCAGCACGGCCTTCCCGGGGTGCCCGAAGAAATAATCGAAGGCGAAGCAGAGATCGGCGTAGCTCTGCGCGACGATGTCCGCCGGCCGCGCCTCCCCCCTGAGCTCGGCGGCATAGCGTTCGGAGTCGAAGAAGCCCTCGGGGGCATTCCCTTCGAGGTCCACGACCTCCGCGTACAGGTTTTCGCCGTTGTAGAGCAGGTGGTTGGTGGCGATGTCCGCCATCATGTTGGTCAGCGTCGAGACGGGCAGGTAGACGTCGCTCTCATCCGAATAGATGTTGATGCCGTACTTCGCAAAGTCAAACACGACGGGCTTCGGCGTGCCCTCGTATTCCACGCCCGTGATGCGGACGAAGGGCACGCCGGTGTCCTTCCATCGCCTGCCCCGGTTTTCCAGCGGGAAGGGCAGGTCGCAGAAGCCGTTCCAGTCCCGCGCCACGATCACGCCGAGGTCGGTGTCGCACAGCAGCTCCACCCCGGCCTCGTTGGCCAGCGCGCACACGCCGTCCCGGCCCGTCCGCAGGGTCAGCGGCTGATCGAACATGTACCGCGCGTACTGGGTGAACCCGAGATAGGGGATGTCGGGCGTCGCATCGTAGAAGCGCAGGGGCAGCTCCCCGGCCTCCTTACCGGCGGTGAACACCTTCACCGTCCTTTCCGTAAACATCGGGGCATCCTCCGCGGCCTCGTCGCCCCGCGCCGCGCGCCGGAAGTATTCTATCGCCTTTTTGTCGTCCCGCTCCACGCCGTTGCCCCCGGCATAGAGGTCGGCGAGGCCGTAGAAGCCCTCCGGGATGTCCTGATCTGCCGCCTGTTGATAGTATTCCAGCGCCTTTGCATGGTCCTGTTCCACGCCGTCGCCCTCCGCGTACAGCGCGCCGAGCGCGGCGAGCGCGTAGGCGCTGCCCTGATCAGCGGCCTGCTGGTAGTATTCCCGCGCCCTGGCGTAGTCCCGTTCCACGCCGTTGCCCTGCGCGTACAGGTTTCCGAGGCCGGCATAGGCGTAGGCGTTGCCCTGATCGGCGGCCTGCTGGTAGTATTCCAGCGCCTTGGCGTAGTCCTGCGCCACGCCCTTGCCTTCCGCATACATCGAGGCCAGATTTGCCTGCGCATAGGAGTAGCCCTGCTCCGCGGCCTGCCGGTAGTACGCCACGGCCTTTCTGTAATCCAGCGCCACGCCGTTGCCCGTGGTATACAGCCAGGCGAGGTTGGACTGCGCGTAGGCGTTGCCCGCGTCCGCGGCGGGGATGTAGTATTCGGCCGCCTTGGCGTAGTCCTGCTCGACGCCGTCGCCGAACAGGTACATGTTGCCGATGTAGGCCGTGGCGTCCAGGTTGCCCAGCGCCGCGGCGCGCTGGTAGAGCTCCATGGTCTTGTCGAAGTCCTGCGCCACGCCCTCGCCGTGTCCGTACAGATAGGCGATGTCGACCATGGCGTCCGTGTCGCCCTGATCGGCGGCCTGCTGCCAGTATTCCATGGCCTTTGCATAGGACTGCTCCACGCCGTCGCCGCCATAGTACATGACGCCCAGGCTGACCAGCCCCCTCGTGTCGCCCTGATCGGCGGCCTTCTGGTAGTATTCCATGGCCTTCGCGTAGTCCTGCGCCACGCCCTCGCCGTGGTGATACAGGCTGCCGATGGCCAGCCAGCCCTTCGCGCTGCCCTGATCGGCGGCCTGTTGGTAGTATTCCATGGCGCTGTCGTAGTTCTTGGCCTTCCAGGCGTCCTCGCCGGCCTGCCAGAGCTCCTCCGCGGTCATCGACACCGCGCCCTCGGCGATCGCGCCGCCGCACATGGCAAGGCACAGGCAGACGATCAATCCAAACAAAACGGCTCTCTTCATGGGTCCCCTCCTCCGTTCTTCATAGATGATGACGGTTTACTGTTGTAGATATTCTACATCAGTAAGGCAGAAAAGTCAATCTCCTTTTCACCGGCTTTTTTCAGCGAAGCTGTCACAGGATTTTCGAGCCCATGGGCGTCTTGGTCACGACGATCTGCTTTTCGATGCGCTCCTCGAGCTCGTGCACATGCGATATGATGCCGATCAGGCGCTTGCCGTCGGCCAGGTCCGCGAGCACCCGCAGGGCGTTGCGCAGGGCGTTGTCGTCGAGCGTGCCGAAGCCCTCGTCGATGAACATGGCCTCCATGCGGATCGCGCCGCTCTTGGCCTGCACCACGTCTGAAAGCCCCAGCGCCAGCGCCAGGCTGGCCAGGAAGGACTCGCCGCCGGACAGCGTGCTCACGTCGCGCCACTGGCCGGTGCCGCGGTCCAGCACGTCCAGGTCCAGGCCGCTCTGGCGCACCCGGTCCCGGGCCTCCTCCTTGCAGCGCAGGGTGAACAGCCCGTCGGTCAGCACCGTCAGACGCCGGTTGGCCGCGGCCACCACCTGCTTGAAGTGGTACTGCTGCACGTAGGCCTCAAACGTCAGCTTCGCCCGGCGGCTGCCGCCGGCGATGCCCGCGCAGCAGTTGTACAGGTCCCGGACCACCGCCCAGTGCGCCTCCCGCCGCCTCTGCTGCCTGCGGGCATCCCGGATCTCCATAAGCGCGTCCTCGTGCAGCGCCAGCTTCTTGACCAGCGCGGCCTCCGCGGCCTCTGAGGCTTCCTTCCTTGCTTTCCATTCTTTCTGCCGTCGCTCCATGTCGGAAACATCGACGCGCGCCTTCCCGGACAGCTTTTCGCTGAGATTGGCGACCTGGTCGGACAGCGACTGTCGCTGCTCCCCGTGGGCCTTCAGCCGCACTTCGATCTCACGAATGTCCTTCTCCTGGAGTTTGGCCAGCCGGTACGCCTGCGCGTCCTCAAACCCGGCGGCGGCGAGGTGCTCCCGGAACTGTCTTTCCAGATGATCCTTTGTTTCCGTCAGGGAGGCAAGGCGCTGCCGCCCCTGCTCCGCGACGGTTTGGCTCTTTTCCATCCGCAGCTTCAGATCGTTGCAATCCTTCCGGCTCTTTTCGATGGCGTCCCGGTACTGCTTCGCCCGGGCTTCCATGTCCGCGATGCGCGCCTCCAGATGCTTCTCCGTCTCGCCCTCTGCGATGCGCATATCGCGCAGGCGCGCCGCGCCCGCGTCCACCGCGGCCTGAATAGCGGTCAGATCGTTGTCCGCGCGGTGCAGCGCGTCGGCGGCCTCGCGGTGGCGCCGGTCCGCGGCCTCCATCGCTTCCTTTGTCACGGCGTCGCCGGTCAGCCGCGCGGGCTGTGGATGGGACAGCGCGCCGCACACCGGGCAGGGCTGGCCGTCTTGAAGCGTCGCCGCCAGCAGCCCCGCCTGACTGCGGTAGTAGCCCTCCTTGGCCGCGGCATAGGCGCGATCGGCCTGCCGGCTCGCCTCCATAAGCTTCGCCATCTGCTGCTGTTGCTTTGCCAGCTTCTTTTGCTGTCTTTCAAGGTCCTTCAATACCGGGATGCAGTCGGAAAGCTGCCGCGCGTCCGCCAGCAGTCTGTCCGCCTCCGGCGCGAGGGCCTCCGCCTCCCGCTGCCGGGCCTCGGCCTCCGGCAGCGCGCTCCGCGCCGAGGCCACGGACGCAGCCGCGGCGTCCAGCGCCCTCTGCTGCCGCTGAATATCGTTGGCGTTGGCGCTCAGCAGCACCTCGTCCGACTGAAGCCCCTGCGCCCTGCGCGCCCGGTCCAGCCTGTCCGCCAGGTCGTCCATCTCCGCCTGCCGGTCCGACAGCGCCGCCAGCGCCGTTTTTGCCCTGTCCAGCGCGTCGAAATCCGCGTTGACCGCCCGGCCCTGCTCGATGGCGGCGATGAGGGCGTCCGCCTGTTCCCCGGCGGCCTGCTTCTCCTGTGCCGCCTCCTCGCGGGCGGCGCTTTCGCTGTCGATCAGGCGCGCCAGGCACTCCGAGAGCAAATCGTCGTACCTGGCGTCGGCCTTGTAGCGCTCGATATCCTCCCGCTCCGGGAAGTCGGGTTCCGGGTCGATCTTCCCCGCCGCGATGCTGACGCGTCGGTTCAGATCCTCCTTCTCCTTGCAGCAGGCGGCGTTCATGTCCTTGAGCTTCCACTGCAAATCGGCGTAGACGGAGGTGTTGAACAGCCTCTGGAACAGCGCCCGCCTGTCCTCGGAGGAGGCGTTGAGTATTTTGAGAAAGTCCCCCTGCGCGATCATCACCGTCTGGGTGAACTGGTCCTGCGTGAGCCCCAGGAGCTCATACACCCTGTCGTTGACGTCCTTCAGCCCCTCGATGACCTCGCCGGAATCGACATGGGTCAGCCTCGCGGCGGCGGTCTGGGTGGTGGTGCCCTCGCCGGACTTCTTCGGGCGCTCGTACTCGGGATTGCGCCGGATGCGCCAGGTCTCGCCCCTGTGCAGGAAGGTCAGTTCCACGAAGGTCTCGGTGACGGCAGAGGCGTAGTCCGACCGGAAGGACCTGCTCCTGCGCCGCTCCCTGCCGCCGGAGGCTTCGCCGTAGAGGGCGAAGCTGACGGCATCGAAGATCGTGGTCTTGCCCGCGCCGGTGTCCCCGGCGATCAGGTAGATGCCGTCCCCGCCGAATCGTGTGAAGTCCACCTCGGTCGCCCCGGCATACGGGCCGAAGGCGGAGAGGACCAGTTTCAATGGCTTCATGCGCGTTCCTCCAGTTCCCTCAGCACCTTCTGAAGGACCTTCATATGGGCTTCGCTCGGCGCCTGATCGTTGTTCTGCAGGCGGTAGAAATCGCTGAACAGCTCGGAGACGCTCTTGTTCTCCATGCGCTGCGCGGCCAGCACGTCCACGTCGTATTTCGTCCTGGAGTTGACGACGGAGAACTTCATCAGGTTGGGGAAATTGACGCTCAGCGTCACCCGGGCGTCCGGCGGCGGCAGCTCGTCGTGCACCGTCGCCCAGAGGTAGTCCTCGGAGTAGGGCATGGCCATCAGCTCGTCCAGCATCCCCTCGACCAGCCGCACGTCGCGCAGCGGTTGAAGCGGCACGGCGCGCACGTCGATGTCGCCGATGCCGCGCACGTCGACGACGGTCACGCTCTTTTTATGATTTGCCTCGGAGAAGGAGTACTTGAGCGGCGACCCGGCGTAGCGCAGGGTGTCCCGGAACACCCGCTGGGGCCGGTGGATGTGCCCGAGGGCGACGTAGTCGAAGGCGTCAAATACGTTGGCGGCGATGTCGTCCAGCCCGCCCACGGCGCGCTCCTCGGAGTCGGAGGTCTCGCAGCCCGTGATGAACTGGTGGCACAGGAGAATGTTCAGCTTCCCCGGGTCGATGTCCGCCTGCCGGAGCACCGCCTCCACGGCGTCCTGATAGGTGACGATCTTTGCCTCCGGCAGACAGCGCTTCACCTGCGAGGGCCGCAGGAACGGCAGCATCCACACGGCGATGCCGTCCTCCAACTCGACGCATTGCAGCTTCCCGTCGAACGCCTCCGACACGTACACCCCGGAGGCCTTGATGAGCGAAGCAAAATAGGAAATCCGAAGCGCGGAATCGTGGTTGCCGCTGATGACGAACACCCTTTTTCCCATCCGGACCAGCGACGACACGAATTTGTCGAACAGCGCCATGGCCTCCGCCTGCGGGGAGGAGCGCTGGTACACGTCCCCGGCGATCAGCACGGCGTCAACCCGCTCCGCCTCCGCGATGGAGACGATCTGATCCAGTATGTATGTCTGATCCGGCAGCAGGGACAGGTCGTTCATCTGCCGGCCCAGATGAAGATCGGCGATGTGAAGAAAACGCATGGACGGCCCTCCTTGGGGGATTTCGGCTGAACGGTTGCCATTGACACATCTCGTGAGGAAACCGGGGGACGACCTCTTTCGTCTGGCCTTCGGCCAGCCACCTTCCCCTGAAGGGGAAGGCTTTTGGTAGCGTTACCCTATGCCTTCCCCTTCAGGGGAAGGTGGCACGCGAAGCGTGACGGAAGAGGTCGTCCCCCGGCACTCTATAATGCCCAACCCCTAATTTCCAAAGATCATTTCCCCGAAGTCCTGCGGCCGATGGAAGTTGGGGGTCTCGGAGGTCACGGGGTTCCAGGCGAGGAAGTGGGGGTTCGGGGTCCTGTCGCCGCACTTGTAGCAGTTGGCGCGGAGGACGCCGCCGGGGATGGGTTCGAAACCGGGGAACAGCGTGCGGATGAAGGCGTAGGGCACCCGGTACTCGACGCCCCAGCCGTCGGGGGTGGTGAAGGTCCGGGGCTTGAGCCAGTCCTGCTCCGGCAGCAGCCGGGTGCGGAAGGAACCGTCGCCGAGGCCGACGCACACGCAGGCGTTGGGGTTGAACTCGATGTTGACGTAGCGCGCATCGCCCGGCACCGGGGCGAAGAAGAACTCCAGGCAGCTGTCCTCCCAGGGGTGGCCCATCGGCCCGGTCTCCACGGCGCGGATGTACGCCTCCCGGGCGGTCAGCCGGACCCGCAGGCCGTCCGCCGTCCGGGCGATCCGGCCCCGGGCGGCCACGTCCACGGGCGGCGTCCACAGCCGCTCGGCGATCTCCAGGGGTTCCACGCGGTCCCAATCCGTGAAGGGGCGTATCACGTAGCGCTTCATGCGTCGCGCGCCTCCAGGAATTTCACGAAGTCGTCCGTCAGCCCCAGGTCCCAGATCAGCGAGCAGCACAGGTACTTGTCCCGGATGTCCCGGGAACCGATGTAGGCGTCGATCACGTCCTTCTCGGGCACGTGGATGTCCGCCGGGGTCATGGGCATGCCGGTGGCGGCCATGGCGTCATAGAGCGTTTGATAGTCGGGCAGCTCCTCGCGGATGATGGCGCGAATGTCGTCCCAGTGGGCGATGATGTTGTCAAGCCGCCTGGCGTGGGCGGCGGGGTCGTTCTTGTGGACCCGGTCCTCGATGGCGATGATCTGATCGGCGGTCCTGCCGAATATCCGGCGCACCTGCCTCTCCCATTCGCCGCGGTCGAAGGCGCGCATGTGGGCCTCGGCCTTCGCCCGGTCGGGGGTCACGGTGGCCAGCTTTTCGTAGATCTTCATGGTCAGTATCGTGCCCACGCCCACCTGTATGCCGTGCAGGTCGTAGGGCAGGCCGCGCTCCAGGGCCATCATCTCCCACATGTGGCTGAAGTAGTGCTCGAGGCCCGAGGCGGGGCGGGAGATCTCCGCGAAGGCCATGCCGATGCCCGCCAGCACCAGCCCCTCGGCGATGGAGCCGATGGCGTCCGGGTCGCGGGCCGTGATTTTGTCGGACGCGGACATGATCTTCTCAAGCGCCGCGCGCATGAGCCCGGCCACGTCCTCGCAGTAATATTCGCCGATGACGAGGTTGGCGATGCGCCACTCGCACACGGCGATGTACTTGGCCACCATGTCCCCGAGCCCGGCCCACAGCATGCGCATGGGAGCCTGGGCGAGTATGTCGGTGTCCAGCAGTATGCCCTCGGGCACGTGGGTGTACAGCGACACCTTCACGTCGTTCATCTCCATGGCGGCGTTGTTGGAGGCGTAGCCGTCCATGGAGGGCGCGGTGCCCACCACGGCGCTGGGCCGCCCGGTGGCCTTGGCCGCCACCTTGCAGATGTCGTTGGTCACGCCGCTGCCCACGGCCAGGAACACGTCGCAGGCGGGGTCGAAGTGCATGATGACGCTGCCGACCTCCCACTCCGCCGGGGCGATGCGCTCGCTGTGGACGCAGGGGATCACGTACATCCGGTGGTCGATGCCCGCCGCGGTGAGGATCTCCCCCACCCTTTTGCCGGCCACGCGGAAGGTGTTGTCGTCGCAGACCACGAAGGGCCGCTTCTTGTCCATGGCACTGAGCATCTTCGGCACCTCGGACAGTATGCCCCGGCCGATGTTCAGGTATTTCAGCGCGCACACGTGCACCTTGCCGCAGGCGCAGGGGTGCCCCTCCGGGCGGATCAGTTCATTCAGGGTCATGTTTGCAAAGTTGGGCATGGGAACCTCCTTTTCAGAGTGCAGAGTACAGAGTACAGAGTGCAGAGTACAGAGTAGAGTGTGGAAAGATGCTTCGTAGGGACGCCATAATTGGCGTCCGCGGATGGCGGGGGACGACCTCTTCCGTCTGGCCTGCGGCCATCCACCTTCCCCTGAAGGGGAAGGCTTTTGGGCGGGCGCCGCATCGGCGCCCCTACGCATGCGTGATTCCCTATAAATCAAACAAATCCCAAAGGGATTTGAACCAAAACTGCACTCTCCACTCTCCACTCTGCACTCTGACAACATCCGCCCCGCTCTCGGGAACGAGCGGGGCGGATGTCGTCATGTGTGAATCAGGCTTCGACGCCCTCGACCAGGAACTTGAGGTCCTGCTCGCGCATGTAGCCTTCGTGGCCCTGGAGGCTGATGCGGCTCCAGCCGTCGTGGGTCTGCAGCACGTCCACCTTCGTGCCGTTGGCGAGGCCGCCCAGCACCTTGGCGTCGGCGGAGTCCTCCGCGTACACGGCAGCCTTCTTGGCGCTATCGCAGTCGACCACGGCGCGCTCGATCTGGTCGACCTCCTCGACGATCACGGGCTCGTCCTCCTCCTTCTCCTGGAGGGCGTCCTCTCCGCCGGTCCAGAACTCCAGGTAGCGGTTGAGCAGGTAGCCGGTGGCGCCGTCATACGACACCTGGGACCACTCCTCGGAGTGGGTGAGCACCCTGACCTGCGCGCCGTTTTTGAGCACGTCCAGTATGTCGCTGTCGGTGTTGGGGGCTTCGCGCAGGTTCAGCGTCACGTCGTCGCTGTCGGTGCTGACGGTGGCGTATTCGACGAGGTTGTTGTAACTGTCCAGCGAGCCGCCGGAGGTGAGGTAATCGAGGAAGATGTCCGCCGGGCGGTCCGCGCCGGACAGGTAATCCTGGGCGGTGTAGCCGATGGTGTACTCGCTCGAGCCGGACTGGGACACGTACTTCAGCGACGATATGGTCTGGGGGTAGAAGTCCACGTACTTGTTCATAACATAGCCGCTGTTCTTGCCCTTCTGGACCCGGGACCAGTCGCCCACGCGCTCGATGGCGACCACCACGTCGCCCAGCCGCAAGAGGCCCTTCTTGTCGCTGGTGGTGGAGGCCTCCTCGCGCAGGCGCACGCCCAGCTCGCAGTTGATGGTGCCCATGTAGATCTCCTCATCCACCTTCTCAAGGCTGTAGCCGCCCTCGGACTCGAACATCTTCCTGAGCCGCCCGGCCTCGTAGTAGATGGCCTTTTGCAGCGTGGGGGTGGCGACGCCGTCCACGGTGCAGCCGTAGGCGCCCTGGAACACCTTCACGGCCTCGATGACGTCCACGTCGTAGATGCTGTCGATCTCGCCGGTGTAGAGCTCCAGCGCCGCCAGGTTCTCCTGCAGGGAGCGCACCAGCGGGCCGCTCATGCCCTCGGTGATGGTCACGTTCATGGCGGAGGGCGCGTCCCCGGCGTACAGCGCCTTCTGGAACTCGATGGTGGCCACGCCGGTCTGCTCCATGCCCATCATGGCCTGGGCCTGGCGCACCGCCGTGACGGTGGGCACCTGGTACACGCCGGAGATCTCCTCGGTGTACAGGCCCAGGTCCCGAAGGCGCATCTGCAAATCGCGCACGTCCTCGCCCTCGGAGTAGCGGCCCATCACGCCGGGCTGGTCCGGGATGCCCAGGTATTCTTTGTAGCTCTGGCCGTTTTCATTGGTGTAGGACGCCTGGAACAGCAGCGTGCGCAGGTCGTTGTCCACCTCGCCGCTCTTGTAGATCTTCACCTTGGTGCCCGGCAGACACTTTTTGGCGATGAACTCCGCGTCCTGCCAGCGCATGCGGATACAGCCGTGGGAGACGGCCTTACCGTAGTCCAGCACGGACTGCTTGTCCAGCGCGGTCATCTTGGGCTTGTTGTAAAGAAGGGAGTGGAACATCACGTCCCAGTGGATGCGCGAGGCGTAGCGGGCGTAGCCGCCGAAGGCGTTGAAGTGGAACCACTCCGTGCGCTCCTCGTCGCGCTCCTTGGCGGGCATGGTGAAGGTGCCCGTGGGGGTGGCGTCCTTCGCGCCGGAGGAGCACAGCATCTGCCGCACCACCTCGTCGGTCTCGTTGCTGTAAATGGTCACGATCTGGTTGGTCAGATCGACGTAGATGCGGTAGGGCATCTTCGCCGCCAGCGCGGGCAAGTCAAACGCCGGCACCGATGCGATCAGCAGCACCAGCGCCAGCAGCATCATCGTAATCTTGCGAATTCTCATGGTTTCCATCCTCGTAGAAATGCTACGAACATTATATCATTATTGTCGATCCATTTCAACGCAGTTCCAATGGCATTCGTGGAGGAATTTGTAAACAATTTCTAAAAGATTGAAAGAGGGAGAATGGGGAAAGGGGACGACCTCTTCCGTCACGCTTCGCGTGCCACCTTCCCCTGAAGGGGAAGGCAGAGGGTAGCGCATCCAAAAGCCTTCCCCTTCAGGGGAAGGTGGATTAATGCCGTCAGGCATTAAGACGAAAGAGGTCGTCCCCCGTCCTTCCAAAAGAGCGCCCCGCGTCGTTCCGGCGCGGGGCAGGGATTACGGTGGATCAATAGGCTTCGTGGATCTCGATGTTGGCATAGCGTTTGAGGCCGGTGCCGGCGGGGATCTGCTTGCCGATGATGACGTTCTCCTTGAGGCCCAGCAGCGGGTCGTTCTTGCCCTTGATGGCGGCCTCGGTGAGCACGCGGGTGGTCTCCTGGAAGGACGCGGCGGACAGGAAGGACTCCGTGGCCAGCGCGGCCTTGGTGATGCCCAGCAGCGTGCGCTTGGCGGTGGCGGGGCGTCCGCCGGCCTCGAGGGTCCTGCGGTTGGCCTGGTCGAAGCGGAAGATATCCACCAGCGCGCCGGGCAGCAGGTCGGTGTCGTTGGCCTCCTCGACCTTGACCTTCCTGAGCATCTGGCGCACGATGACCTCGATGTGCTTGTCGGCGATCTCCACGCCCTGGCTGCGGTAGACGGACTGGACCTCCTTGACCAGGTAGTCCTGCACGGCCTTGACGCCCAGTATGCGCAGCAGGTCGTGGGGGTTGATGGAGCCCTCGATCAGCTCGTCACCGGCGGAGACGGTGTCGCCGTCCTCGACCTTGAGCTTGGAGCCGTAGTTGATCGGATACTCCTTGGTCTCGGCGTCCTCGGTGGACTGTATGATCAGCTTGCGGCGCTTCTTGGCGTCGGTGGTGATGTGCACCACGCCGCCGATGTCCGCCAGCGTCGCCTCGCGCTTGGGCTTGCGGGCCTCGAACAGCTCCTCGACGCGGGGCAGACCCTGGGTGATGTCCTCGCCGGTGGCCACGCCGCCGGTGTGGAAGGTGCGCATGGTGAGCTGGGTGCCGGGCTCGCCGATGGACTGAGCCGCGATGATGCCCACGGCCTCGCCCACGTCCACGATCTTGCCGTTGGTCATGTTGGCGCCGTAGCACTTGGCGCACACGCCCACGTGGCTCTGGCAGGTCAACACGCTCCGGATGGAGACCTCCTCGATCCCGGCGTCGCAGATGCGGTTGGCGATGTCGTAGGTGATCAGCTCGTTGGTCTGCACGATGACCTCGCCGGTGGCGGGATCGATCACGTCCTCGGCGGCCACGCGGCCGCGGATGCGGTCGTTCAGGCCCTCGATGATGTTGCCGGGAACGCCGATGGCGCGCACCTTCATGCCGCGCACGCGCTCGCCGCGGGCGGCGAAGCAGTCCACCTCGCGCACGATGTTCTCCTGGCTGACGTCCACCAGGCGGCGGGTCATGTAGCCGGAGTCGGCGGTCTTCATGGCGGTGTCGGCCAGCGACTTGCGGCTGCCGTGGGAGGACAGGAAGAACTCAAGCACCGACAGGCCCTCGCGGAAGTTGGCCTTGATGGGCAGCTCGATGATCTTGCCGGTCGGGGAGGCCATCAGGCCGCGCATGCCGGCCAGCTGGCGGATCTGGTTGGTGGAGCCGCGGGCGCCGGAATCCGCCATCATGTTGATGGGGTTGAATTTCTCAAGCGTCGCCAGCACCTGCTTGGTGACGTCGTTGGTGGCCTGCTCCCAGATCTTGATGACGCTGGTGTAGCGCTCGTTTTCGGACATGCGGCCGCGCTTGAACTGGCGCTCGATCTGATGCACCTGATTTTCGGCGTCGGCCAGTATCTGCTTCTTGCTCTCGGGCACGATGATGTCCGCCACGGACACGGTCAGCGCCGCGCGGGTGGAGAAGCGGTAGCCCAGGGCCTTCACGTCGTCGAGCATCTGACTGGTGCGGGTGACGCCGTGGGTGCGGTAGCAGGTATCGACGATGCGGGCCAGCTGCTTCTTGCCCACGACCTCGTCGATCTCCAGCTTGAACATGTCCTCCACGGTGTCGCGCTTCTGCAGGCCCATGTCCTGGGGAATTGCCTCGTTGAAGATCACGCGGCCGATGGTGGTCTCCACCAGGCGGCTGTACTTCACGCCGTCGATCTCCCGGGTCATGCGGATCTTGCAGGGAGCCTCCAGGGCCAGATCGCCGGTGGAGTAGGCCATCAGGGCCTCGTCCACGTCGGTGAACACCTTGCCGGTGCCCTTGGTACCCTCGTGGATCATGGTCAGGTAGTAGCAGCCGAGCACCATGTCCTGGGTGGGGCAGATGACGGGCTTGCCGTCCTGGGGTTTCAGGATGTTGTTGGCCGCCAGCATCAGGAAGCGGGCCTCGGCCTGGGCCTCCATGGACAGCGGCACGTGCACAGCCATCTGGTCGCCGTCGAAGTCGGCGTTGAAGGCGGTGCAGCACAGCGGGTGCAGCTTGAGGGCCTTGCCCTCCACCAGCACCGGCTCAAAGGCCTGTATGCCCAGGCGGTGCAGCGTGGGGGCGCGGTTGAGCATGACCGGATGGTCCCTTATGACGCTCTCCAGCACGTCCCACACCTCGGGGCGCAGGCGCTCCACGGTCCGCTTGGCGGTCTTGACGTTCACGGCCATGCCCTGGTTGACCAGCCGCTCAATGACGAAGGGCTTGAACAGCTCAAGCGCCATCTCCTTGGGCAGGCCGCACTGGTAGAGCTTCAGGGACGGGCCGACCACGATGACCGAGCGGCCGGAGTAGTCCACGCGCTTGCCCAGCAGGTTCTGGCGGAAGCGGCCCTGCTTGCCTCTGAGCAGGTCGCTCAGGGACTTGAGCTGCCGTCCGCCCGCGCCGGTGACGGGGCGTCCGCGGCGGCCGTTGTCGATCAGGGCGTCCACGGCCTCCTGCAGCATGCGCTTCTCGTTGCGGACGATGATGTCCGGGGCGTTCATCTCGAGCATCCGCTTCAAGCGGTTGTTGCGGTTGATGACGCGGCGGTACAGGTCGTTCAAGTCGGCGGTGGCGAAGCGGCCGCCGTCGAGCTGCACCATGGGGCGAAGCTCCGGCGGGATGACCGGCACCACGTCCAGTATCATCCACTCGGGGCGATTGCCGGACTGCCGGAAGGCCTCCACGACCTCAAGCCGCTTGATGATGCGCTGGCGCTTCTGGCCCTCGCTGTCGCGCTTGGTCTCGCGGGCGGCGAGCTCGTCCAGCTCCTTGCGCAGGGAGTCGTTGAGCTCCTCCAGGTCCACGCCCTGGAGCATCTCCTTGACGGCCTCCGCGCCGATGCCCACGCGGAACTCAAAGCCGATCTCGGCGGCCTGCTGCTTCTTCTGCTGATACTCGGTCTCGGTCAGCAGCTGGTGCAGGCTCAGCTTGGACACGGCTGTGTCGCCGGGGTCGAGCACGATGTAGCTTGCGAAGTACAGCACCTGCTCAAGCGCCCGGGGGCTGATGTTCAGAAGCGTGCCGATGCGGCTGGGGATGCCCTTGAAGTACCAGATGTGGCTCACGGGCGCGGCCAGCTCGATGTGGCCCATGCGCTCGCGGCGCACCTTGGCCTTGGTGACCTCGACGCCGCACTTGTCGCACACCACGCCCTTGAAGCGGGTGCGCTTGTACTTGCCGCAGTTGCACTCCCAGTCCTTGGTGGGCCCGAAGATGCGCTCGCAGAACAGGCCGTCGCGCTCGGGCTTGAGGGTGCGATAGTTGATGGTCTCCGCCTTGGTGACCTCGCCGTGGGACCATTGGCGGATCTTCTCCGGGGATGCCAGACCGATCTGGATGGAATCCAGGTTATTCAAATCAAACAAGGAGGTCGCTCCTTTCTATATCAGACATGCGGTAGCGCGGGGCGCAAGGAGCGCCCGAGCGTCAGCGAGGGCTGAGGGCGCAAGCGCAGCCACGAAGTGGCAAGACGCGCCCGAAACCCGCGCTTGCCGTAAGGCAGTAGCGCGGGGCGTTATCGAGCGCCCGAGCGCCAGCGAGGGCTGAGGGCGAGGCCATTTGGCTGGCCCACCCGAAACCCGCGCTTGCCGTTAGGCAGTAGCGCGGGGCGAGATCAGAAATCGTCGTCCAGGTTGAAGTCGTCGTCGCCCAGGTCGAGCTCCTCGAAGTCGAAGTCCTCGACGACGGCCTCTTCCTCCTCGGTCATGCCGTCAACGGGCAGCGTGGGCACGAGCTCTTCCTTGAACTCGCTCTCGTTGGCATAGATATCGTCCTCGAGCTCGCGAATCTCGATCTCTTCCTTGTCCTCGTTGAGCACCTTGATGTCGAGGGCCAGGGACTGGAGCTCCTTGATGAGCACCTTGAAGGATTCCGGAATGCCGGGGTCGGGTATGTTTTCGCCCTTCACGATGGCCTCGTAGGTCTTGACGCGGCCGATCGTATCGTCGGACTTGACGGTCAGTATCTCCTGCAGCACGTGGCTGGCGCCGTAGGCCTCCAGGGCCCACACCTCCATCTCGCCGAAGCGCTGGCCGCCGAACTGGGCCTTGCCGCCGAGGGGCTGCTGGGTCACCAGGCTGTACGGGCCGGTGGAGCGGGCGTGGATCTTGTCGTCCACCAGGTGGTGCAGCTTGAGGTAGTACATATAGCCCACGGTGACGGGGTTGTCGAACCGGTCGCCGGTGCGGCCGTCGTAGACCCACAGCTTGCCGGTGCGGTTGATGCCGATCTTTGAGAACTGTATGGTCGGGCGCCCGAGGTTGTCAAACAGCGGGCCGTCCTCCACCTGGGAGGCCTTGTCCAGCATCTCGTCGATGTCCTCCTGCCGCGCGCCGTCGAACACGGGGGTGGCGATGTGCCAGCCCAGCGCCTTGGCGGCCAGGCCCAGATGCACCTCCAGCACCTGACCGATGTTCATACGGGAGGGCACGCCCAGGGGGTTCAGGCAGATGTCCAGCGGCGTGCCGTCGGCCAGGAAGGGCATATCCTCCTCGGGCAGCACGCGGGACACGACGCCCTTGTTGCCGTGGCGGCCGGCCATCTTGTCGCCGACCTGGATCTTGCGCTTCTGGGCGATGTACACGCGCACCATCTGGTTGACGCCGGGGCTCAATTCGTCGCGGTTTTCGCGGGTGAATATCTTCACGTCCACGATGATGCCGAACTCGCCGTGGGGCACGCGCAGCGAGGTGTCGCGGACCTCACGGGCCTTGTCGCCGAATATGGCCCTGAGCAGGCGCTCCTCGGCGGTCAGCTCGGTCTCGCCCTTGGGGGTCACCTTGCCGACCAGTATGTCGTTGGCCCGGACCTCCGCGCCGATGCGGATGATGCCGCGCTCGTCGAGGTCGCGCAGGGCGTCCTCGCCGACGCCGGGGATGTCGCGGGTGATCTCCTCCGGGCCCAGCTTGGTGTCGCGGGCCTCGGATTCGTATTCCTCGATGTGGATCGAGGTGTACATGTCTTCCTTCACGAGGCGCTCGGACAGCAATACGGCGTCCTCGTAGTTGTAGCCCTCCCAGGTCATGAAGCCGATCAGCGCGTTGCGGCCCAGGGAGATCTCGCCCTGATCCGTGGAGGGACCGTCGGCGATGGGCTGCCGGGCCTTGACGACCTCGCCCTCGGACACGATGGGATGCTGGTTGATGCAGGTGCCCTGGTTGGACCGGGCGAACTTCTGCAATTTGTAGTATTCCTCCCGGCCGTCCTCGCCGCGGATGATGATCTCGTCGGCGGTCACGCGGGTGACCACGCCGGCCTCGCGGGAGAGCAGCACCACGCCGGAGTCGCAGGCGGCCTTGTACTCGATGCCGGTGGCAACGAAGGGCGCCTCGGGCTTCAGCAGCGGCACCGCCTGGCGCTGCATGTTGGAGCCCATCAGCGCGCGGTTGGCGTCGTCGTTCTCGAGGAACGGGATCATGCCGGTGGCCACGGAGATCAGCTGGCGGGGGGACACGTCCACGTAGTCCACCCGGTTGGCCTCGACCTCAATGATCTCGTCGCGGCGGCGCACGGTGACGCGCTCGCGGGCGAAGCGGTTGTTCTCGTCCAGCGGCTCGTTGGCCTGGGCGATGATGTACTTGTCCTCCTCGTCGGCGGTCATGTAGTCGATCTGGTCGGTGATGACGCCGGTGGCCTTGTCGATCTTGCGGTAGGGGGCCTCAATGAAGCCGTACTCGTTGATGCGGGCGTAGGTGGCCAGGGAGCCGATCAGGCCGATGTTGGGACCTTCTGGGGTCTCAATGGGGCAGATGCGGCTGTAGTGGCTGTAATGCACGTCGCGCACCGCGAAGCTCGCGCGCTCGCGGTTCAGGCCGCCGGGACCCAGGGCCGACAGGCGGCGCTTGTGCGTAAGCTCCGCAAGCGGGTTCGGCTGGTCCATGAACTGGGAAAGCTGGGAGGAGCCGAAGAACTCCTTGATGGCCGCGGAGACCGGGCGGATGTTGATGAGGTCCTGGGGGCGCACCTTGTCGATGTCCTGTATGGCCATGCGCTCCTTGACCACGCGCTCCAGGCGGGAAAGGCCCACGCGGATCTGGTTCTGCAAAAGCTCACCCACGGAGCGCAGGCGGCGGTTGCCCAGGTGGTCGATGTCGTCCACCTCGCCCAGGCCGTGGAACAGCCCGAACTGGTAGGACACGGAGGCGATGATGTCGTCCACCAGCACGTGCTTGGGCATCAGCTGCTTGACGGACTCCTTCAGCGCCTGGTTGAGGGGCATGCCCTCGGCCTTCACGCGCTCCAGTATGCCGATCAGCGTGGGCACGTGCACGCGCTCGGAGAAGCTGACGACGGACTCGTCGTACTGGGCGAACAGCTCCGGGTCATAGCCCTGCATGAAGGGCTTGATGAAGGCGAAGTTGTTGCCGATGATGTTGACCTCGCTGTCCTCCAGTTTGATCGCCACCATGTTGATGCCGGCGTTCTGGATGGCCTCGGCCTGCTCGCGGGTGAGGGGCTTGCCCTCCTCGGCCAGCACCTCGCCGGTGTAGGGGTGGATGACGTCCTCGGCGGGCGCCTGGTTGTAGATGCGCAGGGCCAGCGCCAGCTTTTTGTTGTACTTGTAGCGGCCCACGTGCGCCAGGTCGTAGCGCTTGGGGTCGAAGAACAGGGAGTTGATGAGGTTCGTGGCGGAATCCACCGACGGCGGCTCGCCGGGGCGCAGCTTGTTGTAGATCTCGATGAGCGCCTGGTCCCTGCGGGTCTTGTAGCGCAATTCGCCCTTGTCGTTGACGGAGGGCGCGTCGCGGGTCAGCGTGGCGGAGACGTGCTCGCCGTCGCCGAACAGCCGGATGATCTCCTCGTCGGACTCCACGCCCATGGCGCGCAGAAGCACCGTCACCGGCAGCTTGCGGGCGCGGTCGATGCGGGCGAACACCACGCCGTTGGAGTCGGTCTCGTACTCGATCCAGGCGCCGCGGTTGGGGATCATCTGGGCGGAGTACAGGAAGGCGCCGGTCTTGTCGATGGCTTTCGAGAAGTACACGCCGGGGGAGCGCACCAGCTGGGACACGATCACGCGCTCGGCGCCGTTGATGATGAAGGTGCCGTGCTCGGTCATCAGCGGGAAGTCGCCCATGAACACTTCGGATTCCTTGATTTCGTGGGTGTCGCGGTTGGTCAGGCGCACCGTCACCTTAAGCGGCGCGGCATACGTGGTGTCGCGCTCCTTGCACTTTTCGACGGTGTACTTCGGCTTGTCGTCCAGCGAATAGTCCGTGAACTCCAGTATCAGGCTCTCGGAATAGTCGGTGATCGGCGAGACGTCCGCCAATACCTCCCGAAGGCCTTCTTTCAGGAAGTTCCTGTACGAATTCTTCTGAACCTCGATCAGATCAGGTACTGCCAGCGCCTCTTCAATGCGAGCGAAGCGCATGCGGGTGCGTTTGCCCATCTGCACCGGTTGAACCATACCTTCAATCACCCCTTCTCAATAATCATCACTGTCGGTCGTTGCGCGTCGACAGCGCGGCGAAAGTGAATAGAAATCAAATGTTAATTTTTGGATAAATCTGGATCGCTTTGTGAATTTCTCGTTCAGTTTGCGCGAAGCGACTCCTCCGAAAACCCACTGATTTCGAGCGTTTTCACCGCAAAAACGGCACTTGGTCCATTTGAATGCAATATGAGAGTATAGCATAGCTTTTTTTCATTGTCAAGAGAGGGGGGTCCCCAAAACCCCGCCGGAGCATTCAAAATTAACATGATTATACAGAACTTTAACCTGAAAACGGGAATCCGGACGAGATTTGAGGAAACAGGGGAAAAGGATAAAACGCATGACATCCTTCAAAATCCAATGATATTTGCAGGATGTAATGCGATTATGAGATGTGCAGGGGGTGCAACCCCTCCGCCTCGCTCCGCTCGGCACCTCCCCTTACACAGGGGAGGCTTTGAGCTACCGTTGAAACGCGGCAGCAATGCCTCCCCTGTGTAAGGGGAGGTGGCCCGCAGGGCCGGAGGGGTTGCCCAGCCTCCCCTGTGTAAGGGGAGGTGGCCCGCAGGGCCGGAGGGGTTGCCCAGCCGTGATCCTTGCTTCAGATTGACCCCATATCCCTCTTCGCTTCCCCCACCACCTGCCGAAGCGCCCGGTCGCGCTCGATGCCGGAGAAGTGCAGCATCCGGGCGCGCCTGAGCCACTCGGAGAACATGGGTCCGGGTTTGAGCCCGGCGTCGATCAGGTCCTTCCCGGTGACCATGGGCCGCCTGAGCACCCGGTAATAGTCCTCCAGGCGCTCCCGGAGGAAGGCCTCGTTGGCGGCGTCGTAGGGCCTGTCGCGTTTGCCGGAGGCGTCGGCCCTCGACAGCAGGATCAGATCCTCGGGGCAGACGGACAGGTCGAACAGCTGCCGGGTCTTCTTCTTGCGGGACTTCGCCTGGGCCAGTATGTTGGGCCGCATGTGCAGCCACATCATGTTCTTGACGTACTCGATCAGCCTGACCTGGCCGGTGAGCCGCCGAAGCTGCCTTTCGCACAGCTCGAGGCCCGCCCGCTCGTGGCCGTAGGCGGTGATTTTGCCGTCCGGCTGCACCTGGGTGGCCACGGCCTTGCCCAGGTCGTGCAGCAGCGCGGCCAGCATGAACGCCAGCGGCTGCTTCGCCTGATCCCGCAGCCCGGCGGCGCAGTCCAGCACCAGCATCGTGTGCTCGAACACGTCCCCCTCGGGGTGGTGGTCGGGGTTCTGTTGAACGCCGATGCAGCCCTCGAGCTCCGGGAAGAACTCCTTCAAATGATCCATCTCCCGGAGCACCCGGAAGAATACGGAGGGCTTCTCCGCCTTCAGAAGCGCCTTTTTGAGCTCGTCGAACACCCGCTCGTGGGAGATCTCGCCGACGTCCATGCGCTTACACAGCGCCATGGTCTCCGGGGCGACGGTCCCCTCGAACCGGGCGGCGAACTGCGCCGCCCGGAACACCCGCAGGGCGTCCTCGGGGAAGGTCTCGTCGCTGACGTGGCGGATGACGCGCGCCTCGAGGTCCCGCTGCCCGCCCCACAGGTCGATCAGCTCCCCGGTCAGCACGTCCCGCATCATGGCGTTGACGGTCAGGTCCCGGCGCATGGAGGCGTCCGCGAAGGACATGTCCGGGTCCACCGACACCTCGAAGTCCGTGTGTCTGATGCCCACGCAGCGCTCCCGGCGGGGCATGGCGATGTCGATGCCGCTGTGCTGGATGCCGTACACCCCGAAGGATGCGCCCATCTCCATCACCCGGCCCAGCGTGGACAGCACGTCCTTCAAGGCCCGCGGCGCGAGGCCGTAGACCTCGATGTCGATGTCCTTGCACGCGACGCCCATCAGCTGGTCGCGCACCATGCCGCCCACGTACATCGCCCGGCCCCCGGCCGCCGCCACCCGCCGCGCGATCTCCACCGAGAGCTTCAGATCCTGCTCATGCGTGTTCATTCGTCCATCACCCTCCCGATTATAGCATCCGCGGCCGGTTTCTTACAATCTCATCACATTAATTTTCCATTTGGTGTATCAAAATCAACGGGGATATGGTATAATGATCAGGCAACCGGGGCGAAGCCCGGTTGGCCGGGTCGGCGGCTCCCGCAGGGAAAGACGCCGACGATCATGTTATAATGATTTTGTATTACCAAATCACAGGGAGGTATTTGTCCAGATGGACGACCCGTTTGGTCCCATTATCATCATCGTCATTTCGACGCTGCTGGCGGCCGTGGTGCGGCTGACCGCGGCGTGTCTGCCGTTTCTGGACGAGGGCGAGCTGCGCCGCCAGGCGGAGGGCGATTCCCCCCGGGCGAAGCGCGCCGTGCGCATGATCGAGCGCGGCGAGGAGCCCTTCGGCCCGTTCCAGATGAGCTGGACGGTTCTGGTGCTGATCGCCTGGGTCGCGCTGCACGGCTGGCTGCGGGGCGGCGTGTCCGCGTTTCTGCTCTCCCGGCTGGGGCTTTCCGCCCGCGGCTGGACGGCGCTGTGCCTGCTGATTCCCTTTTGCGTGCTCGCGTTCATGCTCTGCGGCGTGGTGCCGGCCTATCTGGCGGCCCACGGGCGGCAGAAGCTGTTCGACCGCGTGGCCCCCGTGGCCGAGTGGACGCTGATCATACTCTCGCCGCTGACCCGGCTGGCCGCGGCGCTGGGGCGGCTGATCCTCCGGCCCTTCCACCTGAGCAACCCCGATTCGAGCGAGCTGGTCACCGAGGAGGACATCCTCCAGATGGTGGACATCGGCGAGGAGAAGGGCGCCATCGAGTCGGACGAGAAGGAGATGATCGAGAACATCTTCGAGTTCAACAACATGGACGCCGGGGACTGCATGATCCACCGCAAGGACATCACCGCCGTGGACATCGACTCCACCAACGAGGAGATCATGAACCTCATTCGCGAGAGCGGCCGCAGCCGCTTCCCGGTGTATGAGGACTCCCTGGACAACGTGCAGGGCATACTGTTCACCCGCGACTTCCTGCTGGACCAGTGCGAGGGCGGCCACACGCCCCTCAGACAGCTGATCCGCCCGGCCCACTTCGTGCCGGAGTCCGTGCGCACCGACGTGCTGTTCAAGGAGATGCAGACCCGCAAGCAGCACATCGCCATCGTGGTGGACGAGTACGGCGGCACCAGCGGCCTGATCACGCTGGAGGACCTGCTGGAGGAGATCGTGGGCAACATCTACGACGAGTTCGACCCCAAGGAGGACGAGGACATACAGCCCCTGGGCGAGAACAAGTGGCGCATCTCCGGCGCCGCGGACCTGGAGACCATCGCCGAGACCCTCAAGATCGACTTGCCCACCGACGAGGAGTTCGACACCCTGGGCGGGCTGGTGTTCAGCCGCCTGACCGAGATCCCCGCTGACGGCGCCCGCCCCGTGGTCGAGTGCTTCGGCCTGCGCATCAGCGTCGAGGAGGTCGCGGACAGAAGGGTGGAGTGGGCGATCGTGGAGAAGATCGGAAACGCTGAGGAGAGCGAGGAAAAGAATTAATTTGGAATTGGGAATTAAAGAAAGCCGCTGCCGCCGTTTCTGCTGGAAGCGTGCCGCCAATCTCAATTCCCAATTCCCAACTCCCAATTCCCAATTCCCAATTCAAGCGAAAGGTTGTGAACCGAATGGACCTGCTGAAGCAAAGGATTCTCTCAGAGGGACGGGCGCTGAACGATCACGTGCTGCTGGTGGACTGCTTTCTGAACCACCAGGTGGACGTGAAGCTGATGAAGGCGGTCGGCGCGGAGTTCGCCCGCCTGTTCAGGGACGACGGCATCACCCGGGTGGCGACCATCGAGTCCTCGGGCATCGCCCCGGCGGCCATGACGGCCCTCGAAATGGACCTGCCGCTGGTGATCCTGAAAAAATCGGTGTCCAGCATATTGAAGGACGGCATCATACAAACCGAGGTGTTCTCCTTCACCAAGAATATGCCCTACCAGTTGACCCTCAAATCCCAGTTCATCGATCCCGGCGACCGGGTGCTGCTGGTGGACGACTTCCTGGCCAACGGCGAGGCGGCCTTCGGCGGCATCCGGCTGCTGGAGCTGGCCGGGGCGAAGGTGATCGGCGTGGGCGCGGTGATCGCCAAGTCCTTCCAGCCCGGCATGGGCAAGCTGCGGGAGGCCGGCTACCGCGTGGAGGCCCTGGCGTCCGTGAGCCGGCTGGGCGAAGGCGTCATCGAGTTTGAGGACTGAGGCCATGAATATCGCTGACGTCAGGTGCTTCCTGCTGGACATGGACGGCACCTTCTACCTGGGCGGGGAGCTGATCGAGGGCTCGCTGGACTTCATCGACAGGGTGCTCGCCACGGGCCGCAATTACATGTTCCTCACCAACAACTCCAGCCACAACGCCAGCTTCTACGTGGAAAAGCTGCGGCGCATGGGGCTTGAAACCGACCGAAGCCACATCCTCACCAGCGGCGAGGCCACCTGCGAAAAGCTCAAGGCGCTCTACCCCGGCAAAAGGGCCTTCGTGCTGGGCAACGAATACCTGCTTGAGGAGTTTCAAGAGGCGGGCGTCCCCGTGGACGACGAAAACCCCGACCTCGTGGTGGTCGGCTTCGACACCACGCTGGACTACGACAAAATGCGCCGGGTGTGCGACTTCGTGCGCGCCGGGCTGCCCTTCATCGCCACCCACCCGGACTTCAACTGCCCCACCGAGACCGGCTTCATGCCGGACATCGGCGCGATCCTGGCCTTCATCGAGGCCTCCGCGGGCCGTCGGCCGGACCTCATCGTCGGCAAGCCCAACACCGGCATCGTCGAGGCGGTGCTCCGGCGCACCGGGCTTCGTGTCGATCAGCTCGCCATGGTGGGGGACCGGCTCTATACCGACATCGAGACCGGCCTGCGCAGCGGCATGCTGTCCGTACTGGTGATGTCCGGCGAGACCACTGAGCGGATGCTGGCCGAATCCGATACCGTGCCGGACCTGAAGTTCGGCAGACTTTCCGACATGATTCCAATGCTGTAAAAGGAGAGAATTGACATGAGCGGCGAATACACCGAATTCCGTTACGATACCCAACTGCTGATCGAGGGCGAGGGCCTGGATGAGGACGTCATCCGCGATTACTTCGAGGCCAACTTCAAGGGCGACTGCCTGCTGGCCGTGGGCGACGATGAGCTGATCAAGATCCACTACCATACCAACGAGCCCTGGAAGGTGCTCGAATACTGCTCCACCCTCGGCGAGATCTATGACATCGTGGTCGAGGACATGGACCGCCAGTCCCGCGGCCTCCAGGGGTAGAAGCTCGCGCCGGGACGGGGCTGATTCAGGATGGATAAACATTCAAGACGGATAATCATTCATGTGCTTACATATTGTAGGGGCGGCGATGCGCCGCCCGCCGCGAAGTACGTTGCATATCGTACCCGGGCGGGCGCCGCATCGGCGCCCCTACGCTTGTTTCATGAATCCATTTCCGTTGTGGGATAACCCCATCCTCTCCCGGTGGACCGCCGCAGGCGGGACGGATGAGGTGTTGCCTTCCCCTTGAGGGGAAGGTGGACCGCCGCAGGCGGGACGGATGAGGTGTTTACCCCCCCCCCAACAAAACGCCAATCCCCTATTCCACCGTCACCGTCACTTCCTTGTACACGCCGTTGTTCGCCAGTACGAAGATCGTGCAGGTTCCGGCCCCGACGGCCTTCACCTTTCCTTTGGCGCTGACGATCGCCACCTTCCGGTTGGTGCTGAAATAGCGGTACTTCTTGACGTGTTTCAGAACCTTCTTGCTCCGAACCGACCTGACGACAGAGGCCATGATCTTCCTCTTCTTGCCTCCGACCTTCAGCGTCAAGGCAGATTTCCTGGTCTTGACCTTCTTCGCGTTGCAGCGGGTCTTGTTTGATCCGCCCACGATGGCGTGGATCTTGGGGCTGGGCTTGCCGACGTAGGTCTTGTTGTCCTTGGTTCCTCTCCACGCCTGGACACAGGCCTTGTAGCACTGGCCCTTCTTCAGGCCGGTGATGGAATAATCCAGCAGGTCCGCGGCGGTCACGCTCCCGATGATCTGATAGGGGTTCTCCGGGCCGCACACCGTGTAGAAGATGTCGAAGCCGTCCGCGTCGATCAGCGAGATCCAGCCGACCTCCAGCGATGTGCCGTCAGCGCCCGGCTTGAGGGTCGCCAGCACGGAGATATCGCTGTCGGAATCATCGTCCTGACCCCCGTTGCCCCCGGCCTTGCGGTAGATGATCAGCGTCGAGCCGGTGAAGCTCAGGGCGTAGTTGTCCGACGGCGCGGCGAAGCTGCCCTGGGTGATGCCGTAGCTTCCGGGCGCTTCGCCGGGCTGGCGCGCGAGCGCGCCGGTCAGCCTGTCATTGCCGATGAGTCCGGTCACCGTGTAGGTCGGCGTGCCCGCGCCGTTCGGGATGGTGAACATGCCATCCACGGGAATGGGAATGCCATTGGGAGAATATTCAACCGTCTTGTTCGTCCCCGTGATCGTTAGCACCTGCGCCGTCTTGCGGAAGGTATAGCTGATGCTCAGCGTGCCGTCGTTGTTCAGCTTCACGGTGGCCTCTTCCCCGTTCACCTTCGCGCTGACATCACTTGCAAAGACATGTTCATCATCATCGACCTTAGCCGTGACCGTAGCGGTATACGCCGTATTGTAAGCCGCCTTGCCGTCTGAGGCCTCAGGGGCCCATGTGATCGCGCCTGAATTGATCAATGTTACATTGTCCTTAGTTGTTTCCGCCTTGTCGTCAAGCGCCACGGTCGCCACAGGCGCAGTGATGTCCACTGCAACGCTGGTGATGATCTCCACCAGTTGCGCCTCGCGCTCTTTAGTCAGGCCCACGGCATAGCCTGGGTCGTCGCTGGAGAAGTTCTCGTCTGTGCCCCTGCCGGAAAGGCCGCTGGTGAACACGCTGGGGGCATTTTCCATCGTCACGCCAACGGAAGCGGCCTTGTTCAGCTTGTCGGCGATGTAGATCATGATGCCATCCGGCAGGTACACGTTGTTCTTCTTATTATCCGCGGTGTTGCCGGTGATGGTCGGATTGCCGGACAGGTTGAACGTGCCACATCCATCCTCATCCACATCATCTTCATCATTATCGCCGGCATAGATATACACGCCGCCGCCGACTTCGGTCGCCTTATTGTTGGTGATCGTGCCGCCTTCCATGGTAAACGTGCCGTCGTCAGACACGTGCACGCCGCCGCCATTGGTCGCCTCATTGTCGGTGATCGTGCCGCTGTTTATGGTAAACTCGGCATCATCGCCGACCACGTACACGCCGCCGCCGTAAGTCGCGGTGTTGCCGGTGTTCGTGTCGCCGATTGTGCCGCCGGACAGATCGAAGGTCGCGTCACTGTCCACATACACGCCGCCGCCGTCGGTGGTGTTGCCGCCGGTGATGAGGCCGCCCTTGGGCAGGTCGCCGGTGTGCCCCTGATTCGGTTTGTTGTCCGTCAGGGTCAGTTTTCCTTCCACGGTGATCACGTTGTCGTCGTAGACAGGCGTCGTCGAAGCGCCAGCATCGCCCGTTTGCTCCGCCGGGGTGCGGTTGATGATGATGCCGTTCAGGTCCAGCGTCACATCCTTATCTTGGGGAATCACCAGCGCGGTATCGTCTGCGCCCTCCTGGATCACATGGTCATTGTTACAGTCATAGTCCGAGGCTTTGACATCGCCGCCCGCCTTCAGCGCCGCCTGGAGCGCCTGCCACTCGGTCAGGCACTCTACGGTCATGGTGGTGACTTCCTGATCGGGCATGGTGAAGGAATACTTCCCATTCTCCTCATTGACAGTATCAGTACCGTTCAATTTTACTATGGCCTGATAGAGCGTATAGCCGGCCTGCGGGCTGGACAGCTCGACAATGACCTTCTTGCCGTAATCGACACGATACGTCCCGTTGGTGTCGACTGGTTCCCCGGCGTCTTCGGGATTAAATTTCAGCGTCGCAGTACAATTCGGGGAATTAGAGTGTGTTTCTAAATGCCGGGAGATGCAGTTTCGAGCGGATTTGGCTGCATTTCAAGGCGATTTTCCGCAGGCTTAGTGGGGCAATAGCAGT
>CACXBB010000018.1 GCA_902765735.1 uncultured Eubacteriales bacterium | reverse complement strand
CTTTCCGACGGCGTAGCTCTGGAACAGCTCGCCCACCTGGTAGAGCAGCATGACCGCCACGCCCTCGCCGTACTCGCCCAGCGCGATCGCGCCCACGGTCGCCACGGTCATCAGGAAGCACTCGTCGAACACCTTGCCGTTCTTGATGCCCAGAAACGCCTTTCTGAGGATGTCGTAACCCACCGTCAGGTAGGGAACAAGGAACAGCAGGATTATTGCCCACTGGGGCAGGGGAACCTTCACAATACCCTCGGAGATCAGGTACAGCGGCACGAAGAAAACCGCGGCGACGATGATGCGAATCAACAGTTTTTTCTGCTTCTGATTCATACCGGCACGACCTTTCCTAAAAAGAAGAGGGAATCAGGACGCAATTCAAATTCCCAATTCCCCATTCCCAATTCCCAATTATCAAAGGAACACTTCGCAGTCCGGCTCCACCTTCTTGCAGTTGTCCCGCACCGCCTGCATCACCTTGTCCACGTCCGCGCCCTCGTCGAATTCCACCTTCATCTTGAGGGTCATGAAGCTCACCGCGCAGTTGGCCACGCCCGGGGTCTTCTTGGCGGCCTCTTCCATCAGGTTCGCGCAGTTTGCGCAGTCCACGTCGATCTTGTAGGTCTTCTTCATTGCTGCTTCCTCCTCGCTCATTCCTCGATGTGTTCCATGCCCTGGCCGATGATCGTGCGCACGTGGTCGTCCGCCAGGAAGTAGTAGATGGTCTTGCCCTCCCGCCGGTTGCCCACCAGCTTGGCCTGCTTGAGCACCCGCAACTGATGGGAGATCGCCGATTGGGACATGTTCAGAAGCTCCGCGATGTCGCACACGCACATCTCCGATTCGAACAGCACGTACAGTATGCGGATGCGCGTGGTGTCACCGAACACCTTGAACAGCTCCGCCAGGTCGTAGAGCGCCTCCTCGTTTGGCATCTCCAGCTTCACGTGCTCGAGGATCTCCGGATGCACGCAGTGCTCCTCGCAGCACTCGATGCGGTCCTGCACGCCACCACCTCCAAACATATGATCATCTGTTCATATGTAATTATATACCTGTCACCGCGATTTGTCAATACCCATTTGAAAATCATTCCGGGAAGCCGAGCTGATCGACGAATTCATCCTGGAACTGGGGCATGGTGGCGAGCTCGAGGAACTCGGTGGTGCGGGCGAGGGTCTCGCCGGAGCGCCACGCGGCGCGATCTGTCAGCGCGCGGCGCGCGCCCTCGCCGGCGGCGTTGCCCACGGGCACGATGCGCTGCCGGAGCGCCTGGGGGATCAGCCCGATGGCGCAGGCGTTGTCCGGGTCGATGTAGTTGCCGAAGGCCCCGGCGATGTTGACCTCCTCGATCTCCTCGATCCCGACGCCCAGCTTCTCCGCCATCAGCACGATGCCGGCGGCCATGGCGGCCTTGGCGAGCTGGACCTCGCGGATGTCCTTCTGGGTGATGTAGACGCCGGTGTCCCCGAGGTCGTAGCGGTCCCCGTCCTCGAGCCGGCCGCTTTCGTCCATGGCCCCGGACTGAAGCAGCATCGCCACCAGGTCCACCAGCCCGGAGCCGCAGATGCCGACGGCGGCGCCTTCGCCCAGCACGTGCCAGCGCAGAGCCCCGTCTTCCAGCCACACGTGATCGACGGCCCCCTCCGCGCCGCGCATGCCGCAGGTGATCTTCGCGCCCTCGAAGGCGGGCCCCGCGGCGGTGGAGCAGGCGATGCGGCGACGGCGGTCGCCCAGTACCAGCTCTCCGTTGGTGCCGATGTCGATCATCAATGTCAGCTTCTCCCGTTCAAGCCAGTCCCCGGCGATCAGGCAGCCCACGGTGTCCGCGCCCACGAAGCCCCCGATCACCGGCAGCATGTACAGCCGGGCGGCGGGGTGGCCGTGCAGGTCGAAGTGGGACGCGGAGAGGTCCAGCGGCTCGCTGACGACCGGGTTGTAGGGCGCGTGCACCAGCGAATCCGGCGAGATGCCCAGGAACAGGTGGTGCATGGCGGTGTTGCCGGCCAGCAGCACGGCGTACACGCTCTCGCGGGCGATGTTCGCCTGATGGCACATGCGCCCGAGCAGGCCGTCGATGGCCTCCCTGGCGCAGTCCGCCAGCGCCTCCGGGCCGTGCTCCAGGGCGTAGTCCGCCCGGGAGATCACGTCGCCGCCGTACTGGGCCTGGGGATTGCGCATGCCGGCGACGATCTGCCGCTTCTCGCCGTTGACCTCGATCAGGTACGCCGCGATGGAGGTGGTGCCCAGGTCGAAGGCCGCGACGCACACCCGGGGCTCCTCCGCCCGGACGTCCAGCACACGGTCCCCGGCGGTCACGGCCCACACGTCGCCCCCCGCGCGCTTGAGCAGCGCGCCCAGGTTCCTGCACAGCTTCATATTGACCTGCCAGGGGCCGTCGCCCAGCGCCGCGCACAGCCGGGACCAGTCGGCGGTGCTGTCGCCCCGGGCGCAGGGCGCGACGTGGATCGGGCGCGCGCGCACCATGGGGTCCCACGCCTGTCCGTCGGTTTGGGCGCTGTCGGTCAGCACCTGCAGCTTCTCGTCGCCGCGCAGCAGGCGCACCTCCATGTCGCGGTCCACCGTCACGCGGCAGGCCAGCTCCCGCCGCCACGCGGCCTCTCCCGCCCCGCGGTACTCCACGGCGCACTTCTTGCAGGTCCCCTTGCCGCCGCAAGGCGCGTCGGCGGGCAGCTGCGCAAGCCGCTGGGCCTCCAGCAGCGTCGTTCCCGCCGGGACGGTCACGCATCGGCCCTCGGCGATGTAGTTCACATGATATTCCATGGCGGCCTCCCTGTTTGATCGCATACCAATACAGCCTTTCCGACGCGGCTTCACCGGTCGGAAAGGCTCGATTCATTGTGCTTCGGTTGCGTTAAGTCAGTCCTTCTTCGGTCCGAACAGGCCTTCGCGGTAGGCGGAGATGTACTCCATGCAGTAGTCGTCCATGCCCAGCAGCGCCTCGGTGGCGAAGATGACGCCCATCATGTCGCGGTTGGTGGGATCGAGAATGGCGCTGTCCAGGCCGGCGTTCATCGCCAGCACCGTGAAGCCCAGGTTCACCATCTTGCGCACCGGCAGGTTGAAGGAGATGTTGGACACGGCGGCGGTGATGTGGATGCTGGGATACTTTTCGCGGATGGTCGAGATGACCTCGGTGTTCGTCTCGATGCCATTCTCGGAGGTACACAGCATCTCCACCAGCGGATCGATGTGCAGCCGGTTGGGCGTGATGCCGTACTCCTTGGCCTTGGCCATGATCTTGTCGAACACCTTCAGGCGGTCGGCGGCGTTCTTCGGGATGCCCGTGTCGTCGGAGCACAGGGCGATGCACTCCCACTTCTTGTTCTCCGCCATGATCGGGAAGATGATGTCGATCTTGTCGCCCTCGCCGGACACGGAGTTGAACAGGCCGGGCCTCTTGCAGAACTTGTAGGCCTCCGAGAGCACCTTGGCGCTGGGGCTGTCCACGGAGATGGGCAGGTCGGAGACCTCCTGAATGCAGTCGATCATCCACTTGAGGGTCTCGACCTCCTGGGCCTCGGGCACGGACGCGCAGCAGTCGATGAAGGTGGCGCCGGCCTCCTCCTGCATCCTGGCGCGGGCCTTGATGAACTCGCTGTCCCTGCGGGCGATGGCATCCGCCACAATCGGAATGGAGCCGTTGATCTTCTCGCCGATGATAATCATGTGATTTCATCCCCCTGTGTTATTAATCGAGGTGATACACTTCCTCCATGTCGGACCAGAATTCGCCTTCCTTGCGATCTTCCAGCGGCTGCATCAGGGGCTTCACCACGTCCCACCAGGCCTGGGTATTGGGGTCGGCGGCCATCTTCGCCATGTCGGCGTCGAAGTCGTCCCCGTCATACTCGAAGTAGGCGAACAGGTAGTCCCCTCTGCTGTAGATGGAATAGTTCTTCAGGTGGCAGGCCTTGATCATCTCGTTGACCCCGGGCATGGGGTTGGCGTGCCACTTCTTGTAGGCGGCCAGGCAGTCGGGCCTGACCTTGATCATCTGTCCAAAGCGCAGAAGCATGTGCTTTTCCCTCCTACGTCTATTTTAATATATTTTTCCCGCTTCGTCAAATAAAGATTTAACATTTTCCGGAGGAACGTCCGCCTGGAGCGCCTCGTGGCTGGGGGAGACGATCAATCCGGTGGGGAAGATCGCCCGGAGCTCCCTGACGCGCTGCGCCACCTGCTCCGGCGTGCCGAAGGGCAGCAGGTCCTGGGTGTCCACGCCGCCGCAGAAGGCCACCTTGCCGTAGAACTTCTCCTTGAGGTTCTCGGGGTTCATGCCCGCGGCCTTGGCCTGTATGGGATGCACGGCGTCCACGCCCGCCTCGATCAAAAGCGGTATGGCGTCCACGATGGAGCCGCAGGAGTGGTACACGATCTTCACGCCGTAGCTGTGGGCGATGTCGATGAGCTTCTTCGCGCCGGGGATCACGAATTCCTTCACCAGCGCCGGGGAGATCATCAGGCCGCGCTGGCTGCCCACATCGTCGCCGATGAGCAGCGCGTGCACCTTGCCCTTCGTGGCATCGAGGAAGATGCGCAGGGCCTTTTCGTAGAACGCTACGATGTGGTCGTCCACGTAGTGCACCATCTCCGGCTCCGCCACCATGTTCATCAGTGCCGTCTGCATGCCGAAGGCCGCGCAGGTGTCCTGGAAGTGGCACGCCCACAGCATGCCCATGACCGTCTTGCCCTCGGGAGCCTCGCCCACCAGCCTGCGGCACAGCTCGGGGTCGATGTACTTCTCCGGGTCCGGCCAGGGGAAGTTCACGGCCTTCACGTCGTCAAGGTCCTCACAGTGGGCAAAGCAGCCGTCCGCCGTCAGCGTGCGGTGCTCGGTGTCCACGTTGGTGCCGTTCATGTACCAGTCAAACGCCGCGAATATGGCGTTGCAGGTGGGGGAGTGATAGGGGATCTCCACCGCGTAGAAGTCGTCCCCGACCACCTTCTTGAGCTCGCTGGTGTTGGCGACGCCGTAGTATTTGCAAAGCTTTTTGGCCTCCTCCGGGGTCGGGTCGCCCAGCCAGCAGGCGGGACGATCCACAGGCTCGTAGGCGATGGTCTTGTAGAATCTCTCCAGGCTGTTCATGTCAGGTTCCTCCCATGCGTATTGTTATGTGGTTCGTCTATTATATCGGGCTGCGCCCGAGAGTGGAGAGTGAAGAGTGGAGAGTGGAGTTGTGGTACAAATCCTTCGGATTTGTTTTAATTTATATATAATAATCAATGATTGTACGATGCTTCGCAGCCTTCAATCAAAAGAAATCCGTAAGGATTTCATCCTGATCTTCACTCTTCACTCTCCACTCTCCACTCTAATTATTCTCACGCCTTCGCAGCCTTTTTAGCCCGCAGCCTCAAGAATCCTCCGCTGCTCATACGGGTGGACATCACCAGCACCACCAGCAGCAGGGCGCCCCATATGAGGCTGGCGTAGTATGTATTGAGGTTGGGGAACATGTTGACGCCGGTGGCGATGATCTGTATGGTGACGATGGCGATGAGCACATTGTCGATCCTGCCCATGCCGCCGTCCGGCAGCACGCCGGCCAGCACGAGGATCAGTATGCAGCGCATCACGTAGGAGGTGCCGTAGTCCGCCTTGGCGCTGGCCATGGTGGAGATCATGATCAGGCAGCCGATGCAGCAGATCACGTCGCAGAGGATATAGGTGCCGATCACCATGCGCCTGGTGTTGATGGCGGAGAACTCGGCGGCCTTGATGTTGGTGCCCACCATGTAGAGCTTCTCGCCGTACACGGTGTGCTGCAAAAGCCACCAGGCGACGGCGAATATCACCAGGAAGATCAGAAGCGGCACCGGCAGAAAGCCCAGCAGGTAGGTGTGGCCGATGTCGGTGTACAGGCTCGGCAGGCCCTTGACGGTGTTGCCGTTGGTCAGCGCCACCGAGAGGCCCGTCCACACCAGCTGCATGGAGATGGTGGCCATCACCGGCGGGATGTCGAGGTATGCCACCAGCAGGCCGTTGATCAGGCCGCCGACGACCGCGATGCCCAGGGCGATCGCGATGCCCACCAGTATCACGCCGCCCGCCGGGGAATCCGCGTGGGCGCCCATGTACATGACCGCCATGATGGTGGCGAAGTTGCCCAGCGCCATGAAGGACATGTCCATCTTGCCGCAGATGAAGCAGAACATCAGCCCCAGCGTGACCACGCCGTACTCCGGAAACTGCATGGCGATGCCCAGCCACACGTCGCCCTTCCACATCATGCCGCCCTTTAAGGCGGTGAAGAACAGCAGCACCACGGCCATCAGGCCCAGCAGCATGAAGGTGTAGCTGTGCTTTTCAAAGGTCTTGGATTTCATCATTGCGCACCTCCCTTTACTGCTTCTGGCGCTTGGCCTGCAGGGCGGACACGGTGACGCCGACCAGTATCACCAGGCCGTTGAAGAACTGCTGCCAGTAGGTGTCGATGCCCAGCAGCAGCATGGAGTTGGACACCAGCGATATGATGGCCACCGCCACCACCGTGCCGAACACGGTGCCCTCGCCGCCGAAGATCGACGCGCCGCCCAGTATGACCGCGGGGATGATGGTCATCTCGCGGCCCACCATGGCCTTGGGGATGGACTGGCTCTCCATGCACACGCGGATCATGCCCACGAAGCCCGAAAGCGCGCCCACGGAGGAGTACAGCAGGAACTTGACCTTTTTGACGTTGTAGCCGGCGCGCTCGGCGGAGACCTCGTTGCCGCCGATGGCGTAAAGCGCCCGGCCGAACATGGTCTTGTTGAGTATGAACGACACGATGGCGCACAGCAGTATCAGGAAGATCACCATCGCCGACAGCGTGAAGCGGATCTTGCCGTCCACGCCCTCCAGGATATACAGCTTGCCGAAGGTCTTGAAGCCGTTGGGCAGGGTGGAGGTGATCTCCTTCAGCGCCAGCAGGCCCATGGAGATGCCGGTGAACAGCGTCTGCGTGCCCAGGGTGACGATCATGGTGTTGAGCTTGAAGTTTGAGATGATCCAGCCGTTCAGCATGCCCAGCACCCAGCCGATGGCCGCCGCCAGCAGAAAGCCCACGACGGGGCTGTTCTGGCACCAGCCGTTGTTTAAGCAGATGGTGCAGGTTAGCGAGTACGACAGCGCCGCGATGGCGGGGAAGGACAGGTCGAAGCCGCCGGAGATCATGACCACCAGCGAGCACATGGCGAACATGCCGTTCACCACCATGGTCCGAAGCACCGTGACGTTCAGCCGGGTGAATATGCCCGGGAAGGCGATCAGCTTGCCGCCGGACTTGATCTGAACCAGCACGCACAGCAGGATCAGCACGATAAACATGTAAAACTCGGTTCTGCGCGTCATGCGCTTCAATGCAGCCTTATTCATGTGCGCGCCTCCTCATCGTATGATGTCGAGGATGTTCTCCTCGGTGATCCTGTCGCCGGTCATCTCGCCCACGATGCCGCCGTCCTTCATGACGATCACGCGGTTGCAGTTGACCACCACCTCCGCCAGGTCGTCGGAGATGATGATGACCGCCAGCCCCTTGTTGGCCAGGTCGTGCACCAGCGCGTGGATGTCCTGCTTGGCGCCGATGTCCACGCCCACGGTGGGGCCGTTCAGGATCAGCACGTCCAGGTCGTTGTTGAGCCACTTGGACAGCACGATCTTCTGCTGGTTGCCGCCGGAGAGCGTGGAGGCGTGCTTGTGGGCGTCGTCGGTGGCGATGGAGAAGGTCTTCACCCACTCGTTGGACTTCTCAAACAGCTCCTGATGCCGGATCATGCCCAGCGCCCGGGTGAGTTGCTTTAATGAGGAGAGCATGATGTTGTCCGCGATGGGCTGCCGCAGGCACAGGCCCTCGGTCAGCCGGTCCTCCGGCACGTAGCCGATGCGCAGCCTCTGGGCCTCGATGGGCGATGAGATTTTGACCGGCCGGCCGTTTAATGTGATGGTGCCGGAGTGCACCTTGCCCAGCCCGAACAGTGAAAGCGCCAGCTCCGTGCGGCCCGAGCCCAGCAGGCCCGTGATGCCGAGGATCTCGCCCTTTCGAAGCTCGAACGACACGTCGTGGAACTTGTCCCTCCAGGTCAGATGCTCGACCTTCAGCACCGGCTCCTTTGAGATGTTGGTGGGCACGAAGTAGTCGTCCTCGATCTCGCGGCCGGTCATGTAGTAGGTGAAGTCCTTCTTCGTCAGCGTGGCCGTCTCCCCGAGGAACACGTTTTTGCCGTTGCGCATGATGCACACGTCGTCGGAGATTTCGAAGATCTCCTCCGTCTTGTGGCTGATGAACATGATGGCGATGCCGGAGTCCCGAAGCTGCCGCACGGTCTTGAACAGCGCGTCCACCTCTTTTTTTGTCAGCGCGGTGGTGGGCTCGTCCATGATGATGAGCTTCGCGTTGAACAGCAGCGCGCGGCAGATGGCCACCAGCTGCTTGTCCGCCACGGACAGCTCGCCCATCTTCTTGTGCAGGTCGATCTCATAGCCGATCTTGGAAAGCGCCTCCCGCGCGGTCTGCTCCCAGCGCTTCCGGTTGACGATCTTGCGGTTGGCGGTGATCTCCGAGTTGATGGCCAGGTTCTCCATCACCGTCAGGTTCGGGAAGATGGAGAGGTCCTGGTAGATGACCTGTATGCCCATGCGCGTGGCGTCCGCCGGGGTGATTTTCTCAATGGCCCTGCCCTCGAACATCACCTCGCCCGAATCGCGGGTGTACACGCCGGAGATGATCTTCACCAGCGTGGACTTGCCGCACCCGTTTTCCCCGGCCAGGCACATCACCTTGCCGGGCTTGATGGCGAAATTGACGTGGTCCAGCGCGTGCACGCCGCCGAAGGACTTGTCAATCCCCGTCATTTGAAGCAGGTATTCAGACATGTTTTGTTTGCTCCTTTGTCGTTCGTGGTCCGTTCATGACATCGCATCGCCCGCGCGATGCCGATCTCATCAGCGGACGGTCAATCGTGAATCGAGGCAGGGAAGGCACACCTTCCCTGCCTCGCAAGAGGTCGTTTGATCGATCAGAAGCCGAAGGACTCCCAGTTGTCCACGGTCACGGCCAGATAGCCGTCGCCGTAGATGTAGTTCTTGCCCTTGCCGTTGTCGGCGATGTGGATGGCGGCGTAGCCCTCCTCGCCCAGGTCGGAGCCCTCCTCGATGGACTCGCCGGCGAAGAGCTTCATGGCGGCGTTGAGCTGCACCTTGGCGGTGACGCTGGCGTCCCACAGCGCGACGGACTTGAGGGTGCCGTTGATCAGGTAGTCGGAGACCTCGGCCGGCATGGCCACGGAGATGGCGAACATCTCACCGGTCAGGCCCATCTCCTCGATGGCGCGGGCGGCGCCGGGAGCGTCGAAGGAGCCGGTGCCCAGGATGCCCTTGAGGTCCGGATACTTCTCCTTGAGCTGCATGGTGAGGTTGTAGGCCTCCTGAGCGTCGGAGTTGTCCTCGACGCGCTTGTCGGGCACCAGGGTCATGTTCGGATAGGCGGCCTCCTGGCGGGCGATGGCGGCGTCGGCCCAGTTGTTCTGGGACTCCATGGTCATGGAGCCGACCATGGTGATGTACTCGCCCTCTTCGCCCATCTGCGCGGCCAGCTCGTCCATCAGGAACGCGCCCAGACCGGCCTCGTCGAAGGCCTCGATGTCAAAGTCCACGTTCTCCATGCCGGAGGCCTCGGTGGCGATGACGATGACGCCCTTGTCGCGGGCCTGCTTGCAGATCTGCTCGCAGGCGTCGGGATCGTTGGGGGAGAAGCACAGGATGTCGATGCCCTGGTTGACCAGGTCGGTCATGATCTGCACCTGCTCGGCGGAGTCGGTGGTGGTGCCACCCTTGTAGATCACATCGATGCCCTTGTCGGCGGCCCAGGCTTCAACGCCCTGCTGCACGTGGTCCCACCAGGGCTGGCCGATGACCTTCGGCACGTAGGCGATGGTCGGATTGCCCTCGGCGAACGCGGCCACGGACAGAACCAACATCAGAGCCAGGATTGCTGCGACGATTTTCTTCATGACGATTTCCTCCTCGGTTTTTATAATAATCCTCCCGCGCCGGGGAGGATCATCTTCACAACAGGCGGTAACGTTAAAATTATCATATCAAATCAATGTCACGATTGCTATTGATGTTTCAAAGATAAAACTGTATATTTTTAATATGTTATGATTTCGGCGCTGTTGTCAACTTCAACGGTGTGGAAGACGGGAGTGCGGCGGGCAATCTTAAATAAACAATATCCCTTGCTGTTATGCGCCGGACTATTTGTATAATTTAACTGTTTTTTGAGAATGTCGCTTTATGGCGGCGTAAAATTATTCGGACCAATCATAACTAATGGTAGACAAACAAAATATTATGCTGTATAATTTTGATGTAGGCAATTCAACGGACTGCGGAGGACACACCCATGAAGCGCAACTACTACGCGGACGATCTCGAACACGACATCGTGGGCACCGTGCCCCACGACGATTACTACATATCCTCCAAGCCGGTGGACCTGAACGCGCTGTACATGCAGGTCAACCGGGCGGGCATCGTGCTCAAGACCCCGACGGACTTCGTGATCTCCCGGGACGACGCCTACCGCTACAGCCTGATCCACTGCTGCTTCCACGGGAAGGGCAGCGTGTCCTGCCGCGGGCACATGTACAACGTGCATGCGGGCCAGGCGTTCGTGCTGGCGCCCAACGAGGGGCACCTGTACTCCTCCGACCCCAAGGACCCCATGGGGCTGGTGTGGGTGGAGTACGGCGGGGGCAATTCCGCCCAGCTGACCACCCACGTGCTGGACGTGGGCGGGCCGATCTACGAGGGCAGCACCTTCGTGGACGTGATGAACATCTGCACCTCCATACTCTACCAGCCCTCCCACATGGGCCCGGGCATCAGCCTCAAGCTCTACGAGATCCTCATGACGCTGTGCAAGCGGGTGGAGATCGAGTCCGGCGGGCGCTCGGTCAACCACGACATCCTCAAGTATATCGACGACAACATCGAGCGCCGCCTCAGCCTCACGGAGATCTCCCAGGCCTTCGGCTACCATCCCGCCTACTTCTCCAGCTTCTTCTCCCGCATGATGGGCACCACCTACTCCAAGTACGTCATGAACCGCAAGGTCAGCCACGCCAGCTACCTGCTGGAGACCACCGCCTGGCCCGTGGAGCGCATCGCCCAGGAGCTGGGCTTTTGCGATATCTCCCACTTCATACAGCGCTTCAAGGCGATAAAGGGCGTTACCCCCATGGCGTATCGGACGGGGAGCGTGCTGTATCAGAAGAAGCATGGGGGGAGGAGGATACGGGAGGAGTAGAGGGAACAGGGAACAGGGAACAGGAATAGTGGCTGCCGCGTTGTGAAGCAATCGCTGTACACGAACCCGGCAGGAGCTTTTCCTGTTCCCTGTTCCCTTGAGTGTGTTTCTAAAATGCCTGAAGCGCATTTTCGGCGTCTTTGGCTGTTTCCCTTGACTTAGCCCCACTAAGCCTGCGGAAAATCGCCTTGAAATGCAGCCAAATCCGCTCGAAACTGCATCTCCCGGCATTTAGAAACACACTCTTGTCCCTGTTCCCTATTTCTCCAACGCCTCCACGATCCTCTCAAACGCGAGGCTGTGCGAGGCCTTGACGAGCACGACGTCGCCGGGCCGGACGATTTTCGGCAGATCGGCGATGAGGGCGTCCCTGTCGGCGTAGTAGAGCGCCCTTGCGCCCGCGTCCTCCGCGCCCTCTGCGACGGCCTTCGCCAGTTTGCCGCAGCCGATCACCAGATCGACCCCGCCCTTCGCGGCGTATTCGCCGACGCCGCGGTGCAGCGCCTCGGAGGCGTCGCCCAACTCCAGCATGTCGCCCAGTATGGCGACCTTGCGGCCCTCGATGCCCGCCAGGGAGTCGATGGCGGCGCGCATGGAGTTGGGGTTGGCATTGTAGCAGTCGCTGACGATCTTGAGCCCGCCGGCGTCGATCACCCGTGCGCGGTTGCCCACGGTCCTGTAGCGTTTAAAGCCCTCGGCGATCTCCTCGGGGCGCATGCCCAGCGCCATGCCCACCGCCGCCGCCGCCAGCGCCGCGTAAACCAGGTGGGCGCCGTACTCGGCGATCTCCGCCTCAAAAGAACCTTCCGGATGATGCACGGTGAACCGCAGGCCGTGCACGCCGTCGAAGCGTATGTCATCCGCCCACACGTCGTTTGACGGGTCCTTGCCGTAGGTGACCCGGCGCATGTCGGGGTGGCACGCTTGAAGCAGCGGGTCGTCGCCGTTTAAAACGGCCAGGCCGCCTGCGTCCATACCCTCGAAGATCTCGCCCTTGGCCCGCAGCACCCCGGGCCGGTCGCCCAGGAACTCCAGGTGCGCGTCGCCGATCACGGTGAACACCGCGATGGTGGGGCGCACCATATGGGTCAGGCGGCGCATCTCGCCAAAGCGGTTGATGCCCATCTCCACCACGGACACCTGGTTTTCGCCGTCCAGCCTGAGGAGCGTCCACGGCACGCCCAGCTCGTTGTTGAAGTTCTTCTCGGTGCGGTGGGTGTTGAACCGCACGGACAGCACCGCGGCGATCATCTCCTTGGTGGTGGTCTTGCCCACCGACCCGGTGACGCCGATCACGGGGATGTCGAACCGGCCGCGATGCCACGCCGCGATGGCCCCGATGGCCCGAAGCGACGAGTCCACCACGATGCAGGGGGTCTCCGATGCGTCGGCGGGCTCCCGCTCGGACACGCAGCACGCCGCGCCCTTACTGAGGCAGTCGGCCATGAAGCGGTGTCCGTCCACGCGCTCGCCCTTGAAGGCCACGAACAGCGCGCCCGCCTCGGCGGTGCGGCTGTCGCTGGTCACGAAGCGCACCTCGCGCGTGAGCCCCGCCTCCGGCCCCACATAGCGGCCCCCGCAGGCGGCCACGGCGTCCTTCACATAAAAGGGCTTCATGCGTCCTTGCTCCTCTCCAGCGCGTCGTCCAGTATGGACTGGCACAGCGCCTTGTAGTCGATGCCCACCGCGGCGGCCTCCTGGGGCATCAGGCTGGTGGGGGTCATGCCCGGCAGGGTGTTCATCTCGATGAAGTACACGTCGTTGTTCTCATCCACCATATAGTCAGAGCGCGAATACCCCTCAAGGCCCAGCAGCGCGTGCACCTTTTCCGCCATGCGCCGCAGCTCCTTTTCGATGGCGGGCTCGATGGGGGAGGGACACAGCTCCACCGTGGCCCCGGCCTGGTACTTGTTCACGTAGTCGTAGAAGCCGTGCTTCGGCCGGATCTCAATGGACGGCAGGGCCTCGCCCTTCAAAACGCCCACGTCGATCTCCCGGCCCTTGATGTACTGCTCCACGATGCACCGCCCCAGCGGGCGGTTCATCTCCAGCGCCGCCGAGAGCTCGTCGGGGGTGTTGGCGATGGCCACGCCGATGGAGGAGCCGCTGTCCACGGGCTTCACCACGCAGGGCAGCCCCACGGAGGACGCCTGCATCAGCGAGTCGCCCCGGTCGTAGTACACCATCTGCCAGCGGGGCGTGCGGATCCCCGCAGCGGCGGCCAGCTTCTTGGTGAGGTTCTTGTCCATGGCGATGGCGCTGCCCAGATAGCCCGAGCCGGTGTAGGGGATGCCCATCAGGTCGAAGGCCGCCTGGATGCGCCCGTCCTCGCCGCAGGCGCCGTGCAGCCCCAGGAACACCACGTCCGAGAGCGCGCACAGCTCGAACACGCCCTTGCCGACCTTGCTGGGGCTTTTCCACTTCCGGGAGGCGACGACCGCCCTGAGATCGGGCTCCAGACTGCCCACCTGGGCGTCCTTAAGCGGCGGCAACTCGTCAAACAGACGATCGATCGGGGTGTCGATGTCCTCCAGCCCGTAGAACATGTCCACGAGCACGGCCTTATGTCCCATCTCCCGCAGGGCCCGGCAAATCAGCGTGCCGCTGGTGATGGAGACGTTGCGCTCCATGCTCAGCCCGCCGCAGAGTACCACTATTTTCATCGGTTTTTCCGCCTTTCACATGCTTATACAGAATATATTCTAACACGCCAATGCTAAATATCCGTTGCGTTTTCCGTCCGAAACACATTTAACAGTTCGCTTTACCAGCGTATGCGCCGGATTTGACCGCAAACACATGGTTTTGTAATACTCAGTTAATGATTTGCTGTTATGATGACGTCTTGAAGGGAGGTTACAACCATGGCAATCGGAAATTCCGCAAAATTATATGAAGAAAGACGCTATCTGAAGGCGGGCGAGGTGGAGATCTCGGAGCGCGGCTTCAATCTGATCATCGGCGGCGTGCTGCTGTGGGGCTTTGTGCTCAACTACCTGATGGTGGCGCTGTTCGGCGCGCAGATCAGCCAGATGATGGTCAGCGTCAATCCGCTTTTGTTCCTGGTGGGCTACTTTGTGATGGTCATCGCCGGCAGCGTGCTGCTGAGCAAGGATAGCCCGGTATTGAGCTTCATCGGCTACAACCTGATCGCGCTGCCCATCGGCGTGGTGGTGTGCGCCTGCGTCACGGGCGTGCCGGTGAGCATTGTGAAGTCCGCGGTGCTGGTCACCGCCATCGTCACGCTGTCCTTCATGATCCTGGCCACCGTGTTCCCCGGCTTCTTCCTGAGCATGGGCAGCGCGCTGGGCGTGGGGCTGCTGATCGCCATCGCCGCCGAGCTGGTGACCACGCTGATCTTCCGCACCCACAGCTCCGTTTACGAGTGGGTGTTCGTCGCGATCTTCTCGCTGTTCATCGGCTACGACTGGGCCCTGGCCAACACCTGCGCCCGCACTGTGAACAACGCCATCGACCTGGCGGCCAACCTGTATCTGGACATCATCAACCTGTTCCTGCGCATACTGGAGATCATGTCCAAGAGGAAGGACTGACCGAAGAACCGGGAGACGCGCTGCGACGGGGCTGTCTCAAAACGACGAAAAAACATTGCGATCCATTCGTAGGGACGCCATTCATGGCGTCCGCGGGCGGCATGAATGCCGCCCCTACAGTGAATTGCGCGGCGTCGGTTCGTTTTGAGACAGCCCCGTTCGTTTTATCTCTACGCCTGCGTCCCGTCCAGTATCTTCAAAGAGAGCATCAGATACAGCCGCCGCCAGGGGTCGTCGAGGTTGAGGGTGACCAGGCTCTCGATCTTGCGAAGCCGGTACAGAAGCGTGGTGCGGTGGATGATGAGCTTCTCGGAGGCGCGGGGGATGTTGCGCTCCTCCAGCAGGAAGACCCGCAGGGTGTCGAAGTACTGGGTGTCGTTTTTGGCGTCGTACTCCATCAGGGCGGTGAGCTCCGGGGCGATGACGTGCCGGGGCCGCAGCGGCGGCTGGAGGCTGTTGAGCAGCAGCGCGGGAATGCAGTCCGAGAACAGCATGATCCACTTGTCGCCCCGTAGCTCGTAGGCCCGGTTCAAGGCGTCGCGGGCCTCCACCCAGGCCACGTGCCACTCCTGCAGCCCGTCCACGGGGGAGGACATGCCGGCGTAGAGGCAGTAGTCGCGGCAGATCGGGGCCAGCGTGTGGCGGATCATGGCGAGGCTCATGGGGTCGAGGCTCAGGTTCAGAAGCACGCACTGTTCCCGCTCGTTGAACATGATGTAGCCCCGGGGAAAAGCCTGGAACAGCCCGCTGTGCAGCGCGTGGTCCAGTATGGCGCTGCCCTCGTCCCGCTGCTCCCGGAGGCGGACGCACACCACCCGGTCCCGGGGGTTCCAGTGCAGCGAGTTCATCAGCCGGGTGATCTCGTCGGCCTCGGGCTGGCGGCCGGAGAGCACGTCGAACACGATGTCGTCCATGCCCCGGTGGGGACGGTCCACGCCCAGCTGCTTGCGGTCCAAAAGCGCCATGATCCGCTGGGCCAGCACCTCCGCCACCATGTAGTCCGCGCTCTGAAAGGCCCGGTGATACTGCACCACCAACAGCCGCCCGCGGTACACGTCGCCCGCCCACAGGTTCACGTACAGCCAGGGCGGCTGGCCCGGGGTGCCCTCCCAGATCCGGGGCGAGCGATGGGCGTAGGTCTCCAGGTATTCCGCGTCATTGGTGAAGTCCTCCACGATGATCCGGGGCAGGAATTCCCGCTCCGAGCTCATGATGGTGTCCGGCGGCAGCACTTTGTCCAGCTCCCGGGACCGGGCGATCATCACGAACCAGTCGTCGTGGACGCACACGGGGTTGCCCAGCAGCGCCGCCCCCGACTCACACAGCGCGGCGAGGGCCACGTTCCGGTAGACCAGCTCGTCCAGCCGCTGCTCCCATCGGCGGTAACGGTCAAACAGCGCCTCCAGCGCGCCCATCAGCGCGAAAACGTCCGCCTCCGGACAGCGCAGGCACGCCCCGCCGCTCACGTGCGCGGGACTTGCGCAGGCACAGCCCGGCGGGAAGCGCCCGGCGTCCTCCGGCTGGACGAGGTACAGAAGCCGCGCCTCCGGGTCCGCCTGGCCGGTGAACAGTCTGACGCCCCGGAAGCGCGCACCGTCCCGCGGCCCCTCGACGCGGCAGGCGATGCCCGCCTCCGTCAGGGCTTCCGCGAGCATCCGCATATCCGGTTCCATGTGCATGAGCCTGTCGTTTGCCATCGTCGCACCCTCCTATGACACTATTTTATCCTCAAAAATGCGGATTGTAAAGCGCCATTTTTCATAAAGTGTGGAAAATTCGACGGCGAATGTCAAAAGAATTGACAGAATTGGCCGGAAATGATAGTATTTTCACGAGAAAGTTGCACAAAATAAGTGGGATCGTGAATGCGTATTTTTGTGCAACGCGGAGTGATCATCATTCTGGCATAAAGGAGGTCGAATCGACATGCTGACGGCGAAAGAGAACATGCGCCAGGTCATACTGGGCGGCAAGCCGGACCGGTTCGTCAACCAGTACGAGGCCGTGGCCCTGCTGTTCCATCCGTTCCTGCTGGCGTCGCCGCTTCTGAAAAAGGGCGACATGAACGTGGTGAACGCCTGGGGCGTCACCAACTCCTTCCCGGGCAACACCCCCGGCGCCTTCCCGGTGCACACCCCGGACAAGATCGTGGTGAAGGACATCGAGCACTGGCGCGACTACGTGCACGCCCCGAGCCTCAAGTTCCCGGATGAGCTGTGGAACGTGTGCAAGGACATGTACGCCGCCGTGGACGGCACCAAAGCCTTCAAGGCCACCTTCGTGGCCCCCGGCCTGTTCGAGCAGAGCCATCACCTGTGCTCCATGGAAGAGGCGCTGATGAACTACATGGAGTATCCGGATGAGATGCACGATCTCATCAAGTACCTCACCGACTGGGAGCTGGAGCTTGCCGAGGGCATCTGCTCCAACCTGCACCCGGACACCATCTTCCATCACGACGACTTTGGTTCCGAGCGCAACTCCTTCCTGCGTCCCAGCGTGTTCGAGGACTTCTTCCTGGACGCCTACAAGCAGATCTACGGCTACTACAAGAGCCACGGCGTGGAGTTCATCATCCACCACTCCGACAGCTACTGCGCCAACATCGTGCCGATCATGATCGAGATGGGCATCGACGTGTGGCAGGGCTGCATGCACTCCAACAACGTGCCGGAGCTGATCAGGCAGTACGGCGGCAAGATGACCTTCATGGGCGAGATCGACAACAAGCAGGTGGACTTCGACGGCTGGACCTACGCCGACTGCGAGAAGGCCGCGCTGAACGCCATCAACACCTGCGGGTCCGTCGCCGACGGCAAGTACTTCATACCGTGCATCTCACAGGGCGGCCCCGGCTCCCTGTACGACGGCACCTACAAGGGCATCTGGGACGCCATCGACAAGTACAACTGCGAGAAGTTCGGCTTCAAGCAGGAGGACATCGAGGCCAACCGCCTGCCCATCACCATCATGTTCTGACAAACCATTGACGTGGTTATTATGAAAGGAGTAATATTACTATGAGCCTTCAGAATGTCAACGATCTGGTAACCCGTGGCAAGGCCAAGCTGGTGCCCGCCGCCGTGCAGGAGACCCTGGACGAGGGCGTCGCCGCAACCGAAATTCTGGACACCATGATTGCCGCCATGGACGTGGTCGGCGAGAAGTTCAAGAACAACGAGATTTTCGTGCCTGAGATGCTGATCTCCGCCAAGGCCATGAAGAAGGGCGTCGAGGTCCTGAAGCCCCACCTGGCCAGCGGCGAAGTGGGCAGCATGGGCAAGATGATCATGGGCACCGTGGCGGGCGACCTGCACGACATCGGCAAGAACCTGGTCATCATGATGATCGAATCCGCCGGCTTCGAGGTCATCGACCTGGGCGTTGACGTGCCGCTGGAGAAGTTCATTTCCACCTATGAGGAGAATCCCGACACCAAGATCATCGGCTGCTCCGCGCTGCTGACCACCACCATGCCCGCCCTGGCGGACACCGTGGCCGCCATCAACGCCGCGCCGTGGCGCAGCAAGGTCAAGGTCATGGTGGGCGGCGCGCCCATCACCCAGGAGTTCGCGGACAAGATCGGCGCGGATTGCTATACCCCCGACGCCGCCTCCGCCGCCAAGGCCGCCAAGGAGCTCGTTTCCTGATCGGTTTCCCCATGACGAATTGCAGACCGGGATTGTATTCCGGTCTGCTTTATTATATAATGATCATGGGTATCTGTTCAGTCCGGCCTGGGTCGACTCCCTCAGTCAGCTTCGCTGACAGCTCCCTCAGAGAGGGAGCCTTTTGGGAGCGAGAACCTCCCGGTCAGTGATGAAAAAGCCTCCCTCTTAGAGGGAGGTGGCCCGCGAAGCGGGTCGGAGGGAGTTCGCTTCAGTACGGACAATACGACGATCATCATGGGGGAGCGATAATATGGATTACGAAAAACTGGCCGAACTGGCAAAACGGTGCGGCTTTACCGCCTGGGCGCCGCTGGACGTGTCCACCCTGGCGGTCAAGCAGGAGGTGCGCGACATGTGCGCCGACAACACCTGCGGCGCGTATGAGAAGCGCTGGAGCTGTCCGCCGGGCTGCGGCACGCTGGAGGAGTGCGCCGAGCGGCTCAAAAGGTACAGCCGCGGCATACTGGTGCAGACCTGCGGCGACGTGGAGGACGGCTTCGACTTCGAGACCATGATGGAGATCGAGGCCGACCACAAGGCCCATCTGCAGGAGATGTACGCCGCCCTGCGCGCTACGGGGGAGGAAGTGCTGGCGCTGGGGGCGGGCTGCTGTACCCAGTGCCGGGAGTGCACCTATCCCGACGCCCCCTGCCGCTTCCCGGACAGGGCGATGGCCTCCATGGAGGCCTACGGGCTGCTGGTGCTGGAGGTGTGCAGGGCCAACGGGCTGCAATACTACTACGGGTCGGACAAGATGGCCTACAACAGCTGCTTTTTACTCTAAAGGATCACAGGTTTCCCCGCAGGAAATCCACGACGAGACAGATGGCCTCGCGGATCATATAGTGAAACTTGGTGTGGCCGGTGTACATGGCGGCGATGCCGTGCACATTGATAAGCCCCGCCTTTCGGGCGATGCGGGTCGCCCGGTACACGTGGTAGTTGTTGGTGATGAGGCCGGTTTGGGCGTGGGGATCGTCCATCAGCGCCATGGAGAAGCGTATGTTCTCGATGGTGGAGGTGGATTGATCCTCGGTAATGATGCGATTCGCGTCCACGCCGCGTTTGATGAGTTCCTCCCGGATGCACTGAGCCTCGCTCATGGGCTCGTCGCGTCCCTGCCCGCCGGAGGCGATGATCAGCGCGTCGGGGTGGTCGCCCAGGCAGGCCATCACCGCGTTCAGCCGCCGCGTGAGGGCGGGGCTGGGGCCGTCCGGGTCCACCCGCGCGCCCAGCACGATCAGGTAGTCCATGCTGGCGGGCGCGGCGGCGTGCAGCCCGGAGATCACCAGGCACTCCAGCGCCATGATGCCCGCCAGTCCCAGGCACAGGCAGGCGCGCCAGGCGACGTGCAGCCAGCGGGGGATGGCGGGGCTGTCGCACAGCAGCCCGCAGGCGATCAGCACCGCGCCGAGGGCGGGCCACATGCCGCTCATGGACAGGCCCAGCCGGGAGGCATGCCACAGCACGAAGTAGTAGGCGACGCAGGCGACGCCGAGCGCGATGTAGGCGATCTTCAACAGCTTCTTCATGATTGACCTTTCTCGGAGATGTCGTTGAGCGACAGGCTGCGCGTGTGCCCGATCATGCGCCAGCGGGGCGGCGGGGTCAGGCAGGCGTAGAGGTTGATGGGCATCCAGCTGAACAGAAACAGCGGAAACAGCAGTATCGTGGGCAGGGCCTCGCGGCATAGCCGGCCCTCGCCCCGCACCACCAGCAGCGCCGCGACGGAACAGACGATCCACAGCGCGGCCACGTAGGCGACGCCGAAGGCGATGAGGCCCGACGGGTGGTCCGTCAGCAGGGGCCAGAACCGCGCGACGGACAGTATGACGGACAGAAGCCCCACGTAGTTCATCAGGTTCCCGAGGAACAGAAGGCCAATGTCGAGGCTGCACGGCGTGCCCTTTTTCAGAAGGCGCAGGCTGTAGCGGCGCATGCACTGGAGCGCCCCGGCGGTCCAGCGGCGGCGCTGTACGGCCGAATCTTTCAAGAGGATGGGCTGTTCGTCGTACACCCGGGCCCCGGGCATCCAGCCGATGCGGGCGTCGTTCAGCGCGCACAGGCCGGTGAACTCCAGATCCTCGGTGAGGGTGCGGGTGTCCCAGTCCATGCGCCGCATCAGCGCGTCGGTCACCATGAAGCCGGTGCCGTTCAGGTGGCAGTTGAGGCCCAGCCGGGCGCGGCTCTCGTTGAATATCCGGCTCATGAACCAGTAGAACACCGAGGTGCCGCCGGAGATCCAGCTGTCGAAGGGGTTCTTGCTGTCGCGGAAGCCCTGGGCGACGTCATAGCCCGCGCTCACAGCGCGGCTGACGTGGCTCAAGAAGTCCGGGTGGACCACGTTGTCCGCGTCGAACACGCAGTAGGCGTCGTATAGACCCGTGGCGGAGAGCTGCGAGAAGACCTGCCGTAGCACGTCGCCCTTGCGGGAGACCGGCTCCGTGCAGCGCAGTATCTTTGCGCCGGCGCGGCGTGCGGCGGCCTCGGTGTCGTCGTCGCAGTTGTTGGGGACGACGTAGATGTCGAACAGCGCCCGCGGATAGCGCTGGTCCAGCAGCGATTTCACCAGGTTCGGCACCACCGCGGCCTCGTTGCGGGCGGGGATGATCGCCGCGATGCGGGCGGCGGGCGCCACGTCGGGCAGGCGGTAATGCCGCCCGGACAGGAAGCCGCCCAGGCTGGTGATCACAAAATAGACGCCGAACAGCAGCCCGACAAGGCCGAAGATGGTCAGTAAAGCAGTCATTTCTTAATTTTTCCTCTCAGAACAGGCACGGCGCGCATAAAACACGACAAACAATGACATTATAGAGGTATTGGGGAATGCCGCGCAACCCGGGACCGGTTAAATATACACGCGGGCATACGTTCCGCCACACAAAACTACATTTGATTTAACATAGTGAATGATAAAAAGGTCGAAATGTAACCGTACCCGTAACCTGGGGAAAGTAGAATATAGACAAAAACGTGAAGCCGATCACGATTGTGAAGGGGGATGCGCTATGCTAACCATTGATGCGCTCGACGCTTACGGCGCGGATACGCGGGCGGGATTGGCGCGATGCCTGAACAATGAGCGCTTTTACCTCGGTCTGGTGGAGATGCTGATGAACGACGCGCGCTTCGACACGCTGTGCGCGGCGGTGGAGAACATGGACACCCTGCTGGCGCTGCACACGGCCTATGCCCTGTCGGAGACGGCCGCCAGCCTGGCGATCAACCCGCTGGCGCAGCAGTTCGAGCAGATGATACTGTGCCTTCAGCTCCAGGGCGACAGCGCCGTGCTCGAAAAGCAGCTGAGGATCATACGGACAGGGATGGAAAAGCTCAGGATGATCGATATGACATGATGATAAAACGACCGTGCCGCACGGCACGGTCGTTTTGTATACAAAAGCAAAGCCGCCGGAAAACCGGCGGCTCCGCTTTTGTCCTGCGAATCAGTCGCGGGAGAGGATGGTCTTTTCGGTGTCCACGTCGAAGAAGTGGAGGCGATTGACGTCGAAGCCCACCTTGATGTGATCGCCGGACCGGGAGGAGGTGCGGGGATCGACGCGGGCGACGAAGTTCTCGTCCTTGCCGCTGGTGGTCAGGTACAGGTAGGTCTCGGAGCCCATCAGTTCGATCAGCTCGACGCCCACGTCGATGCAGGCATCGGGATAGGTGGAGGTGAACTCGGAGGAATCGTTGATGTTCTCGGGACGGATGCCCAGATAGACTTCCTTGCCGATGTAATCGCCGGTCATGCGCTGCACCTTGCCCTCGGGCACCTTGATGGCGTTCTGGCCGAAGATGGCCCAAACACCGTCGGCGCGCTTCTCCAGCTTGGAGCGGAAGATGTTCATCTGCGGCATGCCGATGAAGCCGGCGACGAAGAGGTTGGCGGGATAGTCGTACAGGTTCTGCGGGGAATCGACCTGCTGGATGAAGCCGTCCTTCATGACCACGATGCGGGTGCCCATCGTCATGGCCTCGGTCTGGTCGTGGGTAACATAGATGAAGGTGGTCTGAAGCCTCTTGTGCAGCTTGGTGATCTCGGATCTCATCTGCACGCGCAGCTTGGCGTCCAGGTTGGACAGAGGCTCGTCCATCAGGAAGACCTTCGGCTCACGCACGATGGCGCGGCCCAGCGCGACGCGCTGGCGCTGGCCGCCGGACAGCGCGGCAGGCTTGCGGTTGAGGTACTGCTCGATGCTCAGTATGGAGGCGGCCTCCTTGACGCGGCGGTCGATCTCGTCCTTGGGCATCTTCCTGAGCTTCAGGCCGAAGGCCATGTTGTCATAGACCGTCATGTGCGGATACAGAGCGTAGCTCTGGAACACCATCGCAATATCGCGATCCTTCGGCGGCACATGGTTGACCAGCTTGTCATCGATGTACAATTCGCCCTTGGAGATATCCTCCAGGCCGGCGACCATGCGCAGGGTGGTGGACTTGCCGCAGCCGGACGGGCCGACCAGGATGATAAATTCCTTATCCTCGATTTCAAGGTTGAAATCGGTAACCGCGGTGACGTCGCCGGGATAGATCTTGTAGATATTGCGAAGAGACAGACTTGCCATACTGAATTCCTCCCTTGCTTATTTGTATAATGTTATTATAGCAGACCGTGACTTTTTTGTGAATGGTTCGATTCAACAAAAAGCCGAGGCCCTTTTTCTACGCGCTGGCAGAGTAGACAAAAACCGAACAGTCGCTTGCGGCAAAATGACAATATGCCGTCGAGAGAGCGTAATATGAGGTTTGTATGGGCGGTAGAGGATGGGGGGATTTGCTATGGGGGCTCGTGACGAGGGAACAGGGAACAGGGAACAGGGAACAGGGAACAGGGAATGCCGCTGCCGCGTTTTTGTAGGATGACAGATTGTAATTGTTGGAGTGTGTTTCCGGGGGGGCGATGAGGTCATCGCCCCTACAACGGCACGGGTTCCGCAGGGGCGATCCCCTGATCGCCCATCGGATTGAACAGTTATGGCAGACTACAAATTCTGTATGGGGCTGTCTCGAAAAGAATGATTATACAGCAACTCGATGTAGGGGCGGCCAATGGCCGCCCGCCCGACAAATACCAGGGATTCTTGCTGGGCGGGCGCCGCATCGGCGCCCCTACATGACGTTGGAATGTATGATCATCTGTTTGAGACAGCCTCGTCGGATCGAACAGTTGCGACAGATTCAATGCGCGGTAGCCACTATTCCTGTTCCCTGTTCCCTGTTCCCTGAATTACCCGGCACCGCCTGACAATTCAATCACAAACCTTTCTGCCCATAATACGCATTGGGTCCATGCTTGCGCAGGAAGTGCTTATCGGAGACGTGGCTCGGCAGGGCGGTGAGCGCGGGGTTCAGCTGGAGGGACCACAGGCCCATCCTGGCCACCTCCTCGAGCACCACGGCGTGGTAGACGGACTGCGCGCCGTCCTTGCCCCAGGTGAAGGGGCCGTGGCCGCGGGTGAGCACCGCGGGGGTGTGCACGGGGTTGATGCCCTCGAACGCCTCGATGATCACCTTGCCGGTGTTGGCCTCGTAGGCCTCCTCGGTCTCTTCGGGGGTCAGAAAGCGGGTCAGCGGGATGTCGCCGTGGAAGTAGTCGGCGTGGGTGGTGCCGAAGCAGGGGATGGCGCGCCCCGCCTGGGCCCAGGCCACGGCGTAGGGGGAGTGGGTGTGGGTCACGCCGCCGATGTCTTTAAACGCCCGGTACAGCGCCAGGTGGGTGGGGGCGTCGGAGGAGGGGTTCAGGTCGCTGTCCACGGTTTTGCCGGACTCAAGGTCCATCAGCACGATCATGTCCGGGGTCAGCTTTTCGTAGGGCACGCCGCTGGGCTTGATGGCCACGATGCCCTTTTCGCGGTCGATCTCGGAGACGTTGCCCCAGGTGTAGATCACCAGATTGCGGCGATAGAGCTCCATGTTGGCCTCGTAGACCCGTTGCTTCAATGCTTTCATGCTTCTTGCCTCCCGATTAGTGTATTTTCCTGTCAACAGTATACCATCAACCGGTATTCTCTGCAACCGCCGCGGGCATAAACCCCATACATTTTTACAATAAAAGCAACAAAATAGAATTTCATTTTGCGCGCGGATGTATTATAATAGAAAGTGAGGAATTGTGTTTTGGGCGTCCGGCGCCTTTTCATAGCATTCGGAGGTGGAGACATGATACAGCTGCGGGAGTTCCTGCTGTCCATCGGGTCGCTCTTTGCCAATTTGTTCCTGCATCCGGACTGGCGCAACATGGCCGATGTGCTGATACTGACGCTGCTCATCTATCAGGTCATCAAGCTGGTCATGCACACCCGGTCCAGCTCGCTGTTCAAGGGCATCGCGGTGGTGCTGGTGATGGCGTGGCTGGCCAACGCGCTGCACCTGAGCGCGGTGAGCTGGCTTCTGACGCAGATCATCAGCATGGGCCTCCTGTTCATCGTGATACTGTTCCAGCCGGAGTTCCGGCGCGGCCTGGAGCAGATCGGCCGGTCGCGGATGATGCGGCGGATCATCGGCCTGCCGAGCAAGCAGAATCCGGAGCGCGTGGAGGAGAACGTGGCGGAGATCGTGCGGGCGATGAGCAACATGTCCCGCAAGCGCATCGGCGCGCTGATCGTGGTGGAGCGCCACACCGGGCTGGGGGACGTGATCGAGTCCGGCACCCGGGTGGACGCTCAGATCTCCCAGCCGCTGATCGAGAACATCTTCGAGCCCAACACCCCCCTGCACGACGGGGCGATGGTGATCCGCAACCGCCGCATCGAGGCGGCCGCCTGCATACTGCCGCTGTCGGAGGACATCACCATCAGCCGGGACCTGGGCACCCGCCACCGCGCCGCCATCGGCATCACCGAGACCACCGACGCCGTCTCCCTGATCGTGTCGGAGGAGACGGGCATCATCTCCATGGCCAGGGAGGGCCGGCTGACCCGGCACCTGGACGGGCGCTCGCTGACCATACTGCTCACGGAGCTTTTCACGCCGGATCGAAGCATGTATTCCTGGATCGGAACGCTGCGCAGAGAGGAGCCGGAAGATGGAGAATAAAACCCCCGAAAACGAGAACCTCAGGCCGAAGACGACCTTCCTGGACCGCGTGGTGTGGTCGCTGCGCAGCTTCTGGGGCATGCTGGCCAACAACGTGTGGCTGAAGGTGCTGTCCCTTCTGCTGGCGATACTGCTGTGGAACTACGTGATCTCCAGCAACACCTCCATCACCCGGTCCAAGACCATCGGCGGGCTGACGGGCTACGTCACGGGCCAGACCACTTTAAACGCCAACCGCCTGGCGCTGCTGGACGACCCCACGGAGGACCTGAGCAACATCACCGTCACCGTGGACGCGCCGCAGGCCTACTACGCCCGGCTGTCCGGGGACAACATACAGGTGTCGCTGGACCTGTCCAGCGTGCGCACCGCCGGCACCCAGGAGGTGCCGCTGCGGGCGTCCAGCGTCTACGGCCGGGTGACCGACATCGTCCCGGACTCGCTGACCCTCACCTTCGAGGCGCTGGACTCCCGTTCCGTGCCGATCAACTCGGTGCTCTCCGGCGACATGCAGGAGAACTACTGGTACAACATCACCCGCATGAACCCGTCCAGCCTGACGGTCAGCGGCGCGGGCTCCGTGGTGCGCAACATCGGCTCCGCCACGGTGTATGTGGACATCACCGGGCATGACAGCCCCTTCACCCAGGCCCAGCCCTACGTGCTGCTGGACGCCGCCGGGGAGGAGATCAGCGCCGAGATGCTCAACCTGTCCTCCTCCTCCGTGTCGGTGAGCGTGGACATCTATCCCACCAAGGAGCTGCCGGTCTCCACCGATCTGGCCAACGTGGTCACGGGACAGCCGGCGGAGGGCTACGTGGTGCAGTCGGTGACCATACAGCCGGAGACCATCACCGTGGCCGCCGACGAGGACCTGCTGGACGGCCTTACGGAACTGATGATACAGTCCGTGTCCGTGGAGGGCATGTCCCAGAGCTTCACCGAGCGCGCGACCATCACGCCGCTGTCCGGGGTCAAGAACCTGTCCAGCGAGCAGGTGTACGTGAACGTCACCATCTCCGAGGCCAGCATCAGCGGGCACATCGAGAACGTCGGCGTGCTGGTGGCCGGCAAGGGCGAGGGGCTCAGCGTGGAGTACAACACCATGAGCGTCTATGTCACCGGCCCCCGCAGCGTCGTGGAGCAGCTGCAGAAGGACGGCGTGTTCGTCAGCGTCGATCTGACCGGCCTGAAGGCGGGCACCTATGAGATCGAGCCCGTGTTCGACAACGAGCGCTTCCCCAACGTCACCTTCCAGCCCGAGCACGAGAAGATGACCGTCACGCTGACGGAGGTCGGCAACGAGGAGTAATACGATTCAGGAGGACTTTCCATGACAATATCCGCCTATTCCAGCGCCATCGTGGACACCATGCTGGGCTGGCTGAAGGGCTTTGCCAACTGGGTGCTGAGGCTTTTCCACCTGGCGGGCAGCGCGGGCGCGAACCCGCTATTGTGGCTGTCGCGCAACTGGCTGTTTCTGCTGATCGTGCTGATGGCCGTCGGCGTGGCGGGGGACATACTGGTGTGGCTGGTGCGCTGGCGTCCCCATTGGGTGTGGTTCCACAAGGAGCGGGTGATCGTCAACGACGAGAACTTCTTCAATGATTCCGACATCCGTGACCAGCTCGAACTGGTGCCCGACGACCTGCTGGAGAAGAACTGGCAGGAGCGGGACTACGTGGTGGCCAGCACGCTGGTGCGGCAGCAGGACGGCAGCCGCCCCTCGACCCGGGCGCCCGGGTCCGTCCGCAGGCGCGGCAGCGACGGCGCCACCGTGGTCAGGCGCGGCGGCGACGGCAGGGGCAGCTTCCAGCGGGGCGAGCGCCGGCGCAAGGGCGGCGCGGCGTCCCACGAGCTGCACCAGAGGCGGCTGAAGGAGTCCGAGGAGAAGGCGCGGCGCATACGCTCCGAGCGGGAGGCCGACCTGTTCGGCATGGACGGCAACCAGCCCGATGTGACCGACTTCTACGAGGACGAGGTGTTCAACGTCAACAACCTGCCCAGGGCCAACGCATGGTCCCCTGAGGATCGGCAGGATTCGGAGGAGATGTAAATGCAAAGGCGTATACTCTGCTTCGGCGACTCCAACACCTGGGGCTACATCCCCACCGGCGGCCGCTACGACGCCCACACCCGCTGGCCCATGCGCATGGCCGAGCTGCTGGGGGAGGGCTACGCGGTGATCGAGGAGGGCTTCAACGGCCGCACCTGCGTGTACGACGATCCCGTGGAGGGCGGCTTCAAGAGCGGCTTAAACTACCTGCCGCCATGCCTGATGAGCCACAACCCGCTGGACGCCGTGGCCATCATGCTGGGCTCCAACGACACCAAGCGCCGCTTCAACCTGACCCCCATGACCATCGGCCAGAGCATGATGCAGCTGGTGCGCGCCTGCAAGCTGTACGGCATGGATCAAAACGGAGATGCGCCGCGCATCGTCATCGTCGCGCCGCCGCCGATACTGGACAACCTGATGCAGACCCGCCACGCGGAGTGCTTCGGCGAGCAGGCGATCGAGGTCTCCAGAGGGCTGGGGCCGGAGCTTCTCCGGGTCTCGAAGCTGTTGCGGGTGGATTTCTTCGACGCCGCGCCCTACGCCGAGGTCTCCAGGCTGGACGCCGTGCACATGACCGCCGAGGGCCACCTCCGGCTTGCGGAGGCCATGGCGGAGAAGATCAGGCAGATATTAAAATGAAAGAAAAAGGAAGAGGGCGCAGGACATCTTGCTCAAGGATATCCTGCGCCCGGGGGAAGAAGAAGGTTGGGTATTAACCTCTGCCGATGACCTCATCGGCGGCTTTATTATAGCACCAGTGGAATGCGATTACAACCGTAATTTTTGCAAAAAGTTTGTGGCGCATCTGTGTCACCGGAACTCAGTCCATCATGGCGGCGATCTCGGCGTCGGAGAGCTCCGGCTGCAGGGCGCGGTTGATGCCCGCGGCGATGATGCCGGCGGCGTCCTGTATGAGCGCGTCGATCTCCCGGGGGGTGACGATCATCTCCCCGAGGGCCGTGTCCAGCAGGCTGCGCTCCATCTCGGAGAGGGCCGCGTCGTCCGCCTGGCGGTCCAGCCATTCAAAGGCGTCCCGGGCGAGGGTGGCGGCGTGGATCACGGTGGGCATGCCGATGGCGATCACCGGCGCGCCGACGCTCTGGCGCGTCAGGGCGCGGCGATGGTTGCCGACCCCCGCGCCGGGCTGTATGCCCGTGTCGGTGAGCTGGAGGGTTGACCCGATGCGGCCGGAATCCCGGGCGGCCAGGCTGTCCACGCAGATCACCGCGCAGGGGTTGACGAGCTTCACGAGGCTCTCCACCACGTCCATGGTCTCGATGCCGGTCACCCCCAGCACCCCCGGGGCGATGGCGCTGACCGGCCGCATGTCGGACAGCGGAAACAGGTGGTCGGACAGGTGGCGCGTGACCAGCGTGCGGTCGATCACCGCGGGCCCCAGGGCGTCGGGGGTGATCTGTCGGTTCCCGAGGCCGATCACCAGCGCGCAGGACTGCCCGTCCCACGCGGGCAAAAGCCGCGAGAGCTCCTCGGACAACAGCGACGCCATGGCGCTGCGCACGTCCGGGTCCCGCTTCTTGAGAAGCGGCGATTCCATCGTCAGGTAGCGGCCCGCGGGCTTGCCCAGCGCACGGGCGGCGTCGTCGGTGGACACCACCACCTCCGTCAGCGTCACGCCGCCCGTCTCCCAGCGGTGGACGTCCACCCCGCAGGGGCTCGATTGCTGGGCTCCGTCGAAGGCCTCCATGGCCAGATCCGTGCGATAATTGTGCATTCCGACGCCTCTTTTTATCGATTTTACCCTTTAGTTTACCCAAGTTTTTCATCCGAATGCGCCCAAACTATTGCTTTTTGCCGAAATTCGTGGTAAAATATGATTTGCTAAATTGCGTAGGGAGGTGAAAAATTTGCCGAATATCAAATCTGCCATCAAGCGCGTGAAGGTGACCGAAAAGAAGAACCTGCGCAACCGGATGATCAAGTCCGCCATGAAGACTCAGATCAAAAAGTTTGAAACCGCCATTGCCGCGGGTGAGGCCGATGCCAAGCTGCTGAGCGCGACCCAGGGTGCGGTTGACAAGGCCGCCGCTAAGGGCGTTATGCATAAGAACGCTGCGAATCGCAAAAAGGCTCGTCTGGCCAAGCGCCTTGCCAAGACTGCGGGTTAAACACGCGCAAGTGCACGAAGAGGGAAATGTCACAGGGACATTTCTCTTTTTGCTTTTGGAATTTCATAGCATGCAGTTTATCGCATTTCCTTCTTTAACCCCAATATGTAATCCGCACTGACATTGTAATACTGGCACAGCGTTCTCAAATGGCGTATCGGCATCTCGTTGATGCCGTTTTCGTATCTGGAATACATTTGCTGTGTCGTGCCTAAAAGCCTTGCGATAGCGTATTGCTTGATGTCCCTGTCCTCCCTCAGTTCACGTATGATCTCCCAATACTCCTTCATGACGTTCACCTCATGAAAAAGTATAATTACATCATATCTGGTGTATTGACTTTACATCAAATATTATGTATAATGGTGACATGAGCGTTACGTGAACGTTAACGCAAATATATGGTGATGGAGGAGAGGAACACCATGAAGATCAAGACCCTGTTGGTTGCGGTGCTCGTTGCGGCGCTGCTGCTGAGCCCTATCGCACTGATGGAAGAGCTGCAAGGAACTCAAGATGTGGTTTTGGAGGAAGTCGCGCCAGTTGTTGAGGAGGAAGTAAAGACCGAACCAGAAGCCGATGCTGCCCAACCCGACACAGAAGAGACTGAACCCGTTGAAGATGTAGCACAACCCGAAGAAGATGTTACCGAAGCTGAACAGGAGATTACTTCTGAACCAGTCGATGCGGTTGTAGAAGAGGCCGAAGACGCTGATCTTTCTGACCTGCCCATGCTTGAAGCGCAGAGCGACACCGATTTCGATTTGGATTCATTGGACAGTTTACAAGGAGATGCAATACAAGCAGAGGCAGGAATGTTTTTGGCAGAGGCTAATTTTGATGTGCAAAACAATAGCACTTCTTTCAGTGTTCAAGGAAAATCCATATCCGCCTCTTCGGTAGCCAATCAAAACAACTGTTGGACATACGCTTCATTGATCTATCAAAAGATATGGAACACTTCATTCTCTTCTGATTTTGTCGGAACTGCGTCTGCGGGATTGAATTCTCTCAGAGAACTATCCGATGCGAATCGAACTGTAACGGTGGATCATATCAAGGCATACATCGGAAATGCTCAGTTGGGCGCAACGCTTAGAATATGCGGCTGCACTTCGGGCTGTTCCTCCTGGGGAAATGACAGCCTCGCTTGTGGACATCACGGACATAGCATGATTATCGTTCAAAAGGATGCCAATGGCTTCACAACGGTAGAGAATTCGAGGCCATCCAACAACGCTGCTTATGCTGTTTGGACAAGGTATTACACTTGGCAGGGTTTTGTGAATTATTGGGGGAGAAGTTATCCATATATCAAATATATTAAATGGCCGAATGCAACTGCTTATGCTAATGATACATCCAACCCGACCATCACAAATGTTCAGGTTAGCAATGTGTCCTCCGAAGGTTACACTGTATCATGTAATGTGTCAGATAATGTTGGTGTAACAAAAGTGCTATTTCCATCATGGTATGATGGTCAGAAAGGTGAGGACGCTACATGGCATGAAGGATCTATATCTGGAAACACAGCCTCTTGCTATATCAGAGTATCCGACCATAATAACAAGACTGGCTGCACATATACTACACATATATATGCGTATGATGCGGCTGGCAATAAAACTTCCTGCGGAGTAACAGCTTTTGTTCCAAACCCGAAATCAAACACAAAAACAGATGAATCTACCCAAACAACTACCTCAACCACAAAAACTGATAACGATCCTTCCAACTCAAGTACACCTTCAAAAACGGATACTGTATCCAGCCCCGCCATCGCTATTTCCCAGTCTCCCTCTTCTGTTAAAGCCAGGGCGAAGAGAAACAAGGTGACTGTATCATGGAAGAAGATCAAGAAGAACAAGAAGAACAAGGCCCTGCTCAATCAGATCAAGGGTATCGAGGTAGAGTATTCCACCGACCCGAACTTTTCAACGGATGTGGTCAGCAAAGTAGTTTCAAAGAAGAAGACCAAGGTGACGCTGAAGCTGCAAACGAAGACGACGTATTATGTCCGCGTGCGATACACCGACGGCGCCGGGGGCGTGTCCAACTGGAGCGCTACCAAGAAGGTCAAGACAAAGAAGTAACACCGGGCCTTTATCCTCCCCGAATCCCCGCTCCGGCGGGGATTTCTATTGTAAAGGAAACGTTTGCGCGCTTGAAACCCGGGGCGCGTTGTGGTATTATAGGATATGGTTTTTTATACCCTGTGGTTTTACCGAAAGGAAGGTTCATCGATGAAGAAACTGATGCTGGGCAATCAGGCGGTGGCCTGCGGGCTGTATGAGGCGGGCTGCCGTTTTGTTTCGTCCTATCCGGGCACGCCGTCCACGGAGATCACCGAGCAGGCGGCGGAGTACGACGAAGTCTACGCCGAGTGGGCCCCCAACGAGAAGGCGGCGGCGGAGGCCGCCGTGGGCGCGAGCCTGGCGGGGGCGCGGGCATTCTGCGCCATGAAGCATGTGGGCTTCAACGTGGCCGCCGACCCGCTGTTCACGGCCTCCTACACCGGCGTGAACGGGGGCCTGGTGATCACCGTGGCCGACGACCCGGGCATGCACTCCTCCCAGAACGAGCAGGACTCCCGCCACTACGCCGTCGCCGCGAAGCTGGCGATGCTGGAGCCCTCCGATTCTCAGGAGTGCAAGGACTTCGTGGCCGAGGCCTACGCCATCTCCGAGGCATACGACACCCCCGTGATGCTGCGCACCTGCACCCGCGTGGCCCACAGCCAGAGCCTGGTGGAGCTGAAGGACCGCGACGAGCGCGCCCTTAAACCCTACGAGCGCAACCCCCAGAAGTACGTCGCCGCCCCGGCCAACGCCGTGAAGCGGCACGTCGAGGTGGAGAAGCGCATGCTGGCGCTTCAGGAGCTGGCCGAGACCACGGCGCTCAACCGCGAGGAGATGGGGGAGACAGACATCGGCTTCGTCACCTCCGGCACCTGCTATCTGTACGTGAAGGAGGCCCTCCCGGACGCCAGCGTGTTCAAGCTGGGTCTGGTGAACCCACTGCCCGTGAAGCGGCTCAGGGACTTCGCCGCGAAGGTGAAGAAGCTGATCGTCGTGGAGGAGCTGGACGGCGTGATCGAGAGCCACATGCGCGCCCACGGCATTCGCGTGGACGGCGGCAAGGACCTGTTCGGCCTGCTGGGCGAGCTTTCCCAGAACAGGATCAGGGCCCGGGTGGGCGCGGCGCTGCCGGCGTTTGACAGCTACGACGAGGCCGTGCCGGGCCGTCCCCCGGTGATGTGCCCCGGCTGTCCCCACAGGGGCCTGTTCACGGTGCTCTCAAAATTGAAGCTCACGGTGCTGGGCGACATCGGCTGCTACACCCTGGGCAGTGGCGCGCCGCTCAACGCGGTGGACAGCGTGCTGTGCATGGGCGCGTCCGTCGGCATGGCCCACGGCTACACGAAGATGCTGGGCACGGAGGCCGCCGCGAAGACCGTGGCGGTCATCGGCGACTCCACCTTCATGCACTCCGGCATGACCGGCATCGTGAATCTGGTGTACAACAGGGGCATCGCCACCGTGCTGGTGCTGGACAACAGCATCACCGGCATGACCGGCCACCAGCAGAACCCCACCACCGGGCTGACACTTCAAAACGAGCCCACCTACCCGATCCGCATCGAGGACTTCTGTCAGGCCGTGGGTGTGAAGCGCGTGCGCGTGGTGGACCCGCAGGACATGGCCGCCACCGAGGCCGCCATCAAGGAGGAGATCGCCATCGCCGAGCCTTCGGTGATCATCGTCCGCAGGCCCTGCGCGCTGCTCAAATACGTCAAACACAACCCGCCGCTGTCCGTCAACCCGGACAAGTGCAAGGGCTGCAAGAGCTGCATGAAGATCGGCTGTCCGGCCATACGGTTCGCCGACAAGAAGGCGTCCATCGACCGCACCATCTGCGTGGGCTGCGGCCTGTGCGAGCAGATGTGCAAATTCGGCGCGTTTGAAGGGGGTGCCGCGAAATGAAGACCACTTCCATCATGATCGTCGGCGTCGGCGGGCAGGGCACCCTGCTGGCCTCGAAGCTGCTGGGCAACGTGCTCCTGAAGCAGGGCTATGACGTCAAGCTCAGCGAGGTGCACGGCATGTCCCAGCGCGGCGGCAGCGTGGTCACCTATGTGCGCTACGGCGACAAGGTGTATTCGCCCATCGTGGATCAGGGCGAGGCGGATTACATCCTGTCCTTCGAGATCCTGGAATCCGCGCGGTGGATATCGTATCTCAAGAAGGGCGGGAAACTCATCACGAACACCCAGAAGACCTGGCCCATGCCCGTCATCACCGGGGCGATGGCCTACCCCGAGGGCATCGTGGAGAAGCTGTCGCAGATGGCCGACGTGCGGGCTGTGGACGCGCTCAGGCTGGCCACGGAGGCCGGGTCCCCCAAGGCCGTGAACGTGGTGCTGATCGGCGTGCTGTCCAGGATCATGGACATCCCCGAGGAGGTCTGGCTTAAAGCCATCGACGAGACCGTGCCGCCCAAGTTCCTGGAGCTCAATAAAAAGGCGTTCGCGCTGGGACGCAACGCATGATACACCGACGGGCTGTTTCAAAACGAACCAACGCAGGGCAATACACTGTAGGGGCGGCATTCATGCCGCCCGCGGACGCCATGAATGGCGTCCCTACGGAGGTTTTGCCATGTGGGATCGTCGTTTTTGAGACAGCCCCGTCTTTTACAAGGAGGAACCCCCATTGGACTTTATCGCCATACTCGCCAGGGAATTCAAGCTGCGCGAAGCGCAGGTGCGCGCCGTGATCGAGCTATTGGACGCGGGGAACACCATCCCCTTCATCGCCCGCTACCGCAAGGAGGCCACCGGCTCGCTGGACGATCAGATTCTCCGGGAGCTTGCAGAGCGGCTGGAGTACCTGCGCAATCTGGATAAGCGTCGTCAGGAGATCGAAAAGGCGCTGACCGAGCAGGGTGTGCTGACCCCGGAGCTTCAAAAGCAGCTTTCGGACGCGCGGACGCTGTCGGAGCTGGAGGACATCTACCGCCCCTTCCGGCCCAAGCGCCGCACCCGCGCCACCGTCGCCCGGGAGCGCGGGCTGGAGGGGCTGGCCGCGTGGCTGCAAATGCAGCCGCCCAAGGGCGATCCCGTCGCGCAGGCGGAGAGGTACGTCGATCCCGAAAAGGACGTGCCCGATGCCGACGCGGCGCTCTCGGGCGCGCGGGACATACTGGCGGAGATCGTCAGCGACGACGCCGCGCTGCGCAAGTCCCTGCGGGCGCTTTTGAACCGGGAGGCCGTGCTGGAGACCCGCCCCGCCAAGGAGGAGGACAGCGTCTACAGCATGTACTACGACTTCCGCGAACCCGTGCGCGCCATCGCGCCGCACCGCATACTGGCGGTGAACCGGGGCGAACGCGAGGGCTTTCTGAAGGTCGGCCTTGAGGTCCCGGAGGAGAAGGCCCTGGCCGCGGTGAAGGCGACATACGTGCGCGGCACGTCCAGAGCCGCCGAACAGGTGGCCCTGGCCTGCGCGGACGCCTGGGACCGGCTGCTGTTCCCGTCCCTGGAGCGCGAGATCCGCGGCGCGCTCACCGACCGCGCCAACGTCTCCGCCATCCGGGTGTTCTCCCAGAACCTGCACCAGCTGCTGATGCAGCCGCCGATCAAGGGCCGGGTGACGCTGGGCGTCGATCCCGGCTTCCGCACGGGCTGCAAGCTGGCGGTGGTCGATGCAACCGGCAAGGTGCTGGACACCGGGGTGGGGTACTTCACCCTGCCCGGCAAGGAGGCGGCGAAGGAGGCCGCCGCGAAGCTGATCAGGGGCTTTGTAAAGAAGTACGGCATCACGGCCATCGCCATCGGCAACGGCACCGCCAGCCGCGAGAGCGAGCAGTTCATCGCGTCCCTGCTGCCGGAGCTGCCCGGGGTGGCCTATGTGATCGTGTCCGAGGCGGGGGCATCGGTGTATTCCGCCAGCAAGCTGGCCGCCGAGGAGTTCCCGGACTTCGACGTCACCCAGCGCAGCGCGGTGTCCATCGCCCGGCGCATGCAGGACCCGCTGGCCGAGCTGGTGAAGATCGACCCCAAGGCCATCGGCGTGGGGCAGTATCAGCACGATCTGAAGCAGAACGAGCTCACCGCCGCGCTGGACGGCGTGGTGGAGCAGTGCGTGAACCTGGTGGGAGTGGAGGTCTCCACGGCGTCGGCGGAGCTTCTGAGCCATGTGGCGGGCATCGGCCCCGCGCTGGCAAAGAACATCGTGGCCTACCGGGAGGCAAACGGCATCCCGTCCCGCGCGGCGCTGAAAAAGGTGCCCAAGCTGGGGCCGAGGGCCTTTGAGCAGTGCGCGGGCTTTTTGCGGGTGATGGACAGCAAGAACCCGCTGGACGCCACTGCCGTGCACCCCGAGAGCTACGACGCCGCGAAGGCGCTGCTGGACACGCTGGGCTACGACCTTAACGCCGTGAAGGGCGGCGGCATTGCGGACATCGGCGTGCGCGCCGAACGCTATGGCCTGGAGAAGCTGGCCGGGGCGCTGAACATCGGCCTGCCCACGCTTAAAGACATGCTCTCCGAGCTTCAGAAGCCCGGCAGGGACCCCCGCGACGACCTGCCCAGGCCGGTGCTCAGGACCGACGTGCTGGACATCGGGGACCTCAAGCCCGGTATGGCGCTGACCGGCACCGTGCGAAACGTCATCGACTTCGGCGCGTTCATCGATATAGGCGTGCATCAGGACGGGCTGGTCCATATCTCCCGCATGGCGGACCGCTTCATACGGCATCCCTCCGAGGTCGTCAAGGTGGGGGATGTGGTGAAGGTCTGGGTCGTCAGCGTGGACGCGCGAAAGAAGCGCATCGCCCTGACCATGGTGGAGGACAGGATGTAACAACAGTAGTCGTCGATCATTGATAACAATTTGTAATGAATGACCCAAACAGGTTGACACCCCGGCCGAAATGTGCTATAATTCCTTTTGTTACGGGGTTATAGCTCAGTTGGTCAGAGCGTTACGTTGACATCGTAAAGGTCGATGGTTCGAGCCCATTTAACCCCACCAAAGCGATCACTCGGCGTTGAGTGGTCGCTTTTCTCTTCACAGAAAACTATTTCGAGATCGTGGAACACGGGAAGGTTTCGCAGGGGTCTGTTTCTAACTGGTTCAGAGGGACAATATCCTGATAACTTAAACGTTGAGGAGAGATAAGGTTGCGGATTGCGATAGTAGGGTTTATCGTTTTCTTTTTTTTCGTGCTTCCCATTATTCTTATTCGCGTTGGCAAAAAACAAAAGGAACGTGACGAAATAAGGCAGCGTAGGTTACAATATATGGAGGCATCCGATAAACTCATATCAGCGATTTCCAGTAATTCGATTAAGAGGGTGAAGGAGAGTATTAATCAACTCGATTATGAGTACACCAAAGTCCAGGATGTTATGAACACCCACGGCGATGGTATGTATCAGGAAGATCGAAAAATGCTTGTAGAACAGTTGCGCGATCTTGAACAAGCAAAATGGGAGAAGAAAGCAGATAGGTATTTACAGGAATTCCTCGATTACTACATGATGCTTGAAGCAGGTGATTTTCAAAGTTTTCAGGATGTGGAACAGCTTTTTAAGGCAAAGAAACGGTGTATCGACCTGTGGCAGCGATATTATGCTATCAATCTGGAAGAATATCAAACGACGATCTATCCGAAACGGTACATGCGCGAATGGATGGGCGAGGATTATGACCCTTGCATGGAAAGTCATGACGCGCTGGAAAAGAAACTATCCTCCATCGTGGATAAGATGAGGCCGGAGTACAAGCGCAAACAAGCATTGTTTGATATAATTGTGAATTATGTTGCAGCGCGAGGAAGCATTTCCAGAGCGGATTTGCAGAAAAAGAAGTTTGACGGTTATACCGTAGATGAAGCCAAGTGCTGCTACCGGGCGCTCATTAAGTCAAATAGGCTTGTTGAAGTGAAGTTGGGAAGTAGATACTTTGTTTCCCTGTCAGATAAAGAAGCGTCGAAAGAACGAAAGCAATCTGTGAAGGAGGAAAAGAAGATGATCGCCAGGAGTGACAAACTGGTACATGACGCCATCGTGAAGCACTTGATGGATGAAGGTGCGGAGTACATAGACATGACACATAAAGGCGGTGGACTTTACTTTTTCTCTGAAGCCATAGCGGAAGAACTTAAAGGCAAGGGATATCATATCGGCTATGCAGAGAAGGGGAGTCGAAGCACGTCAGGCAGACCAGCCTGGTATGTAAAATAATAACCCGCTCCTGTTTCCAGAAACGGGATACGAAAAGACGACACAGCTTGTCTGATTAATACGTTTAAGATTTAATATCACCCCTCACCCACACCCAGCGCGGGCGGGTTTTCCATTTTATGGAGGATATCCATGAACTCGTCGCCGGTGATGGTCTCGTGCTCATAGAGGTACTTCGCCAGCGCGTGGAGCTGGGGCGCGTTATCCTTTAAGAGGTTGAAGGCCTTGTCGTACTGGGCGGCGATGAGGTTGCGCACCACCTGGTCGATGCGGTTGGAGGTCTCGTCGGAGCAGGCCAGGGTGGTGTCGCCGCCGAGGTACTGGTTGGTGAGCTGCTCCATGGCCACCATGCCGAACTCGTCGGACATGCCGTAGCGGGTGATCATCGCCCGGGCCAGCCGCGTGGCCTGCTCGATGTCGTTGGCGGCGCCGGTGGTGATCTGGTTGAAGATCAGCGCCTCCGCCGCGCGGCCGCCGGTGAAGGTGGCAATCTTGTTCTCGAGCTCCTCCTTGGTCAGCAGGAAGTGCTCGTTCTCCTCGACCTGCATGGTGTAGCCCAGTGCGCCGTTGGTGCGGGGGATGATGGTGATCTTGTGCACCGGCGCGGATTCGGACTGCTTCGCCGCCACCAGCGCGTGGCCGATCTCGTGGTAGGCGACGACCATCTTTTCCTTGTCGGACAGCACCCGGTTCTTCTTCTGATAGCCCGCGATGATGACCTCCACGCTCTCCTCCAGGTCGGCCTGGGTGACGGTCTTGCGCCCGTCGCGAACGGCCCTGAGCGCCGCCTCGTTGACGATATTCGCCAGCTCCGCGCCGCTGGCGCCGGCGGCCGCCCGGGCCACCGCGCCGAAGTCCACGTTGGGCTGTATGTTGACCTTTCGGGCATGGACCTTCAATATCTCCTCGCGGCCCTTTAAGTCGGGCAGCTCCACGGGCACCCGGCGGTCAAACCGGCCGGGGCGCAGAAGCGCCGGGTCCAGGCTCTCGGGGCGGTTGGTGGCAGCCAGGATCACCACGCCCTTGGAGCTGTCGAAGCCGTCCATCTCGGTCAGGAGCTGGTTGAGGGTCTGCTCGCGCTCGTCGTTGCCGCCGATGCGCCCGTCGCGCTTGCCGCCGATGGCGTCCACCTCGTCGATGAACACGATGCAGGGGGCCTTCTCATTGGCCTGCCTGAACAGGTCGCGCACCTTCGCCGCGCCCATGCCCACGAACATCTCCACGAACTCCGAGCCGGAGATCGAGAAGAAGGGCACGTTCGCCTCGCCGGCCACGGCCTTCGCCAGCAGCGTCTTGCCGGTGCCGGGAGGGCCCACCAGCAGCGCGCCCTTGGGCATCTTCGCGCCGATGGCCTCGTATTTCTTCGGATTCTCCAGGAAGTCCACGATCTCGCTCAATATCTCCTTGGCCTCGTCCTCGCCGGCGACGTCGTCAAATTTGATGCCGCTGGTGGACTTCACGTACACCTTGGCGTTGGACTTGCCCATGCCGAACATCATGCTGCCCGCGCCGCCGCCGGCCTTCTCCACCAGCTTCTTGCTGAAATAGTTGCCCACGCCGATGATCAGCACCATGGGCAGTATCCAGGAGAGCAGTATGGACAGCACAGGGCTCATCTGCTCCACGATCTGGGTGGAGAACTTCGCCCCGCTGGCGTAGAGCCGCTGGGTGAGCTCGGGGTCGTTCATCAGGCCGGTCCGGTACAGCTTGTCGTTCTTGCCCTTGAACAGTATCTGGTTGTCCTCGATCATCACCTCGGACACCAGCTTTTCGTTGGTCATATTCATGAATTCGCCGTAATCCACCTGCGTGACGTTGGGATTGGCCAGAAACGGCATCACCAGGGCGTTGAAGAGTATCAGCGCCAGCAGTACGATGGCGTAATAGAACATCAGGGGTTTTCTGGGTCGCTTGACTTCGTTCATAGACTTCCCTCGCTTTCGGATTGACCACGCCTATTCTACACCGCCAATGTAAATTTAGCATCAACAAAAAGTCAAAGAAAGTCAGTTTTCTGGAAATAACGCATAATTAACCTGCTTTGGCGCACGCTATGATCATCCCAAATAGAAGGAGCGTGCGTCCATGAATCCCTTTGAACTGAAGCCCCAAAGCCTTGAAAACCTGTATCTGGACTGGCAGGAGATGTCCCCGGTGCCCTACGACAGCCGCGAGACCGACCCCTACACCAAGACCCGCGTGATACTGATGAACGGCACGGAGTTCGAGGCCGTGTGGTTCTCCCACCAGTTTACGCGGCACACCGTTGACAACGACCTCAGGCGGGCGCTGGCGCAGATGCGCCGGCAGGAGCAGCAGCAGCAAAAGCTGGTGAGCGCCCTCAAGCCGCTGGACGAGGACATACTGGTGCACACCATCGGCTACGAGCAGTTGGCCGTCGATCTGACCGCGGCACTGGCCAGGCGGGAGGAGAACCCCTATGTCAAGGAGGCGCTGGACTTCGCACTGTTGGAGGACTTCGACCACCTGTACCGCTACGCCGACCTGATGAGCTTCGACAGCCGCATGCACGCCGAGGAGCTGGTGGGGCGCTACACCGAGATCATGCCGGGCCGGCCGACCATCGCCCACCACAGGCACCCCTTCGACAGCGTCAACTACCCGATCCTCAGCCAGTCCGCCTCGCCGGTCACCAAGCTGTGCTCGGCCATCATCACCGCCGCTGAGCAGCAGACCATGAACTACTATATGAACGTGGCGCCCTTCTATCCCAAGGAGTACGGCCGAAGGTTGTACCGGGAGATCGGCATGGTGGAGGAGCAGCACGTGACCCACTACGGAAGCCTCATCGACCCGAACCCCACGTGGCTTGAGTGCCTGGTGAACCACCAGTACGCGGAGGCGTATCTGTACTGGTCCGCCATGGAGACTGAGACCGACCGGCACATCCGCGCGATCTGGGAGCGCCTGTTCGACATGGAGGTCGCCCACCTGCACGCCGCCGCCCAGCTTCTGCTGGCCTATGAGGGCCGCACCTGGCAGCAGATCATGCCCGACGGCAACTTCCCCGAGCCGCTGAAGCTCACCAGCAATGTAGACTACGTGCGCGACGTATTGAAGAACACCGTCACGCTGACCGCCGACCGGGAGTCCTGGACGCCGGTGGACCAACTGAATGACGACGCGGACTTCTTCCGCTATCAGGCCGGCGTGAACGGCAATCCCGAGACCGTGGAGAGCCATGACATCATCGAGCGCCTGATCGAGCGGGAGGGGAGGGACTACCGCTATGAGACCGCCGAGAACCCCGTCAAGGCCCTCAGGGACCGCAAGCACGACAATATCATGGTCGGGCGGGAGAGTTTGGCGATGGCGAACAAGTGACAAAACAAGAGGCTGTCTCGATACGAACCAACGCGGGACAATTCGTCGTAGGGGCGGCATTAATGCCGCCCGCGGACGCCATGAATGGCGTCCCTACGGATGAATTGCAGCGTATGATCGTCGTTTTGAGACAGCCTCTTGTTTTGTCAGATCACAGACACGCCGCCATGGGCACCTTCATGACGATCTTGCGGAAGGGGCGGGATTCGTCGAAGGCATTCTGGCCGGGCACATGCACGTCCCAGGGCAGGTACACGGCGTAGTCGCCGGGGGTCAGGAACACAGTGTTCTCCAGCACGGCGGCGTTGTTGTCATAGAACAGTATGTCGCGCTCGGTGTTGAGCTCGTCGGACTTGACGACATTGCTGCCGTCGTCGTTGAAGAAGGTCGCGCGCTCCGGGCCGCCGGACACGCAGAATTGCACGTCGATGTACTTGCGGTGGATCTCGGGGCTCAGCTTTTCCCGGGGGTTGGTGTTCAGGTCCATCACCTGCAGGATCACGTCCACACCGTTCAGATCCATCGGGAACCGGCCGGGCGCGTGGTTGGCCAGGTCGGAGGTCTTCAAAAAGCGCAGCGCGTCCGCTAGCGGCTTGGGGAGGATCGCGGCCTGCTGCTCAAAGAATGCGTTGTTGACATTGCCGTAAATCATGTTGCGCCTCCGTATTATCGTTGTTTGGGTTTTAGATTGACGATGAGTATGCCGATCAAAAACAGCGCGGTCCCGGCGACGATCCAGCCCGTGATGCGCTCGTGGTACAGAAGCGCCGCCCACGTGAGCGACAGTATGACCGTGGAGCTCTGCACCAGCGTGGCGGTGAATATGGGCACTGTCTTGAGCCCTTCGGCCTGCAAGAGGAACCCCGCGCCGGTGATGGCGCCGAGGATCAGCATGGCGACGGCGGCGGGGATGTGAAGCCCCGTCACCGGCGCGTCGGTCGCGGGCAGCACGCACGCCGCGCAAAGGCCGCCGATCAAGAACATGGAGGTGTTCAGATCCACGGTGTCCATGCGGTCGAGCAGCTTCTTCTGCGCCACGGAGAACAGCGACGCTCCGATGCCCGCGATGACGAAGGACAGAAGCAGCACGCCCTGCCCGCCGAAGAAGGCCTCGGGCGGCGCGCCGTTCCAGGTCAGAAGCCCGATGCCGGTCACGCACAGGAACGCCCCCGCCACGGCGCGCTTCGTCACCTTTTCCCGGAGGAAGAACACCGAGATCAGCAGGATCACCACGGTCTGCACCGGCCAGATCACCACGTTGCCGTAGGAGAAGCCGTGCGTCACGCCGTAGTTCTCGCCCAGGTAGTGGAGGGTCTTGGCGATGCCGCCGAACACGATCACCCGGTTCAGGAGCACAAGGCGCGGCCTTTTGCCGCGAATGAGCTGCAGTGCCAGCAAAAACAGCACGCCAAGCGCAAAGCGCAGGAAGGACACCATGAAGGGCGAAAAGGACGCGGCGGCGGTCTTGATGAGTATGCCGCCGAAGCTGAATATCAGCGCCTGGAGCAGCAGGTAGACGTAACCCATGCGCGAAGCCTCACGATCGGACAAAATAATAGCTGGAGCCCGCCACGCGGCGCGGCTCCAGCAGGGGTCCATTAGAACAGTGCCGGGAAGATGGCCTTCGGTATCGCCAGCCAGAAGTTCGGGAACAGTATCAGCAGGAACAGCACGGCCAGGGAGGACAGGAAGTAGGGCAGTGCGCCCTTGAAGCCTTCCTCGATCGTCGTCCCGCTGATATTACAGGCTAACAGCAGGCACAGTCCGTAGGGGGGCGTCACCAGGCCCAGGGCCAGGGTGACGATGATGATGAGGCCCAGTATGATGGGGCTCAGGCCCAGCGCCGCGGCGGAGGGCAGTATGATCGGCACGAAGAGGATCATGGCGGGAACCGCGTCCATGAAGGTGCCGACGAACAGGAAGAACGCCACGACCACCAGCAGGAAGATCAGGCTGCCGCCGGGCAGGCTGGTGAAGAACTGCTGCGCGATCACGTTCAGGCGATAGTAGCTTAAAAGCTCGCCCAGGGCGTTGGCGGTGGCCAGCGCGAACAGCGACAGGGACGCCATCTTCATCGTCTCGATCAGTATCGCCGGCAGGCGGCTGACCTTGATGGAGCGATAGAAGAAGATGCCGACTAGGAGCGCGTAGATGCACGCGAAAGCCGCGGACTCGGTGGGGGTGAACAGGCCGGACACGATGCCGCCGATCAGGATGATGGGGGTCATCAGGGCCGGCAGGGACTTCAGCGTGTGCGCAATGGCGGTCTTGACCGGCACGCGCTCGCGCTTGGGGAAGTTCTTCTTCTTGGAGAACATCTTGACCACCAGCATCATCGCGATGCCCAGCAGTATGCCGGGCACGATGCCGGACATGAACAGCGCGCCGGTGGAGACGTTGGCGATGCCGGAGTACACCACCATCGTGATGCTCGGCGGTATGATGGAGCCCAGGGTGGAGGAGGCCGCCGTGACGCCCACGGAGGTGCCCTTGTCATAGCCCTGCTTCTCCATCGCGGGGATGAAGATCTTGCCGACGCCGGAGGTATCCGCCTGGGAGGAGCCGGAGATGCCGGCGAACACCATGGACACCAGCACGTTGGCGTGGGCCAGGCCGCCGCGCCAGTGGCCCACCAGGTCGCAGATGCACTCGATCAGCTTCTCGGTGATGCCGCCCTCATTCATGAGGTTCGCGGCCAGTATGAACAGCGGCACGGCCAGCAGCGTAAAGCTGTTCAAGCCGTTGAACATCTTGGTGAACACCACCATGTTCGGGATGTCCGGCAGGCAGGCGATGCCCGTGAAGGACACCAGGCCCAGCGCAAAGGCGATCGGCGTGCCGATTGCCACCAGGACGACGAACATGATGACCAGTATCGCACCCAACATCAGGCCTGACCTCCTTTCAGAATCTGGATCTCCTCAAAGATGGCCCAGAGCAGGTAGATGCTCGAGGTCAGCCCGCAAAAGGGGATGCACAGCCAGGTCGGACCGCTGCGCATCTCGGGGAAGTTGATCCAGCGGAAATTCCAGAACTGCTTGGCGGCGTCGATGCCGTACTTGACCATCAGTACGGAGAAGATCAGCATGACGATGTCGATGAAGATGTGAAGCACCGCCTTGGCTTTCGGGGATTTCAGCGAATCGCTGAAGATGGTGAAGGCGAAGTGGGCCTTTGAATGCACCATCGCGCCTGCGCCGACGAACACCGCCCAGATGAAGGAGTACATGGAAACCTCCTCCGTCCACATGGCGGCGATGCCGAGATAGCGGCAGGCCATCTGGTAGACGACGGTCACCAGAAAGATCAGCAGAAAAACACCGCCGATGGCGATCTGTATCTTCTGCAGCGTATCAATCGCTTTTTTCATAGCCATCTCCTACATTTTCAATTATGGCGAGTGGTTCCCCGCCCGTCGGGGCGGAGAACCGCTCGATTCAATGGGATATGACTGAGCCGTTATTCGATCACTTGGACAGGGAGCGGATCGTCTCCAGCTGCTCGGTCATGCCGATCTTGGCGGCGAACTCGTCCTGGATGGGCTCGGCGATGGCCTTGAAGGCGGCGATGTCGATGTCGTCGTGCTCGGTGATGGTGGCGCCGTCGTCGATGGCCTTCTGCTTGGATTCCGCGAGCATGTTGTAGGTGATCTGGCGCTCCTCGGCGGTGCAGGCCGCGGCGGCTTCGTCGATCCAGGCCTTCTGCTCGTCGGTGAGACGGTCATACTTGTTGCCGCTCATCATGAACAGGCGGGTGGTGTAGTCGTGATGGGTCTCGTTGATGAAGCAGCCGTTGGGGGTCTTGTGGTGCTCCTTGAGGGTCAGGTTGGTGTAGTCGTTCTCAGCGCCGTCGGCAACGCCCTGCTGCAGCGCCTGGTACAGCTCGCCCCAGGCCACGCTGGTGGGCACCGCGCCGCAGGCGATGAAGAAGTCCTGCTGCACCTTGGAGTTCTGGGTGCGGATCTTCAGGCCCTTCATGTCGTCGGGGCTGGTGATGGCCTTCTTGGCGTACACGTCGCGCACGCCGGAGGACCAGTAGCCCAGGATGCGGTACATGTTGCCGGTCTTCTGCTTGATGATCTCGCGCATGCTGTCGCCGAACTCGCCGTCCATGCAGGCTTCCCAGTGATCGAAGCTGTCGAACAGGTACTCCAGGGACAGGAAGTCCACCTCGGGCACGCCGACGCCGGTCATGAAGCCGGGGGAGGAGACCACGATGTCAACCGCTTCCATGGCGAGCTTCTGCACCAGCTCGGTCTCGTCCTGGCCCAGGGTGCCCTTGTGGACGATGACTTCAATCTTACCGCCGGAAATCTCCTCCGCGACCTCCTTGAACTTGTCAAGGCCGTAGCTGTAGGGGTTGGTGGGGTCGGTGGCGTTGGAGGCGATGTTCAGGGTCAGCTCCGCGGCAAAGGCGGGGACGCACATGGCGAACAGGCACAGGGTCAGCAGAATGGCAAAAAACTTCTTCATGGTGTTCTCCTTTCTGATTTGGGTTTTTGTGGTTATGCGTTCAGGAATGCTCTCGGGATTCTTGCTATCCTCCTTCCTGTACGATCATAATGGATATCAGAGACGCTGAATCTGCGTCCAGACCTCGTCGTTGACGGGGATCCCGTTTTCCATGTTCTCCCTGCGGGTCCTGACGTCCCGCTCCCCGGGGTAGCGCACCGGCGGGCCGCCCTTCAAGGGCTCGGAGGACTTGACATCCGCGATGAGGGCGCGGACGATCTCATCCGTCAGCGCCGCTTCGTTGAATCTGCCGGGGTCGATGGCGATCATGATCTGCGAAAGCCCCACCTCAGCGCCGAAGGTGCCGATCTTCTGAACGGAGTTGGCGTTGGTCAGCACGGTGGCGATCAGGTCCAGCAGCATCGATATGCCGCTGCCCTTCCAGTAGCCCATGGGCGCCAGCCGGAGGTTCGCCATCACCGGCGCGGGGTCGGTGGTCAGGTTGTCGTCGTCGTCATAGCCGCAGGGCAGGGGCATCCGCTTGCCGGCCAGCTTGGCCTCCTCCAGCTTGCCGAAGGAGAACTGGGACAGGGCGCAGTCCACCACCACGTGCTCGCCGTTGGACTGGGGCACCGCGAATATGATGGGGTTGTTGCCGATCTTCCGGTCCCTGCCGCCCCAGGCGGGCATGTTGGGCGTGGTGTTGGACCAGCAGATGCCGATCATGCCCTGATTGGCGGCCTGCCAGCCGTAGCTGCCGCCGCGCAGCCAGTGGTTGTTGTTGCCCAGGGCCACCAGGCCGATGCCGAACTCGCGCGCCAGGGCGCAGGCGCGGTCCATGGCCTTGCGGGCGTTCAAGGGGCCGAAGCCCCGGTGGCCGTCCCAGCGCTCCATGGCGCCGAAGGCCATCTCGCAGGTCGCCTCGACCTTCGGGTCGATGACGCCCTGGTCCAGGTAGCTCACCATCCGGGGAAAGCGGATGTAGCCGTGGCTGTACACGCCGTCCAGGCTGTTGTCCGCGAACACCGCCGCGGCGGCGCCGGCGTCATCCTCCGTGAAGCCCCGCTTCATCAGGATGCGCTTGAATTCGAGGCGCATGTCCTCGTATCTGACCCGTGTCATGGAATCCCTCCCTCCGGGATGTGCGTTAGCTGAACTCCGCCAGGCCCTCGATGGCGTAGGCGCGCACGGGGCAGGAGTCCAGCCCCACGATGGGCAGCGGCGCGTAGCTGATGAAGAAGGTGTCGGTCTTCAGAAGATCGAGGTTCTGCAGCACTTCCAGGAAGGTGACGTTCTTCGCCATCAGTATGTCGTGGAAGGGCTTGACGTTGGCCTCGTAGTCCTCGATGGTCACGCCGTCGCCGAAGCCCACGCTCTGCACGCCGTGGTCCGCCAGCCACTGGGCGGATTCCGCGCCCACGTGGAGGCGCTTGTCGGTGGGGCCGTTGGTGGCAGGGGTGAAGGGGGGAATGCGGTAGGGGCTGTCCAGTATGACGGTGTCGCCCGGGCGGATCTTTTTGCCGAGGTGCCTCTCCAGCGACTCCGCGGAGATCTCGGCGTTCTCCGGCAACTCGTCGAGCACCTCGTAGAGGCCGCGCCCGATGAACTGAGAAAGCGGCAGCTCCGCGACGCTGGGCCAGTTGTCGTCGTGATGATAGGGGCACTCGCAGTGGGTGCCCAGGTGGCTGGTCAGGTCCATCAGCGTGTGGAAATCCGGTATGGTACCGCCGGTGTTGAAGCGCCACAGGCGGCAGCGGCGGGTCTCCGTGTTGGGATCGAGGATCTTGGTCAGATCGACGATGTGCAGATTGCCGATGGTGAACTCCTTCGGCGGCAGCTGCTCCGGTACGCGCTTGGGCGTACCCGCGACAAAATCATACAGAGAGCTTGCGGGCATGGTCTTTCCTCCTTATGAGTATCGTTTATTTCGCGGCGCGGTCCTCCATCGCATGAATCAGCGCCACCATGAAGGAATGGTTCGGCGTGGGCACGCCCGCCTTCTCGCCGGCGCGCACGATGCTGCCGCTGATGGTGTCCACCTCGCTGCGGCGGCCCTTCTTGAGGTCAGTGTAGATGCTGGTCAAACCGTTGGGCGAGTTGTCGCAAACCGCCTTGACCTCGGCCACCTTTTCATCGTAGTCGAAGTCCATGCCCAGCGCCGCGGCCACGTCCACCGTCTCGCGGATGAGCTTCTGGCACAGCGCCCAGGCGAAGGGATCGGTGGAGATGTAGCCCAGCGGCATCTGCAACACCGCGGTCAGCGCGGAGGCGGAGACGTTGGTGAACATCTTGTTCCAGATCATCTTCTGCACGTCGTCGCTGACGTCGGTCTTGAGCCCGCAGGCGGTGAAGTTGTCCGCGATGGCCTGGAAGCGGCTGGCGGATCCGGTCACGCAGCCGATGTGGGTCATGCCCGAGCCGCCGTGGTTGGTGATGCCGGGGCCGCCGACGTTGGCGTTGTGTTGGGTGGTGCCGATGATGATGTTCTCCTGGGGCACGAACTTGCCCAGGGTGTTCTCGTGCCCGCTGCCGTTCTGAAGCGTCATCAGGCAGGTGTCCGGCCCGATGATGCCCTTGTTGGCGTTCAGCGCGCTCTCGCTGAAGCGGGAGTTCAGGAAGATGATGATGAGGTCCACCGGGGCCATGCCGTCGGTGGAGGTCACGGCCTTCTGGTGGAAGATGTTGCTGGAGCCGTCCGGCTCGCGCACCTCGAAGCCCTGGTTGTTGATCTTCTCGACCACCGAGGCGTTGATGTCCACCATCGTCACGTCGTTTTTGCGGCTGAGATAGGAGCCGTACAGGCCGCCCATGGCGCCCGCGCCGAGAACCACGATTCTCATAGGTTTACCCCCTCCTTCTGTCGATAGAGCTGCCGGAACGGCGCGCGGTCCGCCCGCTTCCCCGAACCGGACCGAAAGCTGTGAAAAATGCCTCCGTTGGTACGCGGCCCAATAGGGGAGTGTTGTGTTAACAAAGGAGGCATTCATCTAATGTGGAGTTAACGTTCATAATTATCTTATCATATTTTCGGTAATAATGCAAGTATCGGCGGTTAAAAGTTGGTCTGTTTGCCGGATGTTCGGACCGTGATACAGGGACTGTCTCAAAACGCACAGGCATTCAGGGGTGCGCATGTTGTAGGGGCGGCGATGCGCCGCCCGCCGCGAAGTACGTTGCGTTTCGTACCCGGGCGGGCGCCGCATCGGCGCCCCTACGTGGGTTTTATATGCGTTTTGAGACAGCCTCCTTCGGCTTTACAGCTTTTCAAAATCCGACGCGGGGTGCTTGCACAGCGGGCAGATGAAGTCCGCGGGCAGCTCCTCGCCCTCGTACACATAGCCGCAGATCTTGCACACCCAGCCGACCTTCTTCTCGGCGGGCTTTTGCGGCTTGGGCTTGATGTTGGCGAAGTAGTAGGCGTAGGTCACGGAGGGCGCGTTGTTGAACACGCGGGCCTCGGTCACGTCGGCCACGAACAGCGTGTGGGTGCCGTAGTCGTGGGATTCGACGACCTTGCCGGAGATGAAGCCGTTGGTGCAGCCCTCCACGTACACGATGCCGTTGCGGGCGCGGGGCAGCTTCTCGCCCTGGATCTTCTCGGTGTCGCGGCCGGACTGGAAGCCGTACCACTTGAAGATGTCGAAGGTGGCGTCGGTGGAGAGTATGTTGACGTTGAACTCGCCGGTCCTGGCGATCATATCGTGGGTGAAGTTGTTCTTGTTGACGCAGATGGAGATGCGGTTGGGCTGGGAGGTCACCTGCTGCGCGGTGTTGATGATGCAGCCGTTGTCCTTCTTGCCGTCCTTCGCGGTCAGCACGAACAGGCCGTAGCTCAGCTTGAACATGGCGTTGGGCTCCACGACCTCGCTGGGCGCGTGCTCTGCGACCTCGGGCTTGGGCATGGTGGCCAGTATGGCGTCCACCAGCGCGTCCACGTCGTGCATCTGCTCCTCCTTGAGGGCGGACTTCAGGCTGACGGTGTCCTCGAGGATCGTGCAGTTCTTGAGCTTGGAGAGCAGCTCGCGCATCAGCCCGCCGGAGGTGGCGGCCCAGGAGCCGTTCTCCACGATGGCGATGGTGCGGTTTTGCAGGTTGTGGGCCACCACGTCGTGCAGGGCGTTCTCCATGTTGACGAATATGCCCGCGTTGTAGGTGGTGGAGGCGAACACGATGTGGCTGACCCGGAAGGCCTCGGACACGATCACCGAGGGATGGGTCACCGACACGTCGTACATCCTCACGTTCCGAACGCCCGCGTCGGCCAGCTTGCTGGCGATGATGCCGGCCAGGTTTTCCGTGTGGCCGTACACGCTGGCGTAGGCCACCATCACGGTGTTCTCCTCGGGAGTGTAGGTCGCCCACTTCATGTACTTTTCGACGAACCAGTCGATGTGCTTGCGCCACACGGGGCCGTGCAGCGGGCAGAGCATCTGAATGTCGAGGGCGGCGGCCTTCTTGAGCAGCGCCTGCACCTGGGTGCCGTACTTGCCCACGATGTTGGTGTAGTAGCGGCGGGCCTCGTCCAGGAACTCGGTCTCCCAGTTGAGCTCGTCGGCGAAGATGTTGCCGTCCAGCGCGCCGAAGGTGCCGAAGGCGTCGGCGGAGAACAGCACCTTGTCCACGGTGTCGTAGCTCACCATAGCCTCCGGCCAGTGCACCATGGGGGCCATCACGAAGGCGTAGGTGTGTTTGCCGGTGCACAGGGTGTCCTTCTCCTTGACGATCTGCACGCGGCTTGTGATGTCGAAGGTGAAGTAGTTCTTGATCATCGCCACGGCCTTGGCGTTGGTGACGATCTTCACCTCGGGGTAGCGCAGCACCAGCTCCGCCATGGTGGCGGCGTGGTCGGGCTCCATGTGGTTGACTACCAGGTAGTCGAGCTTCCGACCATTGAGCAGGTGGGCGATGTTCTCAAAGAACACCTCGCTCACGGACTTGTCGACGGTGTCGAGCAGCACGGTCTGCTCGTCCAGCACCAGATAGGCGTTGTAGGAAACGCCGCGGGGGATGGGGTAAACGTTCTCAAACAGGGCCAGCCGCCGGTCGCTGCCGCCCACCCAGTACATGTCCGACGTGATCTGCTTCACGCAATACAATGAAACCGCCTCCTTGATTCTCCGATTATTATAGATTATACCACATTATTCCTGTATTTCCAATCCCTGAGGGGGATTATTCAGTCATTCCGATGAAGGGAAATATGTGTGTGTAAATGAGGAATTAGGAGATAGGAAATCAGAGTGTGTTTCTAAAATGCCTGAAGCGCATTTTCGGCGTCTTTGGCTGCATTTCTGCGTTGATTTCCCTTGACTTGTACGCACCGCCGCTACTCCGCT
>CACXBB010000017.1 GCA_902765735.1 uncultured Eubacteriales bacterium | reverse complement strand
GTAGCGGCGGTGCGTACAAGTCAAGGGAAATCAACGCAGAAATGCAGCCAAAGACGCCGAAAATGCGCTTCAGGCATTTTAGAAACACACTCTAATCCTCGTTGACCGCTCCGAAGCAATCACGCTTCAATCCCATCCTCACCCCTTCGGGGGTGGGGATTTTTCAATGACAGGGGATTATTATGCCCTGCTCAGGGTAGACAGCGCCGCCATTTCCTGCTATACTTATCCCGTATGTTATTACCCACCCGAAAGGAGCCGAATCACCTTGAACAAATCCGAGTTTATCTCAGCAATTGGCAACCGCACCCTAAAAAGGGATGCCGACATCAAGCCGATCATCGACGCGGCCCTGACGATCATTGCCGAACAGATGAAGGCCGGCGAATCCATCACCCTGCCGGGCTTCGGCACGTTTGAGGTGCGTGAACGCGCGGCGACCACCGCCCGGAATCCGAGGACCGGGGAAGAAGTGGCTGTGCCGGAGAAGAAGGTGCCGGCGTTCAGGGCTGCCAAGGCGCTGAAGGACGCGGTGAAGTAAACCCATCCCCGCGTGTACGACTGCTGACAGGGAGAAAAAAAGATGAAGCCATTCGTCAAAAGCCTCATCATCAATATCGTTGGTTTCCTGATTGCATGGCCGCTTCTCGACATGCTTTGGTCAAAGCTGATTTCTCATGCCGAATTTCATTACGGCTTCAGCGACCATGTCATCCTGCCGATTGGAGCCGCCGCGATCTTTACGGTGCTGGACCATTGTATTTTCAAGAGGAAAAAGCGCAGGCAATGATGCCTTCGGCTGTCGCGCCGATCTTTCGATAAAGCACGCCCCCTGCCGTTGATGGGAACGGGCAGGGGGCGTGTGTATGTCATACTAATCTCAACCTAAATTTCAACATAGTCCCTTGGCTTAGGGTCCACTAAGCCTGCGGGCCTTCGCCTTGGCCTGACGAAAAATCCACTCGTGAAAATGTTGCCCTTTAGATTGAGATTAGTATCAGTTACTCACGGTGAACTTGATCCTGGCTTTCTTCTTGCCGCGCTTGGCCGTTGCCGTGATCGTCACTTTGCCCTTCTTCTTGAAGGTGACGGTGCCGTCGCTGCTTACCCTGGCGACCTTCCTGTTGCTGCTCTTCCACTTGAAGCCGCCGGCGTCCGTGCCATCGGGTATCACGGGCGTCAGCGTTACGCTGTCCCCCTTCTTGACGGCGGTAGAGGCCACGGGAGCGAGGGACACGGACGTCGGCACCGTCAAGTCCTTGACCGAGAGGCTCACGGTCCGCTTCTTCTTGCCGACCTTGAAGGTGATCTTCGTCTTGCCGGCGCCTTTGAAGGTCACGGTGCCGTTGCCATCGACCGTGGCGACCTTCCTGTTGCTCGACCTGAATCCCTTGCCGGTTGCACCGCCGAGATCGAGCTGTGCGGTGGCGCCGGGGCTGGCTTCGATCGATGCCTTGCTGGCTTTGCTCACGGCGGCGATCGTCTGTACGACAGCGGGCGCGGGCTCGGGATCCGGGTCCGGGGCAGGCTGTGACTGCTGCTGAGGCTGCGGGTCGGGCTGCGGATCGGGCTGCGGGTCGGGCTGCGGGTCGGGCTTTGATATGGGCGCGGCGGGGTTGCCGCCAATGATTGTCACAGTGGCATCGCACCGCGTCAGGCAGCCGTCCGTGTGCGTCTCAGGATTTCCATTCACATCCAAATCGGTTTTTTCAACCTCGTAATTGTAGACGACAACTTCATTGTCCCCCCAATAGGAAGGAGGATTCTTGTCCACATCAACATTTTCAACCAGCACAGGGCATTTTGAGATATTCAGCTCTGTCAGGTTGTTTTGCGGACACTGTACCGTTTCAAGCTTGGTGTTGTTGCTGATATCGAGGGCGTCCAGATTGCAGTTGGTGCACATCAGCCATTCCAGGTTTTTGTTGGCGCTGAGATTCAGCGTCCCCAGAGGATTGCCGGAGCAGTCCAGGAAGATCAGATCAGGCTGGTTCGTCAGGGTCAGCGTGGCCAATTCATTGCCGGAACAGTTGAGGCGCTTGAGCTTTTTGTTCTTTGAAATATCCAGCTTCTTCAATCCGTTGTCACGGCATTCCAATATCTCCAGGTTTGTGAATAATCCGATGCCGGACAGGTCATCCACATCGATGATCGTGCAATTTCCGTTCTTGTCCACAATATAGCTGCCGTTGGAGTAAGTTTTGACGAGTATGATCTCGGTAACCGCCAAAATCTCATCCCGGGAGAGCTTGCCGTCATGGGGATGGAGGTCGATATTCTCGGACACATAAGCCATGAACTTTGAATCGGAAAAAGCAGCGTCGTTAATAACAACACCGTCAGCCGGAATCTCCTGATTGTCAACGCCGTCCACACTGGGCTGTGTTGTGTCCATGGACGTGACGCAAGCGTCCTCGATGAGGGAATCCAGCGCCTCCCCGGAGATCTCGTCAAGCTCCATCTCCAGGGCTTCCTCGGGGATCTCCGGGTCGATGGCCTCCGCGGCGAGGGCGTCCTGCTCCTGCGCGGCGCCGTCATCGGGCTTTTCCGCATTTTCGGCATCGTCTGACCCGGTCGCGTTCTCGCCGTCGGCGGGGGGTTCGCCCCGGCCGTCGCCTTCGGGCGCTGAAGCTTCATCGGCTTCGGGGGCCTCGACGTTTTCCTGTTGGGCGGCTTCGTCCTCGGTCAGATATTCCTCCGATTCGGACACCAGGGTCTCCACCGGCGCGCCGGCAACCAGCGCCTCGGTGAGCTCTGCCGACGCAAGGGTCGGCAGGATCAGCATCAGCGCGATCATCAGCGCCAGGGTGCTCTTGAGGGTGCTCTTCATATTCCTTCCTCCTGTCGGGTCATTGCCGGTTTTTACCGGCGAGATTGTATCCATACGGGCCGGTGTAAAGTCAGACGACCTCGAAGGTCATGTCCTCCCCTTCGACCGTGACGATCACCTCATCGGCATAGGTCGTCTCGCCGCGGCCGTCGGTCAGCGTGAACAGCAGCGCGAACTGTCCGTCGCCCAGGTCCATCTCACTGAAGGACGTATAGCGGTTCACCACCAGCGTATCGTACTCATACCACTCGAATTGATCGTCTCCAGTGGTGCTGGCGGCCTTGTGCAGCGTGGTGATCACGTCGCCCGCGCGCAGCCGCGCCATATTGCGGTCGGCCATGCCGCAGTCATCCAGACCCTTCTGCGCGCCGAGGATGTAGTATTCCTCATCGTTGTAGTCATAGGCCACCTTCAATTGGGAGGGCACGCCGTTCAACAGCACGGGCACATTGTACAGATTGTAGTCGTCGCCCTGGTAGATGATCTCCATGTGGCACAGGCGTCCGTCGATGCAGCCCCAGACGCCGCGGAAGTTGTCCTTGAACACGCCGTTTTTCCAGTCCTGATCGAGGTCGTTGTCGCTGCCCAGGAACAGCATCATGTCGGATTCCTCGTCCAGATAGGCCAACTGGAAGGTGACCTCCGACACCGTGGCCAGCGTGTCCGGGCTCAGCGTCAGCACGGCGTACCCCTCATCGTCGATGGTCGTCTGCCAGCCGTTTAAGGAGAAGTTGTTGAGCGTGTCGAGCTCCTCGATGGTCTCGTCATAGCCCAGGTCCTCCATGATGTAGGACTGCGCTTCCTTATCCAGCTTGCCGGTGAGCATATAGTCGTAAAACACCTTGAAGCTCTTGCTCGCCCCGGCGCTGGCGTAGAGATTGTACAGCTTGATATTGGGGTCGTAGGCGTAGTAACAGGACAGCCCGGACGCCCGGGAGCGGTACTCGCCGTTGACCTTGTAGACGACGCAGTCCTCCAGGGCCCTGATCACGGCCCCGGAAACGGCGGGCATCAGCGAGGCGTTCTGCCGGGCCAGATCCCCGAGGTCCACCATGTTGGTGTAGCCGGTCTTGGGGGTGTTGCCGCCGTAATTCTCGGCAGCCTTTGCGCCCCGGCCAAACGCCGCGAAAAAGTTGGAATCGTCGCAGGCCTCCAGCACTGCCCGGCTGCCGAAGCGATTGTACGCCGTCAGCAGGGGGTCGAGCTTCGCCAGATCCACCAGGGACAGCGTGGCCTCGCTGTCCAGCCGGGCGGCCCTGCAGCCCGTCATGTAGGTGTCGCAGATGGCCACCCCCAGCGCTTCGCCGTCCATGCCCGGATAGCGCCGCATCCGGTTCAGCAGGCCGTAGTAATTCCAGCCGCAGCCGGGCTCGGTCTCCTCGCTGGCAACCATGTAGCGGGCATAGCCGTTGATGGCCGCGGCGGTGTCCACCGTCGCCATGAGGCAGCAGTCAAAGCCGATCAGCTCCAGCGGCGGGTTCTTTGAATCGGCGGTGAGCGCCCGGTCGAACGCGCTGTGCAGCTCGCCAAGGCTCAGCCGGTCCTTCTTGAACTGCTCGTCGATCACCAGTCCCCCCGCGCTGCCGCCGCCGTGGTCCCAGAGGATCACCGCCTCGTGCTCCGCGGGGAAATACTTGCGACAGAAGCCCAGAAACTCGGCCAGGGTCTCGGCGTCGCCCATGCTCTTTTTGTCGCCGCGCCACACGCGGGCGAGCTGGTCTCCCTTCAGCGCATAGCGCTCGAGATAATCCGCGTTCACGATGTTGTTGTGCCACTTCTTTGCGCCGCCGGTCTGAACGACCACCGTGACGCCGTCGGGCAGAGACTGATTGACAAGCTCCATGAGATCTGCCGTGGCGGCGCCGACGCGGGTCTCCAGATCCGTGCCGCACAGATACAGGTAGATCGCCCAGTCATCCTTTGCGGCGGACGCTCCCAGCGCTGACGGGCAAAGGCTCAGCAGCATCAGCATCGTGAGACAGATCGACATCAGTCTTCTGCGCATGGGTGTCCCTTTCGGGTGTGAAGTCATTTTCACGATCATATTATCAGCCCTCTGCTGTGGTTATCCACATTATCCACCGAGCTATTAACAATATGTTACAGATGTTGAAATAGTATGTCAAGGCGTCGCGCTGTTTTCGCGCTTTCGCGGGGGGCTCCGTCCCCGTTCCTCTGCCGTGACAGTATCAGGACCATTCATTGTATGAAAAGGACGACGAGGACGCAGCTGAGCACGACCCATGCGATTCCCACCGCGATCAGCGTCCCTCCCGAGGACAGGAGGCGACGAAATCCCTTCTCCAGGTGGAAGCGGGAGGGGTCGCTCGGATCGTAGAGCAGGTGGACGATCTCATCGACTTCGAAGGTGTTCTCCCCGTATTCGATATCGCTCTTGTGCCGCACCGTGGTCCCGTCGACGCTGAACTCGACCACCGGGGAATCGCGCTCGTGGACGACGTTGCGATACTTGCCGGTCCGGTTCACGCGCGTCTCGAAACACACCACCTTGCCGACCGCCCGGGCGGTCTCCTGCTGCTGCTTCCTGCGAAAGAGGATGATCTCGTGTATGCCCACTCCGATGAAGATAAAGCCGGGCAGGCATGCGAGGGCAACGCCCGGCAGATTGTCCAAGAGTATGCGCAGCATGATATCGCTCCTTTACAGTATGCGGCCGCCGCATCGCGCGTCGGGACCGCGCACAGGTCCGATGGGGGGCATGTCCGGCACGGCGGGGCGGCCGGTCAGCGCGCCGCGTCCCGATGGTGCCATGCCTTCATCTCGTACATCTTCTCGTCCATCTCTCTCATGAAGGCATCGACGCTTCCCTGATCGAAGAAGCTCACGCCGTAGGATATGGAGAGGGAGTAGGGCCCGTCGCCGCGATTGTATTCGGCCACGCCGCGTTCCACCCGCTCCAGATAGGGGGACAGGCCCTCCGGGGAATCCGTCTGCTTCAGTATAATGAACTCATCGCCGGCAAACCGGAACACCCATTCGTGGGCGCTTCGCGCCTGTTTCAGTATCGAGGTCAGCGTCTTGAGCGCGTTGTCGCCCTCCGAGTGGCCGTACAGATCGTTGATCTTCTTGAAGCGGTCGATGTCCAGCATGGCTCCGGCGAAGCGCCGGTTCCGGGCGATCCATGTCGACAGCACGATGTCCAGGTACTGCCGGTTATAGGTGTCAACGAGGGAGTCGATGTACGCCGTCTCATTCTGCTGCATCATGTACAGGCCGACGATCCCTATCGCCGAGGACAGCCAGGCCAGCGAGAGCCCGTAGAACGCGAACTGCAGCCCCGCGCCGGTGAGGACGGGCACCAGGAACATGTTGATGTTGAAGAAGGAGTACGCGCCGTTTTCCCTTTCATAGCGCTTCGTCACGATGATGCTGGTGATGCAGTAGTACAGTATCACGAAATAATAGACATAGCCGACCGGGAGCCGATGGTACACATTCCCGTCCGTGATGTAAAAGCAGACCGGGACAAACAGATTCAGTATCGTCAGGCTGAACATGACGATGCCGACGATGATCTGCGGCTTGTAACACCGCCAGATCCGGGACCTGTCGCCGTACAGCCCCAGATCGATGTAGACGAGCACGCTGAACGGCAAAAACAGATTGACGGAGAAGAGATAGATGTTGGCAACATAGTTCAGAAATATCGCGCCGGGAAACACCCTGCCGTCGAGCGTGTAGGAAAACGCCTCCATAAAACAGCCCAGCATGACGCCGAATATCATGAACAGATACAGCCGGTCCTCGAGGCGGCGCCTCAGTATCTTGGAACACGAGGCGTAGAGCAGCATGAGCAGCATGGAGATCCCGACGCCGTTGGAAACGTATATCGAACGCAGATCCATGAAGAAGATACCTTCTTTCGGAGACTTTTCCCGTTCATGTGAAGGCTATAAACCTATTTTACCACATCTTCATGCTCACCGCAATCGGATAATCCGCTGTTATTCAGCTTTGTTGCTTGATGTAAAATTAACAATATACCGTCTATGTAACCGCGGGTGTAACACGATTGCTGTACTATATTTTTGGTGAAATGTATATATCTCACAGTCGCACTTACCGGGCAGGATATGGGCAAAAGAATTCACACGCAGGTGATGGCATGAGTCAGTATATTCACTTTTCCAGCTATTCTCCGGCGGCAGACATCGTGGTCGCGGCGATCTGCCTTGTGATGATGGTCCTGATCTGCTTTTCATATATCAGCCGGACGAGGGGCTCCAGGCTGTTTCTGACAATGGTCGCGCTGGTGTTTGTCGCCGCGTGCACGGATATCGCGTTCTACTCCCTGGCTTCGATCCGGGAATTCCGAACGGTGGCGAACTGGCTGCGATGCGCGCACCACGCCGCGCTTTTGCTGATATTTGTCTACTATATCGCCTATATCTGTGAAGTCACCCACTATGAAAACCACCAGCGCGCCCTGTTTCTCGCCAACCTGATCTACGCCGTCTCCATGCTGGCGGACGTGATCGTCACGGCGCAGGGGCTCACGTTCATCGTCGAGGACACGGGGATACGCTTTATCCGGCGCGGCATATTCATATACGCCTATCTGTGCTACACCATTCTCTGCATCGTACTCCTGACGCGGGTCCGGAGGCTTCTGTTCCGCCGGATCATGTTCGGCTTCTACGGTACGATCGCCATATCGCTGGTCATCCTGGTCGTGCAGGGCATGAAGAGCCAGTCCTCCTATACGGTCTCCACGCTGCTGTTGCCCGTCGTCGCCATGATGTACGTCATGCACTCCAATCCGTATGACGCATTGCTCGGCACCAACGACGTCACGGCGATGCAGGATTACGTCCAGTATTGCTATGAAAAGAAGCTGTCCTTCATATTCATGAGCCTGTACATGAAGGAGTTTGACGAGGAGGGAAGGGAGATCCCCCAGGAGATGCAGGCCGGGATCAGGCAGTTCACGGATCAGGTGGTCAGAAAGGCCAGGCTGTTCAAGGTTGGCAAGGGGCACATGATACTGATCTTCCTAAAGAAGCAGTACCCGGACTACGAGCAGAAGATCCGGAGCATCTTCGAGGCCTTCTATCCGCTGTATGAGACGTTCCACTATGATTACAAGATCGTCATCGGCGAATCCCTGGACGAGATCAGCCAGAGAAACGAGTACGTCAACTACATCAGGACGATCCACCGTTCGATGGCGGAGTGCACGGTGCACAGGATCGACGCGGAGGACGTCCGGGAGTTCAACCACAACGAGTACATCCTGAAGGAGCTGGCGGACATCTACCGCAAGGGCAATCTGAACGATCCGCGCGTGCTCGCGTACTGCCAGCCCGTGCTGAACGTCAACACGGGGAAGTACGACACGGCGGAAGCGCTGATGCGGCTGAATCTGGAGAAGACCGGGATCGTCTACCCCAATCAGTTCATCCATCTGGCGGAGGAGCAGGGCTACATCCATATGCTGACGGAGATCATACTGCACAAGACCTGCCACGCGATCCAGCTGTTTACCGAGGCCGGCTATGAGATCAAGCGCATATCGGTCAACGTCTCCGTGCCGGAACTGAAGGATGAGAATTTCTGCAGCGACATCATCGACATCATCAGCAAAAACGGCATTTCGGGCGACAAGATCGCCATTGAGCTGACGGAATCCCAGAACGAAGGCGATTTCATGCTGATGAAGCAGAAGATCGACGAATTGAAAAAGCACGGGATCAAGTTCTATCTGGATGACTTCGGCACGGGATACAGCAACATGGAGAGGATCATGGAGCTCCCGTTTGACATCATCAAGTTCGACCGGTCCCTCGTGCTGGCCTCCGGCGTGGACGACCGTTCAAAGAAGATGGTGGAGAGCCTCGCGCAGATGTTCTCGAACATGAACTACTCCGTGCTCTACGAGGGCGTGGAGAAGGACTCCGACGAGGACATGTGCAAGGGAATGGCCGCCACGTACCTGCAGGGCTTCAAGTATTCAAAGCCCGCGCCCATCGTGAACCTGAAGGAATACATCAGCAGGAAGGACGCGCAGGCGGCGACAGACAGGGAAATGAAGGCCTGACCGGCCGCCTCATTCCGCCTCGACCCTCTCCTGGGCCTCGAACACACGGCATATCGTCGCGTAGTTTCCGAACACGGTCAGCTTGTCCCCGGCCTTGAACACGGTGTCCGCCGTGGCCGGGACGGTTTTGTCGCGGTCAACCAGCATGACCAGTATGTTGTGCTCGGCCTTGATGCCCGTATCCGCCAGCCGCTTGCCCGCGTATCCCTCCGGCACATGATTCAGGACGACATGGACGATGCTCTCATCCCCGATATAGTCCAGCAGGAAGGCGCTGTTTCCGTTTCCGCTGTTCATCAATCTGCCGACCAGCGCTTCCAGCAGGTTTTCGCCCCAGGTGTGGATGCGCGGCATGCGCATGAACAGGAAGATGATCGCCACGGCGATGAGCGGTATGATCTGCCCGATGATGTGGTGGAGGGTCCGTTCCGACGCCTTCAACGTGATAAAGACATTGATCAGCGCGGAGATGAACGTTATGTTGAACACATAGCCGAACAGCATGATGATCCGCGCCAGCCGACGCCTGGATTTGGTGGAGACGAACAGCTCGCTCTCCCGCGTCGTGTAGCCGCTGCCCGTCAGCAGCGAGACCACCTGGAACCGCGCCTTTTCATCCGGCACGCCGGTAAAGCGGAACAGCACCGTGAAAAACTCCGAGATGACCCAGTAGATCAGTATGATCACGGAGAATTGGGTGAAGGCGAAAATGACGTTCATGGTATCAACCCCGAATCCGATGGTATTGCGGCGACGACCCGGCCATGAGGCTATTTTACCACAACTGAATCGTGGCGGCAACCAAAAACAGCCCTTGCCCGCGCCGGCGGCGTGTATTATAATAGCAGGCAGATGGACGACCCGCCGCCTGATGGACGAATAAAACGAACGATGGACAACGATCAACTGTTGCGGGACACCCTCGCCGAGCTCGACGCCGGGGGCAAACTCTCACGGCTCAAGCGCTTCACCCAGCACGGCCGATACAGCGTTTACGCGCACAGCCTCAGCGTCGCGGCGCTGTCTCTGCGCATTGCCGGGCGCATGCCGGGCCATACGGACTGTAAATCCCTGGTGCGCGGCGCGCTGCTTCACGACTACTTCCTCTATGACTGGCACGTGAAGGACAGGCGCAGGCCGAACCACGCCCTGCACCACGCGCGCATGGCGCTCGAAAACGCGCGGCGGGACTACGATATCAACGACATCGAGGCGGACATCATCGGCCACCACATGTTTCCCGTCGTGCCGGTCCCGCCGAGGACCAGAGAGGGCTGGATCGTGTGCATAGCCGACAAGATCAGCGCGGCCAGGGAGACGGTGAAGCGGCGCTGACGCGGGCATAGGCGCAATGCCTTCAATGAATTTGGATTAAGATACGACTGCCGGGGAGGAATACCATGCTCAAACAGGACGCGGCCAGAAAAAACAGGATTCTCATGGGCATTTACAACTCCTAATGGTCTACGTCGATGGTGGCGCTGGCCATCGTGTGCGCCCTGGAGATATTCATGCTGGTGTATACGCTCGTCAACCCGCCGCTGTTCGGACAGTATATCGGGACGTACCGCATGGGAAAGATGTACAGGATCGGCGGCGATGAGTTTGTGGCGCTGATCCATGCGCGAAAGGACGCGCTGGAGGCGCGCCTCGGCGAGTATGAGAGGCGCATGGCGCAGTGGTCGGAATACAACGGCCTGACGTTGAGCGCGGCGTATGGATGCGTGTGCTGCGGGGATCACCCAAGCGGCATCACCGATATCCGGCGCATGGCGGACCGAAAGATGTATGAGGCGAAGGCGCTCCATTACCGGGAAAGCGGCAGGGACCGGCGCAGGCCGGGGACATAGCCGCAAAACCGCATTTCGTAATCATTTGCCCGCAGGGCGAATGGTTACGATATTATTTTTTTGGGCACCGGGCCGGTTTTGTCCATTGACCCGGCGGGCAAAAAGGGTAGAATAAGGGTATGCGATCGACCAATACACATTTTCAAGGAGGATTTTCAACATGAAACGCACGATTTCCCTGATTGCAGCTCTGATGCTCCTGGTCTGCGGCGTACTGCCCGCCTGCGCGTCCGGCGCCATTGAAACCACCGATCAGACCTGGTACGTGGTCTCCCATTCCGACGATTATCGCGTGTACTATTTCGCAACGGTCAGCAACACCGGCGACAAGCCCGTCTCCGTCAACGACCTGCTGTTCGAGATTCAGGACCCCTCCGACGTGACCATCGAGTCCACCTCGAAGTACAAGCTGTATCCCGAAGTGCTGGAGGCCGGCCAGACCGGCTGGCTGGCGATCAGCAAGGACGTGAAGGACATCGACAGCAAGGAGGAGATCGATCACTACAACCTGACCATCACCTCCAAGGTGAATGACGACCAGGCGGCCCGCCCCCTGACCGCCACGGCGGAATACTTAAAGGAAGACGAGGACGAAAACGAGAACGTGCTGCGGGCCACCGTGACCAACGACGGCGCCGAGAGCGTGTTTGACATCATCGTCGCCTCCGCCGCCTTCGACGCGGACGGCAAGCTGCTCTACGTCACCGGCGACGCCGCCAAGAACATCGGCCTTGCCGCCGGCAACAGCTTCATGCAGCGTTCGCTGATCAAGTCCGACATCACCGACGCTTTGGAGGACGCCCAGCAGGAGATCGCCTCCGCCCAGGCCGTCGCCTACACCATGGAGGACCTGGACGATTAATCAGGCAGTAGGGACGCCATTCATGGCGTCCGCGGGTATCGAAACGCACAGGGCGGACGCCATGAATGGCGTCCCTACCGTGCAACAGGAGGAACAAGGCATGCGATCCACAAGAATCATCAGGGCCGCGAAGCTGGGCTACATGGCCCTCTCGGCGCTGTTCTGCCTGGTGGGCATCGCGATGATCTCCCGGCCGGGCTTTTCCGCCGATGTGGTGGCCCGTCTGGTGGGCATCATGCTCATCGTGTTCGGCATCGTGAGGATCATCGGGTTCTATTCAAAGGACCTCTACCGGCTGGCCTTTCAGCACGACCTGGCACTGGGCATTCTCACGGCGGCGCTGGGGCTGCTGATCGTATTGAAGCCCGGCTGGGCGCTGAACATCGTGTGCCTGACGCTGGGGATAGAGATCATCACCGACGGCCTGTTCAAAATTCAGACGGCGCTGGACGCCAGGCGCTTCGGCCTCCACACCTGGTGGCTGATACTGGCCCTCGCCGTGCTCACGGGCCTGGCCGGGATATGGATGGTGGCCGCGCCCGCCCAGAGCGGCAGGATGCTGGTTCAGCTGCTGAGCACGTCGCTGATCGCCGAGGGCATACTGAACCTCTGCGTGGCGCTGTGCGCCATCAAGATCATTGCGCATCAGCAGCCCGATGACGGATTATATCAATAAACGGAGGCCGGAAATCATGAAAAAAAGGTTTGTGCGCTGCATTGCTGTCTGTCTGGCGGCGCTGATGATCTGCGGCTCGGTTCTGACGGCGTTCGCGGAGGATAAAAAGGAGACGGTCTACGTCCTGGCGGACGCCGAGGGCAGGCCCGAGAGCATCACCGTCAGCGAACGGCTCTACAACCCGGACAAGCTGGACAGGCTGGAGGATGTCAGCATCCTCCGGGACATCGAGTGCACCAACGACGATCTGACCTATGCCGTCGAGGATGGAAAGATCATCTGGGACGCCGGCGGGAAGGATGTCCACTATGAGGGCACCACCGACGCGCCGCTGCCGGTGAGCGTCCATCTCAGCTACAGGCTGGACGGCAAGCCCGTCACGCTTGCCGAACTGGCGGGCAAGAGCGGGCGGCTGGAGATCAAGATCAACTACGAGGCCCTCCGTTCCGAAGAGGTGACGGTCAACGGCGGCACCGAGACCATGCCCGTCCCCTTCCTGATGGCCACCGTGATGCGGGTGGACGAAGAGGTGTTTGACAACATCGAGGTCACCCACGGCCGGGTGGTGGACGCCGGCAACTTCCGCGCGGTGGTGTGCCTGGGCATGCCCGGCGCGTATGAGGCGCTGCACCTGGACGAATACGACGACATCGACATCGAGATCCCCGATTCCGCCACCATCACGGCGGACGTGAAGGACTTCTCGTTCTACGGTACATATACCATCGCCACCAGCTACGTGCTGGAGAGCATCAACGACGAGACCGGCATCGACATCGACCTGGGCGGCATGGCGGACGATCTGGACGACGCCATCACCCTGCTGCTGGACGGTGCGGTGCAGCTCACCGACGGCTCCGAGGCGCTGGCGGAGGGCGCGGCGACACTGAGCGACGGCGCAAACGCGCTGGCGGAGGGCGCGGATCAGCTGCACGACGGCACGAGCGCCCTCTACGACGGCGCGCGGCAGCTGAACGACGGCGTGTCGGACCTGAAGGACGGCGCGGCGCAGCTGGACGACGGCGCAAACGCGCTGACCGAAGGCGCGGCGACATTGAGCGACGGCGCGTCCGATCTCAGGGAGGGCACGGACCAGTTGAGCGACGGCGCAAACGCGCTGGCCGAGGGTGCGGCGACGCTGCATGAGGGCACCTCCGAGCTGGCGGAGGGCGCGGCCCAGCTGGACGAGGGGATCGGCACCCTCACCGAGGGCTTGACCGAGATCGACAGCAACAGCGAATCGCTGGTGGACGGCGCAAGGCAAATCTTTGAGGCGTTCATCGACAAGGCCAACGACGGCCTGGAGGACAAGGAGAAGGACTTCTCCAAGCTGCACATCAAGCTGCATACCCTGACCATCGACAACTACGAGGTCGAGATCGCCCGGCTGGAGCGGGAGCTGCTGGACAACGTGGAGGACTACGTCTATGAGCAGGCCAACGCCCAGCTGCGCAAGAAGGTCGAGGACGCGGTGTACAACCAGGTGGTGAGCCTGGTCCACGAGGGCGCGAAGAAGAAGGTCCGCGCCGAGGTGAAGAAGGTCGCCCTCCAGCAGGTCCGCGAAAAGGTGGAGGCCGGGGCCGCCGAGCTGGTGCGCCAGAAGGTCGAGGAGGGCGCGCGGGAGAAGGTCAACGCCGAGATCCTCAAGCACGTGCGCGCCGAGGTGGAGGCCGCCGCCCGCAAGAAGGTGGAGGTCGCCGTGCGCAACCCCGATGACGACGCCATCGCCGCCGAGGTGGACAAGCAGATGCAGTCCCCCGAGGTGCAGGCCATGGTCGACGCCGAGGTTGAGAAGCAGATGCAATTCCCCGAGGTGCAGGCGCAGCTCATGCAGCAGTTTGAGCAGACCGTGCGCGCCGAGGTGGAGGCCGCCGTGATCCCGCAGGTGACCGCCGCCGTGGAGGCGGAGGTGCGCAAAAAGGTGACCGCCGACGTGGAGGCCCAGGTGCGCGCTGCCGTCGAGGCGGAGTTTGCGAACCAAGGCACCAACCCCGAGGCCATGCCGCTGCCCGAGGCGATGGAGGTGCCCGAGGAGGAGATTCCCGAGGCGGACGATGAGTCCGCTGAGGATGCCGGGGATGTGCAGTCGCCCGAGGATGCCGAGGATGCCGGGGACGCTCAGGCACCGGAGGACGCCGAGGACGCCGAGGACGCCGAGAATCCCGAGGACGCCGAAGCCGCCGCGAACGCCGACGAGACCGGCGATGAAGGGACGGCCGATGAACCGTCGGCCGAGGATGGAGAGGCCGGAGAAAAGCCGGTCGAAGCGGACGGCGACAGCCAGCCTGAGGCGGTGAATGACGAAGCCCCCAAGGCGGAAGAGAAACAGGAAGAATCCCCGAAGGCTGAGGAAAAGCAGGAAGAAAAGAAGGAAGAAGCGCCGAAGGCTGAGGAAAAGCAGGAAGAAAAGAAGGAAGAAGCGCCCAAGGCCGAGGAAAAGCAGGAAGAAAAGAAGGAAGAGGCCCCCAAAGCCGAGGAAAAGAAGGAAGAGAAGAAGGAAGAAGCGCCCAAGGCCGAGGAGAAGAAGGAAGAGAAGAAGGAAGAGGCCCCGAAGGCTGAGGAGAAGAAGGAAGAGAAGAAGCAGGAGGCCCCCAAGGAGGAGAAAAAGGCCGATCCGCCGAAGGAGGAGAAAAAGGCCGAGGAGAAGAAGCCCGATCCGCCGAAGGAGGAGAAGAAGCCCGATCCGCCGAAGGAGGAGAAGAAGCCCGATCCCCCCAAGGCGGAAGCCCCCGCGCCCGCGCCCGAACCGGCGCCCGCGCCCGCGCCGGAACCGGCCCCTGCCCCCGCGCCTGAACCGGCGCCCGCGCCGGAGCCCGCGCCGGAGCCCGCGCCCGAACCGGCGCCCGAGGCGCAGATCGCGCTGCTGTCGCTGTTCGTAGCGCATGCCGAGGAGGCCGACACGCAGGCGCTGATCGACGCCGAGGTGAATAAGCGGATGCAGTCCCCCGGGGTGCAGAGCCAGATCAACGCCGAGGTGGAAAGGCAGATGCGGCCCGACGCGGTACAGGCGGAGATCAAAGCGAAGGCGGCTCCGATCATCGAGCAGAAGGTCCGGGAGCAGATGGCGGATCCCGACAACCTCGCCGCGGCGCAGGCCGAGGGCGAGAGGATCGTGCGGGAAAAGGTGACCGCCGGCGCCCGCCAGAAGGTGGAGCAGCAGGTCCGCGCGACGCTGAAGGCCATGGACGAGGCGCAGATCCAGGCGCTGGTCGATGACAAGCTGGCCTCCGACGCGGTGAAGGCCCAGATCGAGGCGGCCTATCAGCAGCAGCTCGCCTCCCCGGACACCCAGGCGTTGATCGCGGCGGAGACGGACAAGCAGATGGCCTCCGACGCGGTGAAGGCCCAGATCGACGCGGAGATCGCCAAGCAGATGGCCGGCGACACCGTGACGCAGATGGTGGAGGCGGAGATCGAAAAGCAGATGGCCTCCGACATGGTCAGGGCGCTGATCGACGAAAACGTCAAGAAGCAGATGAAGACCAAGAAGGTGCGCAAGCTGATCGATTCCACGATCTCCGAGCAGATGTGCTCCGGCAAGGTCAAGCGGATCATCGAGGAGAACATCGAGGACCAGAAGCACAAGCCCGCCTACCTGAACGCGGTGGCGGACGCGCTGGAGGAAAACGGCAAGGACGGCGAGGCCTACACCACGCTGGCCGACCTGAAGCGGGACCTGGCGGACGTGGAGGAATTCTACGACGGCGTGCAGGACTACACCGCGGCGGTGGGCCAGGCAGCGGACGGCGCGCGGACCATCCACAGCGGCTCGGGCGACCTGCTCAGCGGCGTGCAGCAGCTTGACGAGGGCTCGGGCGACCTGGAGGAGGGCACGAGCCAGCTCGCCGGCGGCGCATATGAGCTCTTTGACGGCGCGGAACAGCTGAGCGACGGCACCGTGAGCCTTGTGGACGGCGCGGAGCAATTGAGCGGCGGCACCGGCGACCTGCTGGAGGGCACCCAGGCGCTGCTGGACGGCGCGGGCGACCTGCTGGACGGCGCGGAACAGCTGGACCTGGGCGCGCTTGACCTGAGCGACGGCGCGCACCAGCTCGACGAGGGCGCGAGCGCCCTGCTGGACGGCGCGAGGGAGCTCCACGAGGGCATGGGATCGCTGAGGGACGGCCTGGAGACCTTCAATGAGGATGCGATCCAGAAGGTCGTCGACTACGTGGACAATGACCTCGGAACGGTGTCCGACCGCGCGCACGCCATGGTCGACCTGATGCGGGACTATGGCGCCTATGCCGGCAACGTCGAGGGCAGGACCGCCATGACGCAGTTCCTGATCAAGACCGAGGGCGTCGAAGAGGAATAATATGCACGCTCCCGCGCGCCATGCGGCACACGCCCGACGCGCGGGAGACGTATGTTGACATCATTGGAGGCTTTGAACTTGAAGCAGATCGGTAAACTCATCGCCAGGTTCAGGATACTGGTGATCATACTGGCGGTAGCGCTGCTGGTGCCCTCCGGCATCGGCTACCTGAGGACCAGGGTCAATTACGACATACTGAGCTACCTGCCCGACAGCCTGGACACGGTCTACGGCCAGGATGTGATGGTGGAGGACTTCGGCTCGGGCGCGTTCTCGATGATCATCGTCGAGGGCATGGAGAAGAAGGACACCGCCGCGCTGGAGAAGCGGCTCGAGGGCGTGGACCACGTGAAGGAAGTGCTGTGGTACGACGACGCCCTGAGCATCGAGATGCCCGAGGCCATGCTGCCCAAGCGGGTGCGGGACATATTCTTCCACGACGACGCCACCATGATGATCGCCCTGTTTGACAACACCACCTCCTCCGAAGATACCATGAAGGCCATCGCCGACATGCGCGGCATCGTCAGCAAGCAGTGCTACATCAGCGGCATGGCGGGCATCGTCACGGACATCAAGAACCTGGCCATGCAGGAGATGCCGGTGTACGTGGTCATCGCCGCGCTGCTGTCGCTGTTGGTGCTGACGCTCACCACCACCTCCTTCGTGGTGCCGTTCCTGTTTCTATCCAGCATCGGCGTGGCCATCGTCTACAACATGGGCACCAACGTGTTCCTGGGGCAGATCTCCTACATCACCCAGGCGCTGGTGGCGGTGTTGCAGCTGGGCGTCACGATGGACTACTCCATCTTCCTGCTGCACAGCTACGAGGCCGCCCGTGAGGCGCACGAGGACCGCAACGAGGCCATGGGCGTGGCCATATCGGAGACCATCGTGTCGGTCATCGGGTCCTCCGTCACCACTGTGGCGGGCTTCGCGGCGCTGATCTTCATGACCTTCGCCCTCGGCAAGGACCTGGGCATCGTGATGATCAAGGGCGTGGTGATCGGCGTGCTGTGCTGCATCACCTTCCTGCCCGCCATGATACTGACCTTCGAGGGCCTGATCGAAAAGACCCGGCACCGCGCGTTTTTGCCGAGCATGGACGGCGTGTCCAATTTCATCATGAAGCACGCCGGGATATGGATCGTGATCTTCCTGCTGGTGGTCTACCCGGCCTTCAGGGGCAACAACGGCGTGCAGCTCTACTACAACATCGACAAGGGCCTGCCCGACACGCTGGACAGCGCCATCGCCAACAAAAAGCTGTCCGAGGAGTTCAACATGAGCAACGTCCACGTGCTGATGGTGGACAGCCAGCTCTCCGCCAGGGACAAGACGAAGATGATGGACAAGATCGAGGAGGTGGACGGGGTCCAGTGGGTGCTGGGGCTGAACAGCTTCACCGGCGACCTGCTGCCGGAGGACATGCTGCCCGACAAGCTGACCTCCAAGCTGCGCACGAAGAACAACGAGCTGATGATGGTCTGCTCGGACTACTCCGCCGCCACCCCCGAGGTCAACGCGCAGATCGCCCAGATCCAGGAGATCGCCCGCAGCTATGACCCCAAGTCCATGGTCATCGGCGAGGCGCCGCTGATGAAGGACCTGGAGGACGTCACCTCCGTGGACCTGGTGACCGTCAACACCATCTCCGTGGCGGCCATATTCATCATCGTCATGCTGGTGTTCAAGTCGCTGACGCTGCCGGCGATACTGGTGACGGTCATCGAGTTCGCCATATTCATCAACATGGCCTGGGCCTACTATACCGGCGTGCACCAGCCCTTCGTGGCCCCCGTGGTGGTGGGCACCATACAGCTCGGCGCGACGGTGGACTACGCCATACTGATGACCACCCACTACGTGCGCCAGCGCCAGGCCGGCAAGGGCAAGCGCGAGGCCGTGTCCGCGGCGCACCGCTCGTCCGTGGTGTCCATCATCACCAGCGGTTTGAGCCTGTTCGCGGCCACCGTGGGCGTGGCGCTGTACTCCAATGTGGATATGATCCGCGCCATCGTCATACTGCTGGCCCGCGGCGCGCTGATCAGCACGGTGGTCGTGATCGTGCTGCTGCCCGCAATGCTGCTGGCCTTCGACAAGGTGATCTGCTATACCACGCTCGGAATGAAAAGATGTGCGAAGAATGCGTGAAACACCAAAGAAACTCCCTCAGGCGCTACGCGCCAGCTCCCTTCACTCCCCCAGCGAACCCATAGCCTCCCGTCCAGCCTCCCTCTCCGAGGGAGGTGGCAGCGCACAGCGCTGACGGAGGGAGTCAGGGAGGTGGCTCGGCGCAGCCGAGACGGAGGGAGTCGGCATCCCACAACTTTCCGTGAAGAGCCAAAAACAATACCGGCGCGTTCCCACAGGAACGCGCCGATTATCATTTGCTCACGAAGCGACTTCCTCGATGATCCGGCTCTCGACGAGCATCTCGATGTAATCCTCGAACTCTGGGTCATCCGCTGACGGAATCTGTTTTATCCGGCTGAGCCATCGGGTCAGTTTGTCGTTCATGGAAGCGCCTCCCCCATATGTAGTGGTCATCCATACGGTATTATACCTTATAGGGGAGTGAAGGGCAATGACATGCGGCGAAATGTCAAATTATTGTCGAAAGCTGGGGCGCGCATGCCCTCTCCGTCAGAAGCGAAGCTCCTCCGGCGCAGCCGTAAACGAGGCGAAGGTGGCCACGGCATCCTTGAAGTACAGCACCTGGGTGTTGTCGTCATCGGGGCTGTACATGGCCTTGAGGGTGGGGTATTTGTCCAGCATGGCGACCTTGGGCTCGCGGCGGTCGTCATTCACCAGCTCGCCGGCGATGCGGAGCCATTGGCCGCCCTGGAACGCGCAGAGCTCGACCTTCGGGTTCGCCGCGATCTGCCGGGAGACGCTCTTCGCCTTGCCGGTCTGGATGTACAGCCTGTCCTCGTAGACCAGCGCCGTGCCAAAGGGGCGCACCCGGGGCTGATCCCCCTCCACCGTCGCCAGGTAGTAGGTCTTTGCCGCGTCCAGGAACCGGCACACTCTCTCGATGTTGCTCATGCCGCGTCTCTCCTTTCAGATATCATATTTCGATCTCGTTTCAGCCCGCCTTTTTCAGCAGGTCCGAGCGTATATAGCCCTTCTTGCCGCCGACGGTCTTGACGTGCGTCCAGCCGCCGGAGACGGACAGCACCTTCACAAACGTGCCCGCCTTGAGGGTCTTGATCAGCGTCGAGCCCGCCCGGGCATTCCGCCGGAGGTTGGCCTTGGCGGTCGTCACGTAGACCTTGCTCGAATCGGCCGAGGCGATGACCTTCACGTGGTCGCGGAAGATGTAGCCGGTATGCCCGCCCGGGGTGATGATCTTGTAGTACGCCTTGTTCGCCCTGGCGGTGCAGACCACCTTCGTGCCCTTGTCGAGGGAGGTGATGATGTCGGAGGCGCCGGGACCCTTGCGGACCCGCGCGTCCTGTACGACCACCTTCATATACCGCCATTTCGCGGCGGAGGCGGTGAGGGTGGACATCAGCAGCACCACAATGAGCAGCAGGGACAGGAACAGCTTTCTTTTCATAAGTACCCTCCATACAGCGCGTCTATGTATCAACTGGATTGTAACATAAAACAGGCGAAATGTAACAACAATTCTGTGACAAAAGAATGACTTTTTGAAGAGCAAAATGAAAATGATTGACAATTTATGATATATGCGCTATCATATGGAAAGGTTGAAGCAACCGAATATCGAGCAGGGGACGTACCCCGGAAGGAGAAAGACACCATGAAGAAGATTTTGGCTGTTATTATGGCGCTGTGCATGATGCTGAGCGTCGCCGCGCTGGCCGAGGAACCCGTTGCGCTGAACTGGGAAGACTTTGAGCCCGCCCTGGAGGCCGGCGGTGTGACCGGTCAGTTCTACACCTTCGACGAGATCGCCATCAAGATGTGGCTGCCCGACGGCATCAATCCCGTCGAGCTCACCGACGAGGACAAGGCGAACGGCTATATCGGCTACTTCATGCCCGAGGATCAGTCCGCGACGGTCGCCGTGATGTACGTCGATGTGAACGGCATGTCCATCGAGGAGTACGCCGAGCAGCTGGCCACCATGGACGACGTGACCGAGATCGAGCAGGGCACCGTGAACGGCTTCCCCTGCGTCTCCTACAACATGCCCAAGCAGGACAGCGTGAGCATCACCTTCACCACCGAGGCCGGCTATGCGCTGGAAGTGACCTGCACGCCCGTGTCCGAAGAGAATGCCGAGCTGGTTTGGGGCGCTGTGATCTCCTCCATTCAGGCGGCGTAAGGACTACAACAACTGTTCCATACATAGAAAGGGCGCGTCCTTCGGGACGCGCCCTTTCCATGCCCGTCAGCCCTGCTTCTTCGCCTCGTAGAGCCTGCGGTCGGCGTTGTCGAGGGTGTCCTTAAGGCTCTCCCCGCGCCGCGCCGCAGTCACGCCGACGCTCACGCTCAGGTCATAGGGCGCGCGAGCCTGCGCGTTCAGCCTCGCCAGCGTGGCGTGGATGCGCTCCGTCAGCACCCTGACGGTGGACGGCGATTCGGCGCTGACCAGCACCACGAACTCATCCCCGCCGTACCGGGCGATATTGGCCCGCCGGGGCAGGCCGCCGCAGGACTGGCGGAGGGCGTCGGCGATCCGGCAGAGCGCCGCGTCCCCCTGGATGTGCCCGTAGGTGTCGTTGATCGACTTGAACTTGTTGGCGTCGATCAGCAGCACGTACAGCGGCGTCGGGTCGGCGGAGCCCTGCCACTGTTCGAATTGGTACATGAGCTGCTTGCGGTTGTTCAGCCGGGTCAGCGGGTCGATGGCGATCATCTCGTCCAGCCAGTTCTGGTAGAGGATCAGCGTGGCCATCGACAGCGCGGCGCAGGCCAGCGGGATCTGCGGGTAGAGGAATTGTACGATGCCCGCGCCAGCGGGGGCGACCGGGAAAAGCGACAGCGCGATCAACGTCCTCCGGTCCGCGCCCGGCCGGTGTGTGAGCACCCCGATCAGCGCGTGCCCCGAGGCGGCCAGCACGTAGACGTAGGCAAGCAGGTACTGCACGGCAAACAGCGGGCCGCGGCAGTAGGCGTTGCCCGCGTCCACATAGAACAGTATTCCGGTGAATGCATTGACGATGAGCAGCAGGCCCTCCGCCCACACCAGCGCGGCAGACAGCCGGACATAGCGCCGCTGCTTCACGAATGCCGACCCCTGGAGGTGCTCGAAGTAGATGAACCAGAAGTAGCACATCAGGGCGGTGCTGAAGAAGTAGACGGTCTTCGCGGCCATCAGGCCGAAGCGGGAGAACGGGAGGGCCCCCGAGACGATCAGCGCCGCCGCGGTGTCCGACAGGAAGAACACCACCTGCGCGTCGATGGCGTTGGAGAAGTTCCTCTGGGAGACCATCTCGGAGATGCCCAGGGTCTTGAACCGTATGAACAGCACCAGAAGCACGGCCATGAGGTTGATTTCCAGATAGAGTGCGGCATACATGGCGGCTTCACCTCCTGCGGGCGGTTCTGTTATGATCTTAACTTCTTGTTGGGAGATTGCGCAGGAACTCTCTCAGGCGCTGCGCGCCAGCTCCCTTCACTCCCCCAGTCAGCTTCGCTGACAGCCCCCTCAGAGAGGGGGCCATGACGGGAGCCTTTTGGCGGCGAAACCAAAGCCTCCCTCCCCGAGGGAGGTGGCTCGGCGAAGCCGAGACGGAGGGAGTTAGCCTCCCTCCCCGAGGGAGGTGGCACCGCGAAGCGGTGACGGAGGGAGTTAGCCTCCCTCCCCGAGGGAGGTGGCACCGCGAAGCGGTGACGGAGGGAGTTAGCCTCCCTCCCCGAGGGAGGTGGCTCGGCGAAGCCGAGACGGAGGGAGTCGGCATTCCATAAGTTTCCGTGAAGAACCTCTTTTATTGATCCTTCTTGGTCAGCCAGTCCACGATGTTCTTCCAGAGCGCCGGGTAGCCGGCCCAGTTGCAGAAGGCCTCCGGCGACCAGTGGGGCGCGCAGTCCGTGGCGTAGGCCACCACGCGGCCCGCGCCGTAGCTGCCGGCCACGATCATGGGGTCGTCGTTCAGCGCGGCGACGACCTCCGCGCCGCGCTTGGGGATCAGGCGGTTGTAGCCCAGCACGCTGGGCCAGTCCTCCGGCAGGCCCCGGGCGATGGGGTGGTCCTTCATCAGAAGCCTCGGCTTTACGCCCGCGCTGGCCTCCACCCGGTCGTCCCCGGGCAGCAGCTCCACGGGCAGCACCTCCGCAAGCGCCGAATTGCGGTAGCAGCCGCGCCCCTGGATGCCCATGAACGTCAGATAGCCGCCGATCATCACAAACGCGCCGCCCGCGGCCACGTAGTCCCGCACGGCCTCCAGCCGGTTCGGGGTGGGGGTCAGCCGCTGGAACACGTTCATCGGCAGGTTGAAGGTGTTCGCGCCCACGTCGGAGAACATCACCACGTCGTAGGCCCTGAGCGCCTCCGGGTCGTTGGGGAAGCTGAACTCCACCATGTGCGCGGGGATGTGGGTGAAGTCGCACCCCGCGCCGGTGAGGGCGCTCTGGATGTACTGCACCGCCGTCTCATAGTAATCATAGGTGAATACGTCGAAGCCCTTCGTCTCCTGCACGTGGACCTGCCACGATTCCCCGACAAACAATATCCTCGGACCGCTCATGCGCCATGCCTCCCGTCGAATGATTCTGACAACAGTATATCATGAAAAAACAATGTTCGCAAGATGGGCGAAAACGTTATCGAATCAACATAAAATTAATGCGGCGTGTTGACATTGCGTAACAGACATGCTATAATAGCCATATTAAAGCGTTTTAATTATGGGAGAATAGGGATGCATGTTAAGATTACAGACGTTGCTGAAAAGGCGGGTGTGTCGATTGCAACAGTATCCCTCGCGCTGAACGGCAACGAGAAGATCAACATCCGCACCCGCCGGCACGTGGCGGCGGTGGCCAAGGAGATGGGCTACCGGCCCAACCCCTCGGCGAAGCGGCTGGCCTCCCGCAAGAGCCGGCAGATCGGCCTGGTGCTGCCCGACATCGAGAACATCTACTACGCGGCGCTGGCGCAGGACACGCTGAACGAGCTGAGGATGAGCGACTACGCGCTGATCATCTCAAGCTCCATGAACTCCCGCCAGATGGAGCGCCGGATCGTGTCGGACATGATCGGCAACCAGGTGGAGGGGCTGATGATCGCCCCGGTGGAGAAGCCCAATGACAACATCGAGTATCTGGACGCTTTAAACGACGCGGGGATACCGTATGTGTTCGTCACCGCCAGCTATCCCGACCTGGAGCACCCCTGCGTGATGTGCGACCTGTACGGCGGCATGAAGCAGCTGCTTACGCGCCTGTACGACCGGGGCCTGAGGCGCATGGCGCTGTTGAGCGGCGCGCAGAACGTGCACTGCTTCGACCTGAGGGACGGCGCGTTCATGGATTTCTGCGCCGAGAAGGGCTTGGAGGGCTGCCGGGTTTATCACCTGGACGGCATACGCTACGACGACAGCTTCAATCACGTGCAGTCCATGGCGCTGGAGGGGCTCGACGGCATACTGTGCGTCAACGACATGATGGCCCTGGGGGCGATCAACGCGCTGAAGGCGCGGTCGCTGCGGGTGCCGGAGGACATCGCCGTGGCCGGGTACGACGACAGCATCTTTTCGAGGATATCCCCCGTGCCCATCACCACGGTGCGGCAGGACGTGCGCCGCATGGCGGTCAGCGCCGCGTCGTGGATGCTGGACTGCGTGCGGGGCAACGCGCCCGATCCCGAAAATCTTCGGCTGATACCGTGCGAGGTGCAGCTTCGCCGGTCAACCGAGCGATAAGCATTATCGAAAGGAAGTGCCTCAATGAAGACGATCAAGGACAAGCAGCTGCTGGTGGGCGCGGACTTTGCGGGCTATCCGCTCAAGGAGGCCGTGTGCGCGCACCTGCGGGCCAAGGGCTGGACGATCACCGACGTGGGCGTCACCGACCCCAACGTGGACGATACCGAGAACATGTTCCACCGCATCGGCCTGAGGGTGGGCGCGATGATCTCCGAGGGCGAGTTCGAGCGCGCGCTGATTTTCTGCGGCACCGGCATGGGCATCCACATCGCCGCCTCCAAGTGCCCCCACGTGCACGCGGGCGTGGTGGAATCGGTCCCCGCGGCGCTGCGGGCCATTACCGGCAACGGCGTGAACGTGCTGGCCATGGGCGCGTTCTACGTGGCGCCCCAGATGGGCTGCGACATCGCCGACGCCTACCTGAACGCCTCGCTCGGCTCGGGCTACGAGTGGTGGCACAACTTCTACGAGTTCCACAAGCTGGCCATCGACGAGCTGGAGGCCTTCGACTACGAGGAATACAAGAAGAACGGCTTCAAAATGAAGCACCTGGGCGACTACCCGCTGACGCTGGACACCAAGGACGACCTGCGCTTCCAGCTGCGCGGAGACGACTGACTGTTAACCCCGGGAGGGGTCAACATAAATAACAAGGAGGAAACTGTTATGAAGAAGATTCTTGCCCTGGTTGTCGCTGTCATGATGCTCATGACCTGCGCGTCCGCGCTGGCCGAGGGCCACGAGATCGTGGTCGTGCCGAAGGACGCCTCCAACCCCTGGTTCGTGCGCATGAACACCGGCGTCGAGGAGTACGCCGCGGCCCATCCGGAGGACACCATCTATCAGAAGGGCACCCCCGAGATCGACCCCACCCTGCAGTATCAGCTGGTGATGGACCTGGTGGCCCAGGGCGTCGACGCCATCTGCGTGGTGCCGGTTGACCTGGAGTCCATCGAGCCCGCCCTGAAGGCCGCCCGCGAGGCCGGCATCGTGGTCATCGCCCACGAGGGCGCCGCGCTGGAGAACGTCGATTACGACATCGAGGCCTTCAACAACGAGCTGTACGGCGCGTTCATCATGGACAACCTGGCCGCCGCCATGGGCGAAGAGGGCGTCTACACCACCATGGTCGCCGACCTGACCAACGGTTCCCACAACGAGTGGGCGGACGGCGGCGTGAAGCGCGCCACCGAGGCCTATCCGAACATGACCCTGCTGGAGTCCGATCCCCGCGTTGAGAGCCACGACAACGGCGACACCGCCTACAACGTGGCCAAGGAGCTGTTCAAGAAGTATCCCGACCTGAAGGGCATCATGGGCACCTCCTCCTTCGACGCCCCCGGCGTCGCCCGCGCCATCGAGGAGCTGGGCCTGTCCGGCAAGGTGTTCACCGCCGGCACCGGCATGCCCGGTGACAACGCCGAGCTTTTGAAGTCCGGCGCCGTGCAGTACCTGACCCTGTGGGATCCCGCGCTGGCCGGCCAGGCCATGGTGGCGCTGGCCCAGAAGGTGCTCAACGAGGAAGAGATCGCCGCGCCCGTGGACCTGGGCGTCGACGGCTACACCGAGCTCCAGTTCAAGGAAGGCTCCGAGACCGTGCTCGAGGGCCAGGGCTGGATCACCATCACCGCCGATAACGTGGATTCCTTCGGGTTCTAAGCTCGACGGTTGACGCTGGCGGAGAGGCTTTGGCCTCTCCGCCGGTTGTGTATGTCATTACCTGTTCAGTCCGCTGGGTAAATTGATCCATGCCTGACGGAAATCGGTTTATCGAGCCGACTGAACAGAAATCGCGAAAGGATGAGAGCCATGTCTGAGTATCTGCTTCGGGCGGTGGACATCGTCAAGACCTTCGCCGGCGTCAAGGCGCTGCAGGGAGTCTGCCTGGATATCAAGCCGGGCGAGATTCACTGTCTGGCCGGCGAGAACGGCTGCGGCAAGTCCACGCTGATCAAGGTCATCTCCGGCGTGTACCAGCCCAACGACGGGTACATCGAATTCGACGGCAAGCGGTACACCTCCATCACCCCCCGGGAGTCCATCGCCATGGGCATCCAGGTGATCTACCAGGACTTTTCCATCTTCCCGAACCTGACGGTGATGGAAAACCTGGCCTTCAACACCGAGCTGGCCGCGGGCCACAAATTCGTCAATAAAAAGCGCATGCGGGAGATCGCGAAGGAGGCGCTCTCCAAGATCAACTTCGACGTGGAGCTGGACCGGCTGGTGGGCTCCCTGTCGGTGGCAGAGAAGCAGATGGTGGCCATCTGCCGCGCGCTGATGTTCGACGCCAAGCTGATCATCATGGACGAGCCCACCACCGCCCTGACCAAGAAGGAGGTCGCGGCGCTGTTTGAGATCATCTTAAAGCTCAAGGCCCAGGGCATCGCCATACTGTTCGTCAGCCACAAGCTGAACGAGGTGTTCGAGATCTCCGAGCGCTTCACCATCTTCCGCTCCGGCCAGCTCATCGCCACCGGCAACACCGCCGATCTGGACGACAAGAAGTTCACCTACTACATGACCGGCCGCGAGTTCGAGGACGTGAAGTTCAAGCCCTCCTTCGAGGCGGACAAGCCGGTATTGGAGGTCAAGAACCTCACGGTGCCCGGGGCGTTCGAGGACGTATCCTTCGATTTAAAGCCCGGCCGGATTCTGGGCATCACGGGCCTTCTGGACTCCGGGCGCACGGAGCTGTCGCTTGCGCTGTTCGGGCTTCGCAAGACCTCCGGCGGCGAGATCCTGATGAAGGGCAAGCGGGTGGAGATCAACAATCCCCGGGACGCCATCGCGGCGGGCATCGGCCTGGTGCCGGAGGACCGTTTGAGCGAGGGCCTGTTCCTGCCCCAGCCCATCTCCGAAAACATCGTGATCTCCGAGATCGACGAGCTGTCCAGCAAGATCGGCGTGGTGAACCGCAAACAGCACCGGGACGAGGTGAACAAGTGGGTCAAGGACCTGGCCATCGCCACCCCGAACCCGGAAAACGCCTGCTCCACGCTGTCCGGCGGCAACCAGCAGCGCATCGTGCTGGCCAAGTGGCTGGCCTGCAAGCCCGACGTGCTGATCCTCAACGGCCCCACCGTGGGCGTGGACATCGGCTCCAAGCACGACATCCACGCGATTTTACAGCGGCTGGCCAACCAGGGCATGGCGGTCATCATCATCTCCGACGACCTGCCCGAGGTGCTGGAAAACTGCTCCGACCTGCTGGTGATGCGCGCGGGGCACATCGTGGCCCGGCTGGACCCGGCGACCACCGACGAGGCGCTGGTGCTCCAGCACATGATGTAAGGGGGTGCGGCTCATGAAATCATTACGCAAGATCACGGGGCGCGTGGAGTTCTATGTGGGCCTGGTGTTCGTCGCGCTGTGCCTGCTGATCCAGGTGCGCTCCGGCCAGTTCTTCACGCCGAACAACATCGTGGACATCCTCTCGGCGCTGGTGGTGCCCGGCATATTCGCCATCGGGGAGTTCATGGTCATCGTGTCCGGCGGCTTCGACGTGTCCTTCCCTGCGCTGGCGTCGCTGGCGGCCTTCGCCACCACCAAGCTGTTTCTGAACATGAACTACCAGGGCAGCGCGCTGCTGCCGCTGCTGGTGGCCGTGGCCATCGGGGCGCTGCTGGGCGCGCTGAACGGGCTGTTCATCGGCTACTTTGAGCTGCCTGCCATGATCGTCACCCTGGGCACCTCCTCGGTGTTCAAGGGCTTCATGCAGGGCACGCTGAACTCCAAGCAGCTGGCCACCATCCCCCAGGGCATGCGCGGCTTCGGCACCTCGGCGCTGTTCGTGGCGCAGAACGCCCAGTCCGGCCTGACCAGCCGCATGCCCATGACCTTCATCTGCTTCGCGGCGGTGCTGGTGATCGCCTGGTTCATACTCAACCGCACCATGTTCGGCCGCGGCATCTACGCCGTGGGCGGCAACGCGGTGTCGGCGCACCGCGCGGGCTTCAACGTCAAGCGCATACGCTTCTTCATGTTCGTGTTCGTGGGCATGATCTCCGCGCTGGCGGGCATGTGCCGCACCTGCATGATGCAGCAGATGCACCCCACCAACATGCTGGGCATGGAGATGAACATCATCGCGGGCGTCGTCCTCGGCGGCACGGCGGTGGTGGGCGGCAGCGGCACGCTGCTGGGCTGCATACTGGGCACGGCGCTGATCGTGGTGGTGGAGAACTCCATGATACTCATCGGCATCCCCACCGTGTGGAAGGATTTCTTCGTGGGCGCGCTGATCATCATCGGCACCGGCATCTCCGCCATGCGCGTGTATTCGGCCAACAAGCCGGGCGCGCGCAGCCTTAGGAAGGAGGCGGCCAAGGCATGAACGCACTGAGCAATTTCTACAGGAGGGACCGCCACATCGCCCGGCTGGTCATCATGACGGTGATCTGGCTGGCGTTCATGGCGATCACCCGGTTTGACAAGTTCTACACCATCGCCAACTTCCAGACCATCGCGGGCAAGTTCCCGGAGTTCGGCATCATGTCCCTGGGCGCGATGCTGTGCATGATCACCGGCGGCATCGACCTGTCCAGCGTGGGCGTAGCCAACCTGACCAGCATACTGATGGCGCTGTACATGCGCTACAGGGCGGGGGAGAGCGCCTCGATATCGGGCCTTTTGATCGTGGAGGTGTTCCTGCTCGCCGTCGTCATCGGCTGCGCGGCGGGCGCGCTCAACGGCATCCTGATCTCCAAGATCCACATCCCGCCGATACTGGCCACACTGGGCGTGAACCAGCTGCTCACCGGCATCGCGCTGGTGGTGACCAACGGCAAGGCGGTCTCGGACATCCCCACCACCTTCTCCGCGGTGATCAACCAGAAGCTTTTGAAGGTCGTCCCCGGCAAGCGTGGCGCGATGATGGGCCTGATCCCGGTGCAGCTTCTGTTCTTCGTGGCAGCGGCGGTGCTGGTCTGGTTCCTGCTGGACCGCACCAGCTACGGCAAGAAGCTCTACCTGATGGGCACCAGCGAAAAGGTGGCGCGCTTCTCCGGCCTGAAGGTGGACCGGCTGATCATCAAGACCTACGCCCTCTCCGGCATACTCGCCGCGATGGGCGGCATGATCATGCTGGCCAACTACAACTCCGCCCGCTCGGACTACGGCAGCGTCTACACCCTGCAGTGCATACTGATCGTGGTGCTGGGCGGCGTCAGCCCCACCGGCGGCAAGGGCAAAATCTCCGGCGTCATGCTGTCCATCATACTGCTCTCGCTGCTGGAGGCCGGCATCAACCGCTTCCCGCAGATCTCCAGCTACTACATCACCCTCATCTGGGGCGCGGTGCTTTTGCTGGTCATGGTGCTCAACTACTTCGCCGAGCATCCGCTGAACGTCCGTCCCTCCAAAAAGGCAGCGTGATCCGACGGTGTTGCCATTCCCCGGTTTGCGAACTGCATTTGTCAAACCGGGGTCTTATTTCATATGGACAAATATGCCGTTAACGTGGTATAATCAATAAGTAAACGTATATCCCGACGCAAAGGGATGCCATCGTCAGGAGAGCAGTATAGACATGTCACAGGTGAGCTTCGACAACTACACGCGGTCGGGCGACGTGGCGGTGATCGCCATCTGCGCCGTCATGGTCATACTTTTGACGACCTCCTATGTCAGCCGCACCCGCAGCTTCCGCATATTCATGAGCATCATCGGCCAGCTGGTCTGCGCCGCCATGGTCAACCTGGCCTATCATACCCTGCTGATGCCGCACAATCCCACCTATTACCCCATGGTTTACGCGATGCGCATACTGTACCACGCCCTGCTGCTGGACGTGCTGTTCCTCTTTACGCTGTACACCACCGTGGTGTCCGGGCTGGAGCATAAAAAGGCGCGGGCGGTGGCGATCATATCCTCCGTATTGCTGATCGGGGTCGTGGGCGCCGACATCATACTGACGGTCAGCGGCGCGGGCTTCCGGATCGCCGCGGACGGCACGGTCATCAACAGGACGAACCTCTTCCTGATCGGCTATATACTGTTTATCCTCGTGCTGCTGATGCTGATGAACCGCGTGGGCAAGCTGCTTTACAAGCGGGTCATGTACGGCTTTTACGGCACCATGGCCGTTTCGCTGGTCATACGCTTCGGGCAGCTGGCGCTGAACCAGTCCTCCCTGACCACCATGACCTTCGTGTTCCCCGTGATCGCCATGATGTACATCATGCACTCCAATCCCTACAACGTGACCCTCGGGTCGGTGGACATCCACGCCATGGAGGACATGGTTCGGAACATGTACGCCCGGAAGGCGTCGTTTGTCTACCTGAGCATACTGCTGCCGGAGTACGACGAAGAGGGCAAGGAGCTGCCCATGGAGGTGCGGGCGGTGGTGCGCCGATTCACCGGGGATTACTTCCGCAGCAGCGTGCTGTTCCAGATCGGCAACGGCCACATGATACTGATCGCCCCGAAGCGCAGCAACCCGGACTACGAGCAGCGGATCAAGCGGCTTCTGGAGAGCTTCGATAAGCAGTACGAGCACTTCCGCATCCCCTACAAGATCGTCATCGGCGAGACCATCGAGGAGATCAGCCGCAAAAACGAGTACGTCAGCCTGATCCGGAGCATCCAGAAGGGCATGCCGGAGAACACCGTCCACCGGGCGGGCCAGGAGGACATCGACCGCTTCAACCGCAGCGAGTACATCCTGCGAGAGCTGACCGACATCTACAACAAGCGGGATCTGGACGACCCGCGGGTGCTGGCCTTCTGCCAGCCGGTGTACAACCTCCAGACCGGCCGCTTCGATACCGCGGAGGCCCTGATGCGCCTCAGGCTGGACGAGACGGGGCTGGTGTACCCGAACCAGTTCATCCCCCTGGCGGAGAATTACGGCTACATCCACGTGCTGACGGAGATCATACTGCACAAGACCTGCCGTGAGATTCGACGGCTGACCGACGAGCGCTTCCAGATCAGCCGCATCAGCGTGAACGTGTCGGTGCTGGAATTGAAGGACGACGCCTTCTGCAGCGACGTCAACCGGATCATCGGCGACAACCGCGTGCCCGGCGAGAAGATCGCCATCGAGCTGACCGAGTCCCGCAGCGAGGCGGACTTCATACTCATGAAGGAGAAGATCGAGGAGCTGCGCGGCAAGGGCATCAAGTTCTACCTGGACGACTTCGGCACCGGCTATTCCAACATGGAACGCATCATGGAGCTGCCCTTCGACATCATCAAGTTCGACCGATCCCTGGTCATCGCCAGCGGCGCCGACCGGCGCTCCGAAAAGATCGTGGAGAACCTGGCGCACCTGTTCAGGGATATGGAGTACTCCGTGCTCTACGAGGGCGTGGAGGACGACGGCGACGAGAAGCGCTGCCGGGAGATGTCCGCCTCCTATTTGCAGGGCTTCAAGTATTCCCGCCCCGTGCCCATCGAGCGGCTGAGGGAGTATCTGCCCAAGACGGGGTAGGGCGGATTCAGGGAGTAGGGAGTAGGGGTTACGGCGGTTGCGTAGGGGCGATGCCCTCATCGCCCGTGATCCATCCCCGTCGTAGGGGCGCCGATGCGGCGCCCGCCCGGGTACGATGCGCAACGTACTTCACGGCGGGCGGCGCATCGCCGCCCCTACAGGTTTGTGTGTTCCTGCTTACGATGAAGTTTACCGCCGACATACTCTACTCCCTACTCCCTACTGCCTACTCCCTCCAAACCAACAGCGGGTGATGCGCGCATCACCCGCTGTTGTCATGTCTGATACTCATCGCCCGGCGTCGATGACGGCCTTGGCCTGATGGTAATAGGCGCGGCCCTCGCTGTTGCCGTAGATCTTGCGGATCTCGTTGTAGGCGGCGCGCAGGTTGTCGGTGTGCTCGAACAGCGGCGCGATCCGCTCCGCGATTTCGGCGTCCATGCCGCCGTCGATGAAGCGCTGCGCCAGGTCGGGCTGTTCGTCCCCGGCGGTGTCCTCCGCGGGCTCGGGGGCGTCCTCCGATATCGGGTTCTCCTCCGCATCGGGCGCGATCTCCACGGGGGTCTCCGCCTCCGCGGCGGCCTCCTCGGGCTCCATGACGGCCTCGTCGGCCTCCGCGACCTCGCTCTCCTCCACGGTGCCGTCACCGGCGGGCTCGACCCCCGGGGGCAGCGGATCGGCGCCCACCCGGGAGACCCAGGTCTTGCCGTCGGCGCTTCTGACGAACTGGAAGATCTCGGCAAAGGTGCTGCTCAAATAGTTCAGCGGCTTGCGGCCGGAGCCCTGCCGGTCGGTCTTGTACTCCGGCAGCTTGTTCAGCCCCGAGAACAGCGGGTCCACCTGCAGCCGTCCGCCGCTCTGGTCCAGCCGCTTCTCGATGAACTGCCCGATGATGGACACCCGCTCCTTGTGGGTGGTCGTGGCGGGGCGCGCCGGACGCCTTGCGGTCGCGGGCTTCCTGGCCGGCTCCGGGGCGCTCTCGGCCGCCGCGGGGGCCGCGGCCTCCGCCGGGGGCGCGCTCTGGGGCTTCGGCGCGGGGGCGGGGTGATCCAGCACGATGAAGGACGAGCAGGCCGTGCGCCACAGCGCGTTGGACTTCTCGGTGCCCATGCCGACCACGTTGACCCCGGCGTTGCGCAGGCGCACGGACAGGGCGGAGAAATCGCTGTCGCTGGAGGCGATGACGATGGTCTCCACGCCGGCCTGCAGAAGGTCCATCGCGCCGATCACCAGGGCGATGTCCGACGAGTTCTTGCCCTTGCTGGCGCGTATGGTCAGGTTCGGGTGGATGGCGTATTTCAGCACCGGCGCGACCCAGGCGGTCAGCGCCGCCGCGGTGCCGTAGATTTCCTTCGCCGCGATTTCGCCCATCGCTTCGGCCTGGGCGAAGATCAGGTCGGCATGGCTCGCCACGACGTTTTCCGCGTCGATCAGGATTGCGAGCTTCGTGGGATTGGGTGTGTTTTCCATGTGTTCCTCCGTGTTCGTTCGTATCACCCCGCCAACGCGGGGCGCTGGTAACATTATAGCGCATTCCGGGGCGGCGCACAAGGGCGCGGCGGCCCAAAAAGCGGTTGAAAAAAGGCACCGTGCAGGGTATAATGGTAGTGAAAAATCATCCCGAGGAGGCAGGCCCATGGATTATCGAAGATACACGGATACCCTCGTGTTGCGGCTGGACCCGGGCGAGGAGATTTGCGCGTCGCTCATGGAGGTGGCCGGGCGCGAGCACATACAGCTTGCGGAGATCGGCGGGCTGGGCGCGGTCAGCGCGTTTGAGGCGGGCGTGTTCGACGCGACCAACGGCACCTACGACGCCTGCGCCTTCCAGGGCAATTATGAGATCACTTCCCTGGTCGGCACCCTGACCACGATGGAGGACAAGCCCTACCTGCACCTGCACATGTCCGCGGCGGAGAAGGGCGGGAGCATATACGGCGGACACCTGAACCGGGCCGTCGTCAGCCTGACCGCGGAGATCGTCGTGCGGATCATCCCCGGGCGCGTCGGGCGCAGGTTCAGCCCCGAGGTGGGCATCAATCAGCTGTGGTTTGAGGATTGACGCAGACAGATCACCGTCGTGAGCGCGGTGGCTTCGGTTTCTCTTTTGAGGGATACCGGGTCGCCGCGTTTTTGTTCCCGATGTCCGCCGGGACCCATCTCCGTCGTAGGGGCGGCGATGCGCCGCCCGCCGGGCGGATACGCGGCACCTCATCCGGCGCTGCGCGCCACCTTCCCCTCAAGGGGAAGGCTTTTGGAAATGTCACCCTTTGCCTTCCCCTTCAGGGGAAGGTGGCAGCCCAAAGGGCTGACGGAAGAGGTCGTAGCCCCTACTCCCTACTGCCTACTCCCTAATCCCTTCAACCAAATCATCAGCACGGTCACATCCCCGGGGTTGATGCCGGGGATGCGGCTGGCCTGGCCGAGGGAGGCGGGTCTTTTGGCGTCCAGCTTCTGCCGGGCCTCGATGCGCAGCCCCGCCATATTGAGGTAGTCGGCGTCGGGGGGCAGCGGGGTGTCCTCCATCTTCAAAAAGCGCTGCCGGTCGGCGGTCTGCCGCCAGATGTAGCCCTCGTACCTGGTCTCGATCTCCAATTGCTCCTTGACCTCCGGGGGGTAGTCGGGCAGCTCCGGCCGCTCCGAGCGCAGGCGGTCGTAGGTCTCATCGCTGCGGCGCAGGCGCTCGGTGAGGCGGTATTTCTCCAATAGCTTCCGGCCCTCCTCCGTGAGCCGCTTCTTTTCCAGCATCCGCCGGTAGCGTTCCTCCGAAACCAGACCGATCTCATGGCCCCTCTCCGTGAGCCGCAGGTCGGCGTTGTCCTGCCGGAGCAGCAGCCGGTACTCGGCGCGGCTGGTCATCATGCGGTAGGGCTCGTCCACGCCCTTGGTGACCAGGTCGTCCACCAGCACGCCCAGGTAGGCGTCGGCACGGCTGAGCAGGAAGGGCGCGCGGCCCTGGCAGTACATCGCGGCGTTGATGCCGGCGTAGAGCCCCTGGGCGGCGGCCTCCTCGTAGCCGGAGGTGCCGTTGATCTGCCCGGCGCAGTACAGTCCCCCGATGTGCTTCGCGCCGAAGTCGGCGTTCAGCTGCTGGGGGTCGATGCAGTCGTACTCGATGGCGTAGGCCAGCCGGAGCAGCTTGGCGCGCTCCAGCCCCGGGATGGAGGTGTAGATCATGCGCTGCACGTCCTCCGGCATCGACGTGGACATGCCCTGGGCGTACCACTCGTGGGTGTAGAGGCCCTCGGGCTCCATGAAGATCGGGTGGCGATCCTTGTCCCTGAAGCGCACCACCTTGTCCTCGATGGACGGGCAGTAGCGCGCCCCGGTGCCGTGGATGGTGCCGGAGTACATGGGGGCCCGGTGCAGGTTGTCGAGGATGATCCGATGCGTCTCGGGGGTGGTGTAGGTCAGGTAGCACATCGCCCGGTTTTTGAGGGTCGCCGGGTCGGTCAGGAAGGAGAAGGGCACGATGGGGTCGTCGCCGTACTGGGGCTCCATGCGGTCGAAATCGACGGTGCGCCCGTCCAGCCGCGCCGGGGTGCCGGTCTTGAAGCGGCGGATGGCAAAGCCCAGGTCGATGAGGTTCTCTGTCAGCGCGTTGGCCGCCATCAGCCCCTGGGGGCCGCCGTTCCAGCTGCATTCGCCGATGATAATGCGGCTGTTCAGGTACACCCCGCAGCAGACCACCGCCGCGCGACAGTACACCGTCGAGCCCGTGGTGGTCTCCACGCCCGTCACCCGGCCGCCTTCGACCAGTATGCGCCGCGCCTCCGCCTGCCGGAGGTCCAGGTTTTCGCAGTCGTCCACCGCCTGCCGCATGCGAAGCTGGTAGGCCTTCTTGTCCGCCTGCGCCCGCAGGGAGTGCACCGCCGGGCCCTTGCGGGTGTTCAGCATCCGGGACTGTATGAACACGTCGTCGATGGCGCGGCCCATCTCGCCGCCCAGCGCGTCCACCTCCCGCACCAGATGGCCCTTCGCCGTGCCCCCGATGGACGGGTTGCAGGGCATCATCGCCAGCGCGTCCAGGTTCAGCGTCATCAGCAGGGTCTTCAGACCCAGCCGCGCGCAGCACAGCGCCGCCTCGCAGCCCGCGTGCCCCGCGCCGATGACGATGATGTCGTAGGTGTCGTTGTTCAAGGTGAAACCTCCCTGGTAATTGAGAATTGAGAATTGAGAATTGAGAATGGCGGTACAAAAATTCTCAATTCTCACTCTGATTATTGCTTCCTTCCAGTATAACCTTCTCCAGCACCTCATCCCCCTTGATCGTCGCGAAGCGTCGCACGCAGGAGGCGTCGAGGCGGGCGTCGAACAGGCAGGCGGGCCGCCAGTCGCACCAGGCGCAGGGGGTGCTGAGGCGGTACGATGCGGGGGCGATGTCGGCTCGGCCCTCGCGTATGGCGTCCAGGTGCGCCCCGGCCATCCTGAGGGTGTGGGCCGTCAGCGCGGCGAAGCCCTTCTGGTCGGTGGCGAGGCTGCCCTTGAAAAGCGCGCCGTCGCGGGTGACCCGCACGTTGAGCACCTCGGGAAAGCTGGGGGACTGGGCCGCGAGCACCTCGGGGTCATCGACGGTCAGCCCGTTCATGCGGAAGGCCCCGCGGCGCTGCTTCTCGACGGCGTTGGGGTCGGTGGTCTGCAGGGTGAGGATGCCCTCGTCGAGGTTGAAGTAGTACACCCCGGCGCTTAATTCCCCCCGGCGCTTCATGGCGGCGGCCAGATACACCGGCAATTGCAGGCTCAGCCCGTGGTACACGGCGTCGAGGTTCAGCGCCTTGCCGCCGCGCTTGTAGTCGATCACGCGCAGGTAGCCGCCCTCGGCCCAGTCGTCGATGCGGTCGATGCGGCCCTCCAGCACGCACCGGCCGGAGGAGGCGTCCACGATCAGCCGCGCGCCGCCGTCCTCCCGGCCGAAGTCGGTCTCCAGGTCGGCGGGGGCGAAGCGGCTGCCCTGCATGTGCTCGGTCAGCACCCCGGCGCAGGTGCGGGCGGTGGCCTTCAACCGCCGCCGTTCCGCCAGGGCCACGGCGCTGTCGCCCAGGGGACCCTGCTTCGCCATCAGGGCGAGCAGGTCGTCGGCGATGCGGTCCATCCGCGCCTCGGCGGTGGGGATGTCGATGGCGTTCAGATCGTCCTTCGACTGGGACAGGAACGCCCGCACGGCGTCGTGGAAGAAGGTGCCCTCGTCCTGCACGCTGAGCACGTAGGGCTCCACGCGCCGGGGCATCAGGCCGTACTGGGTGAAGTAGGCAAACGGGCACTGGGCGAAGCGCTCCAGCCGGGTGACGCTCTGCCGTTTGATCTCGCCGTAGAGCGCCCGGGCGGTCGAGGGATCGAGCCGCTGGGCGGACTCCCCGTGGGCGAGGGCGGCGCGCAGCCGGTCGAAGTCCCGCCGGATGTCGGGGCGCCCCGGCGCGAGCTCGGAGAGGGCGGCGATGGCAGCGGCGTCGCACCGCTGAAGGGGCGCGCCCTCGCCCCGGGCCGACAGCGCCCGGGCCGCGCGGGCCATGGCGGCCTCCGGGGAGGCGCGCAGCATCCACTCCACCTTGTCGTCGCCGGTCACGCCGCCCCGGACGGGCAGGCGCGGAAACAGCTCCCGGAGCATGGCCGTCAATGGGCCCGGGTGCTGGGCGGCGTTGTCCATGCCGCTCAGGGGCCAGCTCACGCACAGGTAGTCCGAGGCCATGGCCAGCGCCGATTTCAGATAGAAGCGCCGCATGCGGGAGAGCTCGTCGTCGTCGGAGCCCAGGTAGGTCTTCGTCAGCCGGGAGACCGTTTTGAGCTGGGCGGCGTTGAACAGCCCGTCGGGGTCGGCCCCGGACCGGTCCGTCTCCCCCAGCAGCAGAAGCGCCTTCACGGGCCGCGCCACCACGCGGTCGGTGGTCTGGGCGTACACGGCGTCGTCGGACTGGGGCAGGTTCTTGATGATGGCCGCCTCCAGCGATTCCGACAGGGTCTCCCGAAGCTCGGACACCGGCAGCGGCGGCTCGCCCATCAGCGAGGCCATCTGGTCCAGCGCGCCGATCAGACGGTTCCACACCTGGGCCTCCTCGCCCGCGGCCTCCCGGAGCCCCGCCTCCGCCAGCGCGTTCAGGCGGCGCTGCAGGCGGCCGGCGGCGTCGATGTCCTCCAGGAAGTTGAATATCGCGGCGAGCTGGCTTTGCAGGTCCTGCGCCCGTCTGAGGCGGCCCTTCAGGGTGTTCAGCGGCGCGGCGAACCGGGCGCGGATGGGCTCCAGCGCTTGAAGCTCCGCTTCGCTGCCCCGCTTCAGCGGCCGGAGCAGCGCGTAGGGGCGGATGCCGTACTTCACGATGTGGTTTTGCAGGCGGTCCGCCTCGTCGGCGTCGACGGGCATGAAGCCGGTGCGCAACAGCGCCGCGGCGTCCTCGGGCCGGGGCCGCGCGTCGCACAGCCTGAGCGCCGACAGCAGGCACTCCGCCAGGGCGTGCCGCGCCGCCGGGCGGCTGGAGGACAGGAAGATCGGCACGCCGTAGGCGCGAAACGCCTCCCGGAGGGGCTGGTGGTAGCCCTCGACGTCCCGGCAGAGGATCATGAAGTCGTTGAAGCGCCAGCCGTTTTTCATCGCCAGCCGGCGGCACAGCGCCGCGGCGAACCGGCATTCCTCCAGCGGATTGCGGGCGGCGGCCATCTGGATGCGCCGGGGCGCGGCCTCCCAGCTGCGCGCCGGGAAGGCGAACAGCTCCCGGGCCAGGTGCCGAAGCTCCGAGGGTTGCCCCGTGGGCTCGTCCACTCGGACGCGCGTCACCGGCGCGCCGAAGTCCTCGCAGGCGCGGCACAGACGGTCATAGCAGCGACGGAGGGGGAGAAACACGTCGAAATCGGTGGCGGCCTCGTCGTTCTCCAGCGGCAAAAACACCCGGGTGCCCGGGCACACCGCGCCCACCGCCGCCATCAGGCGGTGCAGCGTGGGCGGGGTCAGGTCGAAGCCGAAGAAGCTGACGTCGCACCGACGCAGGAAGTCCGCGCCTCCGGCCAGCGCCGCGGCGTGACCGAACTCCGACTCGCCGTCCTGGAAGCGGCCCTCCAGAAGCGCCTCGTATTCGGCCTGGATCAGGGCGAGGTCCTTGAGCTTCATGGCCAGCAGCCCCTCGGATTCCGCCGCGCAGGCCCGCAGCCTGTCCGGGGTCAGCCCCGCCTGCCGGATCAGCTCCAACTGACGGGCGCAGCGGTCCGGGAAGCCCCGGCGGTGCTCCGCGCCGCGGTATAGCCTGAGACGGTCGCCGCAGGCGCGTATGGCGGCGCGCACCAGCATCACACGGCCCCGCTCGTCGATCCTGACGCCGTCCGGCGCGCCGGCGGATTCAAAGATGCGCCCGCACAGGCGCTCCGGGCTGTACACCTGTAACTGAAAGGAGCCCTTCAGATGAAGGGCGGTCAGCAGCGCGCGCTCGGTCTGCAGCGTGAGCTGCTTCGGCACCACGACGATGTGCGCATCGACGTCATTTCGCATCGATGCGCGCACCGCTTCAATCATGGCGCCCTCCAGCAGATGGGCGCGGCCCGTGTAGATCTTCATGGATGTATGTCAGAATAGCGCCAGCGCGCCGGTGGTGATCAGCGTGGTCAGCAGGCAGGCGGTCATGTTGCCCAGCAGTATGACCACCGCGGACTTCAACAGCGGCATCTCAAACAGCGTGGCGATGGCGCTGCCCATCCACACCCCCGTGCCCGGCACCGGCAGGGCCACGAACAGGTACAAGCCCAGAAGCTCGGCGGTGTCCGGGGAGAAGCGCCTCCTCGCGCCCCTCTTTTTGTCGTGCATGCCCGCGCGCTTCCGCTTCGCGCGGCGCTCCAGCCACGCGGCGAAGGCCCGCACCGGCTTGATGGGCAGGGTGTAGAACCAGTCCAGCACCGGCCGGAGCAGCAGCAGTATGAAGGGCACCGGCAGGTAGCTCGCGGTCACCGCCAGCAGGTAGGCGAACACCGGCGGCATGCCCAGCCCCAGCATCACCGTCACGGCGTAGCGGCCCTCGAACATCGGCACCATGCTCAACAGCGCCGTCAGCACGATCTTGCGCGTGTGCTCCTGCCAGACGAAGGGCTGCGACGCCATCTCCATCAGGCGCAAGGTGTGGTCATTCATCGTTGAAACCTCCGGGGATTTGAGAGTTGAGAGTGAAGAGTGGAGAGTGGAGATATAGAATGCCTGAGAACGAGCCAGCATGTATCCTGTAATGGGACACATTTGTTCGCGGGAGACATGGATTGCAATCCGCCGGGTATTGCGCGCGGCAAATCATATCTCCACTCTCTAAACTCCACTCTTGAATAATAGCATCCTATTGTAAAAATGATTCGGAAGCCCCCGGCGCAACCGCAAGAAGAACAGCAGTTTCACAGTAAGTATTCCAAAAAGTCACAATGTTGTGATACAATAGTTCATATAATTGAAATAATTATCGCGTGGGGAAGGGTAGTTTTGAAATACAGGTACTACCTATTCGATTTTGACGGCACGATTGCCGATACCGGCGAGGGCATCCGCAGGAGCGTCGCGTACAGCGCGGAAAAGCTGGGCTACGCGGTGCCGGACGTCGAGGTATTGAACCGCTTCATCGGCCCGCCGCTGCACGACAGCTACAGGAAGTACTTCGGCATGACCGACGATCAGGCGGAGCATGCCATACAGGTCTACCGGGAGCGCTACATCGACATCGGGCTGTACGAGTCCAACCTCTACCCCGGCATCCCTGCGCTTTTGAAGGCGCTGCGCGAGCGGGGAGCCTACGTGGCGCTGGCCTCGGCGAAGCCGCAGATGATGCTGGAACGCCTGACGAAATACTTCGGCATCGACGGCGACCTGGACGCCATCTCCGGCACGGACCTGAGCAGGCACTCCGCCGACAAGCAGGACCTTCTGATGGCGGCGCTGCCCGGGGGCGCAAACCCCGGGGAGGTGTGCATGGTGGGGGACCGCTGCTTCGACATCGAGGCGGCCAAGGCCCTGGGCATGCACGCCGTGGGCGCGGATTACGGCTATTCCGAGCCCGGCGAGCTTAAAGCCTCCGGCGCGGACGAGGTCTACGCCGCCTCGCCGGACATGGTGCGGGCGCTGCTGGAGGGGGACGTGCCCCGGGGGCGGTTCATCACGCTGGAGGGCTCCGACGGGTGCGGCAAGTCCACCCAGATCGCCAGGCTGAAGGACTGGCTCACCCGGCGGGGCTACGAGGTTGCGCTGACCCGGGAGCCCGGCGGCTGCCCCATCTCCGAGCGCATCCGCGAGGTGATACTGTCGCTGGATTCAAAGGGCATGTCCGCCGAGTGCGAGATGCTGCTGTACGCCGCCTCCCGGGCGGAGCACGTGCGCGAGGTCATAAAACCGGCGCTCAAATCGGGCAAAATTGTGATTTGTGATCGATTTTTGGACTCCAGCATTGCCTATCAGGCCTATGGGCGTGAACTCGGCGAGGATTTGGTACGTCAAATAAACGCACCGGCCGTCGGAGACCTGAGGCCGGACGTCACCCTGCTTTTGCAGGTGGACCGTGCCAGCGCCCGGGCCCGCATGGCCAGGGGTGCGCTGCCGGATCGCATGGAGATCGAGCGGGAGGACTTCTTCGAGCGCGTCGCGCGGGGCTTCGAGGCCGTGCGTGCCGCCGACCCGGAGCGCGTGCATGTCATTGACGCGGGGCGGAGCATCGAAGAGGTATTCCGGGATGTTAGCGAGATTGTTGGCAAGGCGATTCAAGGAGTGTAGATATGGCATACGAAAATCTCTGCATGTACTGCTTTCAGGATCTGGGCGGGCGGAGCACCTGCCCGCACTGCGGCAGGGATTCCCACGCCGCGGTGCCGCAGATTCAGATGCTGCCGGGCACGCTGGTGTATCACGACCGCTTCCTGGTGGGCCGGGCCCTGGGTCAGGACGCCACGGGCATCGTGTACACGGCGTTTGACACCAAGCGCGAAAACAAGCTGCGCATCCGGGAGTACCTGCCCCGGGACTGCGCCGAGCGCCTGAACGACGGCACCGTCGTGCCCATCGCGGGCATGGAGGATAAATTTGACAACGGCATACGCCGCCTGCGGGCCTCCGTGGAGGAGACCGACGACCCGCGCCGCCGCCACTTCTTCTTCGAGGAGAATGGCACGGCTTACATTGTGCAGCGCAAAAACGCCCAGGCGGAGGCCGAGCGCGGCTCGGGCGACCGGCACGAGGACGAGGACGAGGGCGGCGGCAAAAAGCGCGCCCTGATCATCGCCCTGGTGGCGGCGATCGTCGTGGTCGGCGCGGCAGCGGCGCTGATCTTCATGTTCAAAGGCGCGCTGAACGGCCCCAAGGACCTGACCGAGAGCCCCACCCTGGACCCCGGCCAGGTTTGGATCCCCTCGGAGTCGCCCACGGTGACGCCCTACGCCTCCCCGACCTTCGCGGCGCTGGTGGACCCGGACCTGAGCTGGATGGACTTCACCTTTGACGATGCTTCCGAAGGCTCCGGCGGTTCCTCCAAGTCCTCGACGGGCGGCGCGGCGAAGACCACCGCCGTGCCCACGCTGACCGGGGATTCCTCCGATTACAAGAACGTGAACGCGAAGTCCGGCAGCGCCGAGGTGAAGAAGGTGCAGCAGCGCCTGGTGGAGCTGGGCTGGATGTCGAAGTCCAAGGTCAGCGGCAAGTACGACAAGACCACCAAAAACGCCGTGCTGGCCTTCCAGAAGTACATCAACAGCCACTTCAGCCCCTCCGAGAAGCTCAAGGAGGACGGCATCGCCGGGCCCAAGACCCAGCAGTGGCTGTATCAGGTGGACGCCGTCAAGCCCACCGCCACGCCGAAGCCCCAGGTGACCGCCGCTTCGGACGCCGACGCCGTGGACGGCGACTCCTCCGCCAAGAAGATCCGCGCCATGCAGCGGGAGCTGATCCTGCTGGGCGTGCTGCCCGAGGGCGCGGACAACGGAAAATATGACGCCACCACCCAGTCCGCCGTGAAGCGGTTCCAGACCCGGGTCAACCAGCTCCAGGGCTACGACGTGCTGGAGGTCACCGGGCGCATGGACGCGCTGAGCATGGCCTTCCTGGACCACTACGTGGACGAGTGGCGCGATATCCAAACCGCCACCGCCGAGCCCACCGCGGCGCCCACCGCGGTTCCCACCGCCGCCCCGGTGCAGTACGACCCGGACAGCGATCCCAACCCCATCGGGCCGGGCTCCTCCGCCGAGGCCGTGCGCAGCGTGCAGCGCAGGCTGATCGCCATCGGCATGCTGCCCGAGGGCGCGGACGACGGCGTCTACGGCGGGTCCACCACCCTGGCGGTGCAGACCTTCCAGCAGTGGGTCAACCAGCAGCGCAACGAGCAGACCCTGCCCATGAACGGCGAGGCCGACGCGCTGACCCGCGCCTACCTGAAATACTGCCAGGACAAGGGCCTGCGGCCCGCCGCCGAGGTCACCCGCGTGCCCGGCGAGGGGGACGAGATCAACGAGAACGTGGAGATCACCATCAACAAGGATTCCCGGCCCGAATCCATCCGGCGCGTTCAGAAGCTACTGGCGGATGTCGGCCTGATGGACGCCAACGGCATTGACGGCGTGTACGGCGGCGCCACCACCCGGGCGGTGCTGGCCTTCCAGAAGTACATCAACGCCCACGGCGGCAACCTGCCGGTGACCGGCGTGGTGGACGACCTGACCCGCCGCGAGCTGGAGTATTACTCCGACCATGAGATGATGGCCGACGGGTCCGCGGACGCCCCCGAGGTCACCGAGGCGCCCCCCGCCGAGCCGACGGCCGAGCCCACGGCGGAACCCACCGAGGCGCCCGCCGCCGAGCCGACGGCCGAGCCCACGGCGGAGCCCACCGAGGCCCCCGCCGCCGAACCCCCCGCCGAGCCCACGGCGGAGCCCACCGAGGCCCCCGCCGCCGAGCCCACCGCCGAACCCACGGCGGAGCCCACCGAGGCCCCGGCGTCCGGCGAACCGGACGGGGAGGTCGGCGAGAACGCGGAGATCACCGTGGACGGCAGCTCCGAGGCGGAATCCATACGCTATGTGCAGCGGATGCTGATCGAGATCGGCGCGCTGTCCTCGGATCACGCCACCGGCGAGTACGACGGCGTCACCGCCAAGGCCGTGGTGGACTTCCAGAACTGGATCAACCGCGAGGGCATCATGAACCTGGAGGTCACCGGCATCGTGGACAACGGCACCCGGCAGATGCTGGAGTACTGCTCCGACCATGAGCTGCGCATGAGCATCGACGACATCACCGTCAGCGCCGACGAAAACGGTGCCGGCCCCGAGAACCCCGACGATCCCTTCAACGAGCCCGGGGAGGGCGACGGCGACGGCGACGGGGCGGACGGGGAGGGCGACATCCCCTTCGCGGCGAACATCCAGTCGGTGAACATCACCGTGGACGGCCGCGGCGCGTCCGACGGCCCGGTGGAGGTGGGCGAGGACAGCTTCGTCGTCAGCTGGGACGTGGAGGGCGTGGCGCAGAGCTACAACGTCTACGTGTCCGACAGCGCCGGCAACGGCATCATCACCGCCGAGCGCACCGACAACACCAGCTTCAAGGTGGACGCCTCCCGCATGAACCCCGGCGAGGTGTATACCGTCACCATCGGCGCGATCCCCGAGGGCGGCGGCGACGACGATATCGTCTGGCGCACGGCGAAGTTCGTGCAGCCAGTCCAGGCCACCCCCGAGCCCACCGAAGCGCCCACCCCCGAGCCCCTGCCCACCGTGGGCAGCGTGTCCGCGCCCCACATCGAGGTGGCCGGCCAGCCCGCCGAGGACGGCCTGGTGATCATCGACGGCGACGCCTTCACCATCAGCTGGAGCGCCGAGGGCGGCGTGCAGGGCTACAACGTGCAGATCAACGACGCCGACGGCAACATCATCACCAGCCAGTCGGGCATCCAGCAGACCGAGGTCAGCGTGCCCGCCGACAGGATGCGGCCTGGCGTGGCGTACACCATCGCCGTGGGCGCGATCCCGGTCAACGGCGGCGGCGAGGACGTGGTGTGGAGCCGCGGGCAGTTCATGGTGCCCGCCCCGGCCACGCCCGAACCGACGCCCGAGCCGACCGAAGCCCCCACCCCCGAGCCCACGCCCGAACCGACGCCCATGCCCGAGGTGGCCGCCATCAGCGCCCCGTCGGTGACCGTCGGCGGCTCCGGCTACCAGCAGGACGGCGTGCAGTATATGACGGACAACACCATCATCATCAGCTGGGGCGCCGAGGGCCAGGTGGCCAGCTACACCGTGTACGTGGAGAACCAGGCCGGCGAGCGCCAGAACCTGGGCACCACCACCGACACCAGCCGCACCGTCTCCGCGGGCAGCCTGCCTGCGGGCATCTACACGATCTACGTGGGCGCGATGCCCATGTACGGCGGTGAGGAGGACATCCAGTGGGGCACCGCCCGCTTCGGCATCCCCGCGCCCACGCCGGAGCCCACCGAGGCCCCCACGCCGGAGCCGGAGCCCGAGGTACCGGAGCCCACCGCGGCACAGTCCTACGACGGGCCCGTCAGCGCCGAGACCGACCCGGAGATCATACAGCGCCTGCAGCGGCGGCTGTACACCCTGGGCGTCATGGGCGGCGAGCCGGAGCAGGGCGTGCTGGATTCCGTCACGCTCCAGGCCGTGGCCGAGTTCCAGAGCCGCGCCAATGAACAGTACGATGCCGGCCTGCCCGTCATCGATCCCGCGGACCCCGGGGCGATCGTCGATATGAGCACCCTGGACTGGATCTCCCGTGGACTGTGAGTGAACCCACAACAATGGGGCTGTCTCAAAACGCATAATCATACAAGCGTATGCATGCTGTAGGGGCGGCGATGCGCCGCCCGCCCAAGCCTTCCCCTTGAGGGGAAGGTGGCGCGTAGCGCCGGATGAGGTGTTGCGTTTCGTACCCCGGCGGGCGCCGCATCGGCGCCCCTACGCATGTCTCATGTATCTATATGCGTTTTGAGACAGCCCCATTGTCATATCTCTATCCAATAATCGCCGCGACGCCGGCGATGATCGCCAGCATGAGCCCCGCCGAGGCGAACATCAGCGCGTTGGTGCGGGTGATGTCCCGGCCCTCCGGCGGACGGGTGTCGTTGCCGATGGTGGGCTTGTGCACCGTCTTGCCGAAGTATTCGTGGTCGCCGCCCAACTGCACGCCCAGGGCGCCCGCCGCGGCGGACTCGGGCCAGGCGCAGTTGGGGGAGAGGTGGTTATTGTGGTCCCGCGCCACGATGCGGAAGGCGCCCCTGCCGTCGAGCCCCAGCGGGAAGGCGCACAGGCACATCAATAGCGCCGTCACGCGGGCGGAGACGTAGTTCCATACGTCGTCGGCCTTCGCGGCGAACCAGCCCACGTCCCGGTACCTCTCGTCCATGTAGCCGATCATGCTGTCCAGCGTACTGGCCGCCTTGAAGGCCATGCCCAGCACCGGGCCGCCCAGCGCCAGCCACAGCATGGGGGAGATGACCCCGTCGGACAGGTTTTCCGCCACGGTTTCGATGGTGGCGCGGATGATCTCGTCCCGCGACAGCCTGGCGGTGTCCCGCCCCACGATGCGCCCCACGCGCGCGCGGCCCGCCTCGAGGGATTCCGCCAGCGCGCGGCGCACGCCCTCGGCCTCGTCGGCCAGGCTCCGGGCGGACAGGCACATCCACGATATCAGGCACATCCCGATGAACCGCGGCCAGAAGCCCATCAGCCCCAGCAGCGCAAGCAGGCCCCAGGTCGCTGCCGCCGTGAGCAGCACCGTGGAGCAGGCCACGAACACCGCCCGCCGCCGCAGCACCTTCGACGGCGGGTGGTCCCGCTTCGCGGCGCGTTCCGCGAAGGCTATGTACTTTCCGATCAGCCGCACCGGGTGGTAGAACCACTCCGGATCGCCGATCAGCAGGTCGATGAGCGCGCCGACCAGCAGCGCCAGGATGTGTGCGGGCGTAGCGACCACCCCTCATGGTTGAATATCAATTCATTATAGTATCGCTTCCCGTCAAATGTCAACCGTTTTGCCCCGTTCCGAAATGCCGAAAAAGCTGTGGACGGGAAAACCCCTGTGTGCTATAATGGGGGTGATTTTGGCAAGAGGCGATTGATCGGAGATGAATCGGGCATGAGGGATACTGCGCAGCACAACACCATCAGGGTCAACGGCGTCAGCCTGCACTACGCGGCCGCCGGGCGCGGCAGGCCGGTGATACTCCTCCACGGCAACGGCGAGTCTCACGCCATCTTCTCGGTGGCGATGGAACAGCTCGCGGCCGCAGGATACCGGGTCTACGCCCCCGACTCCCGGGGCCAGGGGGCCAACGCGCCGCTGGAGGCATACCACTACGCGGACATGGCGGAGGACATCCGTCAGTTCATCGCCGCGCTGGGGCTCGACAGACCGGCCCTGTACGGCTTCAGCGACGGCGGCATCGTGGGCCTGCTGCTGGCGCTTGAACACCCCGGGGCGCTGAGCCTGCTGGCCGTCAGCGGCGTGAACCTCAGCCCCGACGGCCTGACCGATGCGTTCCGGGAGGCGCTTTCGCGGGAGGAACCCTCGCCGCTTATGACCCTCATGCTGACCGAGCCGGACATCGACCCCGGCGCGCTGGCCGCCATCGACATCCCCGTGCTGGTCACGGCGGGCAGCGACGACCTCATCAAAGAGGAGGAGACCCGGCGCATCGCCGACGCCCTGCCCAACGCCGAGCTTGAGATCCTCGAGGGGGAGGAGCACGAGACCTACATCGTGGACAGCGATATCATCGGCGGCATGCTGATGCGCTTCTTCAGGAAAAACGGCTACTGAGTACCGCAGAACAAACCGAAAGGACAAAAGCCCGAGATGAGTATTTACCACAATACATTGCGCTGGATCGGCACGACGCTCATCGTCATCGCCGTCATCGAGATGGTGCTGCTGCTGGCCGTTGTCGTCATACCCATGAATGACCCGGAGATCCAGCAGGAAATCAAGAACGTCAACTTCCTCTACGCCTTTCTGGAGATCATGATCGATTTGTTCGCCGGCCTGCTTTCGCGGCTGCTCTACCGGAAGGAAAGCTGCATCCGCATACTCTTTCGCCTGGAGAACGTCATCTTTCTTGTGATGCTCGCGTTGATGGCGCTGGGCAGAGCCAAGAAGGGCGTGCATTCCTTCCGGGCGACCCCCGCCCTGCTGACGTTCATGCTGATCTACACCATCCTGCAAATGACGCGCAACGAAAAAAACTGGCGGCGCATCTGCAATTCCGAGCCGGTGTCGCTGGACCTGAAGCTGGACGACACCGGCAAGTGGTTTGACCCGCTGGTCATCGGCCCCCACCTGGAGCTCAGCCCGAATATCTCCGCCTCCGTGGACCGCTTCCTGGCCAACCAGCGCAGTCCCCGGCCGCTGATGCTCGTGGTCCACGGGCTGGGCGAGGTGTCCGAGCCCATGCAGGAGACCATGCGCGACATCTTCCGGGAGCACTACGAGGACGAGACGCGGCACGTCAGCCACTACCTGGAGCGCCGGTATCTGCGGCTGATCATACTGCTGTGCGTGAGCATCGTGGCCCTGGAGACCTGGATCAAGATGAACGGCCCGCGCCATGTGAATACCGTGGAGACCGTATTGAGCAACCTGGCCGCCTTCAGCCTGTGGCAGGTCGGCTCGACGTTCATCGAGCGCACCGATGGCTATGAGAAACAGCTGCGCATGACCATCGCCAGGATCGCGGACATACGGTTTATGTGAGGGGGACGACTTCTTTCAGGAGCCTGCGTCACTCACGTTAATCCTTTATGACGTCAATCAAAAATGCTTGACATCGCGGCCGCGTTGCGCTATAATATACGAGTTGTCATGTAAAACAACTTGCGGGAGGCGCGTATGGCGGACATGGAGGCGCGGGTGGAGCTGAGCTATCTGCTGGATTTCTACGGACCGCTGCTGACCGCGCACCGGCAGGAGCTGATGCGGCTGTACTGCGACGAGGACCTGTCCCAGCAGGAGATCGCGGACCAGATGGACATCACCCGGCAGGGGGTGTTCGACGCCATCGCCAAGTCGAAGCGGCAGCTCAACGATTACGAGAAGAAGCTGGGCCTGGTGGCCCGCTATCGCGCCGTGAGCGCGGCGGCGGAGCGGTGCGTGGAGGCGTTGAAGCGCGTCCACGCCGGCCCGGAGGACAGGCGGGCGCTCGACGAGGCCATTGCGACGCTTCACCAGTTGATCGAGAAATAACCGCACAGGGGAGGGACATTCGCCGTGGCATTCGAGGGATTGACCGAAAAACTGCAAGGCGCGTTCAAAAAGCTGAACAGCAAGGGCAAGCTGACGGAGGCCGATGTCAAGACCGCGATGCGCGAGGTGCGCATGGCGCTTTTAGAGGCGGACGTCAACTTCCTGGTGGTGAAGGACTTCGTCAAGAAGGTCACCGAGCGCGCGGTGGGCGCGGACATCATGGGAAGCCTCACCCCGGGCCAGCAGGTCATCAAGATCGTCAACGAGGAGCTGACGAACCTGATGGGCGGCCAGAACGCGCGGCTGACCTACTCCCCGCAGGCGCCCACGATCTACATGATGGCGGGCCTGCAGGGCGCGGGCAAGACCACCATGTGCGGCAAGCTGGGCAACCTGTTCAAGAAGGACAACAAGAAGCCCCTGCTGGTGGCCTGCGACGTGTACCGCCCGGCGGCCATCAAGCAATTGCAGGTGGTGGGCGGCCAGGTGGGCGTCGAGGTTTTTGAAAAGGGCCAGGGCGACCCGGTGCAGATCGCGAAGGAGGCCGTGGAGTACGCCCGCTACTACGGGCGCGACCCGGTGATCATCGATACCGCGGGCCGTCTGCACATCGACGAAAAGCTGATGCAGGAGCTTCGGGACATCCGCCAGGCCGTCAAGCCCCAGGAAATATTGCTGGTGGTGGACGCCATGACCGGTCAGGACGCCGTGAACGTGGCCAAGACCTTCAACGACGAGTTGGGCATCGACGGCGTCATCCTGACCAAGCTGGACGGCGACACCCGCGGCGGCGCGGCCATCTCGGTGCGCGCGGTGACCGGCAAGCCCATCAAGTTCTCCGGCATCGGCGAGAAGCTCAGCGACCTGGAGCCCTTCCACCCGGACCGCATGGCCAGCCGCATACTCGGCATGGGCGACGTGCTGACGCTCATCGACAAGGCCCAGGAGCAGTTCGACGAGAAGCAGGCCATCGACCTCACCCGCAAGATGCGCACCAACTCCTTCACGCTGGAGGACTATCTGGAGCAGCTCAAGCAGATGAGCAAGATGGGGTCCATCACCGACCTTTTGAAGATGATCCCCGGCGTGGGCAGCAAGATCAAGGACGTGGACATCGACGAGGAGGCCATCGGCAAGGCCCAGAAGAAGAACGAGGCCATCATACAGTCCATGACCCGTATGGAGCGCCGCAACCCGGACATCTTGAACGGCAGCCGCAAGCGCCGCATCGCGGCGGGCTCCGGCACCACGGTGCAGGAGGTCAACCTGCTCTTAAAGCAGTTCGATCAGGCCCGCTCCATGATGAAGAACATGATGGGCGGCGGCAAGCGCAAGATGCGCATGCCCTTCGGCAAAATGCCGAAGTTCTAACCGATATACTTGGCAAAACAAGCCGTATATATACAAATCAACCGACATTCATTAAGGAGGAAATCCACATGGTCAAGATTCGTCTGAAGAGAATGGGCATGAAGAAGAAGCCCTTCTATCGCCTGGTTGTCACCGACAGCCGCAACCCCCGCGACGGCCGCTTCATCGAGGAGGTCGGCTACTACAATCCCGTGTCCGAGCCCGTTGAGCTGAAGATCGACGCGGAGCGCGCCAAGTACTGGATCGGCGTCGGCGCCCAGCCCACCGATACCGTTCGCGGCCTGCTGAAGAAGGGCGGAGTCCTGTAATCATGGTTGAATTGGTGAAATATATCGCCCAGTCTCTGGTGGAAAAGCCCGAGGCCGTGGATGTGCGCGAGGTCGAGACCGAGGACAGCATCGTCATCGAGCTGCGGGTCGATCCCGAGGATATGGGCAAGGTGATCGGCAAACAGGGCCGCATCGCCAAGGCCATCCGTACCGTGGTGAAGGCCGCCTCCGTGAAGGTGCCCAAGCCGGTATTTGTGGAGATCATCTGATACACTTTCAGATGATATTCGTATAATCGCGCCAGTGTGTGACCATTCGCCCGCGTGGTGAATGGTCATTTTTTATAACTTGACAAACCCGCATTTTAGTGCTATCATGTCACCAAGTTAATACGAAACAAACCGTTGAAGCGGAAGTAAAGGCGTTTATGCCCCCGCAGAGAGTCCGGGATGCTGGGAGCCGGGCGGGAAACAGGGCGTCACAATGGGCCGCGGAGGGCGCAGTCAAAGGCGATGAGGCCGAGTATGCTGCGACGCGGGGGCATGCGTCAGTTGCCGGGGATATGTCCGTATCCCGCCAAGCGCGCGGAGCGATCCGCGAATCAAGGTGGCACCGCGAATGTCTGCATTCGTCCTTGACAGGTTTCTGTCGGGGGCGTTTTTTGTTGAAAACTAAGCCAAAGGGAGGCTGTTATCATGATCAGGGAAGCCATTGTGAAGATCGTGAACAAGGAGGATTTGAGCTACGACGAGGCCTATGCCGTGATGAACGAGATCATGTCCGGGGAGACGACTCCCACGCAGAACGCGGCGTTTCTGGCGGCGCTGTCCACCAAGAGCGCCCGGGCGGAGACCACGGACGAGATCGCGGGCTGCGCGGCGGCCATGCGGGACCACGCCACCCGGGTGACCACGGACCTGGAGGTCTTTGAGATCGTGGGCACCGGCGGCGACAACGCCCACAGCTTCAACATCTCCACCACCTCCGCGCTGGTCGCCGCGGCGGGCGGCATGAAGGTGGCCAAGCACGGCAACCGGGCGGCGTCGTCGCAGTGCGGCACGGCGGACTGCCTGGAGGCACTGGGGGTGAACATCCAGCAGAGCCCGCAGCGCTGCCTGGAGCTGCTGGACGAGGTGGGCATGTGCTTCTTCTTCGCGCAGAAGTACCACACGTCCATGAAGTACGTGGGTGCGATCCGCCGGGAGCTGGGCTTCCGCACGGTGTTCAACATACTCGGACCGCTGACCAACCCCGCAAGTCCCAAGCGGATGCTGCTGGGCGTGTACGACGAGTACCTGGTGCAGCCGCTGGCGCAGGTGCTGATCAACCTGGGGGTCAGGCGGGGCATGGTGGTCTACGGACAGGACAAGCTGGACGAGATCAGCCTGTCGTCGCCCACCACCGTGTGCGAGTTCAAGGACGGCTGGTTCAAGAGCTATACCGTCACGCCGGAGCAGTTCGGGCTTGCGCGCTGCCAAAAGTCCGAGCTGGTCGGCGGTACGCCGGAGGAAAACGCCCGGATCACCCGCGACATCCTCAGCGGCGCGCGGGGCCCCAAGCGGGACGCGGTGCTGATGAACGCCGGCGCGGCGCTGCTGATCGGCGGCGTGGCGGACACGTTCGAGGCGGGAATCCGGCTGGCGGCGGAGCTCATCGACTCCGGCAGGGCCATGCGGGTGCTTGAGAAGTTCATCGAGGTTTCCAACCGTCCGGAGGCGTGAGCATGAACATACTGGATCAACTGGCCGACTGTGCCCGGCAGCGGGTGGCGGCGTACAGGCGGGAGATCTCCGATCAGGAGCTGCGGGCGATGGCCCTGGCCGTGCCCTCCCCGGAATTCGCCTTTGAGAAGGCCCTGGCGGGCGGGGACATCGCCTTCATCTGCGAGTGCAAGAAGGCGTCCCCCTCCAAGGGGCTGATCGCTCCTGACTTCCCCTTCCTCGAGATCGCCCGGGACTACGAGGCCGCCGGGGCCGACGCGATATCGGTGCTCACCGAGCCCGGGTGGTTCCTGGGCCGGGATGCCTGGCTGGAGGAGATCGCCCGGCAGGCGGGGATCCCCGTATTGCGCAAGGACTTCACCGTGGACGGGTACATGATCTGGCAGGCCCGGGCGCTGGGGGCGTCGGCGGTGCTTCTGATCTGCGCGATATGCTCCCCGGAGGAGCTCAGGGACCACATCGCCCTCGCCGACGAACTGGGGCTGTCCGCGCTGGTGGAGGCCCACGACGCGGGGGAGGTGGAGACCGCCCTCAGGGCCGGGGCGCGGATCGTGGGGGTCAACAACCGAAATCTGAAGGATTTCAGCGTGGACACCGACAACAGCCGCCGCCTGCGGCAGTTGATACCGCCCGGGGTGCTATTCGTGTCCGAGAGCGGCGTGCGAGACGCCTCGGACGTGCGCCGCCTGCGGGAGATCGGTGCGGACGCCGTGCTGGTGGGCGAGGCGCTGATGCGGGCAAAGGACCGGCGGGCGAAGCTCGCGGAGCTGAGGGGGACGTCATGACGAGGATCAAGCTGTGCGGACTGACGCGGCCGGAGGACATCGAAGCGGCCAACGCGCTGATGCCGGAGTACATCGGCTTCGTGTTTGCGAAGAAGAGCCGCCGATACGTGGACCCGGACAGGGCGGCGGCGCTCAGGGCGCTGCTTGCGCCCGGTATACGGGCCGTGGGGGTGTTCGTGCGGGAGGCGCCGGAGGAGGTGGCCGAGCTGCTGGACCGGGGGATCATCGACGTCGCCCAGCTCCACGGCGGGGAGGACGACGGCGACATCGCCCGCCTGCGCGCCCTGACGGACCGGCCGATCATACACGCCTTCCGGATCGACGGTCCGGCGGACGTGGCCCGCGCGCTGTCGAGCCCCGCGGACGCCATACTGCTGGACTCCGGCGCGGGCGGCACCGGCACGGCCTTCGACTGGTCGCTGCTCAGGGAGATCCGGCGGCCCTGGTTCCTCGCGGGCGGGCTGGGCCCGGAAAACGTGCGCAGCGCCGTCGCGCGCCTCGGCCCCTGGGCGGTGGACGTCTCCTCCGGCATCGAGACCGGCGGCGCGAAGGACCCCGCCAAGATGGCGGCGTTTGTGAAGGCCGTTCGGGGATAAATACAAAAGGGGCTGTCTCAAAACGAGGCAGTCCCTTATTTCTTATGCGCGTTGCCGTTACTTCGACGACGTCGCCCCCAGATCCTCCGCCAGGCACGCGACGCAGACGCTGCCGTTCTTGTCGGCGTACTTTTTCAGGTTCGTACCCGCGGGGATCAGGAAGTGGAATTTGATGGCGTCTCCCTCATACTTGACGCCGATGTCGCTCGCGCAGGTCTCGATGGCTTCGACCACGCCCGCGTCGAGGCTCAGCCACGGGCCCATCACGATCCGCTTCTTGCCCTTGTTCAGGTTCTTCGCGACCTTTGCGCAGAAGGCGACGTGGCTTTGATCGCTGAATTCCTTCAGGATCTGCCCGTGCACGCCCTTGCTGGAGCCGAAGCAGGTGTGGAAATCCGGCTTCGTTTCCTTGTGCTTGATCGGGATCGGGATATCGGTCCTCCGCTTCAGCCGTATGGGCTCCTTGGGGATGATGTGCGGCTTCGGGGTGTCGGACGCCTTCTTTTTCTTCTTTTTCTTCTTTTTCTTTGAGCCGGTCACTCTTGCGGCGGCGGCCGTTTCCGTGCCGGCGGCTTTGACCGCCGTGGCGGCTTCCAGGCCCTCAGACACGCAGGTCATGCTCATTGAGAGCAGTATCACCGCGACAAGGACCGTCATCAATCGCTTCATAGGCTGACCTGCCTCCTCACCACTGCGCAAATTCCAGCGCCCAGTAGACGCTCGTCGTCTTCTTTTTCTCATTATACACCTTGTAGGCGCAGATGCCGATGTTCTTGCCGCTCTTGTTCAAAAGCCTGGACAAGCTGCCCTTGCTGCCGACCATGCCGTCAAAGACAGCCTTTGTGTCGCCGAGATCATCGGTGCTCACATTCACCCGCGCCCTGAGCTCCGCCGGGCTCTTCATGCTGACCGTGGCGGCGGGGGAGCCGTCGGGACGGGTGCCGCTGTACTTTATGGCGAGCTCTCCGGCGCGCACGCAGGCCGCGCGCGTCAGCTCCTCGTCCATCGTATACGGGCTCAGGCGCGCGACGGCGCGCAGCTGGTTGATCAGCTCGAGCATGCAGCTCACCATGGCCATCTCGTTCTGGACGCCGGCGGGCAATTCGGTAAAGACGTTCTGCCGGTCCTGCATGAACCCGATGAGCATCTTGTGATTGTAGTACAGGCTGGGCTCCGAGGACAGCGTGTAGACGACGCTCTCCGGACTGTACTGGGGCAGCAGCAGCAGGTCCTGCCAGGATACCTCCTTGCCGCTGAAGGTGACCTTGAAGGTGTTGTAATCGCCCTTGTCGCAGTACAGCTTGAGCTTGCCGATGCTCTTTCGCGCCAGCAGCTTGCCGTTCAGATAGATCTGCACGTTGAAGTTGTTGATCCACCTGGCCCTGCCCAGTCCGTCGAGGATGTAGAAGGTGGCGATGTATTTGCCCTTGGCGGTGCGCTCCAGCGACTTCAACTGGATCGCCCAGGCCTTCCCGATGCTCTTGACCTGCGCCCGGGTGGGTTTGGGGCTGATGTTGTCGATGACGTTGCGGTAGATCCTGATGTTCGCCGTATACTTCTTCTTGTTGGCCGTCGTGACGGTGATCTTCGTCCTTCCGGCCCTCAGGGGCGTCAGCACGCCGGTGGGGCTGACCACGGCGACCTTCTTGTTGGAGGACTTCCACTTCAGCGACGTCTGGGCGGTGGCGGGCTCCATCAGCACGTTGAGCTGGGTCGGGCCCAGGCCGACGAAGAACTCGCTGCCCTGGCTCAGGTCGATGGCGACGGCGGCGGGCTTGTTGGGGTTGTTCACCGTGACCTTGATCTTGATCTTCTTCTTTTTGGAGACGGTGGCCGTGATGGTCGCCTTGCCCTCGCCGACCGCTCCGATCAGGCCGGCCTCCGACACCACGGCGACCTGCGTCTTGGAGCTTTTGAAGGATTTGACCGGAACCGCCATGACCAGCTGCATCGAATCGCCCATGTTGAGGGTAAGGCTGGTATTGCCGGTGATCGGCGCGCTGGTGAGGGCCTGGGCCTCGGCGGCCTGCGCCTCGGCGGCCTGAGCCTCGGCGGCCTGCGCCTCGGCGGCCTGAGCCTCGGCGGCCTGCGCCGTCACCTGCGCGGCATCCGCGGCGGGCTGCGCGGCGGCATCGCCTGCGGGCTGCTCGGGGTTCTGCGCGGCAACATCCCCTGCGGGCTGCTCGGGGTTCTGCGCGGCGACATCGCCTGCGGGCTGCTCAGGGTTCTGCGCGGCGACATCCCCTGCGGGCTGCTCGGGGTTCTGCGCGGCGGCATCCCCTGCGGGCTGCTCGAGGTTCTGCGCGGCGGCATCCCCTGCGGGCTGCTCGGGGTTCTGCGCGGCGACATCCCCTGCGGGCTGTTCGGGGTTCTGCGCGGCGATATCCCCTGCGGGCTGCTCGGGGTTCTGCGCGGCGACATCCTCTGCGGGCTGCTCGGCGCTGCCCTGCGCGGCGACATCCCCGGCGGACTGCTCCGCAAGGTCCAGCACGGCGGCGTCCTCCGCGCCCTGCTCAGCCGTGGCGATCACGGGCTGTTCGGGAACATCCTGCTCCGCGTCCTCGCCCAGAGACCACTCGACGCTTTCGGATACGGCGTCCTCCACATTCTCCGCGAGGATCACGTCGTCCTCTGCCAGGCCCAGTCCCGGCAATGCCAGCATCAGCGCCAACAGCATCGCCAGCAGCCTGCAACTCCAACTGTTTTTCATTTTGTTCCTCCCGGCCCATCAGAAAGTTTCTATCAGGCTTGGGTTATTACAGCCCCGCGGCCGCCTTGCCGATGTCGGACACGGCCTCGAGCTGCTCCGATTCGACCTCGCCGTCAAACGTGCCGTACTTGCAGCCGATCCGCACCTTCAGCTCGCCCGCTTCGGCGGCGTTGAGCAGCAGCTGCACGGCGTTCTCGTCCAGCACGGCGGTGGCGGTCTCCACGGACATCACGCCGGAGAGCGCGTTCTTCAGGTCGGTGATCGGCAGGGTGCAGCGCATATCGCCGGACTTGAGGGTGATCTCCTGCATGATGGGGCGGCGCACGCACAGGCAGTTGATATCAACGGCGGGCACGACGTTTACGACATCCTGCGCGTCCTGTCTGACCTTGAGCACGAACTGGAGCGTGAAGGCATAGCTGTCGATGTCGGACGCGCCGGAGCCGTCGATCTCTATGACGGTGTCGTTGGACAGCTTGCCGGCGCCGGAGATATCATCGTAGTCCAGCTCCAGGCCGAGCTCGGCGGCGGCGGCCAGGTTGGCATTGACCTTGTCCTTGATGGGCGCGAAGCGCGTCAGCGGATCGTACTTGGAGAGGATGCTCACACTCTCCTCCTGGGCGGACAGTATCAAAAGCTGCAGCAGCGGGTCGGCCTCGCCGGTCGCCTCCAGCCCCATGGCCTCCTGGAACGCGGAGACGGCGGTCTGGCTCTTCTTGCCGAAGGAGCCGTCGGCCCCGCCGGTGAGATAGCCCTCGGCGACCAGCGCGCTCTGCATCGCCTTCACGTCGGCGCCCTTGCTCTTGAGCGCGAGGGTCTTCAGATCCTCGTAATCGGGCAGCGCATCGACGGTCTCCAGGTCGAGCTGCAAGAGAATGTCGCGCATCTCGTCCTCGGTCACCGCGTAGTAGTCGTTGTCCGCGTACATCGCCGCGCCGTCGGCGAAGATCAGGAAGCTGCCGTCGTCCAGCATGGAGAGCAGGTGGAAGTCCTGCACCCGGATGGCGTCGTCGTCGAGAGACTCATCCTCGGCTTCATCCTCGGCTTCGTTCTCAAGCTCGTCCTCAGGCTCATCCTCGGCTTCATCCTCGGCTTCGTCCTCGGCTTCGTCCTCGGCTTCATCCTCGGTCTCCGCCTCGTCCGCTTCCTCCTCGGGGGCCTCCTCCGCCTCGGGGATGCCCAGCGCCTCTGTCACGTCGATGACCCTGATCGTCCGCGGGCCGTCCGAGAAGTGGATCGGAAGCGCGCAGGCGTTGATACCCATCAGGGCAATCGTCAAAACCACAAACCACAGTACAACTTTATTCCGCATCATCGTTTCGTCCTCCCTGTATTGATTTGCCCATTGATTATCACATCTTGAACCCGTACCTGTTGTAGTTCACGGCCTTCCTGTTGCCGTAGATATCGTATTCGTACAGCGTATACGCATACGCCATCCGGCCGCCGGTGATCTGGCCCTTCCTTCCGAAGTAGTACTTCTTCGTCATGCGGCCCAGCTCGTCGTACTCATAGCCCATGCCGTAGCGGTCCCGCCTGTCCGGCGTGGGCCGGCCCTTCGCGTCCAGATACTCCTCCCGGATGAGAAGGCCATTCTCATCGTAGGTCTTGCGCAGCTTGGAGTAGCCGGGGGTCAGGTAGATGGGCTTGACCGGCTTGCCCTTGGCGTCGAGGTAGGTGATCAGCTGCACGGTGTAATCCTCATTCCACTCGCTGGTGTAGCCGACGCTGCCGTAATCGGCGCGCATCGGGTTGCCGGCCTCGTCGTAGTACCTCTCGGAGAGCAGCATGTCGTCCTCGTTGTACTCCCAGATCGTGGTGGCCTTGGTGGTGGGATAGATGGGATTGCCGGGCTCGGGCACCATGGGCTTTTGCCGCTCGTCGTAGTAGCTCTCCAGGATCTTGTTGCCGTTGGCGTCGTAGTCGTAGCGGACCATGGCGTACCGCTTCGACTTCGCCTTCACCATTTTGCCGTCGAGGCCGAGATACGCCAGCGAAAGGACCTTGTTTTCATTGCTGAACGTGCGCTGTATGGCGGCGTACTCGTCATTGAGGACCACGGGATTGTTGTCCACGTCGTAGTAGCGCTCGAGCAGCACGTTGCCCTTCTCGTCGCGCACGGTCTCGAGGCTCGCGTATCCGGCGGGGATCTCGATCCGCTCGCCCTCGGTGCCGAAGTAGGAGGTCATCAGCACCCTGTTGTACTCGTCATAGAGGTAGTTCACGATGGCGTAGCCCTTCTCGCAGAGGATCCGCATGCCCCGGCCGTCCAGATAGCTCTCGGAGAGGACATTGCCGTTGTCATCGTAGTCCATGACCATCTGATGGTAGCCGTTCACGAACGTCGCGTTGCCCTCGGCATCGAAGTACTGCCGGCTGACGACCTTCTTTTTGTCGTTTAAGCGAAGGATCATCGAGGCATAGCCCTGCTTGTTCTCGGCGGGTTCGCCATCGATCCCGAAGTAGCGCTCCTCCGTCTGCAATCCGTTCTCGTCGTAGAGCCTCTGGACGGTGCAGTAGCCCAGGGTGCCGTCGGTCAGCCGCCCGTCGGCATCGAAGTACTGCTCCAGGATGACATTGCCCTTTTCGTCGTAATCCCTGGACAGCGCCCATTTGCCGCCGACCGCGATCGGCGCGCCCTTCTGGTCGTAGTAGTATTCCCGCAGCATCCTGTTGTCGTCGTTGTATTCCCTGGTCACGGTGAAATACTTGCGCCTGGGGCTGATCATGGCGTTGCCGTCCACGTCGAAACAGCTCTCGCGGATCACGTTGCCCCTGGCGTCGAGGTCGCGCGTCAGGATGGCGCAGCCGAGGGAGGGATCGACGCGAAGCTGATCGGCGGCGTCCCGGTATTCCTCGTAGATGGCCGTCTTGCCCTCGCCGTACTGCCGGATGACGGTGGTCACGCCCTTCGCGTTGTCCGCTGGCGCGCCGCTGGCGTCATAGTAGGTTTCGCGGGTGACACGTCCCTCCATGTCGTAGTCCCTCGTCACCATGGCGTAGCCGTCGGTCGTCAGGGTCGGATTGGCGTTGACGTCATAATACTTCTCCGAGATCCGGCGTCCCAGCAGATCGTATTCATACGCGACGCTCGACCAGCCCTTGGGGAGGAGCATCGGGTTGCTGTCCGCGTCGAAGTTGGACTCCGAAATGACCCGCTTGGCGCTGTCGTAGGCCTTCTCGACGATGATCTGCTTGTTCTTGTTTGCCCCGACCTCGCCGTATGCGTTGAAGTAGGTCTCCTTGATGACATTGCCCATCTCGTCATATACCCGGTCGATGCGGCTGAAATTGTTGTCGGTCAGCACGATCTCGCCGTCGATGCCGTAGTAGCGCTCGCTGATGCGGCGCCTGGCGTCGTCGTAGAGCATCTCATGCTCACACCAGCCGGAGGGGATCAGCATGCGGTTGCCGTCGGCGTCCAGCATGGTCTCCCTGGTCAGGTTGTTGAAATCATCATATTCCTTTTCAATGACGATCTGCCGGTTCTTGTTGGG
>CACXBB010000016.1 GCA_902765735.1 uncultured Eubacteriales bacterium | reverse complement strand
GGCGGCGGCGGGCGGGCGCGGCGAAGCCCCCGGCGAGGTGTCTGGGGGCGGGCGGCAGCTACACACTCCGGCCCCGGGCGCGGGGAAAAATCCGGCGGCGGGCGGCGGGGGCGCGGCCCCGGTACCGGGAGCGGCGGCGGGCCCCCGGGGCGGGGCAGAGCGGCGCGCTTCTATATAGCAAAAGCGGGCGTATTTTCCGGGCCCCGATTTATCAAAAACAACGCAATCAGAACTCCCAAAGAACGCTGAAACAACGCTGTCTTTTATCTGGACTTTTCGGCCGAAAAGAGTGATTAATGTGCTGCGGCCGAAAAAGCCGCCCGGGCGGGCCCCCCGCCCGGCCCCCCGCGGGCCCCGCGCCCGCCCCCCCAAGGACGCCCGCCCCGGGCACCCCGCAGCCAGCGGGAACCGGGCACCGGGCCCGCCGCCCCACCGCGTACCGCTCGAGAGGTCGCTGTGGGTGCCCACCGCCGACCGATCCTTCCCGCCCCGGGCCCGGGCGGGAAGCCCAAAAGAAAGGAGGAAAGCAGCCATGCCCCGAGCGCCACCCCTACGCCCACACCGGGTCTCGCACCCGGACTCCGCCTGACGATGGCTGGGAGGGCTCCCAGCCGAAACGCGCACAGCGTCGCGGAAAGCCCGCACATTTTTTTGAAGGAGGTTTGCCCCATGAAAAACCAGACTTTCGGCATCGAAATCGAGCTCAACCACATCTCCCGCGAGAAGGCGGCTCGCGTCATCGCGGCCACCATCCCCGGCGGCGGCACAGTCCGGCACCCCGGCGGCGCTTACGACAAGTGGCGCGTCACCGGTGTGGACGGCAGGAGCTGGAGCGTCGTCACCGACGGCTCCATCGCGGGCCCCCGCGATCAGGCTTCCGAGGTGGTCAGCCCGGTGTGCAAGTGGGAGGACATCGAGACGGTGCAGGCCATCGTCCGGGCCCTCAAGGCGGCGGGCGCGGTCGCCCACAGCTCCTGCGGCATCCACATCCACATCGGCGAAGGGAGCCACACCCCGAAGACCCTGCGGAATCTGGTGAACATCGTCAACTCCAAGGAGGACCTGCTCACCCAGTGTCTCCGCATCAGCCCTGCGCGCCGCAGCCAATGGTGCCGCCCGGTCGACCCCGACTTCCTCCGCCGCCTGAACACCAAGAAGCCCACCACCCGCGAGGACTTCGCCCGGGTGTGGTACAACGACCGCGACTGGGAATACCACGCCCGGCAGCATTACGACCACAGCCGGTATCACCTCCTGAACCTGCACAGCGTGTTCCAGAAGGGCACCATCGAGTTCCGGGCCTTCAACAGCACACTCAACGACGGCGAGGTCAAGGCCTACATCCAGCTGTGCATGGCCATCAGCGCCATGGCCCTCAAGTCGACCAGCGCCAGCCCCCGGCGCACCGAGACCGACAACCCCGCCTACACCTTCCGGTGCTGGCTTCTCCGGCTCGAGATGAACGGCCCCGAGTTCAAGACCGCCCGCGAACACCTCATGAAGCACATGCCCGGCAACGCGGCTTGGCGCAATGCCCCGGAAACCGCCCGCCACAACCCGGACGCTCTCCGGCGCAACGACACCACCGACCGCGACGAGTGAGTCGCGGCGGTGGGAAGGGAGGCACAGCTTTGAAATCAACCCGCCTGATGAGCGCTGGGTCGCGCCCAGCCGAAACCGGGCACAGCCCGGTCGCGGGAAGCCACAGGCTCCTGAATCGAAAGGAGGTACACCTCATGAAAAAATCCACAGTCGAGCGCATGTACAGCGCGAAGGTCGCTCAGCTCCTGAACGACGGCTGGCACATCAACACCGGCACCATGCCCGGGCATCAGGGCGAAATTGCACACGTCGACCTCACCGACGGCTCCGAAATCCGAAGGGCCGTGCTGTACCGCGAGATGGTCTGGGGCCGCGACGCCTTTGACGGCCACAAAATCTGCATAGTGGTCGGCAGGAACACCGACCGGGTGTACCCGGGCTGGGACTGCACCATCTGGAACAACCGCCTCGAGGTGCTCTCCCAAATCGAGCTGGCCGAGATACAGGAGCCCAACCACCGGCACCCCGAGGGCTGGTACACCGACATGGAGACCGCGATGGACATCCAGCGCCTCCGGACACAGCGGTGGAAGGCACAGGACTTCGACCTCGAAAAGGAGCTCGGCCCGGCTTTCAAATCGATTGCCCTGCGCTGGCTCCGGAAACAGCCCCGCATGAAGTCCGCCAAGCTGGAGGACATCACGAAGATGACCCGGTACACCACCTGCGAAGGGAAGGTCGGCTTCAAAATCGAGGCCAAGGGAAAGACATTCACCCTCCGCGTGAAACTCGCCTGACGAGGGCTGGGCGGAGGGTCCGCTCCCAGCGGCACCCAGCCGTAACCGGGCCCTGCCCGGATTGCCCCTACGGGGACAAATAGACCGCGGGAAGCCACAGGCTCCCAAATCGAGAGGAGGTACATCCCATGCCCGGAATCACCTACATCATCCGCTTTCATCTCCGCGACGGTCGCATCCCCTGCGAGGAACAGGAGCACATGGCGCTGGCAGACAGCTGGGAAGCATTCAGGCTTTTCGCGGAACCTGACAGCGCGGAAATCTACACCCGCATCGAGCTAATTGCACACGACTGGGAGAGCGGCACAGAATCGCCCATCGCCAGCATGGACTTCGCGGAACCGTACAGCTTTTGAATCGCCCGCCTGACGAGGGCCCGGCGGCACCGGGCCGAAACCGGACACCGCGTCCGGTCGCGGGAAGCCAGCGACAGCGTCGCAGCCATAGAGCTTCCAAATATCGCAGGGCTTGCAGCCCGGAAAGGACACCACCATGAACGACACCTTCACCATCGGCAGACAGCGCTTCAGCTGCGGAATCGACCCGCGAACCGGAACCCTGTGCATCCAGAGCATCCACCCTTACGATGAAACCAATTACCACTGGGCCCGGCAGGGCGTCACCGGCCACAGCTGGTTCGTGTTCCGCGAGGGAAAGCGCGTCGCCACCCTCGGCCACCTGACCAAGGAGCAGGTCGCACAGGAGCTCCTGAATCTGGACCAGCAGGCACATCTCCACCGGCGTGGCGGCATCTGGTAAGCTGCCCGCCAACCCGGCTCTCAAATATCCATCGCCCCAAAAAACACGAAGGAGGACAACAGAATGTACGAAATCGCATGGAAGGAAATCACCGCCCGGGGACGCATCGTGTGCAAGCGCAGGGCTTTCAGATCCGAGAGTGCCTGCGAGACCTACATCGACCAGCTCGTCCAGAAGGACAGCTTCTATGAAATCATCGGCCTGCGCGACCCGCTGTGGTCGCGGGGCTGATCCCCCGGAGAATGTGCAACCACTCGCAGAGTTATCTTGACTTTCCGCCCCACCAGAGTGATTTATGTTACGCCCGCCTGACGATGGCCTCCGGCACAGGCCGAAACGCTCCGGAATCGAGAGGAGCGTCGCGGGAGCCACCTACAGCTTCCAAATATACATTCAGGAGGTACCAACCATGTGCATCATTTGTGTTTCCCCCAAGCGTGTCCGCCAGCCCAACGTCACGACCATCCGCAGAATGTTCCGGAACAACCCCGACGGCGCGGGGTACATGGTCGCCCGCGACGGCAAGGTCACCATCAGCAAGGGCTTCATGGACGTCGATGAATACATCGAGGCCATCCGCGCTGAACACTTCACCGCCAAGGACCCGGTGGTGTACCACTTCCGCATCAGCACCCAGGCGGGTGTGAATCCGGAGATGACTCATCCCTTCCCGCTTTCAAATCGAATTGAGCACATGAAGGTGCTGGATGTGGAGTGCTCCTGCGGGGTCGTCCACAACGGGATCATCCGCCTGACCACAGACCGGAATAACCGAGAGTACAGCGATACCGCGCTGTTCATCGCCAACTACCTCTCCCTGATCATCCGCGAGCCCGGCGACCTGAAGGACGAGCGCGTCCTGAAGCTCATCCACCGGCTGGCGGGCTCCAAGCTGGCCATCATGGACGGCGACGGATACATCGCCACCGTCGGAGAGTACATCAACCAGAAGGGCCTCCTCTTCAGCAACACCAGCTTTGAAACCGACACCTATTACCGGCGCTTCAGGTAATCCCCCTGAAGCGCCCACCCTCCGCCTGACGAGCAGCCCTGCGGCACAGGGCCGAAACCGGGGCCACCCGGTCGCGGAAAGCCACGACGCTTCCGAATCGAGAGGAGGAACACCCCATGAAGAACACCCCTGAAGTCCGCCGCCTGTTCGAGCAGATGATTGACATCGCGGCACACCTCACCAACGGCTATCAAATCGAGACCATGCAATATCGTGATGACGATGACATCTCCCTCCGTATCCGCAAGCCAGCCGAAACCGAGTGGGCGGTGTATCCGGAAATATACTTTTCCGATAACTGGTATGGCACCGAGTGTGTGCGCTTTGATATCATCACGACCGGCTATGGCAACCACAGCCTGCGGCAGGCGCAGCGCGTGACCACCGGGCTCCTCGCCGCCACCAATCTGGTGCAGAACCTGTACATGGCCGCTGAGGTCGCCGGGTTCACCATCAAGTGATCCACAGCTTTTGAATCGAGAGGAGGAACACCCATGACGAATACACCGGAGAACCGCCATGCCTTTGAAACCATGGCCCGCCTCGCAAACGCGCTGAACACCGGCTATCAGGTTTTCAGCCGCGTCACCGACAACAAAAAGTACGTCATCCTGGACATGTATTGCCCGGGAGACACCGACCAAATTGCCTATCCCGCCGTGTATTTCTGCGACGCCTTTGTGGATGAAAGCGGCATTTCCTTTGAAATCGTCCCCAACATCTACGGTGACCACAGTCGCGAGCAGACCCGGCGCATGATGAAAGGGTTCGGGATTGCCATGGAGCTGGTCGATGTACTGTATGCCACCGCAAAGGCCTTTGGAATACAGGCCGTTTGAACCCCCGCCTGACGAGCAGCCCGGCGGAGGGTCCGCTCCCAGCGGCACCGGGCCGAAACCGGACACCGCGTCCGGTCGCGGGAAGCCGCAGCGCTTTCAAATACAGAGGGCAATGCCCGGAAAGGATACACCATGAGCAAGAGACTGAGCGAAGACAACTCCGTGTGGATGTACGAGGACGACGACCGGGAGGACAACACCTTCACCGACACCGACCTGCAGAACGGTCTGGCACAGCTGATCACCGGCGACTGGGGATACGGCACCGAGGTCAATTGGGAGAACCTGCAGGTTCAGACCTTTGACAACGCGGGCATCATGACCTACAACAAGGGGCTGGTCATCACGCTGCCCGACGGGAGCGAATTCCAGGTCACCATTGTGCAGAGCCGCTGACACACGGCTCCTGAATCGAGACCAACAACACCGATGAAAACGGGAGGATACTTCCATGATGAAAAACCTGACTTATCGTAACCTCATGATCGTGATCAGGAAGATCATGAAGAAGGGCTACGACTTCAGCACATCCGAACGACTTGCCCGGAACATCTTCTGCGATTTTGCGACCTGCCCCAGCGGGAAGTCCATCGAAGAGCGAATCAGCCTGATCCTAACAGCCGAAGAATACGCAGCGGAATACAGTAAATAACCACAGCAAGGAGGTCGCCACATGGATAACAACTTTAACACCAAGGACTGCATCACCGCCGTCCAGCACTTTGCCGATGAACACGGCAAGGAGGAAGCCTATCAATCGGCCACATGGCTTTTCAAGGCACAGATCATCACGCAAGAACAGTGGAGCGCCATGGTTCATGCGCTCTACGACGACGATCCCTCCGCCCCCGCCTGATGAGCAGCCCTGCGGCACAGGGCCGAAACCGGGTGACCCGCACCCGGTCGCGGGAAACCGACGCTTTGAAATACAGGAGGTCATCACCATGAAAAACACTTCCAAGCCCGTCTACAACTGGCAGCGGACCTTCCGCCTCGAAACCTGTCTGGACATTCTTGACTGGTTCAACGACCCCGATTTCGAGTATATCAACCACATCCTCATCAGCAAGCTGGACGGCGAGGAGCGCATCTGCCGGGCGCTGCCCATCATCTCGAAGCACTGCACTGAGCTTATCCGTGCCCATGCCAATACCCCCGCGGCCTACCCGGTAGCTGGTTGACACAGCTTTCAAATCAAAATGCAGGAGGTACTTCGCAATGAATGAAAACAGCTTCACCCCTGATTACGCCCGCCTTGAGGCTGAGGCACAGAGCAATCCGTCCTACGCATACGGTCGCCTTTGGCAGGAGGCCGATGAAAAGGTACATCAGATCAAGGCGTATCTTGATGGCCTGTATGACGGTGCCTCTCCTACTGACTGGGAGCGGGTTACTAACATGGCCCGTCTCAACGAACACCTCGAACAGGCGCTTCAGCTCATTGAACTCGAAGCGACGGATTGACCCATCGGCTCTCAAATACAGTTCATCATCGAAAGGAGTTGCATCATGAACAACAACCGTTTCGACCTGCCCGGCTTCCTGCTGGGCGAGGTCTATGGCCCGATGAAGCAGGAGGGCGAGAGGCTTGTGTGGTCGATGGCTGACGCGATCTGCCTGGCCGACGACCTGAAACAACACCACGGGATCGACGCCGATCCACAGGAAATCTTCGAGCTCATGATGGAGTTCGACCGGCAGGACGCTGAAGAATCAAACCCGCCTGACGAGGGCCTCCGGTAAAGGCCGAAACCACCGACGATTCAAAGCGGCACAGCTTTTGAATCGAGTGGTGGTCGCGGGAACCATCGAACCCCGAATACCATCTGATCAAGAGGAGGTACACCCATGGAAGGATTTTTCAAGGTCAAACAGTCCGGCGGCAGCTATGTGGTTGCTGTTTTCTACAACCCTTACACCGGCGAAACCCGGTCCGAATGTGTCCGCGATTACGATTACTGCGATTGCAGCCGGGACAACGATGAGCTGTACAACATGCCCATCGACGAGGAAGTCCGGAGCCTATGGCTTCACAGCCAGGGCCAAATCCTGGCTGGAGACACCGTTGAAGTCTTCAAAGGCCGCAAGGTGCCGAGGGGCACGATTGCGACAGTGAAGAGCATTCGCCCTTATTACGACCGCTATGGTCGGTGGGTCGCAGATTATGCGTACTTCACCGATGGCCAGCGCACGAACATCGAAAACTGCCGACTGCTTTTGAAACAGGCATAACCACCAGGCAAGATTGCCGCTTCCGCGAGGAGGCGGTTTTTTTGTATTCCAGCGCTTTCAAATCGAGCGGCCCGTCGCCGCGACGTTTGCCCCACGTTCGCGCCACGGGCGCGCTAAGGGCGGCGGTCGGGAAAACCCCACGGGGCCCCGGGCACGGGCCCGACGTGGGCCCATTGTGGGCGCGACGCGGGCGAAGGAAAAGCGACCCGCCGCAAGGCAAGCCGCTTTCAAACCTAACCGGTGATCTGTTGAATCTCGCTGGGCTTGTCCTCCAGCACCACCATCATGATCCTCGCCCCGGTCTGGAACCCGGCGGCGTAATCCTCGCGGCGCAGAATGGCATTCGCTTCATCGATGGAGTTCTCGAATACACGGAATATCATTTTCTGCTTCTCCGTCAGCGTTTCGAGCAGCTCCTCCTCCGCGACCACAGCGGCATCATATGCGCGGGAATAGGCTTTGCCCTTCTCGTATTCCATCTGATCCCGGCTGAGCTTCCCGTCGAACAGCTCGTGCAGCACATTCCGCATCAGACGTCGACCTCCTGCTTCCCAGTCACATCATGAGCGACCTCAACCTCTCCGTTGTTCATCCGGAAGCGCAGGACCAGCTCGCCATCGCGCACTTCGTAGGTGACCATGAAGGGCTGCTCCCAGATCTCCTTGAGCCCCTTGCAGCGCTCCTTCACATCGATACGCTGCTCAGCGAAATCATCCTGGGTATTGCCGCTGATCCAGGCCATGAATACATCCTTCAGGTAATCAAGTTGTGTTTCCTGAATCTCCCTCCAGGCCTCCTCGCCGGTGACAGCTTTGAAATCGCCGTCGGGGCGGCGGGGCTTGAAGCATGCCCACTGTGTCAGGGGCATCGGGTTGCCCATGAAGGCCAGCTTGGCCTCGCTCATGCCGCAGTCGTCGCAGACCATGATGTCCGCCTGACGGCTGAGGGCGTTGGTGTAGATCACGGGCTTCATGGTGTCGCAGCCGCAGCGGGGGCAAGCCATGTGCTCGCCCGCCTCCTGCCTGGCTTTCAAATCCGCAAGAATCCTCTGCATACGCTCATTCATCTTCTGTCCGCCTCCTCGTTCACTTCGCGTCGTATCCGCCTGATCTCCTTGTACTTGTCCCTGTGCTTCTGCGCCCGGGTCTCATCCGGGAAGGCGCAGTAGCCGTCGAGCTTCTGAATCATCCTGCGGCGCAGCTCTTTGTGCTCAGTGCCGCCACAGCCCAGCCGGATTAGCCAGCTGTGCATGTAGTAGCGCTCGTTGTCCGGTGTCTGCAGGACGGGGTGGGTGCGCGTCGCCGACTGTGCGCAGTTGACGATCAGCTTGAAGAGCTTCCCGAACAGGGCCCACTCGGTGGGGTTCTCCTTGTCCCGCGGGAAGGTCATCGTCACCTTGCCGTCCTCGTACATGAAGCCCTCCAGCATATCAAGGCCATGTGCGTCCTTCAGGATCGTGTTGAACTCCTCCATGCTCGCCGGGGTGTATTCCTGGAGCCGGGAAATCAGGTTCTTGTCGATGGTCAGCACATCCAGGCCCAGCGCGTGGTTCAGTAACACCTGCTTGGTGTACAGCATGAACACCAGGTTCTTCAATCCGAGGACCGTCATGTCCGGAACCGGAAAGGTGATGGAAACCAGCGGCGCGTCCGCGATGTTCCCTATCTCCGATTCCACATCGGCATCCTGTTCATCCTCGGCCTCCGCCTCCGCGGGAGCTTCGAAATCGTCAGGCTGTGCGTAGCCCTCCAAAATCAGGAACTCCCTGATCGGGGTGAAGTCATTGCCGATGATGGCACCTTCAAAGTCTACCGTGAAAGCACCAACCGTGTAGGCCTTGCTGGGCATGCCTTCGTAGTGGGGGCGTACACCCAGGTACTCGCCGAGCGCTTTCACCATCTCTTTGCGGTTGAAGGTTTCCGCTTCTGTGTGTCTCGTGAGCCGCATCCGAAAATCCTCCTTTTCGCGTGGTAGTGACATTAACGCTCTTTACGCGCCAGAAGTCAAGCCGTTTAGGTCATCTGTGAATGATAAATGTAAGCGTCATAAAAGCCCCGGGAAGTACATCCCAGGGCTTGCTTCGGATTCCTGATCCTTTTTTCAACAGCATACATTATAGCACAGGGGAATACTCTCATTCACTATCAAAACCTGTCAATTTTTCCAGGAGACAAAAGTTTTCCAGTCGTTTCCCCGCGGATCGGGCGGCACGACGAAATTGACGAGGGCCAATCCGTGCGTCCGATACACCGTGGATTCACTGACTCCCATGGCCTCTGCAATCTCCGGCCACGTCTTATAGCACAGATATCGCAGCTCCAGAATCAATCGCTCCTCCGGATCGTTCATTGTGTTTATCGATTCCCTTGCTGCCTTTTTCAAATCGACCAGCCAATCGATGTCCCGGTTGATCTCATGCTCAAGGTCGATGATCTTAACGATGGTGTCCTCCAGCCGCTGCAGGTTCGGCGAGCCGCCGCGGGGCATGTCCGATACCAGCGATGTGGCTTTGGTTGCCTCGTTCCGCAGGCGATGAACCTGTTCCAGCTTGCTGTCAATGGCGCGATCCACATACCGCACCTGTTCCAGGAATTCCTTTGAGTTCAAACAATATCCCTCCTCCAGGGCATCAGCCCTCTGTAGTAGGTGTAGGCGATATGCTTCTGCATATCCTCCGGCAGGGCGGCCAGCCGGGCATACCGCTTTTCCGTGTCGTGCTGGAATTTCCACACAGGCTTATAGAAAGGGCACTGGGTGTAGCCAGGGCAATTGCCGTCCAAGCAGATGCAATCGCCGGACCGCGACGGCACGGTTTTCTTTGCAAAACACTTCTCGTTCACTTCGGTCCCTCCTTGCTATTGTCGGTCAGTGCTTATGCTCATACAGGGCATAGGGAGATAACACAGCCTTACCCCCGATCTTGTTGTAGAGCTTCAAAATCGCGTAGGCATAGGCGAAATCCTTGTTACGGGAGGTGCTGTCTTTGAGCCGGTTCAGCGTCAGCAGGTCCGCGCCGCCTACCAGCTTCATGAAGCGGGCCTCGTTGATCTCGCTGCCATAGACACCAAGGAAAACCGCCAGGCCGCCGATGATGTTCGCGCCCAGGCTCCAGACCTCGCCGTGCCACAGGCGCATGAGCATGGACAGTGTTTCCGAATACAGCTCAGGGTTGTCCTCGTAGATCTTCCACAGCTTTGCAACACACCCAATGCAGCTCTTCGAGGAGGTGTGTCCATTCCCGGCCAGCTTGAAGCCGGTCAGCTCAGTGCGTGTGCGGAAATCGGAGGCAGCCTCATCGTTTGAAAGCATCAAGGCCTTCAACCGCGCCGCCGTCGCCACTTCCTTGGACTCGCCCCGCTGGAGCGCGAACAGATAGGCTTCATCCTCGTAGGTCAGGCCGTGCATCAGCATGCAGTCCACCATGAAGTTGTCGAACTTGTTGACCTCCTTCAATACGGACAGCGTGTGCGCCCCATCAAAGACATAGTAGTGCCCATCACGCAGGCTGACCTTCAGGGGGTTCACCAGGCGGCGGTCAAAATTGTCTACGATGCGCTGAACACGCTTCATGTCGATGGGACGCTGATAGGAGGTGTCGCTCTCCAGAATCGTGCTCGGGAGCCGGGTGAACTGATAGCTGCACTTCGCATCCAACATTTTCACTTCGCTGGCGGACTGTACAAAACCGGGCTTCGGCGCGGCAGGCGCAGTCTTCGCCTGTGCGTCGGTCGGTATGCTCATGGACATCTGGATGCCTTTCAGGTTCAGGGGACGATTGGCCTGTCGCTGGCCATTACGATTCTTTCGGCTCATTATTCCGCAACCTCCTTCAGGTGGGTGTTCAGGATTTCTTCGGTGCCGTTGGCGATGTTGTCGATCATCTCCACGATCATGTTGGTGTGATCCTCACTGATCATGCTGGGACGATACTGTGCGATGGTGGATTTGAACGCGGCGATATAGGCATCCTGGGCATGCTGCAGCAGCGCGATCATCTGTTCAAACATGGCAGGGTCATCCGGCAGGCCGAGGCTGATGTGCGCAGTCTGGCCGTCCTTGATGCCGATGCCGCTGATCTCCGGCGGCACAGGGAGGGAAGCGGCTATCTCCGCTTCCTTCGCAGCCTGCTTGGCTTTCGCTTCACACTCCTTGCAGATGGGCCTGACGTTCTTCCTGTTGGAGGGCAGGCGGAAATCAGAGAAGGGCTTTTCCTGCTGGCAGCGTTCACATACACGGGTCTCACCTTCATGTTCCTTGTTCATGATCTCGGTGTACGCCTTGTGAATCGAAGTGTCACCCTTTCGAAGCTGTTTTTTCGTCTCCTCGTCGGCTTCTTTCTCGATCTTCTTCACCCGCTTTATCGTCGCCGGAGATACACCGGCCAGCTCTGCCATCTTCTCCGCAGAGTAGCTCGTGGAACTTCCGGCTAAATTGAGCCGGAAGTTAGCATCGAGATCATTACGCTTTCCTTGGTTGCCCTTGGCGACCTTCTTCAGCATCGGCTCGAACCGCAACGCAAGGAGCGACCTCTGGTAGCTGTTCAAATTCCGACGCGCCAACTGATGTTCCAGCATCCAGAATACAGCAGAATCCCGATCCTCAAAGTGTCGCTCCTCATAGGCAAAGGGGATGTTGTGCCGGACACAGATCTCGTAGCGGTTGTGGCCGTCCACGATGGTGCCGTCCCACACGGTCAGCGGGGTGTCACAGCCATCCCGCAGGATGCTTTCCTCCAGCATGCGATGTTCCTCCTCCGAAAGAGGCGGTATCAGATCCCGGAGCTCGGGATCGACCTTCAGCTCATACACTTTCTTCTCCATGAATGTACTCACTTTCCCGGACACAAGTCCGTATCGTTGGCTTTTGCGGCCTCAGCGTCAGCATGTGCGATTATGGCTTTCACATCGTCCACGCTCTCTACTCGCCGCCCGATACCACCGGCGGCGTTGATCTTGTCCAATGCCCGGCGCTGAAGCGCCGTCAGCTTTCCGCCGGGCAGCTTGGCCTCCAGGCCGAGGAACCGCCCTTTATAACAGCAGATGATGTCCGGAATTCCGGAGGTGCCATAGGGCCCGCCGTGCTCTTTCCAGAAAAAAACGTCGCTCCCCAGCGACGCGAGATAAATCTTGATGGCTATGATGATGTCCCTCTCCAGCATCACACCGCCTCCTTGATCCTGGCCTTTACCGCCGCCAGCAGCGCGTTCTGATCGGCGGCTTTGTCATGCAGCGCTCGCATGACCTGTTCGTCCATCGTGCCCTTCACCACAAGGTGGTGAATCACGACGGTATCCTTCTGGCCCTGACGCCACAGCCGGGCGTTGGCCTGCTCATATAGCTCCAGCGACCAGTTCAGCCCGAACCACACGATGGTCGACCCGCCGCGCTGGAGGTTCAGGCCGTGGCCGGTGGAAGCCGGCTGTGTCACGGCGATGGCGATCTTTCCGGCGTTCCAGTCTGCCATATCGTCTGCCGTTTTCAGCTCCCGCACACCGTCAGGCTTTTCGGGGCTGTACTTGCCAAAGCGCTCCTGAATACGGGCAAGGTCGTGCTGGTAGGTGTACATCACCAGCACCGGCTTGCCGTTCGCCGCTTCGATCAAATCTTCCAGGGCATCCAACTTCCGGTCATGGATGACGCGCACATTGTGGAACTCGTCATAGCAGGCTCCATTGGCCAGCTGCAGCAGCTTCCCCGCCAGCGTCGCGGCGTTGATCGCCAGGATGTCGCCATCCGCGTAGGGCAGCAGCATGTCGCGCTCCATCTGGCGGTACAGCTTTTCTTCCCTCGGCGACAGCTTCAGTTCTACCACATTGTCGATGCGGTCCGGCATCTGAATGTGGTCGCTGGCTTTCATGGATACGCAGATGTCGCCGATCCGCTCGTAGATCTGTTCCTCCGCGCCGGGCTTCAGCTCGTGCTTGTAGGGCAGCCAGCTGTTCGGCGTCGTGAAGAACATGTCGATGTAGGTCCGCATCGTCCGACCGAGGCGCTGTCCCTTGTCCAGCAGGAATATCTGAGGCCACAGGTCTTCGAGGCCGTTTGGCGCAGGTGTGCCGGTCAGACCCACCACGCGGGTGAAATGTCCCAACACGCGCTTCAAGGCGACGAACCGCTTGGCTTTGGAATTTTTGAACGACGACAGCTCGTCGATCACCAACATATCGAAGGGAAGCCGCCGCCCTGCATAGTGCTTGACCAGCCACTCCACGTTTTCCCGGTTGATGACATACAGCTCTGCCCGCCGGGAGAGCGCGGCGACGCGGTCCTTCTCTGTTCCGATCACGCGTTCCATGCGGAGCCCCTGCAGGTGTTCCCACTTATCCAACTCCGCGATCCAGGTGTCCCGTGCCACACGAAGTGGGGCGACGATAAGTACACGGCTGACCTCGAAGCTGTCGTACAGCAGATGTGAAATCGCTGTCAGCGCGATCACCGTCTTGCCCAGGCCGCAGTCCAGGAACAGCGCACACTGGGGCTTGCCCTCCACGAAGTCCACACAGAACTTCTGGTAGTCGTGGAGGTCTTTCTCGTTCAGAAGTGTTTTCTCGGGCAAATAATCACCTCCAACCCTTTTATCTTGTAAGGTCCGCCCCTTGATCCCTTATGCGGTAGCAAAGTCCGGAAACATGCCGAACTTTGCATCCACATAAGTGATCTTCAGTACAAGCGCCAGAATCGAATTCCTTTTCTCTGGACACACTCACGCGCGCGTGCGCGTGTGCATATGCGCTTATACGGGCGTATCCTGTATTCTTTTTCTAGTAATCCCAATAACTCTATAAAGAGAGACAGTTACAAGGTTACAGATTCGATTTCTACCTATTTAATGGCCCTGTGTAATCGCCTTCAATTTGGAACGTAACGTTCAAGGCGACATAACCGGGCGCTTGTTACCAACCCCGCTACCGCAACATTGCTGTCTTCAGTCTACAAACAGCGCAATCGGTGAGATCATGGAACGGGGGAGGAAAGCCCGGATGCCGCGCACAGTTGGTTATTGCGAGTCGCTTTCCGTCCTGACATAGCACCGCTGCGGCCCATATGGATGACGGCGAATACATCCGCCCTTGTTGCCCTTGTACTTCTCCCAGCCGCCGATCTTCATCAGCATGCCAAAGATGTCGTAGGTGTCCGAGCGTCGAATGGAGGCGGGATCACGCCCGAAGCATTCCACCCACACTTCGACGGCGGATACCACCGTGCGCTTGACCTTGCCTATGCGGTTGCCCGCCGTGAGCATATCGCCGCGAAGGAAGGCCCGGCGCTCGGAGATATCCATGCTGTTCCAATCCTCGGGCAACAGGGTGTCCAGATACTCCGCGATCATGCCCTCGCGCACATCGGATTCTAGGGCAGCCACCTGCTCCTGATTGGCCACAGCTTCCAGATCAGCAGTAAGGTACAGCGGCTCACCGGCTTTGTAATAGTGAAAGGCTTCCGCCCACAACTGGGGCACGATCTCTTCAACCTCCCACGGCCTGTGCGGGGCCTTGTTGGAGCAGGTCACCGGCCAGAAGCGGCGATTGCCCGTGATGTCCCGGAGGAAGCCGTCGTTGTTGTTGGTGCTGCCCACGATGATGCACTGGCGGGGATGATCCTCCACGCTGTAGCCGTAGCTGTGCCTGAATTTGTCGTCCTGCCGGGTGATGAACGCCTTCACTGTCTCCACGTCTATCTTCTTAAGCCCCGCAAGCTCACCCAGTTCAAGAATCCAATATCCCTGCAGCTTCTCCGGGGCTGCCTTGTCCTTCATGTCCCCAAGTGTCAGAGAATCGGAGAACCACTTGCCACCCAGCTTTGCAAAGAAAGAGGATTTGCCCAGACCTTGCGGGCCCACCAGCACCACGACGCTGTCGAACTTCACGCCGGGCTCATACACCCGGGCAACGGCAGCCACGAGCATCTTTCGAGCGACAGCACGGTTGTAGGCTGTGTCGAAGGCACCAAGATAGTCTGTAAAGATATGATCGAGCCGCTGTTTGCCGTCCCACTCGGGGAGCGCTTCCAGATAGTCACGGATGGGATGATAAGCCCGCTCCGCCGCCACAGCCAGCAGGATGCCCTTCAGCTTCGTCGGCGTGTACAAGCCGTAGACCCTTTCCAGGTAGATCTGCAGCGATCCCAAATCCGACTCCGTCCAGCCTGGCTTGATCTGCCTCCACGGAAGTGTGGTATTGCCGTCCTGGTCGTGCCGGATGTCGATGCCACTGCGGTGGATATTGTAGGAGATGTCTTTCAGCCGGGGGTCGTTGCGCAGGATAAGGGCGATATTGCCCAGGGTGTCCTTCACCTTGCCCTGCTTGTCCACGACAAGATCGGACTGCCAGTCTTCGTTCGGTTCATCGCCGGGTTCGTCTGCGAAGTCGGCTTCGGCCTGCTCCATGCGCTCCTGTGCCAGCTGCTTCCTGGTAGCCTCGTCGTTGGAGGCGTACTCGCGCATCATGGCGATGGACTTCTGGTCGCTGTCGATCACGGTGCCGTCCTCGGTTCGGCTGCCCGGAGCGAACAGGTGCCAGCGCACCAGGTCGAAGGCGTTGCACAGCCTGCCTGAACTGGGGTCCGTAGCATGATGGGAAAAGGCGAACTTGTCGTCATACACTACGAGGCCACCGACGGAGCTGCCGCCAGCGTAGGTGTAACGGCCATCCATGAACGTCGGGGTGTAGACGGAGGAAAGGATGTGCTCCAGCACGTCCGTCATGGTATGTGCCCGGCAGAACGCGCCGACGATACCCTTTTTCTCCAGCGGGTCCTCGGCCTTCGTCGCCGCGCTGTGCATGCGCTCTTCCAAAGGCTGGGTGGTTGGCCATAACGAGGTGTCTTTCCAGTCGGCATATGTCGCCAGCACCTCGTCCGGATCGAGAAACGGTGCATCTTCATACTTGAACACATAGTAACCATCCTCCGGAGTGCTAGGCCAGTACATCAGCCGGGCAGGCTCGAAGGTTGTGGGGTCAAAGCGGGTCAGCGTCAGGTCGTTGGCGATCCGACGGGCGATGGCGGCGTACTCATCCGGCGTCACCGTGCGAGACAGCGGGATGATGATGCGCAGGCGCATCTGCTCCGAGGTGTGGCTGTGCGTGGAATACAGAGCGTAGGCGTTGATGAATGTCATATCCAGGTCATCCAGCAGGCCGGGATCGGCATAGTCGGCGTCCAGGCACACGGCGCACCGGTTCACCACCGAGGCGTTGTTGCGCTTGCCGCCCTTCAAGTAGCCCGCGACGAAACCACCGACGTCCTTGCAGCGGTTCTTGTCGTCCTTGCTCATGGCGGCATATTCCGCCACCGTCTCCCGTGTACGCGTGGTGGTGGAAAGCTTGTCCAACAGCTCGCTCCACAGGATTTCCCTGTTCTGCCAGCTCTTGGCCATGCGGCTCTTGCCCACGGCCACCAGCAGCTTCTTATCGTATTTGATCTTCAAAATCATGTCCTCCCATGGTTTCTGTGAAAAAAACACCGCGCACGTCGCCGTGTACGGTGTGTGATTATATGGGCTATCTGTCAGTATTCATCCTCATCGTCGTAATCGTCCCGATCCTCCTGCTCATCCCGGTAATCCCACATATCCGGGGCGGGCTGTTCACGAAGCTCAGGGTGTGAGTCGATGTAGTCCATAGCCATCTCCGTGACTACATCCAGAAGCCTTTCATAAGCAGCTTCATCGGTCACCTGCCACAGAGCACGGACCAAATCACCGATGGCGGCGCTGGTCGCGCTGGCCAGGAACCGCGCCGGGGGATTACAGGTTTGCTTGCCATAGCCCACGCCCACCTGATCGCCGTCGTTATAAAAGCGCTATCCGATGCGCGAGATGGCCCGGACGATCTCACCGGCCAGCGAGTCCGCTTTCCCTTCCAAGGGGACCAGTTCCTCAAATCTGGTGTTCACCCTGTCCATCAAAGCTTTATTCATGGGCTTCTCCTCCGAGATCATCCTGTTCCTGTGCATGATCCGCACTCCTCAGCACCAACGGACAGAAAGGCGCTCTGTGCCGGGAGACAGTCACATCAAACAGAGGCTTCGGGGCCCCCGCGGCGATGCAATCCCCATCGCCGTACATTCTTCCCTTCATGTAATACTTGCAGCGCAGGCAGCAGGGCGGGAGTCGCTTCACACTGATCCTAATCTCGCTCACCCCGGACCGCCTCCTTTCAGAGCCGCCTTACTCAGCACGTGGAGGTACAGGTTGTAATCGCCCTTCCTGGCGATCATGCGCAGGCAATACAGCCCGAGCTCCATCTCCAGATAAGCGTGGCCCTCGGTGGGGTCGTCGGTGCGCTCAGTATGATGGTCGATGTAGTCGCGCACCGCTTTCACATCCGGGAAAGCCTTCTGAAACGCGACATACACCTCATCCACTTCTTCGACCAGCGCCGGGACCATCAGGTCCTTGTGAATATGGAACACTGTGTTCCACCAATGGCTGCCATCATGATAAGCCCGGACGTAGAACAGTTCCGCCCTCGGGTAACCGGTCTCGTCCTTGTCCTCAAGCGCAGCTGCAAAGGAGCAGGTATTCTTCAGCTTCTCTTTCAGCATGGTGTCCTCCCTGATCAGTTGTAGTTCTGCAGCAGGATCATGTACGCTAACTGGGTTGGCTCATCCTTCGGTTCCACATCCCAGCCACGATCATAATTCGCGGTGATCTCGCCGTTTATCTTGATCATGAGCTTGCTGATCCTGCCGCCGTTGATGCCAAATTGGCGGCTTCGGCGCTTATACACCTTCACCCAGTAATGGCATATGATGTGGCGCTCTTTATCCTGCTTATCAGGAATCCCTATGGTCCCTTCCTTCCACATCGCTTTTCTCCTGTCCTTCTGTAATGATACGCACCCGATCCACGCCGGGCACGACGTTCAAACCACTGCCATTGTCCCAGGCAACTACCAGGTCCCCAACATCGTCCACGGTGATGATCGTCCCGCGGGTGCCCGCAGGCGGGGCCTGCGGATCGTCCATCTGAATCAGTTCGATCCGCAGCCCCTTCGTGTAGCGGGCTTTGAGTCGTTCAACCTCCCGTCTCGTCGGCATCTTCATCGTCATCGTCGTCCTCCTCCGTCTCATCAAACCAGCCACCGCACAGGGCGTCTTGCAGGTTGCTGACCAGCCCGTCGAAATCCTCGTCAGGCCCCAACACATCTGCCAGGGAATAAACCGCGTCGATGGGAACGCCATAGTCTTCCGACAGGCTGTTCAGATAATCCTCCCGGCTGTCGTAGCCGTTTTCCTGATACACTTCAACGCTGATCATCGAATGATCTCCGTCCTTCCGTTTTCGCTGATCACCAGAATCCCGTTGGGAACCCGCGCAAATGCCTGCGGGTAGCGGAACAGCTTCTCGTATTTCTCTGCCAGGTCGTCAGGCAGATCGGTGAAATCCTCCGCGCCGAGGCCGCATATGAAAAACGTGCCCGCGATGATGTCCTTCCCCGCAATGTAGCGGTTCAGCTCGTAGCCCTTGAGCTTGCCTTCGTCGTCGCACACGAGCGCGACAGGATCGGAGAACCAGTAGACCGCCTGGATGTAGCCGCCGACAATGCGCTGCATCTCACCCAGGGTGTGCGGAATGTCCGCCCGCCGGGGCCGCTGTCTCGGCTCCACAATCAAAATCTTCACGGCGTTTCCTCCTCCTGGTCGTGAACAACGCGGTAGACATCATCCGCGAAGTAGAACCCGGTGAACGGGTTGAACAGTGCATGGCAGCGGACGCCATCTGGCGTCCGGACGATGTAGTCGTTATCCCCAACCATTTCCAGAATCTCCACATCCTCCAGCGGGACCTGATGCCTTCCATCCCTGTCCCTGGATTGAAGCATTGCCTTTGCCAAAGTGTTGTCCTCCTTGATCATCGCTCGAATGTCTCCTCCCGGCTGCCGTCGCGGTAATAGATGTTCTTCCGCATCCAGCCGTTGGTCTGCGAGGTCATGGTGACGATCTTGTCCTCATAGATCGAAATGTACACGCTCTCACCATGCTCGTTGGTGCCGGGATACATGGTCTTGCTCTTGCCATGCTCGTCCATCAGGGCATTCATGGCTTCCTGGTTCTTCGGGTCAAAATGAATCTGTTTCATGGTCGCATCCTCCTCTTGCTATGGGTAGTGGTACTATCCCTCTTTACCCCGCAAATAGCAATAGGATGTATGATAACTTGTCGATAACTCGTTCATGCCTTGCGGTACGACTGGCATTCATAGCCATCGGCACGAAGCGGAAGGTCGGAACACCACTCCGGGGTTTGGCCCATGATGGCACATGCTTCCTCCACGGAGCCGGTACCCTCGGGCATCTCCATGACGCACTCATCGTGAACATGGAAGACGATCCTGTACCCGTGATCCTCGAGGTTCAGCATGGCGTGTGCCAGAATGTCCCGTGCCGTGGCTTGCGTCACATTTTCACAGGCCTTGCCCCCGAAGGTCTCCTGCACCATGAGCTGTCCATTTGCCGTCGGGGCCATGTACCCGATGCCGTCGCTCCCGAAGCGATTTGTCACTGTGCGCGGCGAGAGATAACATAGTTCCCGTCCGGAGGGCAGGTGGATCAGCATCTTCTCGTCCCTCCAGTAGAGCCTAATCTTCCCAATACGCACACTGGAATGCTCTCGAATCACCTTGCGCATGGCGCGGTCCATGGCGTTCCACAGCCCGACGATGTGCGGGTTCGCTGCCCGCCAGGCGTCCACCAGGGGCTGCATTTCGCCCTCGGGCATCTTTGCACCCATGTTCTTCAGCGCTCCGACGCCGCCTCCATAACCACAGCTCAGAGTAGCTTGCTTACCCTTCTGCCGGTATTCATAGTTCGGATTGCCCTTGACGATGCTCACCTTGGGTACGTGGTACATGCGCGACGCTGTGGCTTCGTATATCTTGCCCGCGCCGCGAAACTCTTCCAGCACCCATTCTTCTCCAGCCAGCCAGGCCAGCACCCGGGCTTCGATAGCGCTGAAGTCCGCCACGATGAAGCGGCAGCCCTGCTTCGGGATCAGCGCGGTGCGGATCAGTTCCGACAGCGTGTTCGGCACGGAGCCGTATAGCATCTCCACCAGCTCTGTATCGCCGGTCTTTACCACAGCGGCGGCAGTGTCCAAGTCCTCCAGGTGGTTCTGTGGATGATTCTGAACCTGAAGGAGCCGCCCTGCCCATCTGCCGGTGCGGTTGGCTCCATAGAATTGCAGCATTCCATGAACACGTCCGTCCCGGCACACGCATCGGGCGATGGTCTCATATTTCTTGATGGAGGTCTTGGACAGTTCCAGTCGGAGGGACAGCAGCTCCGAAACCAGGCCCTCGGTGTTGGCCGCTTTCTCCTGCACCAGTTTCTTCGCGAGCGATTCCATGGGCACATCCTGATCGGCCAGCCAGGCCTTCAGTTGCGCCACACTGCCGGGATTCTCCAGGCCGGTGATGTCCTTCGCCCGCTGATACGCTGCTTCCGTAAACTCCGAATCAACCCTCATTGCCTGTTTGACGAGCAGCTTATCCACGCGCACGCCGCGGTCATTGATCAGCTGATCCAACGCGTAAAGCTCCCATTCTGATTCCGGCATAGGGTGCGCCTCACAGGCTTTCCGAACAGCGCGTTCCGTCTCCACGTCCTGGGCGTTGTACTGTTTGTAGACCGCCCACTTATCGGGCGCGTGCTCGGGAAGATTCCGTGTTCGACCATCATTTGCCTTCGTTGGCTTACAGGGCACTGAAAAGAAGCGGATCAGATCCTTGCCTTCCTCCATCTTCTGCTCCGTTGCCCCCAGAGCTATAGCGGCGTCGGCCAGGCGGGCAGGCATGGTCAAATAGGCTGCCATTACCGCCGTACACCGCCATTGGTGCGGATCGAGCCAATGGCCGAGGTATTTGGAGAGGCACACTCGCTCGAATTGCGCATTGTAGGCCACCTTGATCACATCCGGGTTTTCAAGGTCGGCAAGCACATTTTCAGGAAGCTGTTCTCCACAGGCCATGTCCACTGTCTGCACAGGACCGTCGTCGTAAGCATAGGAGAATAGCAGGATTTCAAATTCATCGGTATCGACATAGCGATACACGCCGGTCTTTGGAAGCGGGACCGGACTGTAGGTTTCAATATCGATGCCGAGGATAGTTTTCATTGAACCACCTCACAAAAAAGCTGCCCGGAGCAGTTGCAGCGGGCAGCACAGGCTGTTATAATGGGGGCGTATAAGCTCAATCGAGGAAATCGTCCTCGTCATCTTCCTCCACATCCAGAGCATCGAACTCATCCTCGGCGCGAACGCGGCCATTGAGCGGCTCGCCATCGCACCAGAACTGCACGTTGTTCAGTCCGGCAGCCACGCCCTTATTCCCGTTCACATTGAAGGGATAGAAGTTGATGCTGGCCCGGACGTAGCAGCCGGAGTACACCTGCAGCGGATCGGTGATCGGGATGGGCTTGCCGTCGCGGCCCTTCTTGTTGTCCACTACACCGGGTTTCTCAAAGCTGGTGGCATTGATGTAGAAGGCGTCGGCATAGGCCAGATCCTCGTCGCGCTCCTCGTCGCCGTCGTGCAGGGGCAAGCTCAGCTTGCCGGGACGCTTGCCGCCCCACTTGTTGGTGATGCCGTTCTCGATGGCCTCATCCACAGCGGCGCGGATGGCGCGGAGGGTCTTGGTGTCCGATTTCGGGATGATGAGGGACATGGAATACTTGGGGTCAGAGCCGTTGACGCTCTTGGGCTCGAAGATGTGGACGAAGGACGCCCGGCACTTGCCGGTGATAACCTTGGTAGACATAGTGTTTTCCTTTCTCCCCATGCGGGGCGGTCGTCAGTTGCTGAAATCGGCAGCGGCGGTGGAGATGGCCTGCCGGGGATCGGAGACAGGCACCAGAGTGGGCGTGCCTTCGGGCTTGTACACCAGCTTGCCCAGCACATCCCTGAATGCCTTCTTGCCCATGCGCTTCTCGAGGTCGCCCACGCCCAGCAGGGTGGTTTTGTAGATGTCCGTGTACCCAGCATCCGTACAGGCCTTGATGACCTCGGCCTCGCTGGTGTACTTGCGGACCGTGCGCCCCGCCACCAGTTTGTACCCGGCCCACTGTTTGCCCTCGACAGCCTGCTGAGTGGCAAAGGCCATGAGGTCCTGAACCCAGTTGTTCAGCGCCTCGGCGATGGGCAGCATGTCGGCGATCTCCTCGTCGGTCAGTAGATCGGGTTGCTTGAAGTCTCGCCGCGCCAGCTCCATGAAATACTCGCTGCGGGCTCGGCATGTGAAGCGGGCCTTGCACCAACGGCAATGCTCTCCAGCGCAGAAATCGCCCTCGCCCTTCTGAGCCAGCAGCGCCCGGGGGCGGAGGTATTCGTCCGCCCATTTGATCAGCTCGTCGGCATCCATCTCAAAGGATGAAGTGTTCTGGAGCCTGGGCTGCACGATGGTCATGCGCACAGTCTTGATGTCGTACAGGGGATCGAACTCCAGCAGTGCCCCGAGGCCGTACAGCATGAGCTGGCTGTTGTGGTCGGCGTTCACGCGGACACCGCGCCCACCCTTGAAGTCGATCACCTCGATGACGCCATCGCCGATGGCAAGGAAGTCGCCGGTGCCGAACCCACCGGGCACATACTCGCTGAAATCAAGCCGGTGTTCCACGGCGATGTAAGGGTCAGCACACGAGAGGCGGATGGCTTCAATCACCTCGATGCAGTGGTTGACGTACACGTCGGTGACCTCCTCAGCCTCGTCCGAATAGAAGTCGTTGTCCCGGTGCTCGGTGTACTGGCGCTCGATAACGTCTTTGGTCATGTCGCCGAGGTACCGGTGGAGCTTCAATTCGCACAGTTCATGAAGAAAGGTGCCCTCCTCGGCGTACACAGAGGGCTTGTCCTGGAACTGCGCCGACAGCACGGCGCTGGGGGTACACTTGAGCCAGCGCTCCGAAGAAGACGGCCCCAGCTCGGAATGGCCGCGCCCCGCGTGCTGAATTACCTGGTCACTCACAACTTTGCTACCTCCGCCATCATGGCCTCGTACTTGTCCTCGGGCAGCTCGGTCAGCTTGGCCACACCGAAGCTCTTCAGGATGGCCCTGATCTGCGCCCGGTTCTCCGGCTTGGTGCGCTCCGCCACATAGGCGCGAACCTCCGCGATGGTCAGCTTCTTCCCGGGCTCGGCCTCGGGCGGCACGATGTTCTTCTGCGCATCCTCCAGCCATTCCGGATCGGTCTTGCCCGTGGGGTTGTCCGGGGACCTATTTGCCGCCACCTGCGCTGCGCAGTCGTCCACCACAGCACGAAGGGCCTCCGCCATGGCCACAGCCTCGCTGGCCAGGCCTTCGGCATGGATTGCGATGTCGTTGAGCATCTTCACGCTCATAGTCATAATAGTTGCTCCTTTCCCAGGTTTAATAACCTGCTGTTGCTTTGATTCTGGCTGTCATGTCATCCTGCTCCAAGGGAAGCTTCGGCACTAATTGGTCGAAGTGTCCATTTAGCATCAATCGCTTGCCGTTTCCAGGAGCCGGTCCACCATGTCATCCTTCTCCCAGGGAAGGTTCAGGTCCATGCGTCCGAAGTGGCCATACGCGGAAACCAGACTGTAGCTGGGCGTGTTCAGCTTCAGGCGCTTGATGATCGCAGAGGGTCTCAGATCGAACACACGCCACACCAGCTTCGCCAGCTCGTCATCCGGCTTCATGCCTGTCCCAAAGGTGTTCACGGTAATGCCCACCGGGTGGCACACGCCAATGGCGTACACGATGGAGACCTCGCACTGGCTGCACAGCTTTGCAGCCACGAGGTTCCGCGCGATCCAGCGGGCGGCATACGCGCCGGATCGATCCACCTTGCTTGCATCCTTGCCGGAGAGTGCGCCGCCGCCAATGTGGGCAACGGGGCCGTACTGATCCACAGCCAACTTGCGCCCGGTCAGGCCGGTGTCAGCAGCGGGGCCGCCCAGCACAAACCGACCGGAAGGGTTCACCAGCAGCTTGGAGGTCGGTTGCCACATATCAGCGCGTCCCACAGCCTGATACACAGCCTGCGTCACCAGGTTGCGGAGCTTGTCCTCCGGCGCGTTCGGCGCGTGCTGCACCGACACGACGATGGTGTGGACATACACGCGGTCATCCTCATACTTCAGGGACACCTGCGCCTTGCCGTCTACGCCCAGCCACGGGGTGTGCGCTGCTTCCTCATCCAGCAGGCGGCAGATGCGCTGGGCGATGATGAAGGCTCTGGGCATCTTCGAGCTGGTTTCGTCGGTCGCGTAGCCAACCATAATACCCTGGTCGCCCGCGCCCTGATCGCTATCCGGGTACCGGCCATCCACAGCGGCAGCGATGTCCGGAGACTGTTCGTGAACCGCCACGTCGATATTCAGCTCGTCGTCCTCGCTCTCGCACAGGTCCGCCCACTTGTAGCCGATCTGCTGGATCACGCCGAGCACGACCTTCTCATAATTCACGCTTGCGCGGGAGGTCACCTCACCCGCGACGGTGATGTTTCCCGCCGTCGCCATGACCTCCACGGCCACGCGGGCGTTAGGATCGTAGCTCAAATGCGCATCCAGAATCGCATCGGCGATCTGGTCGCACAGCTTGTCGGGGTGGCCCCGCCGGACGGCCTCCGCCGTCACGAGCCTTGTCTGTCTGTTACTCATGAATCGTTCCTCCTGATACAGTTGTTTCGTTTTCCTGATTCCGCTTTGTCAGCCGCCGCCAACAGATCAGCACCCGCGCCGCCAGCACGTTGCAGCCGCGCTTGACCCTCGTCCAGAAGTACACCGGCACAAAGCCTGCGTCCTCGCCGGTCGTGTATACGTCGGTGATGTACCAGACCCCATGCTCCTTGCGCAGGATGAGGAACAGGCCGGACTGGTAGCACACCTCCTGGCACTCGCTGTCCAGGTGGATGCCGCGCTCCTCATAGGAGGCGATGTACAGCCCGAGGTCAGCCTTGATGTTGACGGTCCGGATGAAAGCGGAAAAGGGAGAGGGGTGAAGTCGGAGAAGCTGCTGCCAGCCTTCCTTCGTGAACTCGACGCGCACACGCGCTGCTTTGAAGAGGAGCTTTGTGACCTCCGCCATGCGATTGAACATCGCTGCGGGGCAGGTAAGGGAATTGAGCTGCATGATATTGCCTCCAATCAACTGATCTGAACCGGCCTGTCGGCCTGCTGTCCCCGAACGGAGGCGGTCGCGCTGCTCGTCCCGGCGCTGCCCGCGCTGGAGGTCGCTCGGCCTTGTCCGTCCCGCTCGTTCGTTGAGTCGCTTGGATGCATCCAACGTTCTTGAGAAGCAGCGCGCCTGCAGTGCGCTTGATGCTGTTTCCATTGGAACTGGTTGTATTTTACAGGGTTTCAAGGCGAAAAAACATGAAGTAATTACTTCAGGGTCGGAGGTTAACAGTTTGAATTGATTCCTGCACAATCTGATGATTCTGCCAGGAAACATACTGTGAAAAGGCCTCTATTTGCATTTCTCACTTGTATGTGATTCAAAAATCATCCTTGAGACCATGTATATTTCCCAAAAAACCTGAAGTAATCACTTCAGGTTCGGAGATTCGCCCGCCAAAAATAAAAAAGCCCCGAACCGGCAATTGAAGCCAGTCCGGGTATTGGGTAATACTACGCTGCGCTATTATCGGGGAAGCTTGAAGTCAACGCCGTCACCCCGAGCAGCCTGAACTGTAGGTTAATCTGCTCAATCTCGCACATATAGCTTGTTTGGATCGCACAGCTCCAAGCGAGCTCTTCCCGCGATTCCAGATCCAGTTCATAGTGTGCCTGCTTCAAAAAGTGCTTCGACCAGTCAGGCATCAGGTGCATCAGCAGGGACATGATAATCACGTTTCTCTTGGTTGGCTGCGCCAGGGGCACGAGCGTCTTGGTATCAGCCAGTGCCGTAAAGCTTGCTCTGGGTAGGCTGTCTTTTCGATATTCATAGACCACACGCGGCGAAATCTCCATGGCCTCCGCCAGTTTTTCCGTGGTGACCTTCACACGCTTCATGTGGTATTTCAGAGTCTGTCCAAACCCATTCGGCAGATTTCCAGTGATTTCGCTATATTCTGCCATTGCCTGTGCGTTCTCCTCGGGTGTCCTCAATGGATCGAACCGATAATCCTTTACGTATCCGCAGATCTCTTTATTGAGGAAGCCATCATAATACCTATGCGCAGCGGTGCCTCGCTCCCGAAACGCAAGGCAGCACTCGTCTATATGACTCCGTGCATAGTCCGTCAGGCGGGCGGTCCACACTCTGGCACTTTGCGTCATGCCCATTGTAACGAATCGCCTATCCGCCAGGCACAGGTGATTCTCCACGAACACAAAGCGCCCAGTATTGATAACCTCCCGGAACTGTGCGTCATCAAAGTACAGCTCGAAAACGGCTTTGTGCTCGATGATGTAGTCGACACCGTTCTTCCACTCGCCGTTGCTGGTGCCATAGGCGGGGACATAGTGGCCGTCGACGTAGCGGTTGACGCCCTTTGCAACGTCATAGCCGAAGTCCTTCAGGCGCAGCGTCGCCATCTGCCGGGAGACCTGAAAGGTATCCATCACCTTGCGCACGATGACTTCCATCTGCCTGGGGCTGGCATGGCCACCCAGTTTCCTGATTTCCTCCTCCACGAAAGGCAGTGCCGTCCTCCGGGGCAACAGCAGGTGCCCGGAGAACTTTGACGGCTGGGACTCCAGCTCCTTTGGGATGTCCGCGCCCTTCGGCTGCTTCTTCCGCTTGTTGACCACAGCACCGTGCTTGTTACCCGCCATAATCTGCAGGAGCTCAAACATCCTGCTACAGAATAGATGCCCAATCTCATGAGCCAGTGAACTCCGCTTAGCTATCATTGTCGAGCAGCTGAGTTTATTGATGAAAATATCAAGCGAATTGGCCCTTGAGACTTTCTTGGAGCCATCCTTATCGAGATACTCAATCGTTCCCGGCCAAAAATGCAACTGTCCCAAAATATTGTAATCCGGAATCAGTAGCTCACGTACCGCCAGTTTCATGCCAGCTGCGATCTTGTACACATCCACGGGGCCGGGGGCATCCAACGCCTCCGGGTTATAGCTTTCAAGCAGATCATTCACGATCTCATCATATTTGGCAGCGGTGATCTTGGGCAGCAGGTTGCCATCCGCCTTGGTCCGGTTGGTGTCGCGCAGTTCGTCATCCGCATCGCTCCGATACAGGCCGATCTCCCACAGAAAGCACCTGGGGTCCATAGCACAGAAGCTTATCTTGTAGCGGATGTAAAACGACACGCACTTCTGATAGTGTTCGCCATCCAGCAGGCAGTCCACCACTACATCCAGATAAAACGCCTTGCTGGGCTGGTCATAATTCGTCTCGATGTATGGCTTGCCAATGCCTCCAAGCCGGATGAACAGCGAGTCCGGCATGATGCCCTTTTTGTAGAGCTCCTCCTGGTGGGTATCCACATAATCCTTCAGGATTGCGCCGAAGTCCTGGCCGTATACGATCTGCAAAACGTCCATGACGCTACCGTACTTCTTATCCCCGGTCAGCGCGCTGGCACGAATGCGCCGCAGCTCCCTGGGCAGCACAGCCTTCCGCTTGACTTCCAGCATTGGTTCCTTCAGCGTCTCCGCGTACTGCATCCTCGGCGCACAGAATCCGGGGAAACCGCGCACGGGGAACATGATCGGGGGAACAATGTAAGATAACATCTGCCTATCCAATGCTTTCAGTCCTTTCTGCTTTAGATTTGGGGCCACCGGTCGGTCGTTCAAACCTGTTCGTTTACGAGAAGCCATCATCGTCTGGCCCATCCGTCACCGGGCTCGTCAACACGGAGGGCCGCCGCCTGACGCTGGACCTCCTGTGCCGGTCGGATAACGTGCTCGCTGGTGGGCATTTTTCTAATGTTGGCCACGGCTTCATCATAGGAGTGAAACAGCCGAGTCCCGCTGACGCAGATGCGTCCCTCTGCTTCATAACCGAACCCCTTGTAAGCTACAACATACCTGCCGTACCGTGGGCATTCCACCCTCTCTCCAATCTTGAAGTTCATTTTCACGTCGATCCCTCCTTCTGGATCGGTCTGTCGTTCATCTGTTCGTAACGGGTGATTTATATTATAATCGAACACATGTTTGCTTGCAATAGAAAATGGGCCTCTTTGGAAAAATTTCATAATTTGTTCGGTTATTACAGATGTGTGACTTTTGCTCCCGTGTTTCATATACTCTTCCCCGGAGACGCACAAAAAGGTCATTCTGTGTTCTCTGGACTTCCCTGATGGGCAGGAGTATACTGGATGTGTTGAGTATCAACGGGAGGGGATGAGCGAACATGACCGACGAACAGCAGAACACTGGAACAGCCGAACAGGCACCGCCTGCACGCATCGGCGAGGATTTGGATATCGACTTCTGGACGCTGCTCGAGGAGAGCAGAATCATACAAACGGGATAAAAAAGTGTCCTCCGGATCGTGTCTCCGGAGGACGTTCTATATATACAGGTCAAAAGTGAGTTTGTCAGTTTCTCATGATAATCTCACTTTTGACAAACTCATTCGTCACGCACCCAAAGGCACTTATATTAATCCCTATTGATTTGCTTTTCCTTTTTTGGAAAAGAGTTTAGCCGCCAGAGGCTTGATTTGTCTGGCTGCTGCTCTATCACAACTCCAGCCTGTTGACGTATCCTATACAGCCGGTTCATTTTTATCCCTGCATTCTTTCCAAGCTGCTCTATTGTTCGGCTGTCCAAGGGACCATCCCGCAGTAGACGCTGCAGGAATTGCTTCGGATCCTCTTCATCAACTGGAGCATCTTGGGTATCATCGTCGGAATACGAATAATCCTCATAGCTGAGCAACCAGTTATCATCCTGCCTGATTACAACTGGCGTCATCTCTTTACCAAGAAGGCTCATTTTCGTTGCCCGAAGTATACGAACTGCCGGATCGCCACCAGGGTCATCCTGTACAGTGAGGATGCTCCTGAGTGTATTATTGAGCTCTGAGCCACCCATACCTCTTCGAAGGTCAGAGCCCAGATTCTTAGTGAAGTTTCCTGCAAGCACGACGGCAACCCCTGTTTTCTCTGCAGCTGCCTGAACGTCACAGATCATTCTGCGGAGGCCATTGTTGTCCGATGATGATATGTTGTCCAGAAACTGTTGCCAAGGGTCTACTATAATCAGCCTCGATCCAGTTTTACTGACACACTCCTCAATCTCATTACCAGTGAGGATAAAGTGCCCATCGTCTTCGTTTTGAAAATCCACAAAGCAGCGGTTGCCGCCATACTTATCAAACAGGGGTGCGATAGTATCGTCCATACAATTCTCCACCGTCACATAGTACGACCTGATTGGTTCCGCGCGCTCCTGAAAAATAAGTCGTCTGTGAAACATAGTCGGCGGCACGATACCGTTGCTGAGATCTGCGATCAGCTTTACCATCAGACTGGTCTTTCCGATTCCCGTATCCCCCTGAATCAGTGTGATTTTGCCAAACGGAATGTATGGTTGCCAGAGCCATTCAATTTCCTTATTTATGACTTCGGTCAGGGACTTTGGGCAAATCATGGATGACATCCTCGTTTTTCGTTTTTTCGTTTTTGGTCAAAAATGATGCATGGTGGTATTTAACCTGGCTCAGAGTGTTTTCATGTGAATCAGATTCTATAAGTGCAAATGCGATGACACCTACATCCTCGATATATGCCCCAATCATGGCATGAGGTTGGTCGAGACTCCAGTCGGCTAAATGACAGATCCGCTTGATAAATCTCTGGCCGTGAAACACGTAATAGCTCTTTTTCCGTTCAGCCTCCGGTGGGATCTCAAGGCAATGCTCTTCTCTGACATTCGTACCACGGACAAACAGCTTTCTTGCTTCAGGATTTATCCAAAATTGTAAATATCTTGGACTGTGTAAAGCCAAAAAGACGGACTTGAAAACCCGGAATGTACTCGCCCGGTAGTTTATGGTAATACACAGTGGGCTGTCACCGTTGTTCGCCAATTGTTTCATCTGACCTGTTCTCCTGACTGTGCTTTCAGCTTTCACTCTGCCCCTCGTCCTGATGTCCGCGCTCAAACATTCCGATTTGACCCATATTGCTATCACTATTGGTATCGGCAACATAATAGCCAACATAATCACGGTTTAACTTGTCCATCATTTCTCTCAGAGGAGGACCAAATGCGCTCTGCTGAGCCGTAGTATACAGTGGACGGGAACGTTTGATGATGCGACCGGTTTTTGATTCCACAGATTCCGAAATCATAGGTACGTAATTCGGCAAGTCAAAGTAGAGGAGACACTTGCCGTTCTCAAATTCCTGGCGGAAGCATTGCACCCTGTAAGTCAGCTCCTCATCCCAGCCCATAAGCCTGTATAGCTTTGGGGCAAGATCCTTACTGCGCACATCCTTTGGTATCATTCTGCCGGTCGCCTTTTCTTTTCTGCACCAATCCACAGCATATACATCATACTGATTGCACGGAACAGCCAACATATACTGCTCATCCGGATTTACCAGTATTTCAATGAACGGTGTCTTACCCAATAGATTGAGCGCATTCATATTGAAACGAACATATCCTTTCTTGACATGAACGCAAGGAACCTTGACCTCTGTCAGATTAAACATATCCACCATCTGGCAGTTGTAGATTTCTTCATAATTCCGTATACCCTCTCGCGCCATCTGTCTATACCTCCCTACTGTGTTGTGCAGCAGTCACCGTTTCCCTCAGCCGCACCAGGTTTTGCTGGATCTCTTCCTCTGAAGCTAAATCAGGGGTTTCGACCTTGTTCGACCGAATCCCATGCGCGAATATATCCCATTCATGAAGGGATTCAAACTGATATCTGCGATAACTAATGGACGCGGTTATACTGTCAGGGCCAAAGGTATCCGTCCAGTCGTCCGGTTTCAGAGGCTGCCGTTTGGGCATTGGCCTTTCTTCTAGCTCTTCTTCCTCTTGTATGATGAGATCGCCGGTCTGTCTGTTGTGCAGCAGCTCCAGCTGCCGGGCAATCATTGCCTCGATATTGTAGAAAATATCATCTTCATTCCTCTTCTTTTTCTGCGTTGGCTTTTCATAGGGCAAGGCACTGGTCTCACGCTGTGTCAGATCAAATAGGATGACACATTCGGAACCTTTCTTGTAAATCATCCCAAGCATGGTGTTGTTCCACAGCTTCGGCCAGTTCATCAGTTCATATACTATAAGAGAGAAGGCGCTGCATCCCATCGGAACGGTACTCGTCTTATCATCCTTTACCTTCTTCCAATTAAGCGCTCCGGGCATGCCTTTTTCAGAGGGGCGGACAGCTATCAGCTTTTCAATTGGGTTAAACAGCAATTCTATATAATCCGAGTCAAACAGGGTTAGGCTGGCACGATTGAGTGTGATCGTGTTTGGCGTGATCCTCGCCGATACTCTGCCATAGCAGCTAATATCCTGTCTTCTGACTACTTGGCAACCCGGAAAATAGCGGAATCCGTGTCCTTTAACAATGGCGTCCTGCGTTTGTTCAACGGTGCCTGACAGCTCGATGTATTCTTCGAGCTTGGATCCCGCCCAGTGGACATTTATCGGGATAAAACCTTTCAACAGCCCATCTTCAATAACGGTAAGGGCGTATGTTCCATTCACAAACGGATCGTAGCCGTACTTATGTGATGCGAGCAGTCTCTGCGCCATATCAAAAGCCTCATGGCTGATAATTGCCGGATGATGATCCGTCTCATACACATACGACACCTCGCCCTTGTTCTGAATCACTTTTTTGGTCCACAAGTTTTCTCTGTATGTCTTGTTTGTCCTGACATCCCCTGCATAGCGTTCATTCCTCAGAATACCAATTACGGAGTTTGAATTCCACGTAGTGTTTCCTTTGCCCGTCTTCACTCCGGCTCGGGTCAACTCAAAGGCAATTTCTCCCACTTTATACCCCGCCAGAAACATCAGGAAAATCGTCCGAACAATGATTGCTTCGTCTTCGACGATATAAATTTCACGCTCATCCTTGTTGGCAGCATTTGTCTTATCGTACCCCACAAGATTCTGTGTTGGAACAAGATAGAAGCCCTGTTCCTTGCGACGCTCAAAACCCCATTTGACGTTTGTGCTCTTTTTGACGCTTTCCTGTTCAGCGAGCATGGACGTAAATACAATGATGATTTCCGAGGAAAGATCGTCGCTGTTTATGTGATCGTCTTCAAAGAGTATTCTGACCGGCGGATGAAGTCCGTTCAGCATGCGGATTACTGCAAGGGAATCCAACTGATTTCGAGCGAATCTACTCATACTCTTGGTTATAATCATGTCGATTTTTCCTCTGATGCAGTCATACAGCATCCGATTGAACTCCGCGCGGTTCTTGCGACTTGTACCTGATATTGCCGGATCGGCATAGATACCCACATAATCCCAATCAGGATTGTTTGCGATCAATGTGCTGTAGTACGCCACCTGACTGTCGAACGATGTCTCCTGCTCTTTGGAATCCGTGGATACACGACAGTAGGCAGCGACTCGGAGTTTTCGTTTCTGTCTTGTTTCATTTTCCTTGGTCTTTACAGCGCTTACTACCTGGATTTTTCTCTCCGAAAGCGGTCGCTTGCCCATGAACTTTTTTCTCTCCTTGCGCCATCGGAGAACACACACAATATGAATTGCCCTCCGATGGCTCTGCGACGGTTTACGATCTGTTAGTACTGGTTGTTAATTATTTCGTTTTTCTTTGACATACATGCGACAAGGTCACATATTAATGTCGCCTCTTCCTCTGACAGCCCTGTAAGGTCAACAGCCCGGCTGTTGGTCTGGCCAAGCAGGTAATCCACGCTGACGCGATATAGATTCGCAATCCTCAAAAGTATCTCATAAGATGGCTGCCTAGTTCCATTTTCATAGAATGATATGGCGCTCTTATTGACACCGATCAGCTTTGCTACCTGTTCTTGCCGCAAGTTCATCTGTTGCCTGAGCTGTTTGAGCCTTGTGGAAAAAGTAGCGATCATGGTGCACCACCTTTCTATGCACACATTTACAATATAACATTTTTCAGTTGTCATTTGGACATTTTTACTTGTCATATTGCAGTCTGTACCTGGTTTTCGTTCCAAACAGATGCACGGAAATGCGGCGGCGCCCTGATCAGCTGATTTGGCAACACAAAGACAGCAAAAGAAGGTAACGGCCTTTCATCTGGCACAGTTACCTTCTCACGAGGGACAGGTTTGATATTATCCTGCTTTTTATAGATTAGAAATCATATGCCTTACAGATGGGAGTTGTCTCACTACGCTACTCTGTTTCCTCCAAAGGTATATACGGGGCACTCATTCATTTCCGCTGCATCAGCTGTCATCATTTCAAACACTACAGGAATTCCCTTCGGTTTAATACCCTTCTCAAGGCCGTGGAGTCCTCCGGCTTTGATCTCATTGACAGGCAGCAGTCTGACTTCAATCGCATATGTGGATACACCGCTGACATCGCTAAGAAAATACATTTGTTCCAGAAAACTGTGATCCGCCCATACAGCATAACCGCCGTTATTCTTGTATACACTTTCTGGAATTGGGCAGCCAGCCAAATCCGATCTCCTTGATTTCATTGGCAGGCATATGACCCTGTTCTTTTTCTTGCTCACAATGAAGTAAACATACCTGGGTCTGCCCATTATTTCTAAGACTTCCCGTGTCAGGATGAACGTATAGTTGTGATAGTTCATATAGACTTTCATTTCATCGAGTCTCCTTTTGTGGTCTGGTTGACAAAGTCGAATAGTTAAATAGGAAGCTCTTGTACTTGTCTACCTTGAAAGAGCCTTCAATGGAGCCACGTTGGACAATTATCAGTCCTTCTTCTTCCAGCTTTCGTTTTTGCGTATCCTTGGAACAGCGCAAATCATCATTGAGAACGCCATATTTGGAAACGACACGCCAGTACGGGATGCTGTTCCCGTCATAATCCGCATATGGGAAGTGAGCGTTCGGCAATTCACTGAATTTTCTTCCGTATAGCGTCCCAAGGAACTCATTCATGTCCTCCCAGCGAGTGATTTTACCAGCTGGCACTCGCATCAAAAGCTGAATATACATCTTGACAGGCGGCAGGCCGTCAAATCCGAGGGGGTATAGAGTAATCGTATTTTCTGTATTACCCTCTGGCTCCTGATAGGTTACCGCCCGCATGATCTGCTCAATTTCCTGCTCCATCCGGCTGGGCTTTCTGGAGGTCTCCGATTTCAGGTATGTATTAAAAGGGATTCCCTGTTCTCGGGCAACGGCCTTCAAATACATGCGAATGCCCGAGGATAGGTCCAGCCCTAATCCGTCAAATACTTTTACTGCCTCATCCCTGAGATCTGAATCAACCCGGATCTGGATTGTAACCTGTTCACCCATTGCTTCGGCCTCACTTATACTATACTTTGTTCATAATTATATATTTATGTAATGTGTTTGTCAATACAAAAGTTTATGTTTATATGCTCACATTGATATTTCTATCATCAGTGGTTTTCTCTAGGTTTTTCTTTCAGGAACCATGTTGTGAGGGAATCTGGTTGGACGTTTTTGTTGCCCACCGGCCAGGTATATGCTATAATGTTAAGTGGATATTTGTCTTTGGGGTGAGGATTATGAAGATACGGCAGATGACCGATGTAGATAAGAGGGCTGCTGCGAAGGCTTTCGTTGAAGTCTGGACAGGCCGTGGCGATGAGAAGCAGGATGCCCAAAACTTCTGGAGGCAGCTGCTTCAATCCGTTTATGGGGTGGAACAGCCGGAAACCGATGTCTCCTTTGAATTCCGCGTGAAGAACGACCAGACCGGCTCCACCATTTTCATCGATGCTTATATCCACGACACCGGCGTGCTGATCGAGCAGAAGGGCATGGACATCGACCTGTCCAAATCCTACCGCCAGTCGGACGGCTCCATGCTCACGCCATTCCAGCAGGCGCGGCGCTACGCCGGTCTGCTGCCCCACAACATGAACCCCCGCTGGATCGTGGTGTGCAACTTCCAGGAATTCCGCATCCACGACATGAACAATCCCAACGCGGAGCCCTATATCGTCATGCTCTCTGATCTGGAGAAGGAGTACACTCGGCTCAATTTTCTGGTCAACACCGGCTCGGAGAACCTCAAGCGCGAGATGGAAATCTCCATCAAGGCCGGCGAGCTGGTGGGCAAGCTGTATGACGCGCTGCTGAAGCAATACAAAGACCCCTCGAGCGAGAGTACTCTCAAGAGCCTGAACGCGCTGTGCGTCCGGCTTGTGTTTTGCCTCTATGCTGAGGACGCGGGCATTTTCGGACAACACCTGATGTTCCATGACTATATTGCAGCCCGTCCCTTTCAGGATACGCGAAAGCGTTTAATTGCCCTGTTCCGTGTCCTTGATCAGAAGCCAGAGGAGCGCGACCCGTACCTGGCCGACGACGATCCGCTGCTGGCGGCGTTCCCCTATGTGAACGGCGGCCTGTTCAAGGATGAGAACATTGAGATCCCGCCGATCACGGAGGAAATCTATCACCTCATTCTGCGGGATGCCAGCGAGGATTTCGACTGGTCGGAGATCAGCCCCACCATCTTCGGCGCGGTGTTTGAGAGCACCTTGAACCCGGAGACGCGCCGTGCTGGCGGCATGCACTACACCTCTATTGAGAACATCCACAAGGTCATCGACCCGCTGTTCCTGGACGACCTGAAGGCGGAGTTGGAAGCCATTCTCGCGGAGCCGGTCCAGCGCACACGCAAGCGCAAGCTGGAGGTCTACCAGGACAAGCTGGCCTCTCTCGAATTCCTGGACCCGGCGGCAGGCAGCGGGAATTTCTGCACGGAATCGTACCTCAGCCTTCGCCGATTGGAGAATCGCGTCATCCTGGAGATGACCGGCGGCCAGATTGTCATAGGTCTGGCACACAATCCCATAAAAGTATCTATCACCCAATTTCACGGTATCGAGATCAACGACTTCGCCGTCACCGTCGCCCGCACGGCGCTGTGGATCGCCGAGAGCCAGATGATGCGCGAGACGGAGGACATCGTTCACATGGCGCTGGACTTCCTGCCGCTGAAGACCGCTGCGAACATCGTGGAGGGCAACGCACTGCGGATGGACTGGAATGATGTAGTGGATCGGAACATGCTGTCATACATCATGGGCAACCCGCCATTTGTCGGGGCAAGGCTGATGGCTCAGGGCAGCGTTCAGAAAAAGGAAGTTCAGGACATCTTCGGCAACATCAAGGATGTGCAGGACCTGGATTATGTGACGTGTTGGTACAAGATCGCCGCCGAGTTCATCCAAGGGACAAGGATTGAGGTATGCTTTGTTTCCACAAATTCCATCTGCCAGGGTTCACAGGTTCCAATACTGTGGAATGTCCTTCTGAACGAATACCACGTGCATATCAATTATGCGTACCAGACATTCCGCTGGAACAGTGAATCCAACGACCAGGCTGCGGTTCACTGTGTCATTGTGTGCTTTGCCACCTTCAATCGGCAGACGAAGCTGCTGTTCCCAATCAATGCGCAGCCCTCTGTCGTGGCCAATATCAGCCCCTATCTAATGGAAGGCGGTGATCAGTACGTCGTCGCGGCAAAAGATTCCCTTTGTGGCATGCCGAAGATGAATTTCGGCAATCAGCCCCGTGATGGCGGTTTCTTTGTTATATCTCCGGAGGAGCGCGCAGAGCTCCTCGACAGGGAACCGGCGCTGGAAAAATGGCTTCACCCTTACATAGGGGCCGAGGAATTTATCAAAGGGAAGGAGCGCTATTGCCTGTGGCTTGTCCATGCCAGCCCGCTGGACATCAGTAAGAGCAAAATCCTGAAGGAAAAGGTCGAAGCGGTGCGACAATTCAGGCTGAACTCGAAAGCGAAAACCACAAACGGTTACGCAAAGGTTCCCAATTGCTTCGCCCAGATGACACAGCCCGAGGGCGTCAATTACCTGATCGTTCCAAGAGTATCTTCCGAGAATCGCAGGTATGTCCCCATAGGCTTTATGACACCAGATGATATTTCTTCAGATGCTGTTCAAATCGTTCCAAACGCGACTCTCTACCACTTTGGCGTTTTGACATCAAACGTCCACATGGGATGGATGCGCACAGTCTGTGGCAGATTGAAGAGCGATTATCGGTACTCAAAAGAGATTGTCTACAATACCTTCCCGTGGCCCAAGCCCACGGAAGCACAGCGACAGAAGATCGAATCAACCGCGCAGAGTATATTAAACGCCCGCACATTGTATCCGGATTGCAGCATGGCAGTCCTGTATTCTGAGACCACCATGCCCCCGGAGCTACGTAAAGCACACCAAGCCAACGACCGCGCTGTCATGGATGCCTACGGCATCAAGAAGGGTGACGCTGCTTACAGCAGCGAAAGTGCCTGCGTGGCTATGCTGATGAAAAAGTATCAGGAGCTGACCGCCCAGAAAGGATAGGCCATGACCGCCACTGAATTATGGAACCGCTTGGACGCGCTTGCTTCCTCCAAAGATACGTCCAATGCGCTACTGGAGACAGCCGACCTTCTCCGTGCGCACGGCGACCTCCCGCTACTGATCGCTTGCCTACGGTCAGGAGAGCGTATCCATCACCTGTACACAGTCTTTGATGAGCGGAATCCCGAAGCAACGGGGAATCGCTATCTGATCTGCTTCACAAGCGAGAAGCAGGCAAAGAAGAAGCCGGTCCTGCCGCCGGTCATCGCCGACACACACGATGATGGTCCTGTATTCTCAGAGGACGAAGAGGCTCCGGCTGGCAAGAAGCGTCGAAAGAAGCGTGCGGGCACGTGGAACACAACGGAAACCGGAGAGATTGCCAAGGTTTCTGTGAAGAAGATCCTTGCCAACATGCGCCGGAACAAGGCTGTCGGAGGATTAATCTTCAATCCTTATGATGAGAAGCGGAGTATGGCCATTGCGAAGTTTTTGATCTGAACTGTATTAGCCATGGATTTAGAGACTATGAGCAACAATCATCTTTCCGCAGGATCGTATCAGAGCGATCTCCCTGATCTTCAAGCCAGGGTCATCACCCTGGAGAGGGAGAACGCTGCCCTTTTGGCTGAGAATACGCATCTGAAGAAGCTGCTTACTGATGCAGGTATCGTCATCACGCCTGTTCCTGCGCCACTTGACCCACACCAGGGGGCACGTATCATCTTTCCAGATGCGATCACAACTCAGATGGCAAACCGGTTTTTTTCGTATTTCTGGGGTAGGCAGGATGTATTTGCCAAACGATCAATCAAGAAGGAAACCGGTGCTGCCAGCTATTATCGTCAGTGTGCCAACATCTGGCGTTACGGATGTCATCGTCGCAGCCGCGATAAGATTAAGTGTAAGGACTGCCAGATACGCGAAGATAAGAAGTTGACCATTGAAGATGTGAAACAACACTTGGAAGGCAAATCGGTCGACGCTACAGACGTTATCGGTGTATATCCAATGTTGCCGGACGATACCTGCCGTTTCATCGTCTTTGATTTTGACAACCATGCCAAAGGTGCCGAGGCTGATGATTTCGCAAATACTGATGACACATACCAGGAAGAAGTTAATGCTGTCCGGCGGATTTGCAAGGCTAACGGCATCGCCGCTCTCATCGAGCGCTCACGTTCAGGCCGTGGTGCACATATTTGGATCTTCTTTGAAAAGCCTATCCCAGCATCGCTCGCACGGCGCTTTGGAAACGCTCTTCTGGAAAAAGGCATGGAGAGCATAAGCGTTCACAGCTTCACATTCTTTGACAGAATGATGCCAATGCAGGATCATCTGCCTGTGGATGGCATTGGCAACCTGATTGCTCTGCCACTACAAGGAAAAGCGTTGAAAGAGGGAAACAGCGCTTTCATTGATGACGATTGGAACGCCTATTCCGACCAATGGGCCGCGCTCTGGAGAATGCCCCGGCTGACACAAAAACAGGTTGAGGATTATATTGCCGAATGGAATGGTGCATACCCACTGCTTTCGATAACCTCTGATGGTAGCGGAAGCAATGATAGCAAAGTCAGTTCCGGCAAGCCATGGGACAAGGATGCCACATTCCATCCGGAGGACATCAGCGGGATACTTCTCATAACCATGGCAGACGGTATCTACATTAACGCCGGTAATATTCAGCCTCGACTGCAGAACCAGATCCGCTGGCTGGCAGCCTTCAGGAATCCTGTATTCTATAAGAACCTTGCAATGGGGATTGCTACATTTGACACCCCGCGAATCATCTACCTTGGCAGCGATGAAGAAGGACATATCCATATTCCACGAGGACTGTCTGATGAACTGCTGGACAAGTGTAATCAAGCCGGAATCAACTATAGTATCGATGATCAGCGGGTGCAAGGCAAGCTGCTTTCCATTACATTCAATGGAGAGCTTCGTGACGAACAGCAACCCGCTGTCGATGCTCTCCTGTGCCATGACAACGGCGTACTGAGTGCAGCCACAGCGTTTGGAAAGACAGTTGTATGCGCGAACATTATCGCGCAGCGACGTGTACCAGCGCTCATACTCCTTGAATCCTCCGCCCTGATTGAGCAATGGCAAAACGCTCTTGAGCAGTTCCTGATTATTGATGAGGAATTGCCATCCTATTCTACGCCTACGGGCCGGGTCAAGCGCCGCAAGTCTCACATCGGATGGCTTCAGGGGCAGCATGACAGCATGTCTGGTATCGTGGATATCGCTATGGTAGGTTCACTGTGCAAAAAGGGGACCTTTCATCCGCTGCTCCAGGAATACGGCATGGTCATTGTGGATGAATGTCATCATGCCGCGACAGATACCATGGCAAACGTCCTCCAACACATCAAAGCCCGGTACGTTTATGGCGTTACCGCCACGCCCATCCGAGGCGATGGTTTGGAGAAGATCAACCACATGCTGATGGGGCCGATCCGCTACCGGTACACATCCAAGCAGCGAGCCCAGGCCCAAGGTATCCGGCATCTCGTCTATCCAAGATTTACAAGAACCGTCAATCCCTATAAATATGGGAAAAAGACTCACCCAAATGACGCTTACGAACTGCTCCGCAACAACGATGTCCGTGACCAGCAGATCGTCAATGATATCGTACAGTGCGTTGATGATGGTCGCACACCGGTCGTATTAACCAAATACACGGAACACGCTGAACGCCTCTACGACAAGTTGAAAGATGCCGCTGATCCTGTTTTCCTATACATGGGCACGATGAAGAAGAAGGAACAAAAGCAACTCAGGGCAGAGCTATTGACTGTCGGCCCCGAAGAGAGCCTCATTCTGATTGCCACCGGCCAGTTGATCGGAGAAGGATTTGATTTCCCGCGTCTGGACACTCTGTTTCTTGCAACCCCTGTTGCCTGGAAGGGCGTGGTGGAGCAATATGCCGGTCGGCTGAACCGTGATTATGAAGGAAAGCAGGATGTCATCATCTTCGATTATGTCGACAGCCATATTCCCATGTTTGACAATATGTATGGGAAACGACTGAAGGCATACAAACAAATCGGTTATGAGGTGTGCGCCGGACTTCAAAGAGCGAGGCAGGAAGCGAACGCCATATTTGACCTGGATACCTATGAGGGTGTCTATTTGCGTGATCTTCACGATGCAAGAGAAGAGATTGTCATTTCCAGTCAGACGTTGAACACCCCCAAGGTCAGTCAGCTGATTCGAATGAGCGAAGAGCGTCCCGAACTGAACGTGACCATCGTCACATGGGCTCCGGAGGTATACAAGTACGGCAGGGATGAAGTCCGCATCGAGCTCATGAACCGGCTCAAAGCTGCCGGTTTCAAGCTTCTCACAGTAGAAGACAACTGCGAGCGTTTTGCCGTAATTGATAAAGAGATCGTATGGTATGGCAGCATGAATCTACTCTCCAAGGCCGACGTGGAGGACAATCTTATGCGCGTTGTAAGTAAAGACATAGCCGCCGAACTGCTGGAAATGACTTTCAGCGGAGCAAAAACTCTAATGTTATAGGCAGATTGTGCTTACTACTTCTGGTGCATATACCCGCCTTATAGTATTCGTCAACACTTGTCAACACAAGTCAACACTTGTCAACGGATACCGGCAAAATGCCGCATCCATGCTCAGAAGGGCATGGAAAAGGGCTGAAAACGGAGTGTAGTGAAAGGTAAGGTAAGTGAAAAGGGATAACACTTCTGCAAGTCAAGAAATGAATTATGCAGAAATGAGCCATATTCACGGTGAATAAGTTCATTTCTGCATAATCTCTCACACCATTATACAAAAAGCTGCACGTAAGCTTTGTATCAAAACTTACGTGCAGAGCTGGAGCTGATGGCCGGATTCGAACCGGCGACCTCATCCTTACCAAGGATGCGCTCTACCTACTGAGCTACATCAGCGCGTCTATACTATCGCCGAACGCGAATATTATTATACTACTCGCCGGGCGAAAAAGCAATGCCTTTTCGGCTAAAATGACAAACTTAACATTGGGATATATATCGTCAATCGATTCCGGTCATCCTGGCCAGCAGGGCAGGTTCGGACAGGTCAGGGTTGACGGTCCCGGTTGCCTCGACGGCGATGGACGCGGCAGCGAGCCCGGCGCGTGCGCTGTCGCGCGCGCTCATACCCCTGAGGTCGGCCCAGGTCAGCGCGGCGGTAAAGGCATCCCCCGCGCCGGTGGCGTTGCGCATGCGCACGGGCGCGCCGGGGATGAGATCTACAGTGTCCGCGTCGGCGCAGCACACGCCGCGCTCCCCCAGGGTCACGAAGGCCCGTCCCACGCCCAGCCGGACCAGCGCGCGCGCGGCGGCCTCCACGGAGGCGTTGTCGCTCACCGGCAGACCGGTCAGCACGGCAGCCTCGAGGGCGTTGGGCTTGATCGCCCGCAGCCGCGGCAGTATGGGCAGCAGTCGCTGGGCCTTGGCGGCGGACACGGCGTCGGCATACAGCGGTGCGCGCACCCGCTCGGCCAGGAAGGCCAGCGTCTCTGAGGACAGGTTGGCGTCGAGGATCACCGCGTCCATGGCATTGAGCCATTGAAGCCGCGGCGTGAGGGCCTCCGGGGTGAGCCGCTTGCAGATGCGCATGTCGTTGACCGCCAGCTGCATGTCGCCGCCGGCGTCCGCAATAAAGAGGTAAACGGAGCTCTCGGCCTCTGGGCAGACGAGCGCGTGATTAAGGTCCACCCCGGCCGCGGCGCAGTCCGCGCGGATGACGTCCGCGAAGGCGTCGCCGCCCAGCGCGGTCAGCAGGTGGGTCTCCACCCCCAACCGCGCCAGGTTGCAGGCGATGTTGCGGCCGACCCCGCCCGCGGACAGGCGGACCCGCCCGGGGTTGGAATCCCCCATGGCCACCAGTCCGGAGGGAAAGCCGCCCACGTCGATATTCGCCGCGCCGACCACCGCGCAGCGCGCTCTGCTCACGCCCATAGCCACGCCCCCGTACAATTGGTTACTTCTTCTTCCGCTGCATCTCGGAGACCACGATGGCGCAGGAGGCGTCGCCGGTGATGTTGACGACGGTGCGGCCCATGTCGAATATGCGGTCCACGCCAGCCACCAGCGCGATGCCCTCCACGGGCAGGCCCACGGACTGGAGCACCATGGCCAGCATCACCATGCCCGCGCCGGGCACGCCGGCGGTGCCGACGGAGGCCAGCGTGGCGGTCAGCACGATGGTGAGCATCTGGGAGAAGGTCAGGCTGATGCCGAAGCAGGAGGCGATGAACACCGCGCACACGCCCTGGTAGATGGCGGTGCCGTCCATGTTGATGGTGGCGCCCAGGGGCAGCACGAAGGAGGTGACCTCCTTATCGGCGCCCAGCTTCTGCGCGCACTCCATGTTCAGCGGCAGGGTGCCCACGGAGGAGGCGGAGGAGAACGCCAGCATGATGGCGGGCATCATGCCCTTGAAGAACTTCACGGGGCTCAGATGGCCCAGCACCTTCACCGAGGCGGAGTACACCACCACCGCGTGGATCACGTAGCACAGGTACGCCACCAGCAGCACCTTCGCCAGCGAGCCCAGCACGGCGGGGCCGTTCTCGGCCACCACGGGGCACAGCAGGCAGAACACGCCGACGGGGCTGAGCTTCAGGATCATCTCCATGGCCTTCATGCAGATGTCGTTGGCGATGTTCACCGCGGCGAAGTCAGCGTCCTTGCCGTCGTTGATCAGGATCAGCGCGAAGCCAATGAACAGCGAGGCCACGATGACCTGCAGCATGTTCGCCTCAACGAAGGGCTTGATGAAGTTGGAGGGGAAGATGCCCACCAGCGTGTCCATGAAGTTGACCGACGTGGCCGAGGGCTCGTAGGCCAGGTCCGTGGTGGACAGCACCGGGAAGATGCCCTTGAACAGATTGGCGAACAGCAGGCCGATGGCCACCGCGAAGGCCGTGGTGCACATGTAGTACACCACTGTGCGGCCGCCGATGGCGCCCACCTTCTTGATGTCGCGCATGGACACCACACCCGCCATGATCGAGAAGAACACCAGCGGGCACACGATCCACTTGATCAGGTTCAGGAAGATCGTGCCGAAGGGCTTGATGTAGGTCGTGGCGAAGGCCGGACTGCCGGTAAAGGCGATGCCGGCGATGATGGCCAGCACCAGCGCGATGAAGATCTGCGTGGACAGCGCCAGTTTTTTCTTCTGCATAATTATGCCTCCCTATTTTATTTCGCGCACTATTATAACACATTGGACACACATTTGTCCATACCGATGGCGATTTGGCGCAGGGCAAACGCATGAGTTACAAGAATATTACGACAACAGGACAAATCATGTTTGTAGGGGCGGCGATGCGCCGCCCGCCGGGTACAACCTGTCGGGTTGTTCTCTGGCGGGCGCCCATTGGGCGCCCCTACGGCATCATCTGTTGCAACAACGAAACAGAATTGTCATTCATGCGTTTGCCCTGCGATTTGGCGGTTTTTTTGTGGACAATCCGCCGGAAAACTGATAGAATGGGAGGCGTGGGAGGCGATGGATATGCTCAAGGTGGTCCTGCTCGGCACGGGCGGCATGATGCCCCTGCCGGACCGCGCTCTGGCCAGCGCCATGCTGGAGGCCAACGGACGGCGGCTGCTGATCGACTGCGGCGAAGGCACCCAGGTGCGCATCCGCGCCTGCGGGATGGGCTTCAAGGCCATCGACGGCGTGCTGATCACCCACTTCCACGGCGACCACGTCAGCGGCCTGCCGGGGCTGTTGATGTCCATGGGCAACCAGGGCCGGGAGGCCCCGCTGCTGATCGCCGGGCCGCCGGGCTTAGTGCACGTGGTGAACAGCCTGCGGGTCATCGCACCGGAGCTGCCCTTCGAAATCATGTTTAACGAGATCGACCCCGCCTCTCCCCCGCCCTTCGCCTGCGCCGGGCTTGAGATCGCGCCCTTTGCCCTCCGGCACGGCATGCCCTGCCTGGGCTACCGCATCACGCTGAACCGCCCGGGAAAGTTCCTGCCGGAGCAGGCCCGCGCAAACGGCGTGCCCCTCAGGCTGTGGAGCGTGCTGCAAAAACAGCCCTCCGCCGAGTGGGAGGGCGTGAATTATACCCGGGAGATGGTGCTGACGCCGCCCCGCCGGGGCATCCGCGTGACCTACGCCACCGACACCCGCCCCACCGATTCCCTGTTAAGTGCCGCCGAGGGCTGCGACCTGCTGATCGCCGAGGCCATGTTCGGCGATCCGGACAAGCTGGAGAGGGCCCGGGAATCCGGCCACATGATGATGACCGAGGCCGCCCGGATCGCCCGGGACGCCGGGGCCGAACGGCTGTGGTTCACCCACTACTCCCCCGCCATGCCGGAGCCCGGGCTCTGGCTCGACGCCGCCCGGGCCATATTCCCCGCCGCGGAGCCGGGCGAGGACGGCATGCAGATCGACCTGCCGTATGTGGAAGAATAGCGCCTTCGCGAAGCACTTCTCACTTTCGCAGCAGCTTGATGTGCCCGCCCATCCGCAGGCCCGTGACCACGTTCCCGGTCTTTTTGCAGCAGGGACAGGGATGGGGCGAAGGGCTCTCCCTGCAATCGCGGTGGGCCAGATGCACCTCGTAGCGCCGGTTCAGGCAGCGCCTGCACAGGTAGTCGCCGTACTCCAGCAACACGGGCCGCAGTGACAGCATATGAATCAGCCTCCTTGGTTGAGTATCAGCATTTCAATGGCCGCCGCGACGCCGTCCGCGTCGTTGCCGGCGGTGATCACATCGGCGGCGGCCCGGACCTCCGTCACGGCGTTCTCCATGGCCACGCCCACGCCCGCGGCACGGAGCATGCTCAGGTCGTTGAGCCCGTCGCCGATGGCCATGACTTCGTCGCGCGCAAGCCCCAGATGCACCGAGAGCGCCCGAAGGGCCGCGCCCTTGGTGGCATCTTCGCGGGTGAATTCCACGTTGCGCGTCACGGAGGTGGCCACCTCAAGCCCCGTAAAGGGCGTGTGCGCCAGCAGGCGGCGCCAGGTGGCCTCGTCCCGGCAAAACGCCTGGAGCTTCTGGACCCCGCCCGCGTTGCCACGCACAAAGGCCTTTAAATCCGGCACGGGCGTGCGGACCGAGCGCATGTAGCCCACCACCGCCGGGTCGGGCGCGTATGCCCCGATCACGTCGTACATGTCCGCGCTCATCCAGCTCCGGCCGTCCACGGTGCAGTCGTAGATGAGCGGCTGACCGTCCAGCCAGGACATGATCTCCAGCGCCCGGGGAACGTCGAGCTCCGCGCGGTACAGCACGCGGCCCGCCACGGCGTCGACCACGCAGGCCCCGTTGCAGATGATGGCGTACCTCAGATACGGCAGCGCCCGGACGGCCTCCGGCAGGCCCATGAAGATGCGCCCCGTGGCCGGGACGATCCACACGCCCGACGCGCTGGCCCGCCCGAGCGCGTCCTTCGCGCGCGCCGTCAGCCGCTTGTCCGTGGTCAGCAGCGTCCCGTCCATGTCCAAGGCAAGGAGCCGGATGGTATTGGATGACACTTTGCACTCTCCACTCTGATAAACGAACACCGACCCACTGCGCGAACACCGCGCAATGGGCCGGGCAATCATGCGCGGCGCGCGCCGCGCGGGGGTTCGATTATTCCTCGCCGGGGATCTCCTCGATCTCGTACTCGCTCTCCTCGGGGATGGCGTCCATAGCCTCGTCCTCAAGCACCTCGCGGATGGACAGGGAGATGCGCTTGGCCTCGGTGTTGACGTCCAGCACCTTCACGCGCACGATGTCGCCCACGTTCACGGCGTCCTCGACCTTCGCGATGCGGGTCAGGGCGCACTGGGAGATGTGCACCAGGCCGTCCAGGCCGGGCTCCAGCTCGACGAACGCGCCGAAGGTGGTGATGCGCACGACCTTGCCCTCGACGACAGAGCCCACGGGATACTTCTCGCCGGCCACGGTCCAGGGGCGGGGCTGGGTCTGCTTGTAGGAGAGGGAGATGCGCTCGCGCTCGGGATCGACGTTCAGGATCTTCACGTCGATCTCCTGGCCCACGGAGACCACATCGGAGGGATGCTTCACGCGGCCCCAGCTAAGGTCGGTGACATGCACCAAGCCGTCCACGCCGCCGATGTCGACGAACGCGCCGAAGTCGGCCAGGCGCCGCACGGTGCCCTTCACGATGGAGCCCACTTCCAGGGACTCCCAGATCTTCTTCTTCTTCTCGGCCTCTTCGACCATCAGCACGGCCTTGCGGGAAGCCACGATGCGCTTCTTCGCCTTGTCAATCTCGATGATCTTGAGGGTCATGGTCTGGCCCACGAACTCGTCGATCTTCTCGACGTAGCGCAGGCTGAGCTGGGAAGCGGGGATGAAGGTGCGGATGCCGGACACGTCGGCCAGCAGGCCACCCTTGACGGCTTCCTTGCCCACGCCCTCGACGAACTCGCCGGCCTCCTGCTTTGCCACGATCTCGTCCCAGGCCTTGCGGTTGATGATGTTCTTCTGGGACAGAAGGACGTTGCCCTCGCCGTCGTTCACCTTGACGACCTCGACTTCGATCTCGTCGTCGATCTTGACATCGGTAGAAGAAAGGTCGGCCTTCTTCACGATACCGTCAGCCTTGTAGCCGATGTTGACGCAGACTTCGTCCTCAGTGATCTGCACGACCTTGCCGGTAACGACCTGGCCGGGGCGAATTTGTACCAAGGTCTGGTCGATGACTTCATCGGACATGGCCTCGATCTCAGGGTTCTCTTCAGGGGTAACTTTCTTCTCGATGTCGTTCATTCTTGCAACAACCTCCTTAATTATACAATCCGGCGTGGATGCACCGGCTGTAATCCCGATGGTATCAGAGGGACCGAATCCGATCCCGTCCAATTCCGCCGCAGTCTCGATAAAGTACGTCCTGCGGCATATATCAGAAGCCAGCTTGAAAAGCTTGCGACTGTTAGAGCTCTGACGGCCGCCGATGACCAGCATGACGTCCGACTGTTCGGCAATGCTTGCGGTCTCGCTCTGGCGGTCGTGGGTGGCGGGGCAGATGGTGGCCTCCACCTCGAGCTGCGGGATGCGCGATCTCAGAAGCGCGCACAGTTCTTTAAACCGCGCCTCGACCATCGTGGTCTGGCTGACCACCCGGGCCCTCTCAAGCGGCGGCAGCGCTTCGACGTCCTCCGGCGTGAGCACCGCGAAGCTCGCATCCTCCGTCCAGCCCAGTATCCCCTGCACCTCCGGGTGCTTTTCCTCGCCGATCACGATCAGCGGCACGCCGTCCTCCGAGGCGCGGCGGGCCATGTCGTGGATGCGCTTGACGAAGGGGCAGGTGGCGTCGATGATCTCGCAGCCCCGCGCCCTGAGCGCCTCGTACTCCGCGCGAGCGATGCCGTGGGAGCGGATCACCACCTTCGACGCGGCCGTGGCCGCCTCCGGGCTGTCGATGGCCCGGACCCCCATGCCCTCCAGGCGACTGACCACCTGCGGGTTGTGGATGATGGGGCCCAGCGTCATCGCCGGGGCGCTCTTCTCCGCCGTCTCCACCGCCCTGCGCACGCCGAAGCAGAACCCCGCGTGCCGGGCAAGCAACAGCCTGGTGATGGATAACAACCTCCCCGCGGCGTGTAACCATCCCATGAAACTATGATGGTAACACTTTATCGCGTGAATACTACTCACAGCGCTATCCGTATTATTTCGATTATTCCCCTGGGTATTCCTGCTTTGTATCAAGCATTAACCAACATTTAACATATGATATGGAAAGCAAAGGGGTAACACATAATTGGGAATGGGGAATTGGGAATTAAATGGCTGATTGCTCGTTTAAGTACAATCATTGCACCCGAATGCGGCAGCATAGCCTTCCCCCTTCAGGGGAAGGTGGCATTTGCGAAGCAAATGACGGAAGAGGTCGTAACCCGAATTCCCAATTCCCCCATTCCCAATTCCTAATTCTCACTCAGCCCCCACACCGCGTCCTCAATGCGCTTGGTAACTGCGTTGAGGGTTTCGCCGTCCATGCGCCGGCCGAAGTCTGTCAGGTCCACGGGCTTTCCGAAGCGCAGGGGGATTCTGCGGAAGAGCTTATAGGGTCCGCCGATGTACACGGGGATCACGGGCTTTTGGGCGCGCAGGGCGATCATGGCCACGCCGTTGAGCATGGGCGTGCGCACGTTGCCCTTGCTGCGGGTGCCCTGGGGGAACAGTCCGAGTATATGGCCGTCGGCGAGCAGCTTGAGCGCGGTGCGCACGGCGTTCAGATCGTTGTGCCCGCGGTCCACGGGAAAGGCCAGCAGGCCGCGGATGATGCACGCCAGGGGCTTGAATTTGAACAGCTCCGCCTTGGCCATGAAATGCAGGCAGCGGTTGCGCACCCGCACGGCGATGTAGATGGGGTCCCGGGCGCTCAGATGGTTAGCGACCAGCACGCACGCGCCCTCCGCGGGCACGTTTTCAAGCCCCTCCACCTTCACGGGGAAGAGCAGGCTGTAGATCGGGCGAATCAGGTTGCAGCAGCATTTGTAGAAGCGCACAGACATGTTTGTCACCTCACCCGCAGGTCTTTTCCGCCAGCGCCCGCAGCGCCGCCACGGATTCATCCAGGCTCAGATCGGAGGTATCGACGGTCACGGCGTCCTCCGCGGCCCTGAGCGGCGAGGCGTCCCGGTGCGAGTCGCGCCAGTCCCGCTCCCTGATCTCCCGAAGCACCTGTTCGTAGGGCTGGGGCGTGCCCTTTTCCTCGAGCTCCCGGCAGCGCCGGTCCGCCCGCACCTCGGCGGAGGCCGTCAGGTACACCTTCAGCGTGGCGTTGGGCAGCACCACCGTGCCGATGTCCCGCCCGTCCATGATGACATTGTGCCCCTCGGCGATCCGCCGCTGCAGCGCCACCATCTCGGTGCGCACCTCCGGCACCGCCGAGACCGCGCTGGCCGCCGCGGACACCTCCGGGCTGCGGATGGCCCCGGTCACGTCCTCGCAGTCGATGTAGATGCGCTGGCCGCCGTCCACGTAGTCCACCGCGATGTTCATGCGGCCCACATGCGCCGCCACCGCCGCGGCGTCGTTCACATCCACGCCCATGCGCAGCATCGCCAGACCGAACGCCCGGTACATCGCGCCCGTGTCCAGATACATCGCGTCCAGCGCCTTCGCCAGCGCCTTCGCGATCGTCGATTTGCCCGCGCCTGCGGGACCGTCGATGGCTATGGAGAATGTCTTTTTCATATGCAATCCTTCCCCGGGGGACTCCGTCCCCCCGGACCCCCCTGCTCAGGGGACTGAGCCCCCTGAGAACCCCCGGTTGCGCCGCTGACGCGGCGCTGGGGAAAAATGATAATATTTATCCTGCGCCGTGAAACGGCGCCAAATGGGATTCCAAAGGGTCAATGACCCTTTGGCGGGGTTCTCAGGGGCGGCGCCCCTGAGCGTGACCCCTTAGGCCCCCGCCAGCTCCACGATGGCGTGGGCGAATATCTTCACGCCCAGCATCATCTTATCGATGTCGATGTACTCATCGGCCACGTGGCACAGGTCCATATCGCCGGGGAAGCACACGCCGAAGGCCACGGTATTGGGCATCATGCGGGAATAGGTGCCGCCGCCGATGGCGATGGTATAGGCCTCGAGGCCGGTGACCTCGTGGTAGACCTTCAGCAGGCCCTTGACGATCTTGTGGTCGGCGGGCACGTGCAGCGGCTCATGGCTGCCGATCAGCCGCACGGACAGGCCCGCGGGGGCCACGGCCTTCACGGCGCTGCCCAGCATGGCGACCTCGTCGCCGCAGATGGGATAGCGGCAGTCGAGGTGCACGGAGATCTCGTTGCCGTCATACCTCATGATGCCCAGGTTGCAGGTCAGCGCGCCGGACAGCTCGTCCGCGCAGGCGATGCCCAGCTTTTCTCCGGTGGTCTCCATGCCGATGACGTCCGCCAGCATGGCGATGGCCTCCCGGCTGCCGCCGCCCGCGCCCAGCTCCTTCAAGGCGATCAGCAGCATGCCCGCGGCATTGACGCCCAGGTGGGGCATGGCGCCGTGGGCGTTGACGCCGATGGCGACGATCTCCGCCCGGTTGTCGGGGATCTCGTCGCAGGTCAGGCGGAAGCCCTCGTGGGCGGCCTCGATGTCCGCCAGCCGGTCGGCCAGGTCCTGCAGCCGCATCGCGCCCAGACCGATCACGGCCTTCGCCTCGGCGGGCACTACGTTGGGCCGCTCGCCGGCGTACAGGCTGTACACCGGGATGGAGGCGTGGGCCTCGCCGCCGGTGACCTTGGAGATCAGCACGTTCATGCCGCCCTTTTCGATATTGATCACCGGGAACTCCGCGTCGGGGGAGAAGCCATAGTCGGGCATCTCCATCTTTTCGGCGTAGTGGCGCAGGTCGGACATGCCGGTCTCCTCGTCGCAGCCCAGGATCAGCCGCACGCCGTCCTTCATGGGGATGCCGGCCTCCTTCACGGCGCGCATGGCGTACAGCGCGCACAGCGCCGGGCCCTTGTCGTCGGTGGTGCCGCGGCCGTAGATCCTGCCGCCCTCCACCTCGCCGCCCCAGGGGGCGTGGGTCCAGCCGTCCCCGGCGGGCACCACGTCGAGATGGGCCAGCATGCCCATGGTCTCCGGCCCCTCGCCGAAGGACACGTCGCCCGCGTAGCCGTCGATGTCCCGAACCGCAAAGCCGAAGGACTTCGCGTCCTCAAGCGCCATGTCCAGCATGCGCCGGGTCTCCGTGCCGAAGGGGGCGTTTTCCCCGGCGGGCTCGGCCTTCACCGAGGGCACCGACACCCACTTCTGTATGTTCGCGATCAGTTCGTCCCTGTAGGACGCCACGATTTGATCCAGCTTTTCGTAATTCATACCCATTCCTCCAACCCTGTCGTAATAATGCTATTTTCCCACGAATCGCCCGCTTTGTCAACATAAATAAAGGGGAGCGCGCTCCCCTTTATCGCTGATGATGCCGCCTGCCGGACTGGGCCCGGATGTGATCGAACGCATCGTGCATGATGCGGCGGTCGCGCTCGTAGGTGAGGCGCTGGTCGGCCTCGTCGATGGGCACCCAGAGGGCCTCGGCAATCTCCTCCGGCTGGGGGGTGATCTCCGCCTGATCGGTCACCGCGGCGAATATCACCACCAGCTTCTGGGTGTCGGGCCGTATGTTGTAGCGGTTCTCCGCGCGAAAGCGACGGTCCACGCGCACGCGCAGGCCAGTCTCCTCCAGGATCTCCCGCTCGGCGGTCTGGCTCTCGGTCTCCCCGGGCTCCACGTGGCCCTTGGGGAAGGACACATGCCGCCCCTTGTTGTGCCGGATCAGCAGCACGTTCCACACGTCGGCGCGAGGTCCCTCCGCCGAAGCCGCGTCCGCCCTGGTCCTCCTGAATATCACCGCGCCGCAGGATTTTTCATATTTCATGAAAGCCTCCTATGGGTCGCATTTGTAGGCGGGCACTCACAGCTTCTGCAGGGCGTCGGCGACGCCGTCGAGCCAGGGCGCGTCGAACATCTCGATCCGTCCGGCGTCGCAGGCGGCGGCCATGGCGGGGTCCATAGGCATCTGCGCGGTGAGGGCGATGCCGTTGCGCCCGGCGATCTCCTCCAGATGGCTCTGGCCGAAGATGTAGTGGCGCTTGCCGCACTGGTCGCACTGGAAGTAGGCCATGTTCTCAATGATGCCCAGCACCGGGATGTCCATCATGCGGGCCATGTGCACAGCCTTTTCGACGATCATGCCCACCAGCTCCTGCGGGGAGGTCACGATCAGTATGCCGTCCACGGGCAGGGACTGGAACACCGTCAGTGGCACGTCGCCGGTTCCCGGAGGCATGTCCACGAACATGAAGTCCACGTCGCCCCACATGACGTCGGACCAGAACTGCTTCACCGTGCCGGCGATCACCGGGCCGCGCCACACCACGGGGTCGGTCTCGTTGTCCAGCAGCAGGTTGAGCGACACCATCCTGATGCCGGAGACGCTGTTGGCGGGGAAGATGCCCTCGTCGGAGGCCATCAATTGGCCCTTCACGCCGAAGGCCTTGGGGATCGAGGGGCCGGTGACGTCCGCGTCCAGTATGGCCGTGTTCAGCCCCCGGCGGCGCAGTATCACGCTCAGTAGGCTGGTGACCACCGACTTGCCCACGCCGCCCTTGCCGCTCACCACGCCGATGACCTTCTTCACCCGGCTGTGGGGATTGGCCTTGGCGGTAAAGTCGGGCTTGCCGCTGCCCTCCCGGCTTGAGCAGTTGGCCGTGCAGCTGCCGCAATCGTGGTTACAATTCTCGCTCATGTCTGTACATCTCCAGTTTAAAGAATATGATGCTTCCATGATATCAATTTCCCGGACATTCGTCAAGGGGATGATGGTTAAAGAGATGCGGGTTGGGGAATTGAGAATTGAGAATTGGCGGGAACGCCATCGTAGGGGCGCCGATGCGGCGCCCGCCCGATCAGTATCCATAGTTCCTGTCGGGCGGGCGGCGCATCGCCGCCCCTACGACGGGTCTGGCTGTTCCCTCTGCGCGGAGTAAAACCCGTTCATCGCTTCGCTGATCCTATCCAAATCATAAAACACGGCATAATCCCCGCCGTCATTGAGGTCGACATCCACCGGCACGCCGTCGTCGATGGTCTCCCCCCGGGCGTTGATGAGCCTGCCCATGGCGCTGGAGAACTGATACACGAACCCCTCCGGCGCGGCGTGCTTCTCCACCGCGCAGGTGCCGCCGCCGGAGGTCTCCCCCAGCACGGCCATGCCCTGATCCCGCATCAGCGCGGGCAACAGGTTGCCGCAGGAGAAGGAGTACCGGCTGGTGAGCGCGCCGAAGCGGAAGTCATAGCGCACGGCGGCGTCCCGATCGTCGAAGACCCCGTCGAAATTGCGGTCCACCCGGTAGCGCTGGGTCTCGACGCACCCGGTCAGCAGGTTCTCGGTGGAAAAGGCGGACACGTCCGCGATCAGCGACATCACCGCGGCCACCATGTCCGCGCTGCCGCCCCGGTTGCAGGACACGTCCAGCACCACGTTCTTGATCTCCGGGTTCTCCGAGGCCCGGTTCAGCCCGTCGATCACATACGCCATCGGGTCGTTCAAGGGCCTCGGGCCGTCGTTTTCGTAGAAATCCCGCCAGCCGTCGAAGTCGTACATGAAGGAGTCGAACCAGATCACGGCGGTGTCGACCTTCTCGGCGTAATGCTCGTTGCCGTAGGCCCTGCGCCGCTTCTGCTGCATGATCTTGACGTTCGTGCCGTCGCGCTTCATCCGCGCCCGCACCGCCCGGTCCGGGGCAGCGCCCGCGGCGGCGGCGTCATAATCCGCAGCGAAGGCGGCGTACTCCGGCTTCTCGACGTACCACTCGGCGTAGTCGAAGCCGGTGTGCCCGCCGTCGTCCATGAGGGCGCTGAGCATCCGGGACCCCAGGGCGTACTCCCCCAGCTTTTCGGACTTCAAAAGCGCCCGGCAGCGGCGGGAATCGTCGCTGAAATCCCGAAGCGCGCCGTCCAGCCCTTTCTCCCTCAGCGCGTCGTTGAGCGGGGCCCGCCCGGGATAGCCGTAGAAGGTGTCCACGGCGAAGCACAATTCGTCGTAGGCGAAGGCCGCCGCCTCCGGGGCGCGCTCAGCCCGGCGGTAGATGGGGTCGGCGTAATCCGGGTCCCGCTGCCAGGCCGGGGCGGCGCGGTTGTCGTCGTTGACGTACACGTTGACCCCGTTGAAGCTCACGTAGATGTAGGACAGGTTGGCGAACATGTCCGACAGCGTCGTGAGCGGCAGATCGACGTCCCCCTCCCGGGTGTGGACGGGGATGTTATACCTCGCAAAGTCCAGCGCCACAGGCTTCGGGTCGGCGTAGACCAGCCCCTCCGGCCGCGCGAACGCCGGGGCGTCCAGGTACTGGTTGTCCATGCCCGGCGCCCGCCGCGCCATCAGGTTGGTGAAGCGGGGATAGTCGGCGCAGGTCAGCGTGCCGGCATTCGCGTCCAGCAGGGCCACGGTGCCGTCCGCGGCGGTGAAGATGTAGACCCCGTCCTTCCGGACCTCCACCGGCATGTCCGCGCCCAGCACCAGGCGGTAGAACTCCGCAAGGCCCAGACAGGGCACGTCCGGCAGGTCGTCGTAGTACCGAAGCGCCACCACCTCGCCGGTCAGCGCCTCCCGGAACACCGGCGTCTCCACGACCCTGTACCCCTCCGCCAGTCCCTCCGCCAGTCCCATTACTATGACCAGCACAAACACTGTAATCCGTTTCAACATAGCCCCTACTCCCTACTGCCTACTCCCTCTCCCCCTAATTATACGGAAAACACGCCTCCGACGCAAGGGCCGGTTCATAATGCCCCCGCGCGGACATAAAATGGAGGGAAACGCAGGACAGGAGGTCAATGCCATGCAGAGCAACGCAGGCGCGAGCGCGCCCCGGGCGCACACCGTCACGCTGAACGACCGAAAGCGGCTGAGCATCACGGGGGTGGAGGACGTGGACTGCTTCAACGAGCAGATCGTGGTGCTGCAGACGCCGCTGGGCACGCTGACCGTCACCGGCTCGGGGCTGAACGTCTCCCAACTGAGCGTGGAGGACGGCCGGGTGTCGGTGGAGGGCGAGGTGGACGCCCTGGAGTACACCGGCGGCAAGCGCAGGGGCGGCGTGCTGGGCCGCCTGTTCAGGTGACATGCTGTTTGAGACCATCGGCCAGCCCAGGATCTTCCTTTGGATGCTGGCCGCGGGCATGCTGATCGGGGCGTGGTACGCGCTGCTTAAAGGGCTTCGGGCGCTGCTGAGCGCCGGGGTGTGGCTGGGGCTTTTGTGCGATGTGCTGTTCGGGCTGGGTGCGGCGGCCCTGTTCTGCCTGGCGCTGTACGCCGCCAGCTACGGCGCGCTGAGGCTCTACGCGGTGATGGCGGCGCTGATGGGATTTGCCGTTTTCATGCTGGGGGCCTGTCCCCCGGGCCGGCGCGCGCTTTATGTCCTAAAATGTACGGCCCATCGTTTTTTTGTCAAAATCCGTCGATATCGTTGGATTAATGTCATCTTTAAGTGACAGGAAAAGGCGGCAGGATGTCGAAAGTTAATGCGTTGGAATATCTCTGTTACGAAGGATTGAATCCCTGGATTCGGGAGGGCTTCAGAATGCGCCACAGGACGACGCCGAAATTCTGGGTGTTTATGATCGTCACGATGCTGATCGTGTTCAGCGTCAGCTTCGGCGTGCTCCAGCACCGGTACAGCGCCGGTGAGCGCCAGCTGGCCCGCATCAGCGACTATCGTGACGAGCTGGACCTGTATGTGCGCGATCTGAACGAGGAGCTCGAATACGTGCAGACCGACGCCTATATCATCCGCGCCGCCCGGGACCAGCTCGGGCTAATCATGCCCAGCGAGGTGCGGTACGTGAGCGGGGCGAACTGAGTCAAGAAAAAACACAGGGGACGGTTTTATGTGTCCTTGCGACACATAAAACCGTCCCCTGTCTTTTCCCTGTGTTTATGACTGCCAGTTCTTACAGACATCAATCCACGAAATGAACCCGGAATACTTTTCCAATTCATCGATGGACAGCTCGATCGCGCTGTTGCTGCTGCCGCATGCGGGAAAGACGGTCGGGAACCTTTTCAGCGAATCGTCAAGGTAGACCGTCACGCCCTCATTGACGCCAAACGGACAGACGCCGCCGACGGCGTGGCCGACCAGCGTTTCCGCCTCGTCCGGCGCGAGCATTTTTGCCTTGGTCCCGAACTGCGCCTTGTATTTGGGATTGTCGATCTTCGCGTCCCCGGCGGCGACGATCAGTACGGCGTGTCCGTTCACCATGAACGAGAGCGTCTTGGCGATCCGGCAGGGTTCGCATCCCAGCGCCCGGGCCGCCAGCTCCACGGTAGCGCTGGATACGTCAAATTCCCTTATGCGATCGGCGATTCCGTATTTAGAGAGATACGCCTTTACTCTTTCGATAGCCATAACACCCTCCCATGTAACGCGGAGCTGTCTCAAAACGAATCAACGCTGTCAATTCGCCGTAGGGGCGGCATTCATGCCGCCCGCGGACGCCATGAATGGCGTCCCTACGATGCGATTGCGCCGTGTGATCGTCGTTTTGAGACAGCCCCGTGTTGTTTTTTACCTTGCGGTTGACCCCAGGTAGGCGTCGCGCACGCGCTGGTCAGCCAGCAGCTCCTCGCCGGTGCCGGACATGGTGATGCGCCCGGTCTCCAGCACATAGGCCTGATCTGCGCAGCGCAGGGCGGCGTTGGCGTTCTGCTCGATCAGCAGTATGGTGATGCCCTCGGACTTCAAGTCGCGTATGATGGAGAAGATGTCCCGCACCACCAGCGGCGCGAGGCCCAGGGAGGGCTCGTCCATCATCATCAGCTTGGGGCGCGCCATCATGGCCCGTCCCACGGCCAGCATCTGCTGCTCGCCGCCGGACAGCGTGCCCGCCAGCTGCCACTCGCGCTCCTTCAATCGGGGGAAGCGCTGGAAGATGTCCTCGATGCCGGCCTCGATCTCCTCCTTATCGGTGCGCAGGTACGCGCCGATCTTGAGGTTTTCCATGACGGTCAGGTTGTCGAACACCCGGCGTCCCTCGGGCACCAGCGCGATGCCCTCGGCCACCACCTGCTGGGCGTTGAAGGGGATGATGTCCCGGCCCATGAAGTTGATGGCGCCGGAGGCGGTCTTGACCAGTCCGGAGATGGCCCGCAGCGTGGTGGACTTGCCCGCGCCGTTGGCCCCGATCAGGGTGACGATCTGCCCCTGCTCCACGTCGAAGGAGATGCCCTTCAGCGCCTCAATGCCGCCGTAGTTGACCTTGAGGTCCTTCACCTTCAGCATGCTCATGCGGGGCTCACCTCCTCTTCCTCGTCCACGCCCAGATACGCCGCGATGACCGCGGGGTCGTTCTGCACCTCGGAGGGCGTGCCCTGGGCGATCTGCTTGCCGAAGTCGATCACGTAGATGCGATCGGAGATGTCCATGACCAGGTTCATGTGGTGCTCGATCAGGAATACCGTCAGGTCGAACTTGTCCTTGATCAGCTTGATGAACGCGCCCAGCTCCTCGGTCTCCTGGGGGTTCATGCCCGCGGCGGGCTCGTCCAGCAGCAGCACCTTCGGCTGGGTGGACAGCGCGCGGGCGATCTCCAAAAGCCGCTGCTTGCCGTAGGGCAGCGAGGTGGCCATCTCGTCACGGAGCTCGAAGAGCCCCACCTCTTTAAGCAGCGCCTCCGTCTCCTGCCGCATCCGCTTTTCCTCGGCGGCGTTCAGACGGAAGGTGGCGCTGAGGAAGTTGCTGGTGCGCCGCAGGTGGCGGGCGGTCAGCACGTTCTCAAACACCGTCATGGAGGAGAACAGGCGGATGTTCTGGAAGGTCCGGGCGATGCCCAGCTTGGTGATCTCGTCCGGGCGGCGGCCGGTGATGTCCTGCCCCATCAGCGTGATCTTGCCGGAGGTGGGGGTGTACACGCCGGTCACCATGTTGAAGGCGGTGGTCTTGCCCGCGCCGTTGGGGCCGATCAGCGCCACGATCTCGCCGCGGTTGATGTCCATGGACAGATCGTTCACGGCCACCACGCCGCCGAAGCGCATGGTCAGGTGGTCGATGTGCAATACGTTTTCACTCACTTGGACGCACCTCCCCCGACCTTTTTGCCCTGCAACTGCCGTATCAGATCCGGCAGCTCCTTTCTGCCCATGATGCCCTGCCGGAAGAACAGCACCACGATCATGATGATGATGGAGAACACCACCAGGCGGAAGCCGTTTCTCAAGAGCGGCACCTCAAAGTCGCCGATCACCTGCTTCTGATCGAGGAACCTGAGCCACCACTCCGAGCACGCCACGAACAGGAACGAGGACAGGCACGACCCGGTCACCGAGCCGATGCCGCCGATGACCACGATCAGCAGTATCTCGTAGGTCATGGCCGTGGTGAAGGATTTGGCCTGCACCGTGGTCTGATACATCGCCAGCATCGCGCCGCCCACGCCCGCGAAGAACGAGGAGATGCAGAACGCCAGCCGCTTGTGGCTCGCAAGCCGGATGCCCATGGCCTCGGCGGCGATCTCGTCGTCCTTGATGGACCGCAGCGCGCGGCCGTAGGTGGAGTTGATCAGCAGTATGATCACGAAGATGCACACGCCCGCGATCAAGAGCGGCACCAGCGTGGACAGATAGACCACCACGTCGCCGTTGGCGTTTCGGATGTTGAAGTCGTTGAAGTTGGGGAAGAGCCTCAACATGTTGGAGCCGTTGGTGATGGGCCCCAGCTTGTCCCACTGGAACAGCGCGCGGATGATCTCCGCGAAGCCCAGCGTGGCGATGGCCAGGTAGTCGCTCTTGAGCCTGAGCACCGGCAGTCCGATCAGCAGCGCCAGGAACGCCGCCGCCAGGCCGGAGAGCAGCATGGCCACGAACACCGGCAGCGTGAACTGCACCAGGCCGCCGTTATAGTACTGGTAGACGTCCATGCGGGACACCACCGGGATGGTGAATATGCCGTAGACGTAGGCGCCGATCAGCATAAAGCCCGCTTGACCCAGCGAGAATATGCCGGTAAAGCCGTTCAGCAGGTTCATGGACACGGCCACCAGCGCGTAGGTCGCGCCCTTCTTGATGACGGTAAACAGCATCGACGTGGCGGGGATGAACTGCTCCGCGATGAACACCGCCACGTACAGCGCCAGCACGATCACGATGGAGATGACCGTGGCGGAATCCAATTTTTTCTTCTTCATGTCTGTCATTCCGCTCACCTCACACCTTGTCCGTAATCTTCTCACCAAACAGGCCGGTGGGCTTCACCGCCAGTATGATGATGAGCAGCGCGAAGGTAAAGGCATCGGAGAAGGTCGCCAGCCCCATGGGGCCGGAGATGATGCCCGCCTTGAACAGTATGATGTCCAGGCCCTTGATGATGTTCTCGGCGATGCCGATGATGAACGCCCCGACCACCGCACCGGGGATCGAGCCGATGCCGCCGAACACCGCCGCCACGAAGGCCTTGAGGCCCGGCATGGCGCCGGAGGTCTGTATGACGGTGGTGTAGTTGGTGAAGTACAAAACCGAGGCCACGCCCGCCAGGAAGGTGCCGATGACGAAGGTGGTGGAGATGACCCGGTTGATCTTGATGCCCATCAGCTGGCTGGTCTCAAAGTCGCGGCTCACCGCGCGCATGGCCATGCCGATCTTGGTGTGGTTGATCAGGGCCACCAGCGCCACCACCAGCACGATGGTCAGTATGGGCGTGATGACGGTGACCATCTTGGTGGTCGCGCCGAAGATCGTCACGCTGTCGGAGATCCACGGGATGGTGGGATAGATCTGGTTCAGGCCGCCGGTGACGTACAGCACCAGATTCTGCAGCGTGTAGCTCACGCCGATGGCGGAGATCATCGCCGACATTCTGGGCGCGGTGCGCAGGGGCTTGTAGGCCACGCGCTCGATCACAAAGCCGATCAGCGCCGTCAGCACCAGCACCAGCGGGATGCACAGCCACAGCGGCACGCCGCTGGCCGCCATGTACACCATGATGATGCCGGCCACCATGAACACGTCGCCGTGGGCAAAGTTGATGAGGCGCAGTATGCCGTACACCATCGTGTAGCCGATGGCGATCAGCGCGTACTGCCCGCCCACCGATATGCCCGAGAGCAGGTAGGGGAAGACGGTATTCCACATGGGGAACGCTCCTTGTTTATAGAATGGGAAATGGGAAATGGGAAATGGGGAATGACAGATACCGGCTGCCACCCTTTATGCAGAAAGCGCAGGAACAGGAGATGCAACAATGGCATGCTGCAATTTCCCATTCCCCATTTCCCATTTCCCATTCTCAAATCGAACAATCGGCGGAGGCAATGCCTCCGCCGAGACGTTCGGTCCGACCTTATTCGACGGTCTGCTCGGCGACGAACTCCCAGTCGCCGGTCTCGTTGTTGATGGTCTTGACGAAGGCGGCGTTGCGGATGGCGTCGCCCACCTCGTCGAAGGCGATGGCGCCGGACACGCCGTTCAAGGTCACGCCGGGCAGCGCGGCCAGCACGGCGGCGGAGTCGGTGGAGCCGGCGGCCTTGAGGGCCTCGAGGGCGGTGTAGTAGGCGTCATAGCCCATGGCGGACACGGCGGAGATCATGTCGTTGCCGCCGTTGTTGGTCATGGCCTCGGCATCCTCGTTCAGCCAGGCCTTGAAGCCTTCGTCGAACTCGGGGGTCGCGCCCTCCTGATAGAAGGTGGTGATGATGATCTTCACGTTGGTGCCCTTGGCGGCGTTGGCCACCACGTTGCTGTCCAGGGTGTCGCCGCCCAGGATCGGGAAGGTCACGCCCTGGCTGTTGGCCTGCTGCACGATCTGGGTGGAGTAGGCGATGGACACGGGGCAGAAGAACACCTGCGCGCCGTAGTTGGCGGCGTTGGTCAGGTAGGAGGTGAAGTCAGCCGTGCCGGTGGGGAAGCTCTCCGGGATCACGGTGCCGCCCAGCGCCTCGAACGCCTGCTTGAAGTAGGTGCACAGGCCCTGGTCATAGTCGTTGCCCAGCTCGCCCAGGGTGTAGGCGACGGTGGCGCCCAGCTCCTTGGAGGCGTAGTTGGCAAGGACGGTGCCCTGGAAGGGATCCAGGAAGCAGATGCGGAAGTAGTGGCTGTTGCCCGCGGTGACCTGCGGGTTGGTGCAGGTGACGCCGATGGCGGGGATGTTCGCGTCGGCGAAGTACTGGGAGCCGGCGATGGACACGCCGGAGCCGTAGGAGCCAAGCACCACGGACACGCCCTCGCTCACCAGCTGCTGCGCGGCGGAGGGAGCCTTGTCGGTGGAGGAGCCGTTGTCCGCGTAGACCAGCTCGACGTCGTAGGTCGTGCCGCCGATCTCAACGGTGGGGGTCTCCTTGTTGGCGTACTGCATGCCCAGCATCTCCTGCTTGCCGCCCGCGCCGCTGTCGCCGGAAGCCGGCTCGAACACGCCGATCTTCACGGTCTCGGCCGTCGCAGCCGCGCACAGGACCAACATCATAGCCAATACGATCGCAATGATTTTCTTCATAGGAATATTCCTCCCATAATTTGATGGTGATATTATACATAATTCATGCAGGAATTGCAATAGCCCGCCGCGTTATTTTTGCAATAAGCGACCGCTTTTTCCGCCATCCGTCCACATCATTCCGTCCATCACGGACATTTTACCGGTTTTTTTGCAGAAATCCACTGATTAATCATTCATGTGTCGCTTAAGTTAAGGAGATTTATACACAATATCCGCATAAATACGGATATTTATGCGGATGCGTGGGAAGGGTGTCCATCCGATGCGGACAGAGGACAGAGTGGAGAGTGCAGAGTGCAGAGTGCAGTTTTGGTGGGAATCCTGCGGATTCCTTTGATTAAAGGGTTACGGAGTCGTAGGGGCGGCGATGCGCCGCCCACCGTGAAATACGTTGCGTATCGTATCCAGGCGGGCGCCGCATCGGCGCCCCTACGAAGGGGGACGACCTCTTCCGGCGCTGCGCGCCACCTTCCCCTGAAGGGGAAGGCAAGGCGGGCGCCGCATCGGCGCCCCTACGACGGTTCACCCTGCATTCTTCACTCCACACTCCACACTCTACTCCACTCTCGTCAAAAACCGCATCTCCCCCTCCCCGGCGATCATGTTATGGATATCGGCGATGAGCTCGCCCACGTCGTCGGTCTCCTGGTAGAGGTTCTTGCCGGCGCACCAGACGTTGCCCTCTTTGACGGCCTTGAAGTCGGCAAACAGCGGGGAGAGGGCGTACAGGTCGGCCAGGCTGTTCAGCGGGCTGGCGATGGAGGTATTATAGATGAGGTAATCGGCGTCCACGGCGGCGGCGTAGAACTGCTCCATGGTGGTGGACACGGAGGAGCGGCTGCTGTCGGGATCCACGATGTCGGACAGGGCGTAGCGTCCGCCGGCGATCTCGATCATCCGGGGCACGTAGTCGGTGGAGTTGCGCACCACCACGGAGCCGTCGGAGCTCATGTAGAAGAAGGCGACGGTCTTTTCGCTGTTGGGATAGTCGGCGTACTGGCTGATCAGGGCCTCCTTTTCGGCAAAGAACGCCTCCGCGGCTTCCTCGCGGCCCACCAGCGCGCCGTAGAGCTTGATCCACTCCGTGCGGCCCAGCGGGTGGGGTTCGTAGCTGGAGCGGTCCACGATCACCGGGATGCCCAGGCTCTCCAGCATCTCCTTGACCTTGGGGGTGTGGAAGATCATGGTGGACTCCACGGCCAGGTCGCAGCCCAGCTGGATGAGCAGCTCGTAGTCCGGCTCGGAGTACTTCCCGGCGAAGGCCATCTCGCCGGCCTCCATGGCCGCCCGGGCCGCCTCGACGCTCCAGTCCTCCGCCTCCAGCGACGACGCCCCCACGCACCCCAGCGCGTCCAGCCGCGCAAACAGCGCCATGGCGGAGGTGGCCGCCAGGTAGATGTTCTTCGGCCTGTGAATCGCCAGCACGTCCGCGGGCAGATTGTCCGGGACGTCCGCGCCGTCGGGCAGCAGCAGTATGCGGTCGCCGTCCACGATGTCGATCAGCGTGTAGCCGCCCGCGTACTCGTCCACCGAGAAGCCCTCGGCGTAGGTCAGCGGCATGCGGCGCAACCACTCAAGCCCCTCGACGGGCGCCTTGTCCGTCACCGGCGCGGGCGCCTCGGCCTGCGCCGCCTCCGCGGCCGGGGCCGCCTCCCCCACGCTGACGCGGATGGTGTAGGTCACGTCGTGGGGCTGGGACATGGCCGTGGTGGTGCCCACGACCTCCATGTCCTGATTCAGCGTCACCGGGATCTCGAAGATCGAGGTCTTTCCCTCGTGGGTCGCGGCGTAGGCCACGCCCTCCGACTGTAAGGTCGGGTAGTTCGGGCTGGAGAACACGATCCGCGCCATCGTCCGGCCCTCCGATTCCCAGATGGCGGGACAGGAGATGGTCACCCTGCCGCTGCCGCCGGAGAAGCTGAAGCCGTCCGGGACGGTCTCCGCCGAGACGCTCTCCGCCAGCGCCCCCAGACAAAACAGCGCAATCGCCACCGCCAGCGCCAAAAACCTTTTAAACATCACATCGCCCCCTCATATTTGGGTATAGCATACCACGTTTTCTGTATATTTTCAAGATTTACGGTGTTGTATGACGCTATAATATGTGGTATCATTGATATAAGTGATCCATAATTCCCAATTCCCCATTCCCAATTCCCAATTTTACAGAAAGGACGGTGTTGCAAGTTGGATCAAAGCGCAAACCTTCGGCGCAAAAGCCGCTACACGCTGGTGTTCGTACTGCTGTTTGCGGCGCTGATCGGCATCACGATACTCAACATCGTGATCGGCAGCGTGCAGATCCCCTTCGGCGAACTGATGCGCATACTGGTGGGGCGCGGGCAGGATTCGGTCCAGCACTCCATCATCTGGAAGATCCGCATGCCGCGCATATTCATGGCGGCGATCCTGGGCGGGGCGCTGTCGCTGTCGGGCTTTCTTTTGCAGAACTTCTTCGGCAATCCCATCGCGGGGCCGTTTGTGCTGGGCATCTCCTCGGGCGCGAAGATGGTGGTGGCCATCACCATGATCTTCTTCCTGAGCCGTCTGGGCGCGGTGTCGTCGATGGCGCTGATCGTGGCGGCCTTCGCGGGGTCGATGATGTCGGTAGGCTTCATACTGCTGATGTCCCGGCGTTTAAAGCACATGGCCATACTGCTGGTGGGCGGCATCATGATCGGCTACATATGCTCGGCGGTGACGGACTTCATCGTCACCTTCGCCGAGGAGTCGGACATCGTGAACCTGCGCGGCTGGTCGCTGGGCAGCTTTTCCGGCATGAGCTGGGACAACGTGGCCGTGGCGGCGGTGGTGGTGGGCATCACCGGCGCGGCGGTGTTCATGCTGTCCAAGCCCATCGGGGCCTACCAATTGGGCGAGGCCTACGCCCAGTCCATGGGCGTGAACATCAAGCGCTTCCGCATCGCGCTGATCCTCTTATCCAGCGTGCTGTCCGCCACGGTGACGGCCTTCGCCGGGCCCATCTCCTTCGTGGGCATCGCGGTGCCCCACCTCATCAAGCGGGCGCTGAACACCGCCAGGCCGCTGGTGGTGATCCCCGCCACCTTCCTGGGCGGCGCGGTTTTCTGCATGGCCTGCGACCTGATCGCCCGCACGGCCTTCGCCCCTGTGGAACTGAACATCTCCACCGTCACCAGCGTGTTCGGCGCGCCGGTGGTGATCATGATGATGCTCAAGCGTCAGAAGGGGAGGTGAGCGCGTGGCACAGATGTATTTCAGAACGCAGCACCTCACCGTGGGCTACGACGGCAGACCGCTGATCAACGACATCGACATCGGCATCGAGAAGGGCGAGATCGTCACGCTGATCGGGCCCAACGGCTCCGGCAAATCCACCATCTTAAAGAGCATCACGCGGCAGCTCAAAACCATCGGCGGCCGGGTGTACATCCAGGACGACGACTTAAAGAGCCTCTCCTACAAAGACCTGTCCACCCGCATGGCCGTAGTGCTCACCGAGCGCATGAAGCCGGAGCTCATGACCTGCCGGGACATCGTGGCCACCGGCCGCTACCCCTACACCGGGCGGCTGGGCATACTGTCCGAGGCGGACGAAGAACAGGTACTCGCCGCCATGGAGGCGGTGAAGGTCACCGAGATCGCCAACCGGGATTTCAACGCCATCTCCGACGGCCAGCGCCAGCGGGTGCTGCTGGCACGCGCCATCTGCCAGCAGCCGGAGATCATCATACTGGACGAGCCCACGTCCTTTTTGGACATCCGGCACAAGCTGCAGCTTCTGAGCATCCTCCGGACCATGGCCAAGCAGAAGGGCATCACGGTGATCATGTCGCTGCACGAGATCGATCTGGCCCAGAAGATCTCCGACAAGATACTGTGCGTGCAGGGGGACCATGTAGCCTCCTTCGGCCCGCCGGAGACGGTGTTCGAGGCCGGCAACATCCGCAGGCTCTACGGCATCGAGCAGGGCAGCTACGACCCGCTGTTCGGGTCCATCGAGCTGCCCCGGCCCGAGGGCGACCCCAGGACCTTCGTGCTCTGCGGCGGGGGCAGCGGCGTGCCGGTGTTCCGGCGGCTGCAAAAGGAGAACATCCCCTTCTTCACCGGCATACTGACTGAAAACGACGTGGACTGCCACCTGGCCCGGCAGCTCGCCGCCCGGGTGGTCAGCGTGCCCCCCTTCGCGCCCGTCCCGGACAGCGCCGTCGAGGAGGCCCTCGCGCTGATGCGCCAATGCGACCGCGTCATCAACGCCGGCCTGCCCGCCGGGGCGATGGACACCCCGATCCGGAACCTTGTCGAACAGGCGCGGCAGATGCCGGGGTATGAGGAATGACGCCAAAGCGCCGGGCGATTGCCCGGCGCTTTATGAATGGGAAATTATAATCTCCTACGCTTCCACGCGCACACTCCCATGCCCCGTCAGCGCCTCGGTCCGCGCGTCGGGCTGGCCGAGGCCGACGTGGAACACGGGCGTGCCCTCGTCCACGGCGCGGCCCGCGTCGTCCACCACTTTGAGGCGCCCGGCGGGGATGTCCAGCGCTACCGTGACGGTCTGTCCGGCGGGCACGCGGACTCGCCTGAAGGCGCACAGCCGGGGGTTGCGCGGGGCGTCTTTAGCCCCTTCGTTCTGCACGTACACCTGCACCACCTCGTCGGTGTCCATGGCGCCGCGGTTCTCGATCGCGGCCTCAATGCCGCCCGCCGTGCGCTTCGCCCCGATCACGGCGCAGTCGCCGTAGGTCAGTCCGTAGCCGAAGGGGTACAGCGGCGCCTCCTCGATGTAGCGGTAGGTGCGGCCCCGCATGGCGTAGTCGGTAAAGTCCGGCATGCGCTGAAGCTGTTCGTTCTTATAGAAGGTCACCGGCAGCTTGCCCGACGGGGACACCCTGCCAAGCAGTATGTCCGCCACGGTCCTGCCGCCCCGCGCGCCGGGGTACCACGCAAGCAGCACGGCGTCGGCCCTGTCGGCGGCGTCGCCCAGGTCGATGGCGCTGCCCGCCATCAGCACGATGACGGTGGGCCTGCCGACCTTCAGCACGGCGTCCATCAGCGCCCGCTGGCCCTCGGGCAGCAGCAGGTCGGCTTTGTCGCCGGAGGCGGCGGCGTTGCCGGTGTCACCCTCCTCGCCCTCCAGGGTCTCGTCCAGGCCCACCACCAGCACCACGGCGTCGGAGCGCTCCGCCACCGACAGCGCCTCGGCGATGCCGTCGTTGGGCCGGCTCAGGTTTTCCAGCCGGTCCTTGAACAGGTGGCTGCCCTCGGCGTACAGCACCCGGGCCTCGCCCTCCAGCGCGTCCTGCAGGCCCTCCAGCACGGTGACGTAGCGCGACGAGGTGCCGTGGTAGTTGCCCACCAGCGCGGCGCGGCTGTTGGCGTTGGGGCCGATCACGCCCAGGGTCTTTATGCCCTTGAGCGGCAGCATGCCGTCGTTTTTCAGAAGCACGCAGCCCTTCTCCGCGGCCTCCCGGGCCTTCTGAAGGTGTTCGGGGCACTCGACCACGTCCGGGGAGATTGCGTCGAAATCGCTGCCCGTGCCCGCCATGATGCCCAGCATGTAGCGGCAGGTGAACAGCCTGACGGCGGCGCGGCGGATCATCTCCTCGGTCACCAGGCCCTTCTCAAGCGCCTTGAGCATGTACAGATAGGTGTTGCCGCAGTTCACGTCGCAGCCCCTTTCGAGGGCCAGCGCGGCGGATTCCTCGGGGGTGTCGGTGACCATGTGGCCGGTGTGGAAGTCCCGGATGGCCCAGCAGTCGGACACGAAGTGCCCCTCGAAGCCCCAGCGGTTGCGGAGGAGGTCCATCAGCGCGGCGCTGGCGCAGGCGGGCTCGCCGTTGACGCGGTTGTACGCGCCCATCACGGCCTCCACCCCGGCGTCCACCAGCGCGCGGAAGGCGGGCAGGTAGGTCTCGGCCATGTCCTTTTGGGAGGCCACGGCGTCGAAGCGGTGCCTGAGCGCCTCCGGCCCGGAGTGCACCGCGAAGTGCTTGGCGCAGGCGGCGGACTTCATGGTGTCCCCCTCCCCCTGCAGGCCCTTCACGTACTGCGCGCCCAGCTCGGCGGTCAGCACGGGGTCCTCGCCGTAGGTCTCGTGGCCCCGGCCCCAGCGGGGGTCGCGGAAGATGTTGACATTGGGGGACCAGAAGGTCAGCCCCTTGTAGATGTCCCGGTCGCCGTGGGCGGCTGAAGCGTTGTACTTGGCGCGGCCCTCGGTGGCGGCGATGTCGCCCAGCGCCCGCACCAGTTCGGGGTCGAAGGTCGCGGCGATGCCGATGGCCTGGGGGAAGCTGGTGGCCACGCCCGCGCGGGCCACGCCGTGCAGCGCCTCGTTCCACCAGTTGTAGGCGGGCACGCCCAGCCGCTCGATGGCCGGCGCGTCGTAGCGCAGCTGGCCCGCCGCCTCCTCCACCGTCATGCGGCCGACCAGCGCCTCGGCCCGCGCCCTGGCCTGCTCTCGTGTCATGGCTGTTCCTCCTCTGATCTCTGTCGGTGATTGTTCGTTCCCTCGGGCGATCAGGGGATCGCCCCTACAGATATCGCGCTGTTGTAGGGGCGATGCCCTCATCGCCCGCCTCATCGAAATCTCTGTTTCAACAATACCCCCGTGAACGTGCGCTTGTCAAGGGAGATTTACTTTAATGCAAAAAGGGATTATAATTGTCACAAAAGATGATGAGGAGGCGGCGCTATGATCTATCTGGACCACGCGGCCACCACGGTGCCGGACGATAAGGTGATCGCGGAAATGACGCGCTGTATGGCGGAGGTATGGGCGAATCCCTCCGCGCCGTATGCGGCGGCGGGGGCAGCGCGAAAGGAGCTCAATCTGGCGCGGCGGGTGATTGCGGACATGCTCAGCGCCCGGGCGGAGGAGGTCGTGTTCACCTCCGGGGGCAGCGAGGCCAACAGCCAGGCCATGACGCTGGCCGCGGGCAGCCACGCGGTGGTCTCCGCCGTCGAGCACGCCTCGGTGCTCAACGCCGCCCGGCACTGGGCGCGGGAGGTCACCATCGTCATGCCGGACAGAGACGGCGTCGTCCGCCCGGAGGCCGTCGAGGCGGCGCTTAAGCCCGACACGCGGCTGATCTCCGTGCAGCTCGTCAACAACGAGACCGGCGTCGTGCAGCCCGTTTCGGCCATCGGCGCGCTGGCCCGGGCGCGGCGCGTGCCCTTCCACTGCGACGCGGTGCAGGCCTTCGCTCAGGTGCCCGTCGATGTGCGGGCCATGGGCATCGACCTTCTGAGCCTGTCCGCCCACAAGTTCTACGGCCCTCGGGGGGCGGGGGCGCTTTACGTGCGGCAGGGCGTCGCCCCGAAGCCGCTGATCGACGGCGGCGGGCAGGAGTTCGGTCTGCGCGCCGGCACCGAGAACGTGCCGGGCATCTGCGGCATGCGTGTCGCCGCCGAGCTGGCCCGGGACGACATGTCCGCGCGCGCCGGGCGTGAACGGGCCCTGATCGACGCCTTCACCGCCGAATTATGCGCAAAAATCCCCGGCTGCGCGCCGCTGTGCCGGGGCGCGGAGCGCGCGCCGGGCATCGTGGCGGTGCGGCTCCCGGGGATCGATTCCGAAAAGGCCGTGGCCGCACTGGATTTGCGGGGCGTCGCGGTGTCCGGCGGCGCGGCCTGCGCCTCACGCGAACACAGGCTCAGCCACGTCTACCGCGCACTCGGCCTGTCTGACGAGGACGCCGCCTGCGTGCTGCGCATCAGCGTCGGACGGCATACGACGCGCGAGGAGATGAATGAAGCCGCGGAAATCATCGCACAGGTGTGCCGATGATTCCGCGGCCCGCGGACGCCAAGTATGGCGTCCCTACGGCTATTCCTCAATCCCCAAATACCTCTTGATCTCATCCAGATACCGCTGCCCCGGCTCGCTGAGTATGGCGTTGTTCTTGACCACATACCCCACGTTCATGACGCTGTTGGGGTTGTTGCCGTCGGGCTCGTAGGGGATGGCGATGAAGTCGGAGCCGTTGAGCTCCTCGCAGATGATGCCGGAGCACAGCGTATAGCCGTTTAAGCCGGTCATGAGGTTCAAGTTGGTGGCGCGGTCGTTGGTCTTGATGCTGCGGGGGTATTCGTTGGTGGACAGGATCTCCTCGGCGAAGTAGAAGGAGCTGGAGTCCCCCTGCTCGAAGGACAGGCAGGGATAGGGTTCGAGGTCTTTAAGGCTGATGGACTTCCGATCGGCCAGCGGGTGCCCCTTCCACAGGTACACGTAGGCGTTGCAGAAGATCAGGTGGTGGAAGGACAGCCCGTTGGAGGACAACAGCTTCAGTATCGCCTTGCGATTGAAGTCGCTTAAATAGAGTATGCCGATCTCGCTCTGCAGGCGGGACACGTCGTTGATGACGTCCAGCGTGCGGGTCTCGCGGATGGCGAACTCGTACTTGGCCATGTCGTAGGCCTTGGCCATCTCCACAAACGCCTTCACCGCGAAGGAGTAGTGCTGGCAGGACACGCCGAACTTCTGCCGACGCCCGCCGGCCTTGCCGTACTTCTCCATCAGGCTCAGGTACTGGCCGTACACCTGGCGGGCGTAGGGCAGAAAGTCCAGCCCGTCCGCCGTCAGGGTCACGCCCTTGCCGGTGCGGTTGAACACTACGATGCCCAGCTCCCGCTCCAGCTCCTTGATGGCGCTGGTCAGCGAGGGCTGCGACACGTACAGCTTCTCCGCCGCCTTGTTGATGGAGCCCGTCTCCGAGATGGTGATGATGTAGTTCAGTTGCTGTAACGTCATGCGGAAAACCTCTGGTTGAATTGGGAATTGGGAATGGGGAATTGGGAATTATGGAATGCCGGATACCTCCAATTCCTAATGTAATATTATATCATGCCTCTGGGTTATATGTCCAGTAGGTTGAGTCAATAGTATGTTATCTTCGCGTGCCACCGTTCCGGGGGCCTGCCGGCCCGTTCTCGCTGAAAACAGTCCACTGGACTGTTTTCCGGGCGCTCGAACCCCCTGAAGGGGAAGGCTTTTGGAAGCGTTATCCTATGCCTTCCCCTTCAGGGGAAGGTGGATTAATGCCGCCAGGCATTAAGACGAAAGAGGTCGTCCCCCGTTACCATACAACATGGGTGAATGGCAATCCTATCCACGCGCAAGCTCCGTTAATTCACGGATTGGGGGGTTGAAAAAACCGTTAGGGCATGCTAATATAGAGTAACGGCGATCGAAAGGAACGAATGGATCATGAAGATACACAAATCCGCTGAGGACTATCTGGAGATGATACTGCGCCTCCACGAGGAAAAGGGCTACGTGCGCTCGGTGGACATTGCCTCGGGCCTCCAGGTGAGCAAGCCCTCCGTCAGCGTGGCCATGAAGCACCTGCGGGAGGACGGCTATATCGCCATGGACAAGGACAACTACATCTCCCTGACCGACGCCGGCATGGAGATCGCCCAGCGCATCTACGCCCGCCACAAGGCGCTGACGGAGATCCTCATCCGCATCGGCGTGGACCCGGTCACCGCCCAGGAGGACGCCTGCCGGGTGGAGCACGACATCTCCGGCCAGACCTATGACGCCATCGTCCGGCAGCTGGGCAAGCTGTGATATCACGGAGGACTGATCGATGAAAACCCGCAACAAGACGTCCGCCCAGTTGATCCGCCGCCCCACGAAGGCGCACGCGATCTCGGGCCGGGGGCTGGGCGTGATCATACTGCTGGTGCTGCTGCCCCCGGTGGGCCTGCTGGTACTGTGGTACAAGGGGGTGTTCCGCGCCCGGGGCCGCATGCTGCTGACGGCGCTGGCCACGGTGGAGATGACGCTTCTGGTGGTGCTCCTGACGCCCAGGCCCGCGCTGACCAGCCAGCTGCCGCTGCCCGTGGCGCCCCAGGCGGTCACCCAGGCCCCCGAGACGGACAACCTCAGCGCGCTGTACAACATCGAGGAGCTGCTCTACCAGCAGCAGCTGGAGCAGGTCAGGGCCCAGGGCGGCGACGAGAAGGACCTCATGACCGAGGAGCAGAAGCTGCAGAGTCAGGAGATCGAGCGCGAGGAGATCCTGAACACCGTGGTGTACGCCGTGTTCAACCACGCCCAGCGCTACCACGCCCAGCGCGTGTGCGGCACCCAGTCCAACAACCGGGAGCTCACCGTGCGCCAGGCCATGCTGGAGGCCCTGAGCCCCTGCCCGGACTGCAACCCCCCGGTTTGGACGGAATGATGCCCTCAATCGGTCATCGAAAGGCCCCCCGGACCCCAAAAACCGCAGAATATGACCGAAACACCCAAAATGTCCGATTAAAGTCATAATTATAACCTTGATTTACCTGTGGAACCATTCTATCATTATGATAGGATGGTTCTAATAATATGGGTAACCATGAAATGATACAAAGATACGAACGGAGGCCAGGCTATGTTTTGTTCCAAATGCGGCAAAACTCTCGCGACGGGGGATATGCAATGCCCGCATTGCGGCAATCCCGTGGGAGAGAGCCGGTTTGAGGGAACGCCCTACACCTCGGCGCAGGCGCGGATCTATCCCGACGCGCCGGTGAAACAGGCGACGGCGGCCTTTACCCGCACCACCTATACCACCATGACGGAGGAGCAGCAGCAGGAGGGCAGCGTCGATTCCCGCACCACCTACCGCCCGGTCTACAACGGCGCGTCGGTGCCCGAGGACGTGCGCAAGGACATGCGCGCCGCCGTAAAGGGCGACCAACAGCAGCCCGCCAAGCCGGAGACCCCGGCGGAGCCGCTTTCCGAGGAGGCCATCGACACCTTAAACGCCGTGGACGAGGAGCTCAAGATGGAGGACATGGATACCTCCGAGCTGCACACCCGGCCCATCGAATCCACCGGCCGCGCGGGCATCAGTGCGGGGGTGGAGGACTACATCCAGAAGCTGGAGGCCAACCAGACCCGCCGCGCCCAGCGCCGCCGCAGAAACGCCGACGCCGCCGCGGAGGAGGGGGTCTACAACACCCCGGAGGACCAGCAGGTCTACGACGACGTGGGAGAGCCCGACCCCGGCATCGACACCGACCAGAGCGATGTGTTCGACGACATCGACGAGGAGGAGTTCGACGAGATGCGCTACGGCCGCGCCCTGGGCCTCAAGGACATCCTCAAGGTGGCCCTGATCATGGTGCTGGCGGCGGCGCTGATCGTGGGCGGCGTGATGTGGTTCCGTCACGTGCGCGGCGCGACGTCCTCCGCGAAGATCGAGGGCGTGACAGAGGCGCTGTACAACGACGGCATCGAGCTCATCAAGAGCCACACCGAGACCGCCTACATCAACGACATGGTGAACACCTTCGCCTCCGAGGGCGCCGTCGGCCTGGCCACCCGGGCCACCGCCGATGCCGCCGCCATCGATGCCCTGCTGCCGGAGGAGAGCGCGCGGGCGGTGAACGACTCGCTGTTCGTCTCCACGCTGCAGACCATTCAGAAGAACATCGGAAACGCCATACTGATGGACGCCCAGGCGGCGTCCTCCGGCGAGAGCGGCGCGGACGATTCCGCCGGGCGCTGGGCCATCGTGAACAACTCCATCGCCCAGCTGGAGGCCGCCTCCACCGCCGCCGAGCTGACCGCGATATTGAACGGCGAGCAGGTCACCGTGGTGACCGAGCCCACCCCCTCCCCCACCCCGGAGGTGCCCCAGTACGAGACCCTGGCCAAGGGCGCCAAGAGCGACGCCGTGCTGGAGCTGCAGACCCGGCTGTATGAGCTGGGCTTCCTGATGGACGACCGCGACGGCGCCTACGGCAACAAGACCCAGACCGCCGTGAAGGTGTTCCAGGAGTACGCGGGCCTCGAGGCCACCGGCATCGCCGACAGCGCGACACAGGCGCTCCTGTACTCCGACGCCGCGCCGCGCACCGAGTTCGCCCAGGCCACCGCCGAGCCCGCGGCCAACACCGCCGATTCGGACTATGAGGGCGAGAACGGCGCGGTGGAGAGCGCAGACAACGGCGAGCAGGCCGAGCCGTCCATCGTCGTCGGCGACGACGATCCCGTGGCCTGATGACGACCGACATGGGGCTGTCTCAAAACGAATGACGATACAGCCAAACCCGATGTAGGGGCGCCCAATGGGCGCCCGCCCGAAAAGAACCATGGCTTCTGATTGGGCGGGCGCCGCATCGGCGCCCCTACGCGATGTATGGCGGTATTTAACCACCTGCTTCGATAGAAATCTTAATTTAGCCGTGCTATAATGCAGGGCAACGCAAGAACGAAAGGAACACGGCACATGCTGGAATTCAAAAACGTTACCAAAAAATACCTGCGCCGCACCGCGCTTGAGGACGTGAGCTTCGCGCTGGATGCGGGCAGGGTATGCCTGCTGCTGGGCCCCAACGGCTCGGGCAAGACCACCTCGATGAAGCTGATCGCGGGGCTGTCGCGGCAGACCTCGGGCGAGGTGCTGTTCGATGGGCAGCGCATCGGCGCAAAGACCAAGGCGCAGATCGCCTACATGCCCACCGAGAACTACTTCTACAACTACATGACCATCCAGGACGCAGGCAAATACTATGCGGACTTCTTCCGCGACTTCGACCCCAACCGCTTCGACGAGTGGCTCCGCCGGATGGAGCTCACCCCCGAGGACAGGGTGAAGCAGCTCTCCAGCGGCATGGCGGCGAAGCTGCGGCTTTCGCTGATCTTGAGCCGCGACGCGAGGCTCATGCTGTTCGACGAGCCCCTGAACGGCGTGGACATACTGACCCGCCAGCAGGTGATCGAGGCCATATTGACCGCCCGGGACCCCTCCCGCACGCTTTTGATCTCCACCCACCTGGTGGACGAGCTGGAGGACGTGGTGGACACCTGCGTCTACCTGAAGGAGGGGCATCTGGTCTGCGCCGGAACCAAGGCGGAGACCAGCCAGGGCATGACCCTCAAGGACCGCTACATCGAGATCTACGGCCATGCGTCGGAGGGGGGCGAGATCAATGCTTAAGCTGATGAAATACGAGTTCCGCAAGACCCGCACCACCCTTCTGGTCATGATGGCGGCGCTGGTGGCGCTGGAGGCGGGCTTTCTGATCGGCGATAAGATGGACAACTACAAGGTCGCCGGCATCTGCCTGGGCCTTCTGACCGCGCTGGTGTTCGCGGTGTACGTCTACATCCTCATCGCGGGCATCGTGAGCTACTCCCGGGAGCTCAGCGACAAAACCGGCTACCTGACCTTCATGGTGCCCGTGGGCCCCATGGGCATCGTGGCCTCCAAGATACTCTACACGGTGCTCTCCGCGCTGGTGGTGACGGCGCTGTTCGGCGGCGCGGTGTACTACGACTACTCGAAGCTGTTCAGCCGGCTGGACCTGGACCAGGAGACTCTGCAGCAATTGCAGTTCGCCTTCACGATGATGTCCGGCACCATGGGGGGCAGCATCAACCTGACCCGAGTGATACTGACCCTGGCCTTTGAGACGGGCACCGTGCTCATACAGATCATACTGACGATGTGCACGGCCTACCTGGCCATCACTTTAAGCGCCACGCTGTTGCAGAACAAGAAGGGCTTTTTAAGGCTGCTGGTGAGCTTTCTGCTGTTCGCGGGGCTCAACTACGCGACCACCAAGGTCGGCGGCATGGTGTCCAGGGACGTGGTGCCGAACACCACCGAGGAGCTGCTTCGCATGCTCGGCGCCCAGGCGGCGGTGGACCTCGCCTTCGCGGTGGTGTTCGCCGGAGCCACAGCCTGGCTGCTCGACAGAAAGGTGAACCTTTGATGGATGACATGAAGACCCTTATGGCGGACTGGGACCCCTTTCAGTTTGAGCAGGACATGAACTACGTCCACCTCAACCCCGATCTGGAGTGGAAGATCGCCAATCTGCCGGATTCCCCCGGGTGCTATCTGATGAAGCACCAGGGGGAAATCATCTATGTGGGCAAGGCCAAGAACCTGAAAAACCGGGTCAGCCAGTACTTTCGGCCCTCCCGCCAGCACACCCCCAAGGTGCGCGCCATGGTGTCGAAGATCGACGATTTCGACATCATGCTGGTGGACGGGGAGCTGGAGGCCTTCACGCTGGAGTGCAACCTCATCAAGCTGCACAGACCCCACTACAACATCCTCTTAAAGGACGACAAGCACTACCCCTTCATCCGCGTGGATCTAAAGGAGCGCTACCCCCGCGTGCAGCTCGTGCGCAAGCAGGAGAAGGACGGGGCGAAGTACTTCGGGCCCTTCCAGGGCGCCACGGTGGTGCGGGAGGTGCTGGACGTGGTGCGCATGGTGTTCCCCATCCGCACCTGCGCCTGGCAGATCAACCCGGATAAGCCCCACCGCCCCTGCGTGCACCACCAGATCGGCCAGTGCCCCGCCCCCTGCGCGGGCATGGTCTCCGAGGCGGACTACCTCGAGACCATCCATAAGGTCATGGAGTTTCTGAACGGCAAATACGCCCCGGTGCTGGACGAAATGAAGACCCGCATGTCCGAGGCCGCCGCCGCGATGAACTACGAGCGCGCGGCGGTGTACCGCGACCGCATCCGGGCCGTGGAAGCCGTGATGCAGAAGCAGAAGGCCATCTCCACGGCGCTGGGCGATCAGGACATCATCGCCGCCATGCCCCACGACGCCGACGCCATGGTGCAGCTGATGTTCGTGCGCTCGGGGCGGCTCATCGGCTCGGAGCGCTTCATGCTGGAGGGCGCGGGCGACGAGGCCATGGGCGACGTGCTCACGCAGTTCATACTGCAATACTACGACCTGGAGAACATGCCGCCGCAGGACCTCTTGTTGTCGGTGATGCCGGAGGAGAAGGCCGTGATCGAGCAGCTTCTGACGGAGCTTCACGGCCGGCGGGTGTACCTGTCCGTGCCGGTGCGGGGCGAGAAGCGCAAGCTGGTGAACATGGCCGTCAAGAACCTGCGGGACGAGCTTCACAAGATCGACCGGAAAAACGCCAATTCCTACGCCCGCACCACCGGCGCGCTGGAGGAATTGAAGGACGTGCTGGGGCTTCCCGAGCCGCCCCGGCGCATCGAGGGCTACGACATCTCCAACACCCAGGGCGTGCTGTCCGTGGCCAGCGAGGTGGTCATGGTGGACGGTCTGGCCGCCAACAAGGAGTACCGGCGCTACCGCATCAAGACCGTGGAGGGGGCCAACGACTTCGCCTCCATCGCCGAGGTCATCACCCGGCGGCTGTCCCACGGTTTAAAGGAGCTGGAGGAGCGCCGCGCACAGGGGCTGGACCCCGAGGGCGGCAAGTTCTCGTGGCTGCCGGACCTCATACTCATCGACGGCGGCCGGGGACAGGTCGCCGCCGCCCGCGACGCCATGCGCGCGCTGGGGCTGGACATCCCCATATTCGGCCTGGCCAAGCGCATCGAGGAGATCGTGCTGCCGGACGAGGAGGCGTCGATCCTGCTGGATAAGCACTCCAACGCCCTGCACCTCATACAGCGCGTGCGCGACGAGGCCCACCGCTTCGCCATCATTCACCACCGGACCCTGCGGGGCCGGGCGTCCATCGCCTCCCGCCTCGACGGCGTGCCCGGCGTGGGCGAGAAGCGCCGCAAGGCCATACTCAAGCACTTCAAGACCGTGGAGGCCCTGCGGGAGGCGTCCGCCGAGGATATCGCCCAGGTCCCCGGCGTGCCCGCGGGCGTAGCTGAGGCCGTACATCGCTTCCTGCACGAGTCCGACGACGCGGAAGGGGAACAGGAATAGCCGGGTTCGCCGTAGGGACGCCATTCTTGGCGTCCGCAATCGGATGATGCGATACAATCAAACACTTATAGCAATCGTCATAATTCGTGGCACACCTCATCCGGCGCTACGCGCCACCTTCCCCTCAAGGGGAAGGCATGCTGCCGCGCGGTGACTCCATAAGCCTTCCCCTTGAGGGGAAGGTGGACCGCCGTAGGCGGGACGGATGAGGTGACGCAACATTTTTGCAGATTGCTATAACAGAACGGGAGGCATCAAAATGCGCAGGAAGATCACAAGGCTGATGGCGCTGGTTCTGCTGTTGGAACTGGCGGTATTGCTGTGCGCCTGCGCCCACATCGCCTGCCACCGATGCGCCCACGGCCCGGAGTGCCCCATCTGCGCCTGCGTGCGGCTGGGGCTCAGGCCGGCGCTGCTGCCGACCCGGGCGGCGTCGGCACTGCTCTGCCTTCTGCTATGCGTCCGGGCGCTCAACGCGGCGCGCGCCGCCGCGCCCGCCCGCACGCTGATTGACCAGAAGGTGCGCCTGAACGATTGAGCGTCCCCCGAATCCATACACATTATTTCGGAGGACGATACCATGATCAAAACTGAAGATCTCTTCGTGCGGTTTTCGGACGGCTCCGGCATCCGCTACCGCGACATGCGCTTTGACACCGGCCGAAGCTACGCGCTGCTGGGCGCGTCGGGCGTCGGCAAGTCCACGTTTTTAAACCTGATTGCCGGCGTGCTGACCCCCGCGGAGGGCCGCGTGACCGTGGACGGCGAGGCCGTCAGCGCCCTGCCCCAGAGGGCGCGCGACCTCTACCGCATCCGCCGGGTAGGCTACATCTTCCAGGACTTCAAGCTGCTGGAGGACATGACGGTCCAGGACAACATCAATATCCTGCGCCTCGAGGGCGTGGACACCTCCCAAATGGACGCCCTGCTGGACCGGCTGGGCCTGCTGCGCCTCAAGAAGCGCCGCGTGAACCGCCTCTCCGGCGGCGAGAAGCAGCGCGTGGCCATCGCCCGGGCGCTGATCAAGAAGCCCGCCATCATACTGGCGGACGAGCCCACCGGCAATCTGAACTACGAAACCGGCGTCGAGGTGGTCAGGACCCTGCTTGCCAACGCGGGGGACGGCACGCTGATCGCCGTGACCCACGACGACCGGCTGGCCCCCATGTTCGACGAGCGCGCCGACATGAACGCCGTGGCCGAATGGGTCCCCGGAGGGGAGGCGCGTCAGCATGCTTAGCTTCGCCTTCAAGAGCATGGCCACCCGCAGAGCCAAGCTGGTCATGACGGCGCTCTCGATGGTGCTCGCCGCCGGCGTCGCGCTGTTGGCGTACAACATCTCCACCCAGGTGTCCGAGGGCATCGTGAACACCGCCGCGAAGTACGACATCATCATCGGCCCCTCGGGCAGCGCCACGCAGCTTGCGATGAACACCATGTTCTTCACCGACAAGCCGCTGGGCACCATTCCCTACGCCGTCATCGACGATCTGAACCGCTCCGGCCAGGTCAACGCCGCCATCCCCTTCAGCATGGGTGACAGCTACAACGCCGCGCCCATCGTGGGCACCGACCCCGCGCTGCTTTCGGACAAGGCGCTCTTGAAGGGCGAGATGTTCTCACAGCCGCTGGAGGCCGTGGTGGGCTTCGACGTGGCAAAGACCTACAACCTGAACCCCGGCGACCAAATCATCTCCTCCCACGGGCTGTCCCACGACGGCGCGGCCCACGCGGATCACCCGCTTAACGTGGTCGGCGTGCTGAAGCGCACCGACACCGCCTACGACAACGCCGTGTTCACCCCCGTCTCGACCATCTGGGAACTGCACGACCACCACGATGAAGATCACGATGAAGATCACGACGAGGAGCACGACGAGGACCACGACGAGGACCACGACGAGCACGAGGAGCATCACCACGCCGAGGCGGGCGAGATCTGCGCCGTGCTGGTGCGCTCGAAGTCGCTTGCGGACTACGCCGCGCTGATGAACTGGTACACCGACAACACCGACTACCTGGCCATCAACCCCAACACCGTGCTCCGGGAGGTCATGGACAACGTGGATCTGAGCCGGAAGATCGTGTACATCCTGTGCGCGGTGATACTGGTGATGAACCTTTTCGTGGTGTCGGTGATCGCGCTGCTGAACATGTACGATTCCCGCCGGGAGATCGCCCTGATGCGTTTGATCGGCGTGAGCATGGGCAAGATCAACCGGCTGTACCTCATCCAGAACGCCCTGACCGGGCTGTGCGCCGTGGCGCTGTCGCTGCTGTGCGCCCACCTGTGCCTGTGGGGCATCCGGGGGTTCGTATCGCGCATGGGCATCGTGCTCAACGCCGCGCGCGTCTACCCGCTGGAGTGGGCCATACTGCTTTGTGTGTTCGCGCTGAGCATACTGCCCACCGCCGTGCTGACGCGGAGGATGGCGCGGAAGGATAGTTTGGAAACGTGAAGCAAGAGAGTGGAGAGTGAAGAGTGGAGAGTGGAGATACAGTTTGCTGCGCACATTTCACAGCGGCAACATCATCCAAGGGTCCCGCGAAAAAGCGCGTTTCGTAACCGGAAACATCGTCGCTTCGCTCTTCGGCATTCTTCATCTTTACTCTCCACTCTCCACTCTTCACTCTACTCTTAACCTTCCAAAGGAGTGTTTCATGAAAAAGCATATCTTTCTATTCCTGCTCCTGGCCCTCACGGTGCTTACGGGCTGCGGCTCGAAGCGCGCCGAGGCCGCGAAGCTGAGCTTTGCGGAGTCCGCCAGCATCGAGACCATACAGCAGTTAAACGGCAAGACCGTGTCGCTGACGGGCTACATGGCCACGCTGTCGCCGCTGGAGGGCGACTACATCTACCTGATGAACCTGCCCTTCCAGAGCTGCCCCTTCTGCGTGCCCAACACCCAGCAGCTGGCCAACACCATGGCCGTGTACGCCGCCAAGGGCGTCAAATTCGACTACACCGACCGGCCCGTGAGGATCACCGGCCGGATGGACGTGGGGCAGTATTCCGACGACTACGGCTACGAGTACAACTACCGCATCGTGGACGCGAATTATGAGATCGTGGACCTGTCGCAGGTGTCGGAGGACTACGCGCTGTACCAGTCCCTGGCGGAGGACGGCGTGATCGCCGACGTCAACGCCATGTTCGACTACCTGCTGTTCACCTGCGCCTGGCCGGACTACCAGGGCCAGACCACGGACGAGAGCGGCGTCGCGGTGCCTTACTACCTGTACCCCGGCGACGCGGAGAACGTATTGGCCGACACCGGCGCGGGGGGCTTCGCGACCCAGTCGTCGCCGGACTACTTCCCCGGGCTGATCAAGCGGGTCAGGGCCGTCAGCGCGAACCGGCTCGAGGACCTCTGCGGGATCATCGCCGACGCCGCCGAGCTGGAGGCCTACGCCCGTGGGCAGCTCGCCCAGGGCCATTATACCTACGACGAGGCCGCCGACAAGTACACCCTCGACGACGCCCAGGACCTCAACGACCGCTTCTACGCCATCTACGGACGCTTCTCCGAATGGCTGACGAGATATCAATTGTAATACGGAGGGATGAACCATGTCCATATTCGGCTTCATCGGCACGGGCAACATGGGCGGCGCGATGGCGACCGCCGCGCGCAAGGCCATGCCCGGAGAAAACCTGCTGCTCTCGAACCGCACCCCGGAAAAGGCCAGAGCGCTGGCCGAAAGGCTGGGCGCCCGGACGGTGGACAACCTGACCGCGGCGCGGGAGGCGGACTACCTGTTCCTGGGGGTCAAGCCCCAGATGATGGCGGACATGCTGGCCTCCATCCGCGATACACTTCATGAAAGGGCGACGCCCTGCGTGCTGGTGAGCATGGCGGCGGGGCTGACCATGGGGCGCATCCGGGAGATGGCCGGGGCGGAGTACCCCATCATACGCATCATGCCCAACACCCCCGCGGCCGTCGGCCAGGGCGTGGTGCTGTGCTGCTTTGACGGCGTGGACGACGCGAAGCTCGACGCCTTTAAGACCGCCATGGCCGGCGCAGGCATGCTGGACTTCGTGGACGAGGCGCTGATCGACGCAGGCAGCGCGGTCTGCGGCTGCGGCCCGGCCTTCGCGGCGATGATGATCGAAGCCCTGGCGGACGGCGGCGTGGCCTGCGGACTGCCCCGTGCCAAGGCCCAGGCCTACGCGGCCCAGGCCCTGCTGGGCACCGCCGCGCTGGCTCTCCGGACCGGGCAGCACCCCGGAGCCCTCAAGGACGCCGTGTGCTCCCCCGCCGGCTCCACCATACAGGGCGTGCGGGCGCTGGAGCGCGCCGCCTTCCGCTCCGCCGCGTTCGAGGCGGTAATTTCCGCATACGAAAAGACCATAGAGATGGGGAAAGGCTGATGAGAATTGAGAATTGAATAATTGAGAATTATGGTTGAAATCCTTACGGATTTCTTTGATTCAATATCAAACAAATCCCGCAGGGATTTGCACCGCCATTCTCAATTCTCAATTCTCAATTTTCAATTAAAACCAGGAGGTGCCTATGTTTGGCAAAGTATTGCTCGTTCTCTTCATCCTCCTCATCCTCGCGGGTCTGGCATGGGTGATCCGGACGCTTATCGAGGAGCGTCAGCGCCAGGCGAAGATGATGCTGCGCATGCGCAGGGACGCCGAGCGCCAGGAGCGGGCCATCATCCGATTGTCGGAGGGGCTGAATGCCTCGATGCGGCAGGTGAACCACCTGTCCGAGTCCATGGAGGCCCGGCAGGACCGCATGCGCCGCACGCTGGACGAGCGCATGAGCCAGATGCAGCAGGCCAACGATCAGAGCCTGGAGAAGGTGCGGCAGACGGTGTCCGACAAGCTGGACGGGCGGCTGAACGAGTCCTTCCGGCTGGTCAACGCCCAGCTGGCCAACGTGCACCGCGGCCTGGGCGAGATGCGGGAAATCACCACCGGCATGACCGATCTGAAGAAGATGCTGGGCGGGGTGAAGACCCGGGGCGTCTGGGGCGAGGTGCAGCTTCGCTCGCTGATGGCGGAGCTGTTCGCCCCCGGCCAGTACGTCGAAAACGCCGCCATCCCCGAGGGCAGCCAGCAGCGGGTGGAGTTCGCCCTGCGCCTGCCCGCGGGCGACGACACGACGCGGCTTTTGCCCATCGACTCCAAGTTCCCCCAGGAGGACTACCTGCGCCTGGTGGAGGCGGAGGAATCCGGCGACCGGGAGGCCGTGCGCCGGTGCGCCGCCCAGCTGGAACGCGCGGTGCTGGAGCAGGCCCGCCGCATCCACGACAAGTACATCCGCCCGCCCATGACCGCGGATTTCGCGGTGATGTTTTTGCCCACCGAGAGCCTCTACGCCGAGGTCGCCCGGCGGGAGGGGCTGATCGAGCGCACGCAGGAGAAGTACCGGGTGCTGATCTCCGGCCCCGCCACCTTCTCCGCCCTGCTCACCAGCATGCAGATGGGCTTTCGCTCCCTCGCCCTCGAGAGGCGCAGCGGCGAGGTGCTCAAGCTGCTCTCCACCATGAAGCAGGACTTCGACCGCTTCGACGAGTCCATCCAGCGCATGCGCCAGCGCCTCGCCCAGACCGGCAGCGAGCTCGACACCCTCGAATCCCGCGCAAGGCGGGTCGTCAACGCGATCGATCGTGTGGATAGCGAGGATGCGATGGAGGAAGAATAGAATTGAGAATTGAAAAATTGAGAATTGAGAATTAAAGCTACCAACTGCCGCGCTAATATAATTCTCTATTCTCAATTCTCAATTATTAAAACGCTTAGGGCCTGTGCATAAATTATTTATACAGAATGCGCAGGATGAATTCGTCAGTGCAAGCAAGGCGGAGGAGGGAGGCGTGCCGGGGCACGTTGACCGACGACAACGCAGCAATGGCGGATTCAGACAAGCAGAATGTATGAATAATTTATGCACAGGCCCTTACGCAGAAGGAGTATGCTATGCTTTATGACGCCGCCATCATCGGCTCAGGCCCCGCGGGGGTCTCGGCCGCGCTGAATCTGAGGATTCACGACAAGCGCTTCATATGGATCGGGAAAAAGACGCTGAGCGACAAGCTGAGCCGGGCGGAGCGCGTCTCCAACTATCCTGGGTTTACGGACGTGCCCGGCGCGGAACTGAACGCAGCCTTCCTGCGCCAGGTGCAGGCCATGGGCATTGAGATCACGGAGGCCATGGTCAATTCGATCATGCCCATGGGCGACCGCTACGCGCTGATGGCCGGGCCGGACTTCTACGAGGCCCGGACCCTGATTTTGACCACCGGCGTGAACCAGTCCGGCGGGCTTGAGGGCGAGGCGGACTACGTGGGCCGGGGTATCAGCTACTGCGCCACCTGCGACGGCGGTCTGTACCGGGGCCGCACCGTCGCGGTGCTGTGCGGCAACGCGCGTTTCGAACACGAGGCGGCGTTCCTGGCCGGGCTGGCCGGGAAGTTGTACTTCTTCCCCTATTACAAAAACCCCGGCGTGGCCGGGGAGAATGTGATCGCCCCCGCAAGCCGCCCCGTGGCGGTGGAGGGCGACGCCCGGGTGACGGGCCTTCGGCTCAACACCGGCGAGTCCCTGCCGGTGGACGGCGTATTCTGCCTGCGGGACGCCATCGCGCTGAACACCCTGCTGCCCGGCCTCGCCACCGAGGACGGCCACATCGTCGTGGACCGCGCCATGGCCACCAACCTGCCCGGGGTGTTCGCCGCCGGGGACTGCACCGGGCGGCCCTATCAGTACGCCAAGGCCGTGGGCGAGGGCAATGTCGCCGCCCACAGCGTCATTGATTACCTCGGGTGATGCAAAAAGCGCCGGACGCGATGTCCGGCACTTTTTAGAGTGCAGAGTGGAGAGTGCAGAGTACAGTTTTGGTTCAAATCCCTCCGGGATTTGTCCTGATTGAATGGACAATTACAGCGTTGTTTCGATTGACCGTAGCTCTGTAAATCAAAGAAATCCGCAAGGATTTCCTCCACAACTGAACTCTGAACTCTGAACTCTACACTCTGCTCAGGCGTCCACCGCCCGCTGGATGTACCGCGCATGATTCAGGCGGTGGAAGAAGCCCATGAACAGCATCAGCGACACGCCGCAGCACACGAAATCCGCGATGGGCGTGGCCCACACGATGCCGTAGATCGGTATGGGTCTGAGCAGCATGAACATCAGCGGGATGTCCAGGAGGCCCTTGCGCAGCATCGCCAGCACGAAGGACTTGAGGCTCTCCCCGGTGGCCTGGAAGAAGGAAATGAAGGTGTAGGCGCAGGCGGAGAAGGGCCCGCCGATGCACAGTATCCTCAGAAACGCCGCGCCGTAGTCCAGCGACGGGGATTTATGCTGTATGAACACGCCGATCATGCTGCGGCTGAACAGCAGCGAAACCGCCATCCACGCCGCCGCCAGGCCGATGGAGATCGACGCCGACAGCACCACTGCCCGCTTCATGCGGTGATGGTTGTTCGAAGCGAAGTTATAGCCGATCAGCGGCAGCACGCCCTGGGCCATGCCCCGCACCATGCAGTGGGCCAGCATGTTGACCTTCTTGGCCACGCCGATGCCCGCCTGGGCCATCATGCCGAAGGAGGCCATCAGCCGGTCCAGCACGGCGTAGGAGATGTTCTCGCAAAGCGTCATCAGGCATGCCGGAAGGCCGGTGGACAGCACGTCCGCGGGGATCTCGTAGTCAAACGAGCGCCGGGTGGGTTTGAGCGACAGCACCGACCGCGCCCGGTTCGCCCTGATCACCGCCAGGAAGTACAGCGTGGCACACAGGTTGGAGAGCATCGTGGCGATGCCCGCGCCGGCCACCTCGTTGCCCGGCTTCAGGATCACGAACATGAACAGCGGGTCCAGCGCGATGTTCAGTACCCCGCCCAGCGCGATGCCGAAGCCCGCCTGCACCGACCGGCCCTCCGAGCGCACCAGGTGCCCCAGCAGCGCGTTCAACGACGTGCCCACGCCGCCCACGATCACCGTCCAGCGCAGGTAGCGGCAGGCGTTGTCGTGCACCAGCGCATCCACGCCGCCCAGCGCGTCCACGTAGGGATGGATCAGCAAAAGCGCCCCCAGCGAGTAGAGCGCCGTCACGCCCACGCAGCCCCAGAACGCAAACCCCGCCGTGTACTTCGCCTTCTTGATCTCCCCCGCGCCCAGCGACCGGGCGATCACGCTCGCGCCGCCCACGCCGAAAAGGTTCGATATGGCCGAGAGGAACATGAACGCGGGCATGCACACCGTCACCGACGTGAGCATCGCGTCGGAGCCCGTCATGCCGATGAAGAAGGTGTCGGCCATGTTGTAGATCACCAGTATGATCTGGCTGATCACCGTGGGGATCGCCAGCGTCAGCACCGCCCGCAGTATCGGATATTCCTCGAATATCCGCGTCTCCTTCGCGATGTCCCTCATGCGTCCCACACCCCTTCCCCGCCGGATATGAATGATTATAAACCCGTTAACTGATAATGTCAAATTATAATATTTTTCTTATCAATCAAATATCATTATGTTCGCTGTTAAGAAACGGCCGCTCCGGTTTGCATTCCGTTCCATAATATGCTATACTCAGATCGCATAACATCGTGAACGGAGGGCGCGGGATGGCATCGAACTATGAGAAGATGGCGGAGGGCGCGCGGGCGTACTTTCTCAAAATGGACCAGGCGGCGATGATCGGGCGCTGGAAGCTCGAACACGACGAAGACCGGCTGTATGTGACCTACTTCGGCGAGCGCATGGCCATCGACCGGCACACGGGGGCGCTGATCCCGCTTGAGCCGGAGGGGGTGTACCGCTCCCCGGACGGCGTGAACGAGACCATGGCGCTGTTCGACCTGCTGGCCTATCCGGCAACCCGGCCCCGCGCCGCGGGCCGCTGGGCGTCTATCAGCGCGCTGGGGGGCATCATCGGCGCGGGCCACGACCGCACCCTGAGCCACGAGGCCACCGCGGCGAAGTTCTCCGGCCGCACGGGCGCGCTGCGGGCCGCCTGCGAACGGCTGGGCGGGGTGCCGCTGGGCAGATCGGACGTGGGCTACGCCATACCGGTGTTCGAGGACTTCGGCATATGGTTTCAGTTCTGGGAGGGCGACGATGAGTTCCCGGCCAACATCAAGTACCTTTTCGACGAAAACGCCCTGCAATTCATGCACTACGAGACCCTGTGGTACGTGATGAACAGCCTGGCGGACCGGCTGGAATACTACTGCGGGAGGACGGAGGCATGAGGCTCGCGCGCTGCGTCGGCGTGGGCGAACCCCGGGCGGTGCTGCTGCACGTCACCGAGGCCGCGGAGGGCGACCCCCTGCCCGCATTGAGAGGCATGACGGACGTCGGGTTCGTCTACGCCGCGCTGGAGGTCGGGGACTGGAACCGGGACCTCTCCCCCTGGCCCGCCCCGCCGGCGTTCGGCAAGGTCCCCTTCGGCGGGCAGGCGCGCGGGACGCTGGACTGCCTACTGTCGGACATGCTGCCCCGCTTCGACCCCGCGCTGCCCCGCATCCTCGGCGGCTACTCCCTGGCGGGACTGTTCGCGCTGTGGGCCCACTGTGAGATCGACGCCTTTGACGCCGTGGTCGCCGCGTCGCCCTCGGTGTGGTATCCCGGCTGGGACGCCTACGCCGACGCCCATGTCCCCCATGGCGCGGCCTACCTGAGCCTCGGCAAACAGGAGCCCCGGACCCGCAACCGGCAGATGGCCGCCGTGGGCGACGCCATACGCCGCCAGGCCGACCGCTTCCGGAGCATCCCCTCCATATTGGAGTGGAACGAGGGCAACCACTTCGCCGAACCCGAGGTCAGGGTGGCGAAGGGGTTTGGGTGGGCGATCAAGTGCGTAACAAATCCTCAGACACATCAATAGGAAACGGATATGGGGAAATATCAGAGTGGAGAGTGAAGAGTGGAGAGTGGAGATAAAGAAAGCCTGAGAACGAAATATCGTGATCTCATGTCACAAATCGGCTTCCTTCGCGGGAACATCGGATGATTCGCCGCTGTGTAATGTGCGCGGCATACTATATCTCCACTCTTCACTCTCCACTCTTCACTCTCTATCAAAAAGCGCAAAAGAGGTGTACCTACCATGAACATATCCAAGCACGACGCCCTTCAATGGTTTGAATTCTTCGCCGAACTGGACGAGGGCGAGGGTCTGCCGCCCCGCCAGCAGGAGCTGGCCCTGGCGACGCTTTACCAGATCGAGGAGGCCGAGAACGCCCGCCTCGAGGCGCTGATGGCCGAGGTGCCGGGGCTCAGGACCCTCGAGGGGCGCACGTACTACGTGGGGCCCGACGACAGGTTCCCGAAGGGCTGCCGGTCCTGCCTGCTGGGCACGGGTCTGGGCGCGATCCGCAGGACGAACAAATGCAACCTGCAATGCCCCTTCTGCTACGACTTCGGCGAGATGGACCAGCAGCCGCCCGTGGGCGAGGGCATGTGGGAGATCGGCGGCACCAAGTTCTACGAGCGCGACCTGGACCTGCTGCTGGCCATGGACAGGCACCCCACCGGCGTGGCCTACGTGTACCTGGAGCCCTTCATGGAGATCGAAAAGTACTACGGCATCATCCGCAAATTCCACGAGGCCGGCATCTACCAGCACATGTACACCAACGGCACCCTGGCCACGGAGGAGAACCTCCGGGCGCTGGGCGAAGCGGGACTCGACGAGCTGCGCTTCAACCTGGGCGCGGCGCGGGTGGCCGACAGGGTGATCGACATGATCGGCGTTGCCAAGCGCTACATCCCCATGGCGGGCATCGAGACCCCCATGACCCGGGAGTTCTACGACCTCTTCCTGCAGAAGAAGGACCGCATACTCGCTACGGGGCTGGACTTCATGAACTGCGCGGAGCTGCACCTGAACCCCAACAATATCGAGAACTACTGGGGCGAGCCGCTGGTGATGTGCCGGCAGGGCTACCTGTCCCCCATCTGGAGCCGGGAGCTGACGCTGAAGCTGATGCGCCGCGCCGCGGAGGAGCACTGGCCCATCGCGGTGCACGACTGCTCCAACCGCACCAAGTTCGCCCGGGACCTCAACCTGCGCGCCAAGGAGGGCGGCTGGTTCGGCGCCAGCAGCTACGGCAACGAGTTCGGCGGCATCCCTTACGCCGCGTTCCTGCCCATACTGCGGGACGACAGCTTCCGCTTCCTGAAGGAGGAGCCGCTGCCGGAGGGGTACCGGATCGGGGATATCGTGCTGTAAGCCATAAAAAAATGCCCGGCGCGGCGCGCCGGGCATTCATCTGTCACTTCGTCACTTTGATCTTGACCTTGGCCTTCTTCTTGTTGGAGGTCACCACGCCGACGGTGGCGGTGCCGGGCTTCTTTGCGGTGACGGTGCCGTCCTGGGACACCGTGGCCACCTTCTTCTTGGTGGACTTCCACTTGAGCGCGGTCTGGGCGCTCTCGGGAGTGAGGGTGGCGTTGAGCTTGAGGGTCTCGCCCACCTTCATCTCCACGACGCCGGTCTTATCCAGCGTCACGGCGGAGGGGGCGTTGGCGTCCACCACCTTGATCTTGACTTTGGCCTTCTTCTTGTTGGCGGTCATCACGCCGATGACGGCGGTGCCGGCCTGCTTCGCGGTGACGGTGCCGTCCTGGGACACCGCGGCCACCTTGCTCTTGGAGGACTTCCACTTGAGCGCGGGGTTGGTCGTTGCGGGGCTGACGGTGGCGTTGAGCTTGAGGGTCTCGCCCACCTTCATCTCCACGATGCCGGTCTTGTCCAGCGTCACCTTGCCCGCCGCGGTGCCCTTGACCACCTTGACCTTGACCTTGGCCTTCTTCTTGCTGGCGGTGGTCACGGTGACGGTGGTGGTGCCGGTCTTCCTGGGGGTCACCAGGCCGGTCTTGGACACGGTGGCCACCTTCTTCTTGGAGGACTTCCAGGCCACATCGGGGTTGGCGTAGGCGGGAGCCACCGAGGCGTTGAGCTGCAGCGTGCTGCCCAGCTTCACGTACACGGTGCCGGTCTGATCCAGGCTGACGCCCGTCGCCTTGTAGTCCTTGGACACCACGGTCACCTCCGCCGAGGCGTTGATGCCGTTGGTGGTGGTGGCGGTGATGGTGGCCTTGCCGGCGCCCACAGACACCAGGTTGCCGCTGTTGTCCATGTAGGCCACGAAGGGATCGCTGCTGGTCCAGGTCAGCGTCTTGTCCTCGGCGTTCTCCGGCATCACGGTGGCGTTGAGCGCGTAGGACTGCTCCGCCCGGACGGTCACATTGGTCTCGCTGAGGGAGACGCTCTCGGGCTTCACGCCGGAGTCCCGCGACTTGTCGAATTCCGGGGCGTTGGGCCACTTGATGTACTTCACCATCTTGTACTTGGCCCAGTGCTTGGCGAAGTTGTCATAGGTATAGTAGCGGGTGGAATAGCGGTGATCGCCGCTGCCGGTCATGTTGTCCATGACCACGAAGCCGTCCTCGCCGATCTCTATCACCATCAGGCTGTGCTTCTCGTGCTTGGGGCAGCCGTCGTTGTCGATGTTGGAGCAGTTGCGCGGGCAGGAGCAGATGCGCAGCGTGCAGCCCGGCACGGACTGCTTCATGAAGCGCTTGAGGTTCTCGCCGGTGAGCTGGCGCTCCTCGTCCGTCAGGTTGCGGATCAGGCTGTGGCCGGTGGCCGGCTCGCCCACGAAGTTGTTGTCGAACTTCACGTCCCATATGATCTTGTAGAGCGCCCGGGCCCAGGACCAGCAGTCGGAGTGGTCGCCCACCATGTTGGCCGTGATGGTCTTGCCCTGCACCACGTACTGGGTGTCGTTGCTCAGCCGCTCAAAGTCCGCCGCGGCCAGGAACGTGTTGCGGGCCTCGGGGGGCAGGGGCCAGTTGATGTCGTCCCGGTACAGCGCCAGAGCATCGAAGCCGGCGAGCAGGTCCAGCAGGTTTTCGGTCTCCTGGGCGTCCAGCTCCCGCAGGTCCGCGGCGGCGACGTAGCCCTCCACCACGCCTTCCAGCGTGTTGAACGCCACCCGGTCCACGCCCTCCAGGCGCTCCGCGACCAGCACCGCCTCGCCGGAGGCCAGCGTGTGGATCACGTCCGTCATGCCGTCGTCGCGGCACACCTGGGTGCCCTCGTTCAGCGTCCAGGCGTAGACGTAGGGCTCCCCGGGCAGCTCCTCCAGGACCAGCTCCGCCCCGACCTCGGCGATGTCAGCGATGTCGGCAGCTTCATCGGCTGCGGCGGCGGGGTCCTCGCCCTGGGTCTCGTCCAGGGCCGCAAGCTCCATCTCCTCCGCCTCGAGGCATACGACGTCGTCCACCGGCGCGGCGGCCACCTCCTCCGACACCTCGTCGAAGGTCACGTCGGCCACGACGTCCCCGGGGGCGTCGGCCACGGGGGCCGCGTCGGCCACGGGGGCCGCGTCAGTCTCGGCAGGCTCGGCGGCCTCGACAGGCTCTGCGGGTTCCGCGGGCTCGGCAGGTTCCGCAAGCTCCGCGGCCTCCGCGGGTTCGGCGGCCTCGACGATCTCAACCGGTCCGACCGCCTCCCCCTCCGGCAGCGCCGCGGGGCTCATCGCCGTCACCAGGCACGCCATCAGTATCATCGCTATCCAACGCTTCATGTTAATGCTCATGATTTGCTCCTCTGTGTGTCGTATTGAAGGCTCCCGAACGCCGCCCGGAAGCACCCGATACTAATATTGTATTACAATTTCGTCATTTGTCAACTGTTTTGTAATAATTTAAACTAAATTAAGCTTTTTCTGTCAAACATTTGACATAAGTTCCGTTTCCCGTCCCCCCTCCCCTTTAAAAGTTGGTAAGCAACGCGAAAAATCAACGCTTCATTGGTTGCGAAACGGCCTGCGATATGCTATATTATTCCGTGATTCATGGAATGGAAGAGAATCTCTCAAGCGGGCAAAAGCCTGTTCATGGGGAGATTTGCCTATATTTACCGGAGGTGTTATTGTGGGATTTGAGAGAATGACCGTCGAGCAGATCAAGGACAGCATTCAGAACAAGCTTCGCACGCAGTTCGCCTGCGAGGTCATGGACGCGACGCCGGAGCAGCTTTATCAGGCCGTGGCGCTGGTGGTGCGCGACGAGATCATGCAGCGCAGGAGCTTCTCCCGCGACGCGCGCAAAAACCAGCAGGCCAAGAAGGTCTATTATCTCAGCGCCGAGTTCCTGGTGGGCCGCGCGCTGCACAACAACATGGTGAACCTGGTCAACGAGAAGAACTACATGCAGGCGCTGGACGAGCTGGGCATCGACCGCTCGGTGGTGTTCGAGGAGGAGCCGGAGCCCGGCCTGGGCAACGGCGGTCTGGGCCGCCTGGCAGCGTGCTTCCTGGACAGCCTGACCACGCTGAAGCTGCCCGCCATGGGCTGCACCATCCGCTATGAGTACGGCCTGTTCCGCCAGAAGCTGGTGGACGGCTACCAGGTGGAGGTGCCGGACAACTGGCTGGCCCAGGGCAACATCTGGGAGATCCCCCACCCCGAGGACACCGTGGAGGTGCACTTCGGCGGCCGCGTGGAGATGACCGAGGAGGGCGGGCGCATGATGTTCCGCCACCTGGACTACAAGACCGTGCAGGCCGTGCCCTACGACATCCCCGTGGTGGGCTACGATTCCACCAAGGTCAACTTCCTGCGCACCTGGTCCGCCAAGGCCGTGACGCAGATCGACATGCTGCACTTCAACCGCGGCGAGTACGCCAAGGCCATGGAGGAGCGCGAGCTGGCGGAGGTCATCTCCAAGATCCTCTACCCCAACGACGACAGCTACCAGGGCAAGGAGCTGCGCCTCAAGCAGCAGTACTTCTTCTCCAGCGCGTCCACACAGCACGCGGTGAAGGAGTTCATCGACACCTACGGCTACAACTGGTCCATCTTCCCCGACAAGGTGGCCATCCACATCAACGACACCCATCCCGCCGTGGCCATCCCGGAGCTGATGCGCATCCTGATGGACGATTACGGCGTCGGTTGGGAAAAGGCGGAGTCCATCTGCTACCGCACCTTCGCCTACACCAACCACACGGTTCTGGTGGAGGCGCTGGAGAAGTGGCCCGAGAGCCTTTTCCAGGAGCAGCTGCCCCGCATCTACATGATCCTGCAGGAGATGAACCGCCGGCTGTGCGCCAAGCTGTGGGACGCCTTCCCCGGCCAGTGGGATCGCATCGGCCACATGGCCATTCTGGGCTACGGCCAGGTGCACATGGCCAACCTGTGCGTGGCGGCCACCCACTCCGTCAACGGCGTGTCCGCCATCCACACCGACATCCTCAAGAAGCAGACCTTCCACGACTACTACATGATCGACCCGTCCAAGTTCATCTCCATCACCAACGGCATCACCCATCGCCGCTGGCTGATGCAGTGCAACCCGGACCTGTCGAGCCTGATCGACGAGGCCATCGGCGACAAGTGGCGCAAGAACATGGACCTGATCGCCGAATTGAAGCCCTTCGCCGACGACCCCGCCTTCCGGCAGCGTTTTGCCGAGGTCAAGTACAACAACAAGCTGCGCATGGCCGACGCGCTCTACCGGCACCAGGGCATCGAGGTCAACCCCGACAGCATCTTCGACGCCCAGGCCAAGCGCCTGCACGAGTACAAGCGCCAGCTCATGAACGCCCTGCGCATACTGGCCATCTACAATGAGATCGTCGACGCCCCGGAGAAGCCCTGGCATCCCCAGACCTTCATCTTCGGCGCCAAGGCGGCCCCCGGCTACTGGCGCGCCAAGCTGACCATCAAGCTCATCAACGCCATCGGCGACCTGGTGGCCCGGCACCCCGTGGCCAGCAAGCACATCAAGATCGTGTTCCTGGAGAACTACTGCGTGTCCCAGGCCGAGCTGCTGATGCCCGCCACCGACGTGTCCGAGCAGATCTCCACCGCCGGCAAGGAGGCCAGCGGCACCGGCAACATGAAGTTCATGATGAACGGCGCGGTCACCCTGGGCACCATGGACGGCGCGAACTGCGAGATCTTCGACTGCGTGGGCAAGGACAACATCTACATCTTCGGCCTCACCGCCGAGGAGGTGGAGCGCGGCTACGCCAGCTATCGCGCGCACGAGATGTACGAGACCAACCCCCGCATCCGCCGCATCATGGAGCAGCTCATCGACGGCACACTGTCCCCTGAAAACCCCCGCATGTTCCAGGAGATCTACCACGGGCTGCTGTTCGGCGAGGGCGGCGGCATGGCCGACCCGTACTTCGTGCTCAAGGACCTGCCGGATTACATCGCCACCCACAAGCGGCTGCTCGACGATTACGACAACCGGGACGTCTGGCTCAGGAAGGCCGTTCTGAACACCGCCTCCTCCGCCATGTTCACCTCGGATCGCACCATCGCCGAGTACAACGACAAGATCTGGCACCTGAAGCCTTTGCAGCTGTAACAACACCTCTCCAACAGGGCGGCAGTACCTGCCGCCCTGTTGTCAATTGACAGAATACAGGAGCAATCCCCATGACGATCTACCACGATTCCCGCAATCCCTTCTACCGCCAGCCCCAGGGCGCGGTGACCTGCGGCGCGAAGCTGAAGCTGTGCGTCCACGCCCACGGCATAAAAAAGGTCTGGCTGAGGCTCTGGTGGAACAACGCCGAGTCCCGGCTGCAGATGCGCCGGCAGGAGGGCGACCTGTTCGAGTGCCGGGTGTCCGCGCCGTGTTCGCCGGGGCTTCTGTGGTATTTCTTCGTCGCGGAGGACGACTTCGGCGGCACCTGGTACTTCGGCAACGCCGGCGACGGCCTGGGCGGCGTGGGCATGGTGTCCGCGTACGAGCCCGGCGGCTACCAGGTGACCGTGTACGACCCGGCCTACGACACCCCAGAATGGCTGCGCAACGGCATGATGCTGCAAATCTTGGTGGACCGCTACTTCCACTGGGGACCCTGGGACGTGACCCAGCTGCCCCCGGCGTCCTACTATCACATCCGCTGGGACGACACCCCCGCGCTGTGCATCAACGACGATAAATACGGTGACAACGTCAACAACGACTACTTCGGCGGCAACCTGCGGGGCGTGATGGAGAAGCTGGACTACATCAAATCCCTCGGGGTGACGGTGATCTACTTCAACCCCATCTTCAAGGCCCGCAGCAACCACAAGTACAACACCGGCGACTACCGCGTGATCGACCCGGCCTTCGGCACCGAGGCGGACTTCAGTGCGCTGTGCAAGGCGGCCATGCAGCGGGGCATCCGGGTGATACTGGACGGCGTGTTCTCCCACACCGGCTCGGACAGCGTGTACTTCAACCGGGACGGCCACTACGGCGCGGGCGGGGCCTACAACGACCCCAAGTCCCCCTATGCCGACTGGTACCGCTTCCGCCGCTGGCCCGACGACTACGAGTGCTGGTGGGACTTTAAGACCCTGCCCAACGTGGACGAGGACAACCCCGGCTACCAGGACTTCATCATCGACTCCGACGACAGCGTCACGGCCCACTGGCTGCGGGCGGGGGCGTCGGGCTGGCGGCTGGACGTGGCCGACGAGCTGCCCATGGCCTTCATCCGCAAGATTCGCGCCCGCATCCGCCGGGAGAAGCCCGACGCGGCGCTCATCGGCGAGGTGTGGGAGGACCCCACCAAGAAGGTCGCCTACGACGAGCTGCGCTGCTACTGCCTGGGCGACACGCTGGACTGCGCCATGAACTACCCGCTGCGGGCGTTGATACTGGACTTTTTGCGCTGCCGCATCGGGGCCATGGACTTCGTGCGGCAGCTGGAGAGCCAGCAGGAGAACATGCCCAAGCCCTTCTTCTATTCCCAGATGAACCTGCTGGGCAGCCACGACACCCCCCGGGCCATCAACATGCTCGCCGACATCGGCGATATGGCCCCCAACCGGGAGTACCGCAAGCCCTTCCGGCTGTCCAGCGAGGACTACGAGCGGGGCCGCCGCCGCCTGCTGGCGGGCTGGGCGCTGATCAACATGCTGCCCGGCATCCCCTGCCTGTACTACGGCGACGAGGCCGGCATGACCGGCATGGCCGACCCCTACTGCCGCGCCGCCTACCCCTGGGGCGCGGAGGACATTGACCTGCGGGAGGCCTTCCGCGGGATCATGACCCGCCGCATGGGCAGCGTGGCCATGCGCACCGGCACGATGAAGCTGCACGCCGTGGGCGCGGACGTGGTGATGGTCGAGCGCCGCGTGAACAACGGGCGCGACGCCTTCGACCGGCCCGCCAAGGACGAGGTGCGGGTGCTTGCGGTAAACCGCTCCGGCGAGCACCGCTGGGTGGAGTTCCAGGGCCGCGGCTATGAGATCCCCGGCGAGTCCGCCGTGCTGCTGGACCTCCCGGACCCCGCCCCCGCCGCCCCCCGCCGCCGCGTGCGCATCAAAAACGTCAATCTTGGGGATTAGAGCGATGCAAACCCCCGGCTCCTCGCCATCGAGGCGCCGGGGGTTTTTGGAGGGAGTAGGCAGTAGGGGCTATGCCGGTACGAATCCCATCGTAGGGAAGCCATTCATGGCGTCCGGGGAACGACCTCTTTCGTCTTAATGCCTGACGGCATTAATCCACCTTCCCCTGAAGGGGAAGGCTTGGGCAGCCTCGCCGTAGGGACGCCATTCATGGCGTCCGCGATTACCGCGAACCTCCGTAGGGGCGCCGATGTGGCGCCCGCCCCCACATATCGCCGCGTTTCACCCCAGCGGGCGATCAGGGGATCGCCCCTACGGATGCCAAGCTGTTGTAGGGGCGATCCCCTCATCGCCCGTTTGAAACACACATCCGAACGGATCATTTGCGAAATATCCTGTTATGACTTTACACAGACTTCATTTTATGCTATAATCATTGTCGGTCAAAGTCAATGATTCAAGGAGGTTTCGCTGAAATGAAAAAACTGGTATCCGTACTGATCGCGCTGGCCATGGTGCTGTCCTTTGCGACGGTGACCGCGGTGGCCGAGGATTATTCCGACTACACCATCAAGATCTACTCCAACTCCAACTCGCCCGAGCGCGTAACCTGGCTGATCGACGCGGCCAGGAAGGCCGGCTTTAACGTGATGCTGGACGACAACTCCGTCATCTCCGGCGACACCGCCGCCGTGCAGACTGCCAACGAGAACAAGGACGCCGACGTGATCTTCGGCCTGAACGAGGTCGTGTGGTCCCAGCTGGTGAAGGGCGCCTACGAGAACCTGTCCGTGATGGACTGGGAGCCCTCCTGGGCCGACAAGGTGGGCGACTACAAGTTTGACGGCAAGGCCTATGGCCTGGTCATCCAGAACATACTGATGCTCTACCGCAACGACGAGCTGGGTACCAACGGCGAGGAGATCCACTTCCAGCACTGGGCCGACCTGGTCGACAGCGGCTACACCTGGTACCGCCAGAACAAGGTGGGCGGCACCACCAACAAGAACACCAACTACGCCATGCTGTACGCCTTCACCGATCCTGAGTCCCCGGCGGGCGGCATCTCCCTGGACGGCTGGAAGACGCTGTGGGCCTACTGCGCCAACGGCAAGGTGTTCCCGGACGACAAGTACGGCCTGGATCCGCTGATCCGCGGCGACGTGCAGGTGTCCACGTTCTACTCCTCCTCCCTGTACGGCAACATCGAGGCCGCCGAGGAGGCCGGCGCGGAGCCCAACCCGCTGCACGGCACGCTGGAGCCCGAAAACTGGAACCTGGTGGACATCGACGACGGCACCTACTACATCGCCGAGTACATCGGCGTGATCGACAACCCGAACCGCACCGAGGCACAGACCGAGGCCGTCAAGGCGTTCGCCGACTGGTTCGGCTCCGCCGAGACCCAGATCGAATGGTCCGACGAGTTTGACAGCTATCCCTGCAACACCGACGCCGCCGCCGAGCTGTTCGACGAGGTTCCCGCGATCTACGCCATCCCGAACTTCAGCCTGAACACCGTCGAGGGCACCGACATGACCTACGCCGAGTACGTGGGCGCCCACTCCTCCGAGTGGACCAACATCATGACTAACCTGGGCTTCTTCTGGCCCGACAGCGCCAGCGCCGTCGCCGAGCCCGATTGGGACAACCTGGACTGGAGCACCCTGACCCAGGCCGCGCCCGAGGCGTAATCAAGGGATTCAAAAGCGGGCTGTCTTAAAAACGGACCAACGCCGGACAATTCACCGTAGGGGCGGCATTCATGCCGCCCGCGGACGCCATGAATGGCGTCCCTACAAGGTGATTGTATCGCATCGTCGTCGTTTTGAGGCAGCCCGCTTTTGAGTATATCGACAAAGGAGCATCACACATGATACAGCTTACGGATATCGTGGTCAGATTCGGGGACTTCGAGGCGCTGCACAACATCAACGTGCACGTGAAGGAGGGCGAGTTCTTCACCTTCCTGGGCCCCTCGGGCTGCGGCAAGACCACCACGCTCAGGACCATCACCGGCTTCATCGAGCCCGCGAGCGGCACGGTGCGCATGCAGGGGCAGGACATCACCCACGTGCCCATCGAGAAGCGCAACATCGGCATCGTGTTCCAGAGCTACGCGCTGTTTCCCACGATGACCGTCCGGGACAACATCGCCTTCGGTTTAAAGATCAAGCGCCTTAACAAGGAGGAGATCGAGCAGAAGGTCAACGCCATCGCGCGCAAGGTGGACCTCTCCGACGAGCAGCTGGCCAAGGCGGTCAGCCAGCTCTCCGGCGGCCAGCAGCAGCGTGTGGCCATCGCCCGCGCGCTGGTGATGGAGCCGGCCATCATCTGCATGGACGAGCCCCTGTCCAACCTCGACGCCAAGCTGAGGGTGCAGCTTCGCAACGAGCTCAAGAACATGCAGCGGGAGTTCGGCATCACCACCATCTACGTCACCCACGACCAGGAGGAGGCGCTGACCCTGTCGGACCGCATCGCCGTGTTCAACAAGGGCTACATCGAGCAGATCGGCACCCCCAACGAGGTCTACAACCACTCCGCCACCGAGTTCGTGGCCAACTTCATCGGCGACATCAACCCGCTGGAGGGGGAGATCGTCCGGGGTCTGGGACTTGACCCTGTGAAGCACCACTTCATCCGGCTGGAGCGCGTGCGGGTGAACCGCCCGAAGGAGAACGGGGAGTATCAGGCGCAGGGCGTCATCGACAGCCGCGAATACTACGGGCTGTACATCAAGTATTACATCACCGCCGCCGGACAGACCGTCAAGGTGATCGAAAAGAACGACGGCATCAATATCTACGAGCCCGGCGACGGCGTCACCGTGGGCATCCACCCGCGGGACGTCATGTCCTACTGAGAAGGGGGGCGTCGAAATGCAGCGCACCGCGCAACGCAAGGGCGGCCCTGAGCTCTCCGCGATCTACAAGGTCTTCGGCGCAGTCCTGTTTCTCTACCTGTTCCTGGGCTTCATGGTGCTGCCCTGTCTGAACACGCTGACCTCCATATTCACCACCCGGGATGCCGCGGGCCGCATGGACCCGCTGGCGGTCATACGCTTCTTCTTCGCGGGCAACATGCCGGGCTACGTGCTCAACTCGCTGAAGCTGGCGGTCTGCCTGGTGATCACCGTCAACCTGGTGGGCATCTCCATCGTGCTTTTGACGGAATACTTCGACATCAAGGGCTCGAAGATACTGCGGCTGGGCTACATGACCACGCTGATCTACTCCGGCGTGGCGCTGGTCACCGGCTACCAGTTCCTCTACGACTCCAACGGCATGCTGACCCAGTGGCTGGTGAAGCTGTTCCCGACCATGAACAAGCAGTGGTTCTCGGGGTTCCGGGCGGTGCTGTTCACCATGACCTTCGCCTGCACCAGCAACCACGCGCTGTTTTTGAGAAACGCCATCCGCGGCATCGACTACAACACCGTTGAGGCCGCCCGCAACCTGGGCGCGAAGCCCTTCAAGGTGCTGATGAAGGTGGTCATGCCCACGCTGCTGCCCACGCTGTTCAGCCTGACGGTCATGACCTTCATCACCGGCCTGTGCGCCATGTCCGCGCCGACGCTGCTGGGCTACAACTCCATCAACCCGGAGATCGTGCGCCTGGCGGGCTCCTCCGTGGCGGACGAGGCCTTCCCCCAGGCCCGCGCGGCGCTGCTGTCGGTGATCCTGGCGCTGTTCACCATCGTGCTGCTGACCACGCTCAACCACTACGAGAGCAAGGGGCACTACCTGTCCGTCAGCAAGACCAAGGCCAAGCTGGTCAAGCAGAAGATCCAGAACCCGGTGAGCAACGTGCTGGCGCACATCTACGCCTACGTGCTGTTCGTGATCTACATGACCCCCGTGGCGATGATCGTGCTGTTCGCCTTCCAGAACTGGCCCGCGATCCGCGCCAAGAGCCTGAGCCTCTCCGACTGGACGCTGATCAACTTCTTCGGCACCCGGGATTACAGCTACACCACCTCCCGCGGCAAGCAGAAGGTGCGCGAGGGCGTCATCTCCGGCGTGTTCTCCAACGCCGACACCGTGGGCGGCATCCGGCTGAGCTTCGTGCTGTCGGCGCTGGCGGCGGCGATGGCCTGCGTGATCGTGGTGATCGCCGTGAACTACATCTTCAAGCACAAGAAAAAGAAGCGCTCCCGGGTGGTGGAGGCCTGCCTGCTTTTCCCGTGGCTGCTGCCCACGATACTGATCTGCTACTCCTACCGCATCTTCTTCAACAACGAGGTGTGGTACGTGCTGGGCAAAAACATGTACTACCGTGAGAACGTGCGCTTTCTGATCGTGATGGCTTACACGGTGGTCAAGCTGCCGTTCGCGCTGAGGATGGTGAAGGCGGCCTTCTACGCCATCGACGAGGAGCTGGAGGACGCCGCCCGCAACCTCGGCGCCAGCCAGCTGGTCACCTTCCTGCGGGTCAAGCTGCCCATCGTGCTGCCCAGCGTGCTGGCGGTGTTCGCGCTGAACTTTAACGCGCTGTTCACCGAGTACGACATGTCCGCCACCTTCCACTCCAGCTACGGCAAGTCCTACGCCATGGTCATACAGTCCATGACCGCCGAGGAGGGCCGCGACGGCTACAACATGAACGGCTCCGGGCGCCGGTGCGCCTCCACAGTGTTCATCATGCTGGTGTCGGGGCTGATACTCTACCTCGTCTACGGCGTCGGCGCGCGGGACCTGGGCGAGCGCCTGGAGCGCCGCAAAAAGCGCCGCGAGCGCTGGCGGAAGCTGACGGGGAAGGCGTGAGCGATATGAAAACAGGGCTGTCTCAAAACGACGAACACGCGATGCAATCCATCCGTAGGGACGCCATTTATGGCGTCCGCGGGCGGCATGAATGCCGCCCCTACGGTGAATTGAACAGCGGTAGTTCGTTTTGAGACAGCCCCTTTTCCGCAGTACGGGGTTGTCAGTTCGGCGCGGACACCTTGGAGTCCACGTGCATGCCCATGCCCGCGGTGTGGGCGGAAACCTCGGAGGCGAGGTAGAGCACGGCGTTGGCGACCTCCTCGGGAGTGGCGTAGCGCTTGTCCATGGCGTAGTTGCCGGCCAGCATGGCCATGGCTTCCTCGTGGGTCATGGAATCGCCGAAGAAGTCCTTCTCGATGCGCAGCATCATGGGCGTGTCCACAGGGCCGGGGCACACGTAGTTGACGTGCACGCCCACCGGGCCCAGCTCCAGCGCGACGCACTTGGTCAGGCCGGCCACGGCGTACTTGGAGGACACGTAGGCGCTGTTGCCCGCGGTGGGCTCGTAGGCGGCGGCGGAGGCCACCACGACCACGGAGCCGGACTTCTTCTCGATCAGCGTGGGCGCGGCGTACTTCAGTATGAGCATCACGGCGAACACGTTGAGCATGTAGGTCTGCTCGAACAGCTCCAGCGACATGTCCTGGACGGGATGGGCCTTGCCCTCGTAGCCGGCGTTGGGCACGATGACGTCCAGCGTGCCGAACTTCGCCTTCGCGGCCTCGACCAGGTTCTTGATGTCCTCTTCCTTGTTCATGTCGGCCACGAAGCCGGCCACCTGGCCCTCCGCCGCCTCCAGCTTGGGCAGCAGCGCGTCGATCTTGGCCTGGCTGGTCGAGGAGAACGCCACCTTCGCGCCCTCCGCCAGGAAGCCCTTCACGATGGCCGTGCCGATGCCGCCGGTGCCGCCGGTCACGAGGACCACTTTATCCCTGAGCTTAAGATCCATAGTCAGTCTCCTTCCATTATTGTGATGTTTCGGGTACTCTCCCCTACTATTATAACCAAATCCCGCCTTCCTTTCAAGCATTTTTCAAACGATGAAAAATATGGGATAAATTTAGTCCTTTTCATGAAAAAATAAACACAAACTCCTTGTGGATATAACAGGCGTATCTTATCATGACCGCAGGGAGGCGATGATGATGTCCAAGTGCCCTTGCTGTCAGAAGCTCTACGACCCGTCCCATGGCGCCAAGTGCCCGATTTGCAGCATGAAACAGGCCCTCGAGGCGCTGGGCATGAGCCCGGACAAGGTCAACGCGATCATGGCCGAGGTGGCCCAGGCGCAGCCCGTCGCCGGGTGAAGCGCCCTCCGATCCAACCGTGCGCAATGTGACGCCGCGAAGCCCGTTGGCTTCGCGGCGCTGTTTATTTACATTGAAAAAACAGATGCAATCCTTCCCGGAATATGTTATAATCATAATGGTGTTGTATACACAGGCATGACACCACTTGCGACAAAGGAGGAGAGAGGGATGATAAAGCGCAATCAGGCGTGGCTGAACCGGCTGAACGCCTTCATTGACTTCCTTCTCATCATCATAGCCTATCTGTTTTCATCCTGGTTCAGGCTGCGGGTGCTGACCGACGACTACTTTAACATGGCCATGACGCGCCAGATGATCTTCGCCGCCACGGTCTATGCGGCGGGACTTCTGCTGGTGCTGGCCCTGCTGGGCTTTTACAGCACCACGCGCATGCGCAGCCTGGGCTGGAAGCTGGGCATGCTGCTGGCTGCGACCACGGGCACGGTGCTGATCGCCTCCACGCTCTTGTACGTGTTCCGCCTGGAGGAATTCTCCCGCGGCACGCTGCTGATCTTCTACGCGCTGACGCTTTTGCTGCTGGGCGGCAAGTACGTCGCCAGCCGCATGCTGCTGGACCGTCTGCGGGTGCAGGGCTTCAACATCAAGCACGAGGTGGTCATCGGCGCGGGGGCACTGGCGCGGCAGTACATCGAGGACGTGAACAGCGCGCCGGAGCTGGGCATACAGATCGACATCACCATCAGCCCCGACGACCCCGCCCTGGAGGCGCTGCTGGCGGAGCCCGCCATCGACGAGGTGGTCATCGCGCTGGAGGCGGAGGAATACCGGCACATCACCGGCCTGATCGCCGCCTGCGAAAAGAACGGCGTGCGCTACCTGGTGATCCCCTTCTACAACGACCTGATCCCCGCCCACCCCATCATCGAGAACGTGGGCCGCAGCAAGCTGATCAACATGCGCACCAACCGGCTGGAGGACATCGGCTGGGCGGTGCTGAAGCGGGCCTTCGACCTGGCGGTGAGCTTTGTGGGGCTGTTGGTGCTGAGCCCGCTTCTGCTGCTCATCGCCGTTGGGGTGAAGCTGTCCAGCCCCGGGCCGGTGCTGTTCAGTCAGGTGCGCGTGGGCTACAAGCGCCGGGAATTCAGGATGCTGAAGTTCCGCTCCATGCGGGTCAATGACGCTCAGGACACCGCCTGGTCGAAGTCCGCCGACGACCGCCGGACAAAATTCGGCAGCCTGATCCGCAAGACCTCGCTGGACGAGCTGCCCCAGCTTTTCAACGTGCTGCGGGGGGACATGTCCCTGGTGGGTCCCCGGCCGGAGCTGCCGCACTTCGTGGAGCAGTTCAAGCAGGAGATCCCGCTGTACATGGTCAAGCACCAGGTCAAGCCCGGCATCACCGGCTGGGCCCAGGTGAACGGCTACCGCGGCGATACCAGCATCTCCCGGCGCATCGAGCTGGACCTGTGGTACATCGACAACTGGAGCCCGTGGCTGGATCTGCGCATACTCTTCATGACCGCCACCGGCGGCATGCTGAACAGCGAGCACATCGGCGCCACCGGCGAGACGGACGTCCGGGTGGTGGTCGCCGCCCCCGTCAAGTGCTGGCTGCCGGGCGACCCGGTGTACCTGCCGATCCAGCCGGGGGCTGCCGTCCGGCCCGCCCTGGAGTACGCCCCCGACGACACCGGGGACAACATCAGCGAAAAATACCCGGGCTACGGACCGCTGACGGCGCTCTACTGGGCCTGGAAGCACTGCCACAACGACTACGTGGGCTTCGCGCCCCACGACTGCTACTTCACCCTGCGGCGGTTCCGCGCCCAGCGGAAGAACATACTCACCGGCGACCAGCTCCGGCTGCTGGCCGAGGGCGAGGAGGTGCTGCTGCCCCGGCGGCGGAAGTATTACGTCGAATCGAACTACGGCCAGTACGTCCGGGTCCACAACGCCGCGGACCTGGATCGGCTGCGGGAGCTGCTGTCGAAGCGCTGGCCCGCGTACCTGCCGGCCTACGACCGCTCCCTGAGATGCACCTCCGGCCACCGCTTCAACCTGTTCATGATGCGGCGCGACATCTTCAACCGCTACTGCGGATGGCTGTTCGACGTGCTGGGCGCGATGGAGGCGGAGACCCCCTGGGAGCGCTGTGCCGGGAAGGACCCGCACGTGTTCTGCTACCTCGCCGAGCGTCTCTTGGACGTGTGGCTGGAGACCAACGGCGTGAAGTACCGCGAGGTCCCCTATGTGCTGCTCAATAAGCGCAGCATCGTTCTCCGGGTTGCGCATTTCTTGAAGCAGAAGTTAGAGGGAAGGGAACAGGGAACAGGGAACAGGAAACAGGAATAGCTGTTGCCGCACGATGATGCCCATCGTAGGGACGCCATACATGGCGTCCGTTCAAGGCAAAACGGGTTACGCGGACGCCAATTATAGCGTCCCTACGATGGGATTTGTACCGACAATAAGCGTATTCCGGTAACAGGAGGAATCAAACTCGTAGGGGCGGCGATGCGCCGCCCGCCGGGAAGTACGTTGCATTTCGTACCCGGGCGGGCGCCGCATCGGCGCCCCTACGCATGTTTCATGAATCCGTATGTGTTTTGTGGCAGCCCCGTCCGTCCCACTCAACCCGTCACTTCACCGAAAACAAAATATCTATATACGACGGATACGGCCAGGCGTCGGCGGGCATCATGCTCTCGGCGGTGTCGATGCCCTCCCGCAGGGCGTTCATGGCGGACACCACGTCGTCCTTATAGTGCATGGCGCGCTCGAGGGTGCCGTCCACCCGGTCGGAGGCGCTGATGGCCTCGGAGAGCACGTTGACGCCGGTGTAGATCTCATCGGACAGCCGGGAGAGCTCCTTTGCGCGGGCCTTCTCGTAGCCGCAGGCGGTCCCGGCGAAGTTGCCCTTGGCGAGGGCGTTCCGGCACAGCCGAGCGGAGAAGTCCGACACCGCGGGCAGTATGTTGCGGTTGACCATGTCGATCAGCGTCTCGGCCTCGATGTGGATCACCTTGGCGTAGTTCTCCAGCAGTATCTCGTACCGGGAGCGCAGCTCGGCGGCGTTGTAGACCCCGTGGGCCTCGAACAGGTCGATGTTCTTCTGATCCAGCAGGTGGGCCAGCGCGTCGGGCGTGGTGGGCAGGTTTTGAAGCCCCCGCGCGCGGGCCTCGTGGATCCAGCCGCCGTCGTAGCCGTTGCCGTTGAACAGTATGCGCTTGTGGGCGCGCACGGTGTCGCGGATCAGGTTGTGCAGCGCGGAAGTGAAATCCTCCGCGCCCTCCAGCACATCGGCGTACTGCCTGAGGCTCTCCGCCACCGCCGTGTTGATGACGATGTTGGGCTTGGCCATGGACAGCGACGCCCCCGGCATGCGGAACTCGAACTTGTTGCCGGTGAAGGCGAAGGGCGAGGTGCGGTTTCGGTCGGTGGAGTCCTTGGGGAAGCGGGGCAGCACGTGCACGCCGATCTTGAGCTGCTGCTGGTCGCGCCCGCTGTAATCGGCCTCGTTCTCGATGGCCTCCAGCACCTCGGTCAACTCGTCGCCCAGGAACATGGACACCACCGCCGGCGGAGCCTCGTTGGCGCCCAGGCGATGGTCGTTGCCCGGAGTGGCCACGGAGATGCGCAGCAGGTCCTGATAGTCGTCCACCGCCTGGATCACGGCGCACAGAAACAGCAGAAACTGGGCGTTTTCAAAGGGCGTCGCGCCGGGCTCCAGCAGGTTGACGCCGGTGTCGGTGGCGATGGACCAGTTGTTGTGCTTGCCCGAGCCGTTGACGCAGTTGAAGGGCTTCTCGTGCAGCAGGCACACCATGCCGTGGCGGTGGGCCACCTTCTGCATGAGCTCCATGGTGAGCTGGTTGTGGTCCACGGAGATGTTGGTGGTGGTGAAGATCGGGGCCAGCTCGTGCTGGGCGGGGGCCACCTCGTTGTGCTCGGTCTTGGCCAGTATGCCCAATTGCCATAGCTCGTCGTTCAATTCCTTCATGAACGCCTGCACCCGGGGCTTGATGACGCCGTAGTAGTGGTCGTCCAGCTCCTGGCCCTTGGGCGGGCGCGTGCCGAACAGCGTGCGGCCCGTGAGCATCAGGTCCTCCCGGGCGTCCACCATGGACTGATCCACCAGGAAGTACTCCTGCTCCGCGCCCACGGTGGTGATGGCCTTGACGCCCTCGTGCCCGAACAGCTTCAGTATGCGGGTCGCCTGGCGGCTGATGGCCTCCATGGACCGAAGAAGCGGCGTCTTCATGTCCAGCGCCTCGCCGCCGTAGCTGCAAAACGCAGTGGGGATGTAGAGCACCGTATCCTTGATGAAGGCGTAGCTGGTGGGGTCCCAGGCGGTGTAGCCCCGGGCCTCGAAGGTGGACCGCAGCCCGCCCGAGGGGAAGGAGGATGCGTCCGACTCGCCCCGCACCAGCTCCTTGCCGGAGAACTCCATGATGATGCCGCCGGGCGCGCCGCCCGGGCCGTCGCCCACGGGCGATATGAAGCTGTCGTGCTTCTCGGCGGTGATGCCCGTCATGGGCTGGAACCAGTGGGTGAAGTGGGTCGCGCCCTGTTCGATGGCCCAGTCCTTCATGGCGTTGGCCACCACGTTGGCTATCGAGACGTCCAGGCGCTTGCCGTCCCGGATGCAGCGCAGCATCACCCTGTAGGTGTCCTTCGGCAGACGCTGCTTCATCGTCCCAAGGTCGAACACCTTGCTGGCAAAGCGGTTGGTCAGATCATTCATGGGCTTCACTCCCCGTTTGTGTCGATGGTAACATTTTAGGGGAATGCGGTGGGAGTTTCAAGCAAAGTTGTATGAATAATTGGGAATGGGGAATGGGGAATTGGGAATTTGAAATGGCGGCTGCCGCGTTTTTTTTAATTCCCAATTCCCAATTTCCCATTCCCAATTTTATCCACAAGGTAAACCATTGCAAGGCGGTAGCCCTCAAACCCCATCCCGATGAAGTGCTCGCAGCAGGCCATGCCGGCGTAGGAGAGGCGGCGGAAGGGCTCGCGGGCGTTGACATCGGAGATATGGACCTCCACGGCGGGCAGCTGCACGGCCTTGAGGGCGTCGAGTATGGCCACGCTGGTGTGGGTATAGGCGGCGGGGTTGATGACGATGCCGTCGGTGCCGTCGAAATAGGCCTGCTGGATGCGGTCCACGATGGCCCCCTCGTGGTTGGACTGGAAGAGCTCCGCCTCGCAGCCCAGCTCCGCGGCCCAGCCCTCGATCATGCGGCACAGGGCGTCGTAGTCCCGGTCGCCGTAGATGTGCTTTTCCCGGATGCCCAGCATGTTGAGGTTGGGCCCGTTAACGATGAGCAGCTTCATAAAACGCCTCCTTTGCCGCGTTGACAGCGGCCTCATGGGTCCCGTCGTTGCCGATGGCCGCGTCGGCGGCGGCCCGGTACAGCGGTTCGCGGGCAAGCCACATGGCCTCAAGCGCCGCGCGCCCGGAGGACAGCGGCCTGCCGTCCATGGGCAGCGCCTCGAGCGGCCGCTTCACCCACACCACCACGCCGTTTTGACGCATGGCGCGCACGTTCTCCGGTCTGAGCACCGCGCCGCCGCCGGTGGCGATCACCCGGGATTTCTCCTTACAGGCCTCCGCTATGACCGCCGATTCCATGTCCCGGAAGGCCCTCTCGCCCCGCCTGGCGAAGATTTCCGGGATGGTGGTCTTTGCCCGCTTCACGATCTCGGCGTCGCAGTCCACGAAATCCCGGCCCATCCGCGCCGCGAGCATCCGTCCGACGGAGGACTTGCCGCTGCCGGGCATGCCGATCAGTATGAGGTTGAGCGCCTCCCCGCGCAGTTCGCCGTAGATTGCGTCGGTCACGGCGTCCGGGATGGCGCGGCCCGTGAACAGCTCCGCGGCCTCGCGCGCCTGGCCCACCAGCATGTACAGCCCGCCCGCGCAGGGGATGCCCCGCGCCTCGGCGTCCAGGATCAGCGCGGTCTTGTCCGGGTTGTAGATCACGTCCAGCACGCCGGTCAGCCTCGGAAGCCGCGACAGGTCCGCGGGGGATCGGCCGTTGTCCGGGTACATGCCCACGGGGGTGGCGTTGACGAGCACCTCCGCGTCGGCGTGATCCCGGTACAGGGCGTCGTAGTCCACCGGTCCCTGCCGGGACACCACCACGATCTCACGCGCCCCGAAGCGCCGGCAGGCGGCCCGGGCGGTCAGCGAGGTCCCGCCGCTGCCCAGTATGGCGCACTTCTTCCCGGCGATGGCCACCCCGGCCCGCTTCGCCATGGCCATGAAGCCGCCGATGTCGGTGTTGTGGCCGTAGAGCGTGCCGTCGCCTTGCACGATGAGCGTGTTCACGCAGCCCACCTCGCGGGCGGTGTCCGACAGTGCGTCGCAGTGCTCATAGGCCACCACCTTGTAGGGGATGGTGACGTTAAGCCCACGAAACCGCCGGGACGCCAGCAGCTCGATGAACGCCTTCTCCGTGCGCTCGTACAGGCGGTAGTCGTAGTCGCCCAGCCGGGCGTGTATCGCGGGCGAATAGCTGTGGCCCAGCTTCGCGCCGATCAGGCCGTACTGCATGCGCTCACCTCTCATCGTAGCATCCCAGGAACACAAACCGGTCGCAGTGGGCCTCCAGCTCGCCCAGCAGGCGCACCACCTCGGGGTCCTGCACGGAGGCGGCCATGTCGAAGAAGAACCTGAACTCGAACTCCCGAGCGGGGATGGGCCGGCTCTCCAGCTTGAGCAGGTTGATGCCGGCGATGGCCAGCCGGGACACCACGGCGTTTAAGGACCCCGGCTCGTGCGCCAGGTTCAGCATCAGCGAGATCTTGTTCGCCGAGGGGTAGATCTCCAGCCGCCGGGAGATGCAGATGAACCGGGTGTAGTTGTACTCGGAGTTGCTCACGGCGTCGTTCACGACGTCCAGCCCGTAGAGCTCCGCGCACACCTTCGAGGCGATGGCGGCCACGTCGTCCCGCCCGCACTCGGACACGTACTTCGCCGCCACGGCGGTGTTCTCCATGCGGGTGACCCTGATCTCCGGGTGCGCCTCCAGGAAGCGGGAGCACTGGCGAAGCGCCTGCTCGTGGGACACGATCTCCGTAATCGGCTGATCGGAGTCGCCGTTTTTGCGCATCAGGCGGTGGTCGAGGCGCAGCTTCTGCGCCCCGCAGATGTAGAAGTGGTGCTTCTCCATCAGGTCGTACACCTGCGTGACCGACCCGGCGGTGGAATTTTCGATGGGCAGTATGCCGTACTGGCACATGCCCTTCTCCACGGCGCTGAACACCTTGTCGAAGCTGTCGAAGTAGAGTATGTCCGGGTAACTGAACAGCTTCTCCGTGGCCTGCTGCTGATAGCTGCCCTCGACGCCCTGGCACGCCACCAGCGCGTGGGCGGGCAGCGCGCGGCCCTGCGTCTCGGACAGCGCGCGGGCGATCTTCTCCGAGAGTTTCCCGGGGCGCTGCTGCACCGAGGACTGGAGGCTTCGGCTCAGATCGAATATGTGGCCGTACAGCGCGCTGACGTAGGGCGCGTACTGCTCCCCCGCCGCCTTCGTCAGACGGTTCACGATCTCGCGCTCCCGCGCCCGGTCGCGGATGGGCTTGCCCGTCTCGCGCTTGGCCTCCGCCACCCGGCGGGAACAGTCCATGCGCTCCGCAAACAGCTTCACAAGCTGGTCGTCGATGCGATCGATTTCATGGCGAATGTCGGTTAGCTCCATTGGTAGGCTCCTTTCTGTACAAATGGGAAATTGGAAATGGGAAATGGGAAATTGAATGTGGCTGCCGCGCTTCATTTCCCATTGCCCATTGCCCATTTCCCATTATTTCGTCCAATCCTTCCCGCACATCATATCGTAAACCACGCACGCCACCGCGGCCTCGACCACGGGCACGGCGCGGGGCACGACGCAGGGGTCGTGGCGGCCGTGGATGCGGAGGGGGGCGTTTTCATGTCGCGTGAGGGAGACGCTGTCTTGCGGCAGCGCGACGGAGGGCGTGGGCTTGAAGGCGACGCGGACCGCCACGGGCATGCCGCTGGTGATGCCCCCGAGGACGCCGCCGTGGCGGTTGGTGTCGGTGACCACCTTGCCGTCCGTCATGCGGAAGGCGTCGTTGTGCCGGCTGCCGCGGAGGTTCGCGGCCTCAAAGCCGAGGCCGAATTCCACCCCCCGCACGGCGGGGATGCCGAACAGCGCCCGGGCCAGCCGGTTCTCCACGCCGTCGAACATCGGGTCGCCCAGCCCCGCGGGCACGCCGGTGGCGAAGCACTCCACCACGCCGCCCACGGAATCCCCGTCGGCCCGGGCGGCCTCTATGGCCGCCGCCATGCGCGTTGCCGCGTCGGGATCGACGCAGGGCAGCGCCCCGTCATGAATGGCGTCCAGGTTGGGCCGGGCCAGGTCCATCGGAGCGTCAGGGATGCCCGCGACGCTGTACACCCGCGCCCTCACGCGCACGCCCCGCGCCCGCAGAAGCTGCATCGCCAGCGCCCCGGCGAAGCACAGCGGCGCGGTCAGCCGCCCGGAGAACTGCCCGCCGCCCCGGATGTCGTTCTCCCCGCCGAACTTTACAGCGGCGGTGTAGTCCGCGTGGCCGGGCCGGGGCACGTCCCGCAGGTCGGCGTAGTCGCGGCTGTGATGGTCGGCGTTTTTAATCAGGAAGGTCAGCGGCGCGCCGCAGGTGCGGCCCCACTCGTTGAGCCCGGACACGATCTCCGGCATGTCCGCCTCCTTCCGGGCCGTGGACAGCGCCCCGCCCGGCGCCCGCCGCGCCATGAACGCGCGGATGAAGTCCAGGTCGGGCGTCACCCCCGCGGGCACGCCCTCGATCACCCCGCCGATCATCGGGGAATGGCTCTGGCCGAAGATCATCAGCCGGTAGTTATCGCCCAGCAGGTTGGACATCGACGCTCCCTCCCAATGCCTGAAAGTGCTTAAAGAAATCCGGGTAGGACTTGGACACAGCCTGCGCCTCGGTGATGGTCACCGGAGCGTCGGCGCGGGTGGCCAGTATCGAGGCAGCCATCACGATGCGGTGGTCGCCAAAGCCGTCCACGGTGCCGCCGCGCAGAGGTTTGCCGCCGTCGATGACGAGCCCGTCCGGGGTGATCTCCACCGCCCCGCCCAGCGCGGTCAGCATGTCCGCCACGGCCCGGAGCCGGTCGCTCTCCTTGAGCCGCAGCCGCGCCGCGCCGGTGATGACCGTCTGCTGCGGCAGCACCGCCGCCGCGGCGGCCAGCGCGGGCACCAGGTCGGGCACGTTCGAGGCGTCAATCTCGGGCCGCCCCAGCAGGGCCTCGATCGCCTTATCCCCCTGCGCCGTGCGGCGGGAGACGCCCGTGACGTCGATGTCGGACCCCATGGCGTTTGCCGCCAGCCAGAAGGCCGCCGCGGACCAGTCGCCCTCGACGAACACGTCCTCCGGGGACCGGTAGGCCTGGTTCCCGGGCACGCGCCAGCCGTTTTCCGCGGGGATGACCTCGATGCCGAAATCCTGAAGCGTCCCAAGCGTCATGTCCACGTAGCCCGCGGACTGAAGCGGCGTGGTCAGCCGGATCATGCTGTCCTCCCGCAAAAGCGGCAGCGCGAACAGCAGCCCGGTGACGTACTGGCTGGACACGTTCCCCGGCAGCGTCCACAGCCCTCCGGCGAGCCCGCCGGCGACGTTCATCGGCAGGGTGTCGGCGTCGATGGCCGCGCCGTGGGCCCGCAGGGCCTCCGTCAGCGCCCGGTTGGGGCGCTCCGGCAGCCGCCCGCGGCCGGTGAACCGGGCCCTGGCCCCCAGCGCGCAGGCCACCGGCAGCAGGAAGCGCAGCGTGGAGCCGCTCTCGCCGCAGTCCAGGTCGAGGGTATCCTCATAATCCACATGGGAGGAAGCCTTGCCCGCCAGCCCTTCCAGATGCCGATTCAGGCCCGGCGCGCCGTCGATGGGCCGCACGATCAGCAGGCCCCTGCGTTCGTCGCAGTCGATCAGCGCGCCTAAGGCCGTCAGGCAGTCCAGCGTGGCCTCGATGTCGTCGTTGAGCGCGTCGATGTGCACGGTGGTCAGCCCGTCCGAGAGCGCCGCGGCGATCAGCGCCCGGTGGGCGGCGGACTTGGACGCCGGCACCCGCACGGCGCCCGACAGCCTTCCGGGATGGATGACGATGTTCACAGCCCCAGCGCCTCCTGTCTTTCGAGGGCCCGTTCAAACCAGCCCCTCAGCTCCCCGACGGGGACCTTTTTGAGATAGCATTTGCCGATGCGCTCCGGCAGCACCAGCGTGATGGCGTCGCCTGCGCGCTTCTTGTCCGTAAGCGCCGCCTCCGCAAGCGCCGCCGCCGGGTAGGGGCAGTGGGTGGACAGCCCGTTGGCGCGGACGCACGCCGCCAGCCTTCGCACCATGGCGTCCGGACAGCCCGCCGACGCCGCGGCCATCAGCATGCCGATGGCGACGCCCTGCCCGTGGGTGACGGACAGCCCGGAGCACTGCTCGATGGCGTGGCCAAAGGTGTGGCCCAGGTTCAGAAAGGCGCGGCTGCCGGTATCGAACTCGTCCTCGGCCACCACGTCGCGCTTCCATTGGACGCACCGCTCGATCACCGCGTCCATGTCGCCGTGCCAGTCGCCGTCCTCGAGCCGCGCAAACAGCTTTTCATCGTACAGCACGCCGTACTTGATCACCTCCGCCGCGCCGCAGGCGAGCTGCTCCGGGGGCAGGGCGCGTATGACGTCGGTATCGGTGATCACCAGGCTGGGCTGGTGGAACGCCCCGGCCAGGTTCTTGCCGGCTTTCAGGTCGATGGCCGTCTTGCCGCCCACGGACGAATCCACCGCCGAGAGCAGCGTGGTGGGGATCTGCACGAAACGTATGCCCCGGGCGTACACCGCCGCCGCGAAGCCGGCCATGTCGCCGGTGACCCCGCCGCCCAGGGCGACCACCAGGTCCGCGCGGGTCAGGCGGCGCTCCGCCAGGAACTCGAGGATGTCCGACAGCGTGCCGATGTGCTTGGAGCCCTCCCCGGCGGGGAAGGCGGTCTTCACCGCGTCGAAGCCCGCGGCCTGAAAGCTGTCGTGCACCCGCGCCCCGTAGAGGGCGTCCACGGTGTCGTCGGCCACGATGGCGCACCTGCAGGGCTTCACGGCCTCGGCGGTCAGTGCGCCGGCGCGGTCGATCAGGTTTGCCCCGATCAGCACGTCGTATCGGGTGGAGGCGTCGATGTGTACGGTGCGCATGCGATCATTCCTTTTCATAGTCCACGATGGTCATGTTGGGGCGGACGCGCTGCGCCTTCCCGACGCGGCGATAGCCCAGCTTTTCGTAGAGATGGCAGTTGCCCGGCTCCTCGAGGATGGTGTCCAGACGCCAATGGTGTTCGCCGTGCAGGCGCTCCGCCTCTTGGACGGCCATCTGGGCAAGCCCCCGATTTTGATACTCCCCCAGTATGAAAAGCGGGGAGATCACCTTGGGACGATCGTCGCCGTGGTCCACCACGCGGATGCCGCCGACCGCCCGGGGGCCGTCCATGATGAAGTAGTACCGGCTCGCGGCGATCTTCTCCCGCACCCGCTTAACGCTCTCGCAGGCGGGGTTGATGGCCGTGTCGTGGTACTTCTCAAAGAGCGGCAGGAACGCCGCGACCTGCATGCGGTGCAGCGCCTCCGCGTCCGAGAGCTGGGCGCGCTTGAGATGTAGTTTCATATCGGTATGTTGCGGAAAGGTCGAGAGGATGGTCTGTGGTGAGAGTGGAGAGTGCAGAGTGCAGTTTTGGTTGAAACCCTTCGGGTTTCTTTTGATTATAGGGAACGACCTCTTCCGTCAGCCCTGCGGGCTGCCACCTTCCCCTGAAGGGGAAGGCTTTTGGATGCGTTACCCCATGCCTTCCCCTTCAGGGGAAGGTGGCATTTGCGAAGCAAATGACGAAAGAGGTCGTAACCCCTCGCCGCTCTCCGACGGGCGACGAGGGCATCGCCCCTACAACATCCGCACTCTGCACTCTCCACTCTCCACTCTTCCCCTCAGTCCAGCGCTTCCTTGCACACCCTGCCCTCCCGCAGCACGGGCTCGAGGACGGCGGGGTCGCGGGAGGCGAGGGCGTCGCGGTACTCATTGAGTCGCATGATGAGGTCGTCGAGGGCGGGCAGCAGCAGGTCGTCGTTTTCGAGGAACAGCTCGGTCCACATGACCTCGTTCATGCGGGCCACGCGGGTCATATCGAGGAAGCTGCCGGCGGAGAAGCCCTTGTGCTCGGCGGACAGGGGGTTTTTGACGTAGGCGCCGGACACCACATGGGCGAGCTGGCTGGTGTAGGCGATCATCTGGTCGTGGGCCTCCGGGGTGCAGAAGCGCACCATGCGGAACCCGGCCTCCAGGAAGAACGCCTTGGCGGTCTCGCGCGCCTCGATGTCCACCCCGGAGGCGGGGCAGAGGATCATGCTGGCGTTTTCAAACAGGTTGCCCCGGGCGTTGGCGAAGCCGGAGAACTCGCGCCCGGCCATGGGGTGGCCGCCGATGTAAGTAAAGCGGTGCTTCGCGGCGACGGGCTCCACCTGGCGGCACACGTGGCGCTTGACGCCGGCGCAGTCTATAACCAACGTTTTAGGGCCGAACTGGTCCGCGTGGGCAATGATCCAGTCCGCGCAGAGCTGGGGAAACAGCGCCACCAGCACGATGTCGCAGCTGGGCAGGGTGTCCCGGTCCAGCGCGTCGTGGATGGCCTCGGTGGCCCTGGCCCGGAGCATGGTGTCCGGGTCGATGTCGTAGCCGAACACGGTGTGCTCGGTGTGGCGGCGGATGCTCATCGCCAGCGAGCCACCGATCAGTCCCAGTCCGATGATGCCGATCTTCATATGCCTGACCTCCCTTATCGCACCGCGTAGGGCCGCACGGCCTCGATGCGCTTCGCCAGCGCCTCGAACTGCTCCGGCGTCAGCGACTGCTTGCCGTCGCACAGGGCGTGGGGCGGGTCGTTGTGGACCTCGATGATGAGCCCGTCGGCCCCGGCCACCGTGGCGGCCATGGCCATGGCGGGCACGTACTCCGCATGTCCGGTGCCGTGGCTGGGGTCCACCACGATGGGCAGGTGCGTCAGCTTGCGCAGCACCGGCACCGCGGAGAGGTCCAGTGTGTTGCGGGTGTAGGTCTCGAAGGTGCGGATGCCGCGCTCGCACAGTATCACGTGATTGTTGCCCCCGGCCATGATGTACTCCGCGCTCATCAAAAGCTCCTCGAGGGTGTTCGCCAGGCCACGCTTCAGGAGGATGGTCTTGCGGGTCTGGCCCAGCTCCTTGAGAAGCTCGAAGTTCTGCATGTTGCGCGCGCCGACCTGTATCACGTCCACGTCCTCGAACAGCGGCAGGTGCGCGGCCTCCATGATCTCCGTCACGATGGGCAGCCCCGTGGCGGCCTTGGCCTCCTTCAGAAGCTCCAGTCCCTTCTCGTGCAGCCCCTGGAAGGCGTAGGGCGAGGTGCGGGGCTTGAACGCGCCGCCGCGCAGCATGCCCGCGCCGCCGCGCTTGACGGCCTGCGCCACCGAGATGATCTGCTCCCGGTTCTCCACCGAGCAGGGCCCCGCGATGATCTGGAAGTGACCGCCGCCGATCTTCACGCCGCCCACGTCGATCACCGTGTCGTCCTCGTGGAACTTGCGGTTGGCGGACTTGAAGGGCTCCTGGATGCGCTGCACGCGGTCCACGATGTCCAGGGAGCTGATCAGGTCCATGTCCACCCGGCTGGTGTCGCCGATCAGGCCGATGATGGTCTGATGCGCGCCCTTGGAGATGTGCAGCTGGAAGCCCGAGTGCTCCAGCCAGTTGGTCAGGTTAGTCACCTGCTTTTCGTTGACCTTGTCCTTCAGTAAGATGATCATGCCGGCAATCCCCTTTCCCGTCCCGAGGTATGAAAAACGGCCCCGCAGTGAGTTTTACTGCGGGACCGCTTTACAAGTTGTGGCTTGAAAACCAGTGGTACAGCAAAGCTCTCTATCTGCAAAAGCCGATAAAGTAAAAGTAATAGCTGTACGCGCGATTCATGCTCACAATCCGTTGCCTCCGGGTTTCAATGCTTTAGTTGGATAAATTATAGACCGATCCACGGGGTTTGTCAATGCCCGTCACAAACTCTTAACGGGGATAAATCCAACCCCGTTTCAAGCCTTCTCCCCCGCGGGGAGTATCTTCTGCTCGAACTCATCCGCGGGCAGCGGGCGCGAGAAGTAGTAGCCCTGCACGAGGTCGCACCCGGCGTCGCGGAGGAGTCTGAGCTGGTTTTCGGTCTCCACGCCCTCGGCCACCACGGGCACCCTGAGGTAGCGCGCGATGTCCACGATCAGCTCCACCAGGCGGAAGTCCTTCTCGTTGCGCTCGATGTTCTGGATGAAGGCGATGTCCATCTTCAACACGTCGATGGGCATGGAGGAGAGCATGTTCAGCGAGGAGTAGCCGGAGCCGAAGTCGTCCATCTCGATCTCATAGCCCTTGTCCCGCAGCTGTTCGATGACCCTGATCAACTGGTCGGCGTTCTCGGTGTAGGCGGACTCGGTGACCTCCAGCTTGAGGGCGCTGCGGTCGAGCCCGTACTGCGCCACGAGCCCGTCGAGCGTGTCGGACAGGCCGGGGTCGAACACGTCCACGCGGGAGAGGTTGACGGACACCGGCAGCGTCACGCCGCAGCGGTCGCGCCAGTCGGCGATCTGCCGGGCGACCTCCGCCCAGACGTACTTGTCCACGTCGCTGATCTGGCCGCTGCGCTCGAACAGGGCGATGAAGTCGCTGGGAGAGATCATGCCCAGCTCCGGGTGTCGCCAGCGCACCAGCGCCTCGGCGCTGGACAGCTTCGGCGGGTCGCACTGTATGTTGTACTTGGGCTGGTAGTATACCTGCAGCCCGTGCTCCTCCAGCGCGCGGCTCAGGTCGTTCTGCAAAAGCAAGTTGAGCTCGTCGCGGCGGCGCAGGTCCTCGTCGTAGATCATGAGGCGGTTTTTATAGTTGCCCCGCGCCATGCTGCACGCCGACCAGGCCCGGTCGAACATCTCCTCCGGCGTCAGGCCCTCCTGCCACGGCATGACGCCCATGCGCAGCCGGATGTCCGCGCTGTGGAAGGCGGCGTTGATGCGGGACTGGAAGCGGTCCAGCAGCGCGCGGTAGTCCTCCCGGTGGACGCAGTAGATGTCAAAGTTGTCGCCCTCGGTGCGGCCCGCGATGCCCTCGGTCTCCCGGAGGAACGCCTCGATCTCGCCGCCCATTGTGCGCAGCACCTCGTCGCCGAAGCCGCGGCCGTTCAATGTGTTGAGCGTGTGGAAGCGCTCGATGTTCATGACGATGGCGTCCATGGGCATGTCCGGGCGCTCGCGGTGGAGCCGGTTGGCGTATACGAGGAAGAAGCTGCGGTTGTACAGCCGGGTCAGGTGGTCGCGCTCCGTCTCGGAGATGATCTGCTGTCCCTTGCTGGCCTTGCTCTCCGCCCGCACGCTCCACAAGATAAGCAGCAGCACCACCGACACCACGATGGCGACGGCGGCCACCACGAAGGGCAGGTTGTCCTTGAGGAAGTCCTCGAAGGTGATGCGGTTATCGGTGAAGGAGTAGTTGGTCAGGGAGGAGTTGATCGTGGCGTCCGGGATGAGGCGGCTGATCTTGTTGAGTATGGAGTACAGGCAGTCGTCCTCCCGCCTGACGGCGAAGGACAGGTCCATGCTCTCGCCGGTGGCGAGGGTGGAGAGCTTGTACTTGTCGCAGATGTCCTTCATGCGGTTCAGGCGGTAGTTGCTCACCAGCACGCAGTCCGCCTCGCCGGAGGCCACCGCCTGGAACGCCGCCTCGCTGTCCTTGTAGTAGGCGGTCTTCCAGTTGGGGAACTTGTCCATCAGGAAGGTCTCGACGTTGGGATTGTTCGCATTGACGGCGACGATCATCTCCCGGTCCGGCGAGACGCCCTGCTGATCGGCGGTGCGGACCGCGGCGTACATCTCCGTCCTGACGAAGGGGTCCGACACGATGACCCCCAGCTTCTCGCCGTCGTAGGCACTCAGGGCGATGGGGAACAGGCAGTCGATCTCCCCGGCCTCCATGGCCTCAAGCCCCTCCTCGCGGGTGCCGTAGGTCCGGGTGTCAAAGCTGAGCTCCGCGTTCTTTTCGCTGGTCCTGGCGAAGCTCAGTATGTCCAGAAGCGCGCCGGTGAGGTTCTGCGTGTTCTCGTCCAGCCCGCACAGAGGCAGGTAGTTCCCGCGATAGCCCACCCGGATGGCGCCGTGTTCGGAGAGCCACTCCTTCTCCTCCACGGTGAGGAAACTGTTGATGGCGCTGGCCTTGTTGAACCGCTCGGTCATCTGCTGGTTGAAGTCGCGGTTGTCCTCCAGGATGCGGTTCATGGCGACGTCCAGGTCCTGCTTGATGTCGGGGCGGTTCTTGTTGATGCCGAAGAAGGACTTCGCCGCGCCCACCTTGCACACGGGCACCACGTCGGCGGAGTTGCCGTAGGTGTCCAGGGTCACCAGCATGTCGATCTCGCCGTTGATGAGCATATCCAGCATCTCGGGCGTCTTGACCGTCAGCTCGACGATCTCCGGGTGGACGTCGTGCTTCTCCGCCCAGTCGACGAAGAGCTGCTCCTGTATGCTGTTCTTGTTGACGCCCAGCTTCTTGCCGTTGAAGGTGGAGAAGTCGTCGGGCCGGATCTCCGTGTTGTCCGGCGCGATGAACACGTGATAGTCCTCCGAGCCCATCTCCTCGGCGGAATAGAGGATCTTCTCCGCGCGCTCCTCGGTGAAGGACACGTCCGAGAGCAGGTCGATCTCCCCGGCTACCAGCATCTCAAACAGCTCCGACCAGCTGCCCTCCACGTACTCATACTTCCAGCCGGTGTAGGTGGCCACACGCTGCTGGTACTCGTAGCCGTAGCCGGAGCGCCGCCCGAAGCGGTCCGTGCGGTGGAAGGCCGACTCGTACCAGCCCACCCGGACCACCTTTTCCTCCGGCGCCTGCGCCGCCCCGGAGATCGAGGCGGTGAACGTCAGCGCCAGTAAGAGGCATATCAGCAAGAGCGACAGCTTTTTCATAATATCCACTCCCGATCGCTTGAGAACGCTGTTCCTTCGTATGGATGCCCGGACGCCTTTGTCCGGCGATTTTTCAGAAAATTCTTCCATCCTTTACATTATTATACCCCATCGCGCCGGGAAAGGCAAGGGGCGTTTTGGCACAAAATAGCAGGCCACGCTCCGTGGTTACCATTCACCCATGTTGCGAGGAAACCGGGGGACGACCTCTTCCGTCCCGCTTCGCGGGCCACCTTCCCCTGAAGGGGAAGGCATAGGGAAACGCTGCCAAAAGCCTTCCCCTTCAGGGGAAGGTGGCCCGCCGCAGGCGGGACGAAAGAGGTCGTAACCCCTGCTCCCTACTCCCTACTCCCTAAATCTTAAACGCGATCGGGTCGGTCATGGTGTACTCGCCGAACACGTCGTTGAGCACGAAGCAGAACATCACGTTCAGCGCGTCGTCCTCGTCGCTCAGGTCCTCGTAGGTGACGGTCATGCCCTTCGACCAGATGATCTCGTCGCCGTCGAACTCCGTCTCCTCCATGTCCTCCGCGCCGGTATCGACGTACATGGAGTACACGGGGACGATGCGGTCCCCCTCCTTCAGGGTCGTGGTGGTGCGGATGGGCAGGCCGCTCTCGTCATAGCCGGCGTTCGCCCCAATGATGCGCCCCTCGCCGCCCCCGGCGGGGAACTCCACCACCAGGTAGGTCTCCTCGCCGTTGAGCTTCACCCGCATCAGGCTTCGCCGGCCGTGGGCGTTGCTCACCTGGTCGAACAGCGGCACCAGCTGGCCGTCAAAGACCGGCAGCTTGCCGTCGAACAGGCTGTACACCTTGCCGCCTTTCCAGTCCACCAGGTTGTCCCGCATCATGCCGAGCATGACATAGCCCTCGGCGTCGTCGTCGGTGATGTCGATGGCCAGCATGCCCTCCACGTAGTCCAGGTACTTCATGTCCTCGGCGGAGAGGCTGGCCGTGAAGGCGTACCCGTCCCTCTGGATGCCCGATAGGGCGTCCTGCTGCGGCGGCCGGGGCACGTAGGTCTCCGCGTCCTCGCTCCAGCTCAGGTGGTCGGGCTCCCCGGTCAGCACGGCGGCGATCTGTGAAAAGAAGCCCTCCCCCGACGCCTGCGACGCCGCCGGCGCGGAGATGGTGTACCCGCCGCCGCTGAGCCCGGCGGCGTAGGCCTTCACGAAGCCGAACCAGTTGGGCATGTAGAAGGAGAGGTCCAGCCCGTCCACGTATTCCTCAAACTCGTCCTTGGTGTCCTGGGGGATCAGCACTGACAGCCCACAGCAGGGGTCCAGGTTGTCCGTCTGGCGGTTGACGAGCATCGCCCGGGAAAGGCACTTGCGCGCCCGCGCGGCCAGGTCAGGGTCGAATTTGGCGTAGGCGTCCAGCACGGCGGCCATGTCCACCATGTCCCAGCTGCCGTTCACGAAGGAGCCGAAGGTGTACATGCGGCTGCGCCCGCGGCGCACGTCCGCCGCGTTGCCCTGATCGAGCTGGTTCATCAGGGCGGCGGCAAACTCCTCAAACACGTCCTGGAGGTCCCCCATGCCCGCCAGATCGACGGCGCTCAGGGTCAGGTAGTCGTCCGGGGCGTCCTTGAGGGCCGCGTCCATATAGGTATCCACGATCATGCGGCACAGAGCGTCGCCGGACATGCCGGGGTCGTCGTCCAGCGCCTTGAGCCAGGGGGTGTAGTGCCAGCCGAGGCCCGTCTCCAGCTCCTCGCTGGCGATGTAGTAGTCGATGTCGTAGTAGGACAGCATGGCGGCCATCTCGTAGGTGGCCATCATGCAGGCGTCGCAGCCGAACACGTCGATGTGAAAGCCGCCCAGGTCCTCGCTGAGATCGTAGAGCACGTCGTTGATCTCCACGAGGGACAGGCCGTCCTGGTCCCGGGTGGTGTAGTCGAAGCACACCCCCGCCTCGGAGCCCGCGCCGTGGTTCCACAGTATGACCACCGTGCGGTCGGCGGGGAACGTGGTCAGGCCGTACTCCAGGAACTCCAGCAGGCTGTCCCCGCTGCCCATGGACTGCTTGCCCCAGTCCTCCAGGGTCTCGATGTCGCCGTCCCGCAGGGTCATCAGCGTGCGCCTGCCGCCCTTGAGCTCGTCGATGTCCCACGTCTCCGCGCCGCCCGCCAGGATCGCCACGTTGACGTTCTCGCCCGTCTCCGCCAGGGCCATCTCGTAGATGTCCTCGCAGGCCTGCGCCTGGATGCTCGCCCCGGCCATGTAGACCAGCACCGTGGCCGTCTCCGCCCGGGCTGCCGCAAGGGCGCCCGCCATAAGCAGCAGTAACAGGCACATGCAGATTCGCTTCATCCCGATGACCTCCTCTTCTGTGACTCTTCACGGAAACTTGCAGGATAACGACTCCCTCCGTCAGCCCTGCGGGCTGCCACCTCCCTCTGGGAGGGAGGCGCCAAAAGGCTCCCGTCTTGGCCCCCTCTCCGAGGGGGCTGTCAGCGAAGCTGACTGGGGGAGTGAAGGGAGCTGGCGCGCAGCGCCTGAGGGAGTCCTGCCGCGATCTCACAGGAATACGTGAAGAACCCTTTTTGTGACTGGATAATACTACCATCATTATACCGCAAACCTCGGTACGTGTCCACATGATAGTGGACCGAAAGCAATATAATCCCGCCGCGATGGTATCACGGCGGGATTATCATTATCCTCAATCATACTCCGCTGGCCCCGTAGTTGCTGAGCACACGGGCGGAGGGATCGTCCACGTCGCAGCCAGGCCAGGTCCTGTTGGGCATCCAGAAGTCGGCGATCATGCCCGCCTGGCCGGGGTAGAATTGCTCGAACAGCTCCCGGTACAGCAGGCTCTCCTTGGTGAACGGGCGGCAGTAGTCGTATTTCGCGGCCTTCTCCGCAAATTCCTGTTCCGTATAGGTCCTTTCCGCGAGGGCCTTGAGGTCGGACACCATCGAGTGGCCCACGGCGTCGGAGAAGGCCGCCTTCTGCCGCCAGAGGATCTCCTCGGGCAGTATGTGGTCGTCCGCGAAGGCCTTGCGGATCAGGTACTTGCCCATGTCGTGCCGGTTCATCTTGAGCTCGGGATCGACGGACATGGCGTAGCGCACAAACTTCAGATCGCCGAAGGGCACGCGGGCCTCGAGGGAGTTGACGGAGATACAGCGGTCGGCGCGCAGCACGTCGTACATGTGAAGCTCCCTTATACGCTTCTCGGCCTCCTCCTGGAAGGCGGCGGCGTTGGGCGCGAAGTCGGTGTACTTGTAGCCGAACAGCTCATCGCTGATCTCGCCGGTCAGCAGCACGCGGATGTCGGTGTGCTCGTGGATGTACTTGCACACCAGATACATGCCGATGGAGGCGCGGATCGTCGTGATGTCCCAGGTGCCCAGCAGCTCCACCACGGCGGGCAGGGCGTCCAGCACGTCCTTCTCGGAGATGATGACCTCGGTGTGGTCGGCGCCGATGTAGTCCGCCACCATGCGGGCGTACTTGAGGTCGATGGCGTCGATGTCCATGCCGATGGCGAAGGTCTTGATGGGATGGGTCAGCATCCGCTGGGCGATGGCGCACACCAGCGAGGAATCCAGCCCGCCGGAGAGCAAAAAGCCGATGGGGGCGTCGGCGTCGAGGCGCTTGGCCACGCCGTCGATCAGCAGCCGGCGCAGCTTGGCGCAGATGTGATCCTCGTCCTTGATAGCAGTCGCGCTACTCCGTGAAACGGAAGCGCGACCAGCCCGGGCGCATCCTTCGGATGCCAGCCCGGCGCTGCCGTCGCCCGCGCAAAGGCGCATGGGCGACGGTGCGTACACGGTGAACTGGTCCACGTGAGCCGGGTCGGCGTAGCGCTCAAACCGGCCGTCGATGTAGTAGCAGCCCGGCGGGAAGGGCAGTATCTTGTCGCACAGACCCGTCAGGTTCTTGGGCTCGCTGGCGAAGGCGATGTGCCCGTCCGCCAGATAGCCGTAGTACAGCGGGCGAATGCCGATGGGGTCCCGGGCGGCGATCAGCTTGTCCTGATCGGCGTCGTAGAGGATCAGCGCAAACTCCGCGTCCAGCGTCTTGAACATCTCCACGCCGTACTCGCGGTACAGGGGGAGCAATATCTCGCAGTCCGACGCGCTCTTGATCGGGAAGCCCTGCTCGATCAGCCGCTGCCGGAGGGGCCGGAAGCCGTAGAGCTCGCCGTTGCACACCACATAGGACCCGTCCATCTCAAAGGGCTGCATGCCCTCCACCGTCAGCCCCATGATGGCCAGCCGGTGAAAGCCCAGGTAGCCGCAGGGGATCTCGATGAACCGGCTCATGTCCGGGCCGCGGGAGATGGTGCGGTCAAAGCACGCCTTGAGCTTGTCAGTGGGGATGGTCTTTCCTTCAATACCGAAAATGGAACACATAAAAAGCACCTCCGTGAATGGTCGGCTGTCGTCTTGAATTTCAGGACGAAGGCCGCCGCTCCGTGGTGCCACCTGATTTGCTTCTCTTTTCGGGTTCCAACAAACCCTGACGGGGATAACGTGCCGTCGTCACGCCGCCCCTACTCGCCTTCCGGCTTTCAGCTTGGACTTGGAAGGGTTCTTCGCCCGGCGCCTCACGCGGGATTCCCACCATCGCCCGCTCTCTGTGCTGAAACCCTCCGGGGTACTTTGCTTCCGCAACGCTTTTGCTGTTCGGTTTTGCCGAATTCTATCACAGACGGCGCGGCTTGTCAACACAGATATGCAATTAAAAGTTTGTAAACTTGCAGTTCTTCCATTATATCCGCCATAAAACGCCGCAAAACCGCAGTTCCGTATTATTTAACATTCAAAATACCTTGACAAGACGCCGCCCGGTGTGCTATGCTCTTTGCAAGACAGGGCAAGGGCGTCATGTTCAGTGACGCGCTTGCCCCTAAATGTTTTTGGAGGTGCTGTTATGAGCAAGTACACGAAGGAAGATATCATCCGCCTGGTCAGGGAGGGCGACGTGGAGTTCATCCGCATGCAGTTTACGGACATCTTCGGCCAGCTGAAGAACGTGGCCATCACCGCAAGCCAGGTGGAGAAGGCCGTGAACAACGAGATCATGATCGACGGCAGCTCCATCGAGGGCTTTGTGCGCATCAATGAGTCCGACCAGTACCTGCACCCCGATCCGGACACCTTCGCAATACTGCCCTGGCGTCCCCAGCACGGCAAGGTGGCGCGGCTGATCTGCGACGTGTACAACCCGGACGGCACGCCCTTCATGGGCGATCCCCGCGGCACATTAAAGCGCGTGCTCTACAAGGCGGCGGGCATGGGGTACTCCTTCAACGTCGGCCCCGAGATGGAGTTCTTCCTGTTCCAGACCGACGAGAAGGGCCGCCCCACCACCGCCACCGCCGACGAGGCCGGTTACTTCGACCTGGGCCCGCTGGACCACGGCGAATCGACCCGCCGGGAGATCTGCATGGCGCTGGAGCAGATGGGCTTTGAGATCGAGGCCAGCCACCACGAGGTCGCCGCGGGCCAGCACGAGATCGACTTCAAGTACGCCGACGCGCTGACCGCCGCGGACAACATCATGACCTTCAAGCTGGCCGTCAAGACGCTGGCGCAGAAGAACGGCATGCACGCCACCTTCATGCCCAAGCCGGTGTTCGGCATCAACGGCTCCGGCATGCACACCAACATGTCCCTGTTCAAGGACGGCAAGAACGCCTTCGCCGATCCCGCCGACAGCCGGGGGCTCAGCAAGGACGCCTACGCCTTCATCGCCGGCATACTGGCCCACGTGCGGGGCATGGCGGCCGTCACCAATCCGCTGGTGAACAGCTACAAGCGCCTGGTGCCGGGCTACGAGGCGCCCTGCTACCTGGCCTGGTCGGCCAGCAACCGCTCCGCGCTGATCCGCATCCCCGCCGCCCGCGGCCAGGCCACCCGCGTGGAGCTCAGGTGCCCCGACCCGAGCTGCAACCCCTACCTCAACATGGCGGTGTGCCTCGCAGCGGGCCTGGATGGCATCGAGAAGGGCCTCACCCCGCCGGATGAGATCACCGAGAACATCTTCGCCATGGACGAGGCCACCCGCGAGGCCAAGGGCATCGCGTCCCTGCCGGGCACCCTCCACGAGGCCGTCAAGTGCCTCAAGGCCGACCCCGTCATCTGCGCCGCCCTGGGCGAGCATGTGCTCTCCCAGTACGTCGAGGGCAAGGAGAAGGAGTGGGACGAGTACCGGACGCACGTGAGTTCGTGGGAGATCGATCGGTATCTGGTCATGTACTGATCGAATTGCCGACCGAAGGGAGGCATTAACGTGTCCCGAATCGTCATCGCCGGCGCGTCGGACGCCAGCCGCGCGCAGCTTTCACGGCTGCTGGCGGCCTCGGGCAACGCGGTGTTCCGGTCGTGCGCCTCGGGGGGCGAGCTGAGGCGCGCACTGAGCGTCTGTGAGGACGGCGTCGTGCTGATCGCGGGGAGCCTGCCGGACATACTGCCCAACGACCTGGCGCAGGACTTCGGCGACAGCTTCCAGATCCTGCTGATCGGCCGGCCGGACGTGCTGGAGGCCTGCGAATCCCCCCGGGTGTTCAGACTCGCCTATCCCTGTCCGGGCAGCGCGGTGCTGGCGGCGGTGGAGATGCTCACGCAGCTTCACACCATGCGCCTGCCCCACCGAAGCCGTGAGGAGAAGGCCCTGGTGGAGGATGCCAAGCGCGTTTTGATGCTCCGCGACGGCATCGACGAGCCCGAGGCCCACCGGCGCATGCAGCAGTACGCCATGCGCAACAACATGAAGATGACCGATTACGCGGCAATGGTGCTGCGTGATGAGGAATTAACCGGAACGCAGAAGTGAGGTTGCAAAATGTACGACCAGCAATACCCGCTCTATCACCCCGAACTGGAGCACGAATCCTGCGGCGTGGGCGCGATTGCCGATTTGAGCGGCAGGGCGACCCACCGCACCGTGGACCAGGCGCTGACCATCGTGGAGCGCCTGGCCCACCGGGCGGGCTCCGACGCGCTGGGCACCACCGGCGACGGCGTGGGCATCATGACCCGGCTCCCCCACGAATTCTTCACCGCATGGGCGCGGGAGGAAGGCATCAACCTCGGCAAGCCCGGCGACTATGGCGTCGGGATGTTCTTTTTGCCCGAGGACGAGGTGGGCGTTCAGAACATCTGCCGCATATTCGACCGGCTGGCCGCCGCCGAGGGCATCCCGGTGCTGGGCTGGCGCGACGTGCCCTGCCACCCGGCCCAATTGGGCGCGGGCGCGCGGCGCACCATGCCCCGCATCCGCCAGTGCTTCCTGAAGCGCCCCGCCGGCATCGACCCCGGCGCCGACTTCGACCGCAAGTTGTACGTGCTGCGCCGCGTGTTCGAAAAGCAGGACACCGACACCTACATCTGCTCGCTGTCGTCCCGCACCATCGTGTACAAGGGCATGATGCTGGTCAGCCAGCTCCGCTCGTTCTACGACGATCTTCAGGATGTGCGCTACGTCTCGCAGATGGCCATGGTACACTCCCGCTTCTCCACCAACACCTTCCCGAGCTGGTCGAAGGCGCACCCGCAGCGGATGCTTCTGCACAACGGCGAGATCAACACCATCCGCGGCAACCACGACCGCATGAAGGCCCGCGAGGAGACCATGCGCTCCGCCGTGATGGGCGATGCCATGAAGCGCGTGCTGCCCGTGGTGGACCCGGACGGCAGCGACTCCCAGATGCTGGACAACACGCTGGAATTTCTGGCGATGAACGGCTTCCCGCTGCCGCTGGCGGGCATGGTGCTGCTGCCCGAGCCGTGGCAGGGAGAGAAGGAAGTCAGGCCCTGGCGCGACCTCTACCGCTATTACGCCACCATGATGGAGCCCTGGGACGGCCCCGCCGCGATACTCTATTCCGACGGCGACAGCGTGTGCGCGTCGCTGGACCGCAACGGCCTGCGGCCCCTGCGCTGCGCGCTGACCGACGACCGGCGGCTGATACTGTCCAGCGAGGCGGGCGTGCTGTTTGAGGAGAACGCCCACATCCGCAGGCGCTGGAAGCTCAAGGGCGGGGACGTACTGATGGCCGACCTGCAAACCGGGGAGCTGCTGGAGTCCGACGCGCTGAAGTCGCACTTCGCCGCGCTGCATCCCTACGGGGAGTGGGTAAAGCAGATCGTGCGGCTGGGGGAACTCCCTCCGTCAGCCCTGCGGGCTGCCACCTCCCTCGGGGAGGGAGGCTTACTCCCTCCGTCAGCCCTCCGGGATGCCACCTCCCTCGGGGAGGGAGGCTTACTCCCTCCGTCGCCTTGCGGCGACACCTCCCTCGGGGAGGGAGGCTTACTCCCTCCGTCGCCTTCCGGCGACACCTCCCTCAAAGAGGGAGGCCAGATAGCCCCCCTCCCCGAGGGGGGTGGCCGTAGGCCGGGGGGAGTCGAAACCCTCTGCAAGGCCTTCGGCTACGCCTTCGAGGACATCCACGACGTCATCCTCCCCATGGCCTCGACGGGCGGCGAGCCCATCGTGTCCATGGGTGCGGACGAGCCGCTGGCGGCGCTGTCCAAGGCGCACCCGCCGCTGTTCGACTACTTCAAGCAGCGCTTCGCCCAGGTCACCAACCCGCCTATCGACGCCCTGCGGGAGGTCTGCAAGACCGACTGCTCCATCTACATCGGCGACGACGGCAACCTTCTGTCCCACGACGCGGAGAACTGCGCCGTGCTGGAGCTGCCCTCGCCGGTGCTGACCGGGGAGGAACTGCGGCGCATCCGGGAGATCGACCATCCCGCCTTCAAGGTCCGGGAGATCTCCCTGCTCTACCCCGTCAGGACCCGCCTGCGCCAGGCCATGCAGACCTTCTTCGCAGCCTGCGACGCGGCCTGCTGTGACGGCGTCAACATCCTCATACTGTCCGACCGAGGCGTGGACGCGGACCAACTCGCCATTCCCTCGCTGCTAGCGGTGTCCGCGCTGGAGCAGCACCTCATCCACATCAAGAAGCGCACGGCGGTCTCCGTCCTGCTGGAGAGCGGCGAGCCCCGCGACACCCACCAGCTTGCGATGCTGATCGCCTACGGCGCGCGGGCGGTGAACCCGTACCTCGCCCACGACATCATCCGCCGGGAATGCGGCGAGGCGGGCGTCGAAAACTACAACAAGGCGCTTACGGCGGGGGTCCTGAAGATCGCCTCCAAGATGGGCGTGTCCACGCTGCAGGCGTACCAGAGCGCCCAGCTCTTCGAGGCGGTGGGGCTTGATGCGCAGTTTGTGGACCAGTACTTCACCAACACCCCCTGCACGCTGGGCGGGAAGGGCCTGCACGACGTGGAGGCCGACAGCCGCCACTGGCACGACACGGCGTTTCAGAACCCCATCCGGGCGGGGCTGCCGTCCGTCGGCAGGCACCGGCTGCGCAGCGGCGATCAGGCCGAGGAGCACCTGTACAGCCCCGAGGTCATTCACCTGCTGCAACAGGCGGTATGGACGAACGACCGCGCGAAGTTCGACGCCTACGCCGCGCGGGTGGAGCACGACGGCCCGCGCACCATCCGCGCGTCGCTGGACTTCCGCTACGACCTGTGCAACCCCATACCAATCGAGGAGGTCGAGCCGGTCGAGCAGATCGTCAAACGCTTCCGCACCGGGGCGATGTCCTACGGCTCCATCTCCAAGGAGGCCCACGAGTGCATGGCGGAGGCCATGAACCGCTTAGGCGGCCGGTCCAACAGCGGCGAGGGCGGTGAGCTCAAAGAGCGCTTCGGCACCGAGCTCAACTCCGCCATCAAGCAGGTGGCCTCCGGGCGCTTCGGCGTGACCCGGGACTATCTGCTGAGCGCGAAGGAGATTCAGATCAAGATGGCCCAGGGCGCGAAGCCCGGCGAGGGCGGCCACCTGCCCGGGGCGAAGGTCACCGAGAGCGTGGCGAAGACCCGCTGCGCCACCCCGGGTATATCGCTGATCTCCCCGCCGCCGCACCACGACATCTATTCGATAGAAGATCTGGCCGAACTTATATACGATCTCCAGTGCGCCAACGAGGACGCAAAGGTCACCGTGAAGCTGGTGTCCTCCACCGGCGTGGGCACCATCGCCAGCGGCGTGGCCAAGGCCGGGGCGGGCGGCATACTGATCTCCGGCGGCGAGGGCGGCACCGGCGCGGCCCCCATGTCGAGCGTGCATCACGCGGGGCTGCCGTGGGAGATCGGGCTGGCCGAGACCCACCAGGTGCTGTGCCGCAACCGGCTTCGGCAGACCGTCACCCTCGAGACCGACGGCAAGCTGATGTCCGGGCACGACGTAGCCGTGGCGCTTTTGCTGGGCGCGGAGCAGTTTGGCTTCGCCACCGCGCCGCTGATCACCATGGGCTGCCGCATGATGCGGGTGTGCCAGCTGGGCACCTGTCCCTTCGGCGTGGCGACGCAGAACCCCGAATTGCGCAAGCGGTTCGTCGGCAAGCCGGAGTACGTGGAGCGCTTCATGATCTTCATCGCCGAACAGCTTCGGGAGATCATGGCAAAGCTGGGCTCCAAAACGGTGGACGAGCTGGTGGGCCGCAGCGACCTTCTCAAGATGAAGGAGGGCGCGCCCATCGACCTGTCCGACCTCATCGGCTTCGCGCGCAACATCCACGTGCAGCCGGAATCCCGCCACGACTTTGCGCTCAACGAGCGCGCCGACGCGCGGCTTGTGCAGAACCACGTCCACCTGACCACCACCGACCGCGCCTTCGGCACGCTCCTGAAGGGCGAGCGCCATATCCAGGCGCAGGGCTGCGGCGGTCAGTCCTTCGGGGCGTTTTTGCCGAAGGGGCAGTCGATCGCGCTGTACGGCGTGGCGAATGACTACCTCGGCAAGGGCCTGTCCGGCGGCACGCTGGCCATCTGCCCGCCCGCGGACGCCGTGTGGAACCAGAGCGACACCCTGATCGGCAACGTGGCCCTCTACGGCGCCACCTCCGGCTACGCCTTCATCGCCGGCACGGCGGGCGAGCGCTTCGCCGTGCGCAACTCCGGCGCGTGGGCCGTCGTCGAGGGCGTGGGCGACCACGGCTGCGAGTACATGACCGGCGGGCGCGTGGCGGTGCTCGGGCCGGTGGGCGACAACTTCGGCGCGGGCATGTCCGGCGGCATCGCCTGGGTGCTGGACGAGGCGGGCACGCTGGAAAGCCACATCAACAGCGGCCTGGTGCGGGTCCACGCGGTAACCCCGGAACAGGCGGCCGAGCTCCGGCAGCTTCTTGAGATGCACGCCCGGCACACCGATTCCCGCAGGGCCGCGGACATCCTCGCGGACTTCGACGCCTGGCTGACAAAATTCCGGGCCGTCATCTCCGACGAGTATCTGGACTATCTGAACAGGAGGGTGTGAGCCATGGGAAAGCCCACGGGATTTCTGGAGATCGCCAGGATAGAGAACCCCTATCGGAACGAGGAAGTCCGCCTCCATGACTTTGAGGACCTGCACGACGCCCAGCCCATCGAGGCGCGGCGCGCGCAGGCGTCCCGCTGCATGAACTGCGGCGTGCCCTTCTGCCAGTCGGACTTCGGCTGCCCGCTTCACAACCTGATCCCGGAGTGGAACGACCTGCTGTACCGGGGCTGGGAGCGCGAGGCGCTTCAAAGGCTGCTCATGACCGCGCCCTTCCCCGAGTTCACAGGCCGCGTGTGCCCGGCGCTGTGCGAGAAGGCGTGCAATCTGGAAAACGACGCCACGACCAACCGGGACAACGAGCTCTACCTGATCGAGACCGGCTTTTCAAACGGCTGGGTGCAGCCGCGCGTTCCCCCGACGCCCACCGGAAGGCGCGTGGCGGTGGTGGGCAGCGGCCCCTCGGGGCTGGCGGCGGCGGACCTGCTGAACCGGCTGGGCCACGAAGTGACGGTCATCGAGCGCGCGGACAGGCCCGGCGGCCTTCTGATGTACGGCATCCCCAACATGAAGCTGCCGAAGACCGTGGTCGAGCGGCGCGTCAAGCTGATGGAGGCCGAGGGCATCCGCTTTGCGCTGAACACCGAAGCCGACCCCGCCATATTGAAGGAATACGACGCCGTGCTGCTGTGCGGCGGCGCGAAGAAGCCCCGGGCGCTGAACGTGGAAAACGACGGATCAAACGACGTGCGCTTCGCCGTGGACTACCTGACGGCGGCGACGCGGGCGGTGTTGTCCGGCGGGGAATCCTCGATATCCGCGAAGGACAGGGCCGTGGTGGTGGTCGGCGGCGGCGACACCGGCAACGACTGCGTGGGCACGGCGCTGCGGCAGGGGTGCAGATCCGTCGTGCAGCTCGAAATGATGCCCGTGCCGCCGATTGACCGCCTGCCCAACAACCCCTGGCCCGAGTGGCCGCGCACGCTGCGCACCGACTACGGGCAGCTGGAGGCCATCTACCGGCAGGGCGGCGACCCGCGCGTCTACGAGACTACGGTGAAGCGCATACTGCCGGGGCAGATCGAGACCGTCAGGCTGAAGGGCTTCTCCCCCATCCCCGGCACGGAGCAGGCGATCCCCTGTGACCTCATGCTGATCGCGGCGGGCTTTGTGGGCTGCGAGACGGCCACCGCCGAGCGCTTCAACGTCGCCCTGTCGCAGCGGGGCGCCATGATGCCCGCGGACGGCTCGCACCGTCTCCGGGAGAACCTGTTCTCCGCCGGCGACATGCGCACAGGCCAGTCGCTGGTGGTGCGGGCGCTGGCGGACGGCCGGGCGGCGGCGCGGGAGGTCCATGAATGGCTCAAGGGAGGGTCGATATGACGAAATACATCTTTGTGACCGGCGGCGTGGTGTCGGGGCTGGGCAAGGGCATCACGGCGGCGTCGCTGGGGCGGCTTTTGAAGGCGCGCGGGCTGAAGGTGGCCGCGCAGAAGCTGGACCCCTACATCAACGTGGACCCCGGCACCATGAGCCCCTACCAGCACGGGGAGGTGTACGTGACCGAGGACGGCGCGGAGACGGACCTCGATCTAGGCCACTACGAGCGCTTCATCGACGAGGACCTGAACCGCTTCTCCAACCTGACCACCGGCCGGGTGTACTCCAACGTCATTCAGCGCGAGCGGCAGGGCGGCTATTTGGGTCACACGGTGCAGACCATCCCCCACATCACCGACGAGATCAAGTCCTTCATCTACCAGGTGGGCAAAAAGACCGACGCGGACATCGTCATCACCGAGATCGGCGGCACCATCGGCGACATCGAGAGCCAGCCCTTCATCGAGGCCATCCGCCAGGTGGGGCTGGAGGTCGGGCGCGAAAACGCGCTGTACGTCCATGTGACGCTGGTGCCGTACCTCAAAGCCTCCGGCGAGCACAAGTCGAAGCCCACCCAGCACTCCGTCAAGGAGCTGCAGGGCATGGGCATCACGCCGAACATCATCGTGCTGCGGGTGGACGAGCCCATCACCGACACGGGCATATTCGCCAAGATCGCCCACTTCTGCAACGTCAAGGACGACTGCGTGATCGAGAACCGCACGCTGCCGAACCTCTACGAGGCCCCGCTGATGCTGGAGGCGGCGCACCTGTCCGGCATCGCCTGCCGGGAGCTTCACATCGACGCGCCGGCGCCGGACCTGACCGAATGGCGGGCGCTGGTGGAGCGCATCCACCATCAGACCCGGACCGTGAAGATCGGGCTGGTCGGAAAATACGTGCAGCTGCACGACGCCTACCTGTCCGTGGCCGAGGCGCTCCGGCACGCGGGCTACGCACTGGACGCGAAGGTAGAGATCGAGTGGATCGACTCCGAGGCGCTGACGGATGAGAATTATATTGAAGTGTTGTCGAAGGTGGACGGTATAATCGTCCCCGGCGGCTTCGGCAACCGCGGCATCGAGGGCATGATCCTCTCGGCAAGATACGCCCGGGAGCGCCACGTCCCCTACTTCGGCATCTGCCTGGGCATGCAGATCGCGGTGATCGAGTACGCCCGCGACGTCGCCGGGCTTGAAGGGGCCAACTCCCACGAGTTCGACGAGCAAAGCCCCCATCAGGTGATCCACTACATGCCCGACCAGTCCGACGACATCGACAAGGGCGGCACGCTGCGGCTGGGGCGGTATCCCTGCGTATTGAAGCCGGGCACCGCCATCGAGCGCTGCTACGGCGCGTCCGAGATCGGCGAGCGCCACCGCCACCGCTACGAGTTCAACAACGCCTACCGCGACGCGCTGCAGTGCGCCGGGCTGTGCCTCTCCGGGCTCTCCCCGGACGAGCGGCTGGTGGAGACCGTGGAGATCCCCGGCGAGGCGTTCTTCATCGGGGTGCAGTTCCACCCGGAGTTCAAGAGCCGTCCCAACAAGCCGCACCCGCTGTTCACAGGCTTCGTGAAGGCGGCGCTGGGGTGATATAGACACAACGACAGGGGGCCGGCGCGATGCGCGCCGGCCCCCTGTCGTTGTGTCTGTTATGCCTTCTCAAACCGCAGTACGTTCCAGCTCAGCGCAGGCAGCTTTACCTGCGCCCGGCCGCCGTCCACGGTGCCGCCGGGGCCCGCCGCGGGGGCCACGTTCATCGGGTTGTCCTCGGTGTTGACGGCCTTGACGTCGTCGTGATGCAGCATTATGTGCTCTTTGAGCTTCATGGTGCCGAAGGAGCGCAGGTCGATGTCGAGGGCGAAGTCCTCCTTCATGTCGCGGTTGACGCAGAACACGGTCACACCGCCTTCATCGTCCATGGTGGCGGTGGCGTCCACCACCGGCACGCCCTCGTAGTCGCTGCAATCGTACACCGGGGTATGCACCAGCGCCTTAAGCGCGGTGCCGCGGCCGTACTTCGAGGCGTGCAGGAAGGGCCAGTAGATGGTCTGCGCCCAGCAGCCCCCGCCGTTGCGGGTCATGATGGGGGCGATGACGTTCACCAGCTGGGCCAGGCAGGCGATCTTCACACGGTCCGCGTTGCGCAGGAAGGTGATCAGTATGCTGCCCGCCAGCAGGGCGTCCTCGAAGTTGTAGATGTCCTCCAAGAGCGGCAGCGCCGGGCCCCACTTCTCCCGCTTCCAGATCTCCTTGTCCTGCTCGTTGGAGTGATACCACACGTTCCACTCGTCAAAGGACAGGTTGACGCGCTTCTTCGAGTGCTTCTTGCCCTTCACGGCGTCGCAGATGGCGATGACGGTCTTGATGAAGTCGTCCAGGTCCATGCTGCGGGCCAGGAAGCCGGGGGTGTCGTTGGTGGGGTTGCCGTAGTAGCGGTGCAGGGAGACGTAGTCGATGTTGTCATAGCACTCGTCGAGCATTTTAAGCTCCCAGTCGCCGAAGGTCGGCATGTCCGAATGGGAGGAGCCGCAGGCCACCAGCTCGATGGAGGGGTCCACCCACTTCATGATCTTGGCGGACTCGTTGGCGATGCGGCCGTACTCGGTGGCGGTCTTGTGGCCCATCTGCCAGGGGCCGTCCATCTCGTTGCCCAGGCACCACAGCTTGATGCCCAGCGGGTCCTTCTTGCCGTTTTGGATGCGCATGTCCGAGAATTTGCTGCCGCCGGGATGGTTGGCATACTCCACGATGTCGCGGGCGTTCTCCGGGCCGCGGGTGCCCAGGTTGATCGCGTACATCACCTGCGCGCCGGCCTTCTTCGACCAGTCGTAGAACTCGTGAAGCCCCACCGCGTTGGACTCGGTGGTGAACCACGCCAAATCCAGCCGCTTCGGACGCTTCTCCGCCGGGCCCACGCTGTCCTCCCAGTTGAAGCCGGACACGAAGTTGCCGCCGGGGTAGCGCACCACCGGCACGCCCAGGTCCCTGACCAGCTTGAGCACGTCCCTGCGGAAGCCCTGCGCGTCGGCCTGGGGGTGGCCCGGCTCGTAGATGCCGCCGTACACCGCCCGGCCCAGATGCTCGATGAAGGAGCCGTAGATGCGCGGATCGATGCGGCCAATGGTATAGTCCCTGTCCAGGATCATGGATGCCTGCTTCATAGTAATCTCCTTTCGGATCAACCCTTGACGGAGCCGGAGGTCAGGCCGGCGATGAAGGTCTTCTGCGCGAACAGATAGATGACGACGATCGGCACCACGGCCATCACCGCGCCGGGCATCAGCACGTCGAAGGCGTTGCCGTAGGGGGTGATGGTGGTGCCCATGCCGATGGGGATGGTGAACTTCTCGTTGGTGCTCAATACGATCAGCGGCCACAGCAGGTTGTTCCAGCTGTTCATGCAGGACAGTATGGTCATGGCGCCGAAGGCGGGGATCATGATGGGCACCATGATCTTGAAGAACACGCCGTAGTCCGTGCAGCCGTCGATACGCCCGGCTTCCAGCAGCTCCTTCGGCAGGCCGGTGACGTACTGCCTGAAGAAGAACACCATGAACGGCGGCACCAGGTAGGGCATGATCACGCCGAAGTAGCTGTCGGTCAGCTTGGCGCGTATCAGCATGCGGTAGAGGGGCAGTATCAAAATCTCGAAGGGCATCATCATCACGATCAGCACGATGGTGAATATGACGTTTCTGCCCTTGAAGTCGTACATCGCCAGGCCGTACCCCACCAGCGAGCCGAAGAACAGGCCCACGACGGTCTGCATGATCATGATCACAGCGCTGGAGCGGTACCAGCACCAGTAGATGCCGTCGCGGTAGGTGTTGAGCGCCGCGTAGTTGGAAAACGAGGAGATGCCCGGCTCAAAGGTCAGGCTCAGGCCGTTGCGCAGCATCTCCTGGCCCGGCTTTAAGGAGCTCAAAAACATGAACGCGAAGGGCAGCATGGCGAATATGGCGATCAGGATCATCAGGCCCGTGCCCAGCACCGTCAGCACCACGCCCCTGCGGTCAACATAGCGCTTCTCCATGCTCACGCCTCCTTCTTGAAAAATCCCATCAGTATCAGCTGGATCAGGTTCACGCCCAGCACCAGCACCAACAGCGTCAGGCCCACGGCGGAGGCCAGGCCCATGTTGTTCTTATAGAAGCCCATCAGGTACATGTAGCCCACGATGGTGCGCCCCACGCCGCCGGGGTTGTTCTGCTGCCACAGGGCCACGGACTCCGTGAACATCGCAAAGCCGCCCAGCACCGTGATGGTGATGACGTATATCAGCACCGGCTTGATGCCGGGGAGGGTCACGTGGAAGAACTTGCTGACGGCGCCCGCGCCGTCGATCTCCGCGGCCTCGTAGAGGTCGGTGGGGATGGCCTGTATGCCGGAGAGGTAGTAGATGATGTTGACGCCCATCCAGCGCCACAGCGTCAGTATGATCAGCACCATGTTGCCGGTGTCGGCGTACATCAGCCAGTCCCGAGGCTCCTTGCCGAACATCTGCACCAGCCGGTTGACCGGGGCCGTGGGCAGTGTGCCGAAGGCCAGGCGGAACACGATGCCCGCCACGATGATGCTGGTCAGCGCCGGGATGAAGAACAGCGATTTAAAGAAGGAAGCGAACTTCACGAACTTTGAGTGCAGTATCACCGCCACCAGCAGCGGCACGGAGGTGAGCACCACCACGTCCCAGAAGGCGTAGCGCGCCGTGGTCTCCAGCGCCTGGATGTAGTTGCGGGAAAACAGCCGCTCGTAGTTTTTGAGGCCGATCCACTCCACGCTCGTCGGGCCCTCGATGCGCTGGAAGCTCATCAGTATGGTGGCGATGGTGGGATACAGGTATACCACCAGGAAGTAGATCACAAACGGCGCCACAAACACGTAGGGCACCACCTTGGGGTCGGTCAGAAAGCCGCCCCGACGCCTGTCGGACAGGGATTGCTTCTGCATAGGCTGAACCTCCTCGCCAGGGGCGGGTTTAGGGTTAATGCGTTTTGGTAGGTTGGTTCGATGAACGGGAGATGGCGCGTCATGTCGGAGTGTGGAGTGTGGAGAGTGGAGTTTTTAGAATGCCGTAGGGACGCCATTCATGGCGTCCGGGATTGCCATAACCCCCGTAGGGACGCCGTTGGGGTCCGGGCGATGGGGGCATCGCCCCTACGACGACGGGGCACTTTATATCTCCACTCTCCACTCTTCACTCTCCCTCTATTACAAGGGGAAAGCCGAAAGGGGCCGCGCCCCCTTCGGCTATCTGTGGGGTAAATGCGGGGATCAGAAGATCTGATCGCGCAGCTCCTGGGCGCAATCCTTGGCGATGTCCTCGACAGGCTTGTCGCTCATCACCAGGTCGTAGGCCATCTGGTTGCGCACGATATCGCCAGCCGCCGGGAAGTACTCGGTGATGCAGGTGTCCGGGATATCGTCCAGCACGGTCTTGAGCATGTCGAAGATGGTGTCGTCATAGTAGTCGAAGAACTTGTTGGGGGCCTTCATCTCCTCGGAGCCGTACACGTCGGTCATGATCGGGTCGAAGCCCAGGATCAGCCAGGTGTTCACGCAGCCCTCGAAGGACAGGGTGGCGTAGGCCAGCCACTGCTTGGCGACCTCCACGTTGGGGCTGGTCTTGACGACCGCGGTGCCGGTGCCGCCCATCTGCGCGGACTTGTGACCGCCGTCGGGCCACAGGGGCATCGGGGCGACCTTCATCTTGCCGGCCAGGTCGGGCATGTAGTCGGTGAAGCGGTTCAGATACCAGAAGGGCATGGACACGGAGGCGCAGTTGCCGGCGTTCATCCAGCCGTAGTACTCCTCGGAGTGATGGTTGCCGCCCGGGCAGGGCACCGCGGTGCCGTCCTCGAGCATGCTGCGCATGAAGGCCAGGGTGTCGATGACGACCTGCTCGTCCATGCGGACCTCGTTGTCGGGGGTCAGCCAGTCGCCGCCGTGCTGGTTCACCAGCGGATAGATGCTCCAGCAGTCCTTGGACTCCCAGGTGCACATCGGCTTGCCGGTCTTCTCCAGCACGATCTTGCCGGCCTCATGATAGTCGTCCCAGGTCTTGATGGTGGTGTAGTCCACGCCGGCCTCCTCGAGGATCTCGGTGTTGTACCACACGATGCAGGCGCCGATGTGGTGGTCGATGCCGTAGTACTTGCCGTCCTTGGCGTAGTTGTTGAAGCGGCTCATGACCAGGTGGTCCTTGATGGGCTCCACGATGTCGTTGAGCTCGGCCAGCTGGATGTCGCCCTTGAGGTAGTTGGCGAACATGTTGATCTCGATGTCCACGATGTCGGGCGCGCCTTCGCCGGACTGCAGGGCGATGGTCAGCTTGTTGTGCATATCCTCATAGGGATAGACCTGCATGTCGATGTCCAGCTTGGGGTTGTCGGGATTCGCATTCCACTTCTCCAGCATCTCCTTGTAGAGCTGGGTGTGGAGCTCCTGGAAGGTCCAGAGGGTCAGGTGAATCGGTTCTTCCTCCGCGAGCGCGCCGAACATGCCGAACACCATCAGCGCGGCCAGCAGAACAGCCAGCAGTTTCTTCATGGGATATGCCTCCTTCTTTCTGTGGGGATAATACTAAATTTCCTCTAAATGTAGACAATCCTGCGGCGTCTTTTCCGCTCTGGCAGCGTTGAAGCCCCTTGACTTGTACGCACCGCCGCTACTCCGCTTTGCGGAAGCGGCGGCAGCGCCGGGCTGGCAGCCGGAGGCTGCGCCCGGGCTGGTCGCGCCTGCGCTTATGCGCAGTG
>CACXBB010000015.1 GCA_902765735.1 uncultured Eubacteriales bacterium | reverse complement strand
ATCAGGACAAGAAGGATTCGTCAGGGAAGAAAATCTTTTCCGCCGGATATGACGGGGTGGATGTCGGCTCGCACAAACTGACTTTCAAGCTGGCGATCAACACCTACAGTAGCACAAATTATATCTATAAACTCGCCAGCGACACGATCACGAGCGAGAAGAGCGGCAATATCACGCCCAAGAAGCTGACCATACGCCCCGGCGTCAAGAAGAAGGACGCGAATCAGCAACGGCAAGATCGTCGTCGAGACCCAGACGAAGGTCTACGGTACCTCGGACCCCTCCTCCTTCAGCGGCGTGGTCGATGGCATCATGGAGGGCGACGGCGAGGAGACCGACGCCAACGGAAAGAAAGTATCGATCTTAGGCAAGATCGTCACGGGCAATCTGGCCCGCGAGAAGGGCGAGAACGTTGGAAAATACAAGCTCAGCATCGGCACGATCAAGGTCAGAGATAATACAACCGAGGCCAAAAATTATCTGAATAACCCTCCGATATTGGAGGAGGGGTACTTCGAGATCGTTGCAAAGTCTATCGCGGATCTCAAGCTGGATACCATCCCCGACCAGCAGTATACCGGCTCAGCCGTCACGCCCGACAAGGCGATCAGCCTGAAATACGAATCCAAGGCGCTGGGCACGAAAACGCTGGTCAAGGGCACCGACTTTGACGTGAAGTATTCCAACAACGTCAATGCGGGCACCGCCACGGTGACCATCACCGGCAAGGGCAACTACACCGGCACCCGCACCACGAACTTCAAGATCGTCAAGACCAGCAGCACGACCAAGACCTCTACCAGCAGCTCCGCGAGCAAGTCCAGCTCCACCAGCTCCTCCAGCTCCGGCAAGTCCGGCAGCGGCAGCAGTAGCGGCGACGGCGAGGGCGATGACGAGGAGGATGAGGAGACCAATAAGCCGACCAACGTCAAGCACGACCTCGAGACGCTCCAGAAGATGAGCGACGACGAGCTGCAGGAGCTGGCGGAAACCCTGGAAATCGATCCCGACGAGTATGACAGCCGCGACGCGCTGATCAAGGCCATCATGGCCGCCGAACGCGAGGAGAGCGTGGGCGAGCTGGTGCTCGACGACGAATACTACGGCACCATACTCTTCAGCGCCAACGACGAGCCCAGGCCCTTCCTGCTGTACGAGGAGGAGGTCGAGAGCGAAACCGAGGAGGATGAAGAGGACGCGGAGGACGAAGAGGACGAGGAGGACGAAGAGGACGAGGACGGCGAGCTGGAACTCATAGACGGAGAGGAATTGGACGACGAGGCCGACGACGAAGCCGACGATGAGGCCGACGATGAAGCCGACGATGAGGCCGATGATGAGGAAGCGGAGGATGTGCCCGCGAAGAAGCGCCTGCGCATCGAAGCCATGAACATGCAGGATCAGGATGAAAACGACCTGTTCCTGGATGAGGATGAGACCCGCGAGAAGTTTGAGGAGCTGCATCTCAGGCTCACGATGAACCACATCAATGCCCTGAAATCCAAGGGATTCAGCGAGATCGTCTATGAGTACGAAAACGGCGAGCTGGTCATACGGTTGGACGAGCTGGCGGAGGAGATCGACGTGACGCCGTTCGAGAAGCCCCAGCACACCCAGTACGTTGAGCCCGAGCAGGACGATGAGATCCAGATCGTGGATGACGAGCCTGTCGTGGAGAACGACGACGATGAGTTTGAGCTCGTGGAGGCGCAGGACGAGGACGCGACCGTGCTGGAAGCCGTCGGCATGGACATGACGCCGAACATGAAGACCGTCAATCAGTACGATTTCAGCTTCGTGCAGCTCACCGACGAGAACATGACCGAGCGCGAAAGGGCCGCTATTGGAGACCAGGAGGCCGCCTATCCGTATCGCGTCGATGCGTATGCCGCCCACGGCGAGACCGGCGCGGAGGACTACAAGCGCTATCCGCTTTTGACCTTCATGAAGCTGGACGAGCTGCGGATCACGCTGGACGATGAGCCCTCCGAGGACGCGCAGCAGGTGTTCGTCTCCGACGATCCCGAAATCAAGAAGGACATGGACGCCGTGACGCGCACCGCCGCGGTGCCCCACAGCGATGACGACAGGACCTACGTCTCCTTCACGCCCGAGCACAGCGGCATGTACACCGTGATCGACGAGGCGTTTGAAGACGACTTCGAGCCCCTCCCCGGCGTGACCTACGGCCCCGTGAGGATACTGGTTCCCGGCGTGACCTACGGCCCCGTGAACGAGCCGGAGCCGACCCCCGCGCCGGAACCGACGCCGACGCCGGAACCGACGCCGACGCCCGAGCCGACGCCCACGCCTGAGCCGACGCCGACCCCGACCCCCACGCCGACGCCTACGCCGGAGCCGGTGATCGAGGACCCCGACCCGGTCTACGCATACAGCCGCCGCTCCAATGAGGGCAACCAGTATTGGCTGATCAAGACGCAGGAAAAGACCGTCGAGTACTATTCCGGCCTCAATGACGAATACTGGACCGGCGAGTACACCGGCAGCCTGATGAGCGGCATGGATGTGCAGACCAGCAACGGCAAGCTCATCAACATCGCGCTCAAGTTCCAGCAGACCTATAAGTTCGCCCTGATGAACGGCGACGGACCGGAGTTGCTGATGGAGCAAGACGATGTGAACAAGGTCGATGCGGAATTGGCCGCGCACAGGTAGGCAAAAACGACAAACGAGCCACCCTTTTGAAGGGTGGCTCGTATTATGTATGAGGGGTCATTCCGTCGCCTGCACGGTCTCCACGGTGGCGTTGGGCGCAGGTTCCGGCGGGGGCTCGATGTCGGGGGACTGAACCAGCACGGCGAACAGCCAGAACAGCACGGCGCAGACCAGCGCCATCAGGAACACCACCACCCGGAAGATCACCCGCGACAGCCGGTGCTCCGGCACCTCCAGCCGGGAGGCCTCCGCCTCGAAGGCGCGGTACACCGAGGCGGGGTGGGGCACGCCGGCGCGGCCGGCGAGCTGCCGCCGGGCGATCTCCCCGAACAGTGCGTCGAAGCGGCCGCGCTGCTGGGCGGGCAGGCCGCGCTTGCAGCGGCTCTCAAAGCGGTCCAGGACGCTTCGGACGTGGGTGGGGGAATCCTCCGTCAGCCGCGCGATGCGCCCCGCAGAGAGCCCCACGCCGTGTCTGAGCATCAGTATGCGCTGGCTCTCGAGACTCTCCCGGGAAAGCTGCTTCTGTATGGCGGGTTCGTCGGTCTCGGAGAAGCCGGGCCAGGTGAAGTCGGTGTCGCCGGTGCCCGATTTGAGCTGCTCCAGCGCCTCCTCCCGCACCGCGCCGCGCAGCTTCTCCCGAAAGCCCATGCCGCCCTCGGCGCTCTCGGACCAGACCTCGAGGATCGCCCCGCGCAGCGCGTATTCGGCCTGGTCGTAGTTGCCGCAGATCACATGGGCGGTGTTGAAGAGCTCCGGGTACAGGGGCTCCACCCGCTTGAACCAGAGGCGCAGGGCCTCGGAGGTTTGTTCGCTCATGGCATAAATCAGTTGGCGCTCAGCGCCGCGATGCGGTTGTTCAGCGGGCGGATGCGCTCGTAGATGTCGGCGTAGATGGGGTAGACCTTCTCGTAGGCCTCCCGCCAGGCGGGATTGACGGGGTGGGTGGACCGGGCCGTGACCATGTGGGCGGCGTCGGTGTAGTCTGCGAACAGGCCGACGCCCACGCCCGCGGCGATGGCCGCGCCCAGCGAGGTGGCCTCGCCCGGCGTGCGGTGCACCTGGGTGGTGATGCCGTAGACCGAGGCCAGTATGTCCGGCCACAGGCCGCTGCGCGCGCCGCCGCCCACCAGCATCATGTTGCGGGCCGGGGCGCCGCACTCCGACATGATCTCCAGGCAGCTGTTGAGCGCAAAGGCCACGCCCTCGTAGACGGCGCGGGCGATGTGCCGCCGGTCGTGGTACAGCGAGAAGCCCATCAGGCAGCCGCGGGTGTTGGCGTCCCAGTAGGGCGTGCGCCAGCCCATCATGGTGGGCAGGAAGATCACGCCCTCCGCGCCGGGGGCGATCTGCCGCGCCATGTTCTCCACCAGCGAGACGTCCGCCCACTCGTCGCCGCCGCCCAGCAGGCTCTTGACCGCCCAGTCGAAGGCCGAGCCGAAGCACTGCACGGTGCCGCAGACGTGGTAGTCCTCGCCGTTCATGTCCACCCAGTTGAATATGCGGGCCTTGGGGTCCAGCAGCGGGCGGTCGCTCATCTGGCACACCCAGGCGCTGGAGCCCATGTTGGTGTAGGCGCTGCCGGGCTCGGCCACGCCCGCGCCGCGGGTGGCGCAGCAGCCGTCGCCGCCGCCGATGGCCACCGGCGTGCCGGCGATCAGCCCGGTCTGGCGGTACACGTCCCGGGTCACCTTGCCCCGGATGTCGTGGCCCTTGAGCAGGTTGGGCATGGTGTCGGGGTCGATCTTCAGCGCTTTCAAAAGGTCCACGGCCCACACGCGCCTGTTGATGTCCAGCGCGCTGGTCAGGGAGGCGTCGGAGTAGTCCGTATAGCCCCAGCGGCCCGTCAGGCAGCCGTAGAGGTAGTCCTTGATGTTCAGATACCACCGCGCCCGTCTGTAGATCTCCGGCTTGTTTTCCTTGAGCCAGAGGATCTTCGGCAGGGTGTAGTGGGTGTCCGGCCGGTTGCCGGTCATGCGGTAGAATTCGTCGAAGGTGATGATCTCCAGTATCTCGTTGACCTGTGCCTCGCTGCGCCCGTCGGAGTGGATGATGTTGGGGTAGAGGGCCTTGCCGGTCTCGTCCACGGGGATGCAGCCGTCCATGGTGCCCGAGAGCCCCACGCAGGCGATGCGCGACGCGCTGACCTGCTGGAGCAGCTCGCGGATGCCGTCGTACATCGCGGCCCGTATGACCTCGGGGTCCATCTCCGCCCAGTTCGGGTGCGGGTATTCGGTGGGATAACTGCGCCGCACGGAGGTCATCGCCTCGCCCTTCGTGTTGAAGATGGTGCATTTACAGCCGGTTGTGCCGGTGTCACAGGTCAGGATCAGGTCTCTTTCCATGACGCTTCCTCCGTTCTATCTCTTCTTCTGTCGGTTGAGGACCTCGCCCGCCGCCGCGCCGATCAGCGATACGAACGCGCACAGCAGCATCGCGCCCGCGGGGGGCAGATAGCCCCAGATCAGCACGTGCGCCGCGCATTCACACACCGGCGGGGCGATCCAGGCGGCGTAATTCAAAAGCCCCCGACGCACCGCCCTGAGCGCCGTATACGCCCCCAGAAGCGGCATCAGCAGCCACAGCGCCGCACTGTAAAGCGCGGGGTGCACCCCCAGCGACAGCGCCGAGAGCGCCCCTGCGCCGAGCATCACGGCGATCTGTACGGCCCACGCCGCGATCCAGCCGGGTTTCCCCGGCCTCTTTATATTCCCGTTCATACCTCTATTATAACCGTTTTTATACGGGTCTTACAACTACAAATGGTGTGGATTAAGCCCCAATGGATAATTCATTTTTGCGCGCGAAAGGGATAAACTAAAAAAAACGGATTCGTCACGGAGGACGGGGTATGAATTATAAGGAGCTGGGCAGAAGGGTCAGGCAGCAGCGCGTCATGTGCGGCATGACGCAGGAGGAATTGGCCGAGAAATCGGGCATCTCCTGCTCCTTCGTGGGGCACATCGAGCGGGGCGAGAAGAAGTTCAGCATCGGCACGCTGGTGGCGCTGTGCAACGCCATGAAGATCTCGCCGAACTACCTTTTGCAGGATTCGGTGGATGTGGACGTGCTCAACAACAGCGTGGACGTGGGGCAGCAGAACAAGGCGCTGTTCGACGACCTGATGAACGTGCTGCACGAGCACCGCATCCGGGACGGTAAATATTGAGTAACCGCATTGACAAATCCTGCCGGATGTAATAAAATGTTACCGTAAAACCGCTGGGGGCGCCGAACAGGCTGAGATGGGCGATATCGTCCGGTCCCTTTGAACCTGAAGTGGATAATCCCACCGTAGGGAAGCGGACGACCGGATCAAGCCGGCATCCGTTTCCCGCGTGCGCAAAGGCGCATGCGGGTTTGCTTTTGGAAACAATGCCCCGGCGAAACAGAGGAGGAAAACGATCATGAGAAAGATGCTTGCGTTGCTGCTGGCGCTGCTGCTGGCGCTTATGGTGACGACCCCGGCGCTGGCGGAGGCCGACGAGGCGACGACAGAGACCGCGACTGAGGCCGCGGAGACCGTCGAAGCGGCGGAGGAGGCCCCCGCGTCGTCCGCGGTATCGCCCATCATCGAGAAGCTGGTGGGACTGCCCTGGTACACCTGGGTGCTGCTGGTGCTGCTGCTGGGCACGGGCTTCATACTGGCCATGGGCGCGAAGCAGAACACCTGGAACAGCCATCGCGTGGCCATGGGGGCCATGTGCATCGCCATCGCGTTCGTGCTGTCCTGCATACGGCTGTTCCGCATGCCCCAGGGCGGGTCGATCACGCCGGCGAGCATGCTTCCGCTGGTGCTGTTCATGATGGCCTGCGGGCCGCTTCAGGGCTTCGTGGTGGGCTGCGCCTACGGGCTTTTGCAGCTGATCACCGACCCCTACGTCATCCACCCCATACAGCTCCTGCTGGACTACCCGCTGGCGTCTGGCGCGATGATCCTGGGCTGCCTGGCCGCGCTGCTGCCCATACAGCGCCGCTGGCAGCTGCCCATCGCCGTGCTGCTGGCGGGCATCGGCAATTACATCATAGCGGTGCTGTCCGGAGCGATCTTCTTCGCTGAGTACGCCGGGGAGCAGAACGCCTGGATCTACTCCCTGACCTACAACATCAGCTACCTGGGGCCCAACGTGCTCTTCTGCATGCTGATATCCTGCATCCCCGGCATGACGCGGCTGGTGGATATGATCAAAAAGAAGTAGGCACCGTTCCCTATAGGGTCGCGCAAACTGCATTGCGCGGCCCTTTTTGTGTGAAATTTTGAATTCAGTATTGCATATAAAGGTATTTTATGTTAGTATGATAATATCAACTTATGCTTGCCCGACTGTGAATAATGACCGATTATTGGAGGTGCGCCATGATAGACGTCAAGCTGTTGACTCTGCTCAAGGTGTTCGAGACCGGCAACTACACCCGTGCCGCGGAGCAGCTGGCCCTGACGCAGCCCGCGGTCAGCCAGCACATCAAGCAGATCGAGAAGGAGCTGGGCATCACGCTGTTCGTGCGCTCCGGGGGCAAGATCCGTCCCACCCCGGAGGGGGAGCTGGTGATCCAGTACGCCGAGCGGGTGGTCTCGCTGTACGAGAATCTGCAGCGGGCCCTTATCGACCAGAAGCGCAGCATCAGCCGATTGCGGGTGGGGGTGACCCACACCTCGGAGAGCAACATCGTCACCGAGGTGCTGGCGAAGTACGCCGAACAGAACGATAACGTCAGCATCACCATACAGACCGACACCATAAACAATCTTTATGCGATGCTCAAGACCTACAAGATCGACATCGCCATCGTGGAGGGCGCGGTGACCGACCCGTCCATCAACTCCATCATGCTGGACACGGACTTCCTGGTCTGCGCCATGTCCAACGAAAACCCGCTGGCGAAGAAGAGCATCGTGACGCTGGACGAGCTCAAGCAGGAGCGCCTGATACTGCGCCTGCCCAGCTCCGGCACCCGCAACCTGTTCCGGGCGCACCTGGCCAGCCGGAACATCTCCATCGACGAGTTCAACGTCACCCTCGAGGTGGACAACATCGCCACCATCAAGGACCTGATCCGCCGCAGCTACGGCGTGTCGATACTGCCCCGCAGCGCCTGCCTGGACGAGCTGAAGAAGGGCAAGATGACCGTGCTGCCCATCGAAAACCTGAGCATGATCCGGGAGATGAACATACTCTACCACCACAGCTTCCGGCACCCGGAGATCCTTCAGGACATCGTGCGGATCTACAGCGAGAAGGCGCGCTCCATCGGCGTGGAAATGGAGAAGTGACATGCACATACTGCTGACCAATGACGACGGCATCCATGCCGAGGGCCTCCGAGCCCTGTGCGACGGCCTGACGGCGGCGGGACATCGGGTGTCGGTGTGCGCCCCGGACCGGGAGCGCTCCGCCGCCAGCCACTCCGTGACGCTGAACCGCCCGCTCAAGGCAGTGCGGGTGGACTTTCCCGGCACCGAACGGGCCTGGGCGGCGGACGGCACCCCGGCGGACTGCGCCAGCCTGGGCATCTGGCTGACCGACGACGACCCCGTGGAACTGGTCGTGGCCGGCATCAACTGGGGCATGAACCTGGGCGGCGCGGGGGTGTACTCCGGCACCGTGGCCGCGGCCATGGAGGCTTCCATGTGCGGCAGGCCCGCGCTGGCCGTGTCGCTGTGCGTGAATGACAGGCACAGCGTTGCCGACTATACCGCGGCGGCCCGACTGGCCGCGCGGGTGGCGGCCTGGGTGGTGAAGCACCCGCTGCCAATGGGCGCGCTGTACAGCCTGAACGTGCCGGAGCTGCCCTATGAGGCAATCCGGGGCCTGGTGCCCGCGAAGCTCGCGCCGCTGTTCCTGGGCAAGCCGCACTACATGTCGGACGGGGACGACGGCTTTCGCTTCCGGTACAACGAGGCGGTGCCCATGACCGACCCCGAGGGCGACGTGGGCCTGGTCGAACAGGGCTACGCCACCATCACCAAGCTGACCTGGGACTTCCGCATGAACGCCCCGGACGGGGACATGCGGGAGATCGGACTGTGAGGGATGCCGGATGAGCGCGGGCGCGCACTGTGAAATCGAGCGAAAATACCTGATACGCTATCCCGATACCGGGCTTCTGAAGTCCCTGCCGGGCTGCGAGGTGTGGGAGATCACGCAGGTGTACCTGAAGGACGGCGAGGACGGCCAGACGCGCCGCATACGCCGCGTTCTGTGCGGGGGCAGGGAAATATACTACCGCACCTTCAAGCGCCGCCTGACGGCCCTGAGCGCCCAGGAGGACGAGGGGGAGATATCCCGGGAGGACTACGAGCGCTACGCCCGCGAGCGCGACACGCGCCGCAGGCCCATCCTCAAGACCCGCTACCGCGTGCCCTATGCGGGGCATGTATTGGAGTTCGACGTGTACCCCTTCTGGACGGACCGCGCCATACTGGAGATCGAGCTTCGATCCGAGGACGAGACCGCGGCCATCCCCGATTATGTGGACATCATACGGGACGTATCGGGGGAGAAGGCGTATAAGAACAAGCAGCTTGCAAAAAGCATACCCATGGAGGAAATCCCGTAGAAAAGCCCTTCGCGCTGCCCGACGGCGCGAAGGGCTTTTCCATGTGCTGTCTACACTTCCACAAACTGGGCGATGTCTCCGAGGTCGGCGTGCAGCGCGGCGCAGATCTTGCCCAGCACCTCAAGGCTCACGTTGCCGCCCCGGGTCATCACCCGGATGGTGGAATCGCTGATGCCGGCGCGCCGGGCCAGGTCCTTCTTGGTCATTTTGCGTGCTTCGAGGGTTTTCCACAGCTTTTGATAAGAGATCATCATATCCGTCCACTCCCTGCCCGAATCATCTGGGGTTACAGTATACCACAAAATCGGGTGGGGAGTGGTGACGGAATCTGGCTAATTTGCCGAAGAGAAATGGAAGGGATTTATTTCCGCTTCAGCATCACCCGGGCCTCGTAGGGGAACAGGGTGCCGGGCTTGTGGTCGGGGTAGTTGGAGATCAGCTCCTCGCCCTGGCTTTCGTCGGACAGCGCGCAGGGCGCGGTGCGGTCGGTCCAGTTGCACATCACGGTGAGCGTGTCGCCGTCCAGCACGCGCCGGTAGGCGTACACGCTGGGGTCGTCCTCCAGCAGGGGCACGAATTCGCCGTACACGATGACGTCGTAGGTGTGCCGCAGCGCGATGAGCTTCTTGTAGTAGTTGAACACGCTGTCGGGGTCATTGACCTCCGATTCCGCGTTGACGGACAGGTAGTTGGGGTTGACCGGCATCCAGGGCGTGCCGGTGGTGAACCCGGCGTTGGGCTGGGCGTTCCACTGCATGGGCGTGCGGGCGTTGTCGCGGGCGATCTTGGCAAGCCACCTCAGCATGTCCTGGGGATGCACCCGGCCGGAGTCCACCCACTGCTTCCAGGCGTTGAACACCTCGACGTCCTTGTATTGCGCAAGCTCAGTGAAGTAGATGTTGGTCATGCCCAGCTCCTCGCCCTGGTACACGTAGGGCGTGCCGCGCATCATGTGCAGAAGCGTGCCAAGCATCTTGGCAGACTTCACCCGCCACAGCGGGCTGTCGTTGCCGAAGCGGCTGACCTGGCGGGGCTGGTCGTGGTTGGACATGTGCATGGTGCCCCACGCCTTGCCCTGCAGCGCCGTCTGCCAGCGGTTCATGACCGCGCGGACCTCGTTGAGGGGCGAGCCGTGGTCGGACCACTTGCCCAGCTCGTTGCGGTCGCACAGGCCGTCGGTGTGCTCGAAGTAGAAGGTCATGTTCAGCTCGGATTCGTCGATGTTGGAGTAGCGTATGGCGTCCTCCGGGCCGCCGCCGGCCTCGCCCACGGTGAGCAGGTCGTACTTGCTGAGCACGCGCTGACGCATCTCCCGAAGGTAGCGGTGGGTAGTCTCGGTGTGCATGCAGGAGGGGCCGAAATCGCCGTACAGCGCGCCGGGTGCCACGGGGCCGTCGTCGAAGTTCTCCTTGCCGATCATGCCGATGACATCCATCCGGAACCCGTCGATGCCCTTTTCGCACCACCAGGTCATCATGTCGAAGATCTCGTCCCGGACCTTGGGGTTGGCCCAGTTCAGGTCGGGCTGCTTTTTGGTGAACAGGTGCAGGTAGTACTGGCCGGCGGTCTCGTCGTACTGCCAGGCGGAGCCGGAGAATACGCTGCCCCAGTTGTTGGGCTCCCTGCCGTCCCTGCCGTCGCGCCAGATGTAGTAGTCCCGGTAGGGGCTGTCCTTGCTCTTGCGGCTCTCGATGAACCAGCGGTGCTCGTCGGAGGAGTGGTTCGCCACCAGGTCCATCACCAGCTTCATGCCCCGGGCGTGGACGCCCTCGAGCAGGCGGTCGAAGTCCTCCATGGTGCCGAACTCCGGCATGATGGCGCGGTAGTCGGAGATGTCGTAGCCGTTGTCGTCGTTGGGGGAGGCGAAGAAGGGGCTGCACCAGATCACGTCCACGCCCAGCGTCTTGAGATAGTCCAGGTGCGCGGTGATGCCGTTCAGATCGCCGATGCCGTCGCCGTTGGAGTCGGCGAAGGACCGGGGGTACACCTGGTAGACCACGGCCTCCTTCCACCACGCGCGCTTTTCATTGATCATAAGGTTTTACCTCCTGAATTTGAATAAAAGTCCCGGCATTCGAAGGGGAATGTCGGGACGGAAAGGGTGGGGGATTACGCCATCGGCTCGGCCTTGACCTTCTTCAGGTGCACGAAGCGGGGCAGGCCGTCCTTCTTGGCCTGCTGGGTCTCGCCCTGAATCAGCGGCAGGGCGTAGTCGATGAAGCCCTGGTTGATGCCGTCGCCGGCGTCATTGATCCACTCCAGGGGCACCTTCTTCTCGGTGTTGGCCACGTCGGTCAGGTTGAACAGCTTGATGTTGCAGACGTACTTGCCGTCCTTGTCATAGCTGCGCTCGAAGCCGACCATCTTGTCGGTGACACCCGCCACGGCGTTTTCCACGGCGGCCTTGCCGGAGGCGAAGGACTCGTCGATGTCGGTCTGGGACGCGCAATGGGAGGCGCAGCGCTGCAGCAGGCTCAGCTCGATGCCGCGCACCTTGGCGCCGGTGGCGGCCTTCATGTGGTTGGCCAGGAAGGAGGCCAGGCCGCCCAGCTGGGTATGGCCGAAGGCGTCCTTGGCGGCGTTTGCGTTGCCGTATTCGGAGATGAACTTGCCGTCCTTGTCGTGGATGCCCTCGGACACCACCACGAGGCACTTCTTGTTCTTCTCATAGATGCCCTTGACCTTCTCGGTGAAGGCGTCCAGATCGAAGTCCCGCTCGGGCAGGTAGATCAGGTCGGGGCCGTCCCCGGCGTAGTTGGCCAGCGCGGCGGCGGCGGTCAGCCAGCCGGCGTGGCGGCCCATGCACTCCACCACGGTGATCATGCCGGTGTCATACACGGTGGAATCGCGGTAGACCTCCATCACGGAGGTGGCGATGTACTTGGCGGCGGAGGCGAAGCCCGGGCAGTGGTCGGTGCCGAACAGGTCGTTGTCGATGGTCTTGGGGATGCCCATCACGCGGCACTCGTAGCCGTTCTTCAGCATGAACTTGGAGATCTTGTTGCAGGTGTCCATGGAGTCGTTGCCGCCGTTGTAGAAGAAGTAGCGGACGTTGTACTTCTTGAAGATCTCGAGGATGCGCTTGTAGTCGGTGTCGTCCACGTCCGGGTCGGCCAGCTTGTAGCGGCAGGAGCCCAGGGCGGAGGAGGGGGTGTATTTCATGTGCTTGAGCTCGGCGGGATCTTCCTTGCCCATGTCGATCAGGTCGTCGTCCAGCACGCCCTTGATGCCGTGCAGCGCGCCCAGGACCTGGGTGATGTCCTCGTTGTCCAGCGCGGTCTTGATCGCACCGTAGGCGGAGGCGTTGATGACGGCGCTGGGGCCGCCGGACTGACCGATGATACATGCGCCCTTCAACTGGCTCATAGAAATCATTCCTTTCAAAATCATGTTGTCTTATCCGGGTCTTTTGACCCGATTTCAGATCAGAATATTACTTGACGGCGCCTTCCACCATGCCCTGTACGATGTACTTCTGAGCGAAGATGTAGAGTATGATGATGGGCAGCATCGCCAGCAGCGTGGAGACCATGATCAGGTTCCACTGCTTGACGAAGGAGCCGATGAAGCCCTGCACCGCCAGCGGGATGGTGCGCACCTCGCCGTTGGAGCCCAGGAGCAGCAGCGGCAGCAGGTAGTCGTTCCAGATCCACAGGCCGTTCAATACCAGCACGGTGACGAACACGGGCTGCAAAAGCGGCAGCACGATGCGGAAGAAGGTGCCCGCGCGGGAGCAGCCGTCGATGTCCGCGGCCTCTTCGATCTCCAGCGGGATGCTCTTGACAAAGCCGTGGAAGATGAAGATGGTCATGGACTCGCCGAAGCCCAGGTAGGCGAAGATCAGGCCGCCGTGGCTTCGAAGCAGCGGGATGTGCAGGAAATCGCCCAGGCTCTTGAACCAGGTGATCAGGGGGAACATGACGACCTGGAAGGGGATGACCATGGCGGCCACGTACATCATGAACAGGAACGTGGACCACTTGGTCTTGTTGCGCACCAGCACCCACGCGGTCATGGCGGAGCACACGGAGATGATCGCCAGCGACAGCACGGTGATGATGACGGAGTCCTTCAGGGCCTTCAGGAAGTTGAAGGTGGGGTTGTTCCACACCGCGGTGATGTTTTCAAACAGCACCTTCGGGTTTTCGGGCATGCCGACGGCGGAGTTGATGATCTCCGCGTTGGTGCGCATGGAGTTCATCAGCACGATGAAGAAGGGCAGCATGAACAGTATGAACAGCAGTATGCAGCCGATCTCAGCCAGCACGCGGAGACGCTTTTGTCGGGCTTTGTTCTGGCCCACGACGTCCAGCTCATTGTAAGCCGCCATTACATCTCCACCTCCTTGCGCTTGTTAATGGAGACCTGAACCAGGGACACGACCACCAAAATCACGAAGAACACCACGGCCTTGGCCTGGCCCTGCGCCATCTTGGAGTACTTGAAGGCGGTGTTGTAGATGTTCAGCGCCAGCAGCTCGGAGGCCTGCACCGGCGTCTTCATGAACATGGCCACGGGGCCGCCGTTGGTCAGGGCGAGGTTGACGTCGTACATCTTGAAGGAGGTGGTCAGCGTCAAAAACAGTGAGATCGTGAAGGCGTTGGCCATCAGCGGGATCAGTATCTTGCGCACGCGCACCCAGTAGGTGGCGCCGTCCACCGAGGCGGCCTCCATGACCTGCTGGGAGATGCCCTGGATGGACGCCACGTAGATCATCATGATGTAGCCGGCGTACTGCCAGGTGTTCACGGTGACCATGGCTCCCACCACGGTGTTGGCGTTGGTGATCAGCGAGGCGGACAGCCCGGCGATGCCCAGGGTCTTGCCCATGGCGGGCAGTATGCTCGAGAAGATGAACTGCCAGATGGAGCCCAGCACGATGCCGCCGATCAGGTTCGGCACGAAGAAGCCGGCGCGGTACAGGTTGCGCCCCTTGACCTGGGAGGTCACCAGCAGGGCCATCAGGAAGGCCACCACGTTCACGGCGATCACGTTGAACAGCGTGAACTTGACGGTCGTCAGGAAGGCGTGCAGGAAGCCGGGCTCGGTGAAGATGGTGGTGTAGTTCGCAACGCCCACCATGTTCTTGGCGGCGTTCACGCCGTCCCAGTCGGTGAAGGAATAGTAGATACCGATGATGAACGGTATGATGATGACGACGACGAACGCCAGCACCGTGGGCACCAGGAACAGCACCTCGGTGATCTTGCGCTCACGCCGTCCGGAAAAGAATTTCTGCTTTTCCAAGCGATCTCCCCCTCGTATGTTTGCTTGAAAAATGACCGATTAACAAAATGCCGGAGAGGGGCGGCCCTCTCCGGCAGATTGCTGCCTCAGCCTGTGATTACAGGGTGGGGATGGTGGCGATGGCGTCCTTCATCATCTGCTCGAAGGTCGGCTCGTCAACCGCGCCGGAGGCCAGCAGCTCGTAGATGGCGCCCAGGGTGCCCATGCCGAAGCCGTCGGGCAGCTTGTACTGCTGCCAGGAATAGGTCTTGCCGGCGGCGTTCCACTCCATGACGGACTTGGACAGGGGAGTGGCGGGCTCGAGGGTCACGTTGGTGAAGGCGGGCACCATGGCGGCCTTGTTGACCATGTAGTCATGGCCGGCCTCGGTGGTGGCCAGCGCGTTCAGGAACTCGATGGCTTCCTCGGCGTTGCCGGCGTTCTGGTTCACGACGTACCAGGAGGGCGCGTTCACCAGGATGCCGTCGGTGTCCTCATGCAGGAACGCATGGGGGGCATAGGCCATGGGGAAGTCCACGCCCAGCGCCACGATGTTGGGATCCATCCAGTTGCCCTGGTGATAGAAGGCGGTCTTGCCGTTGGCGAAGGCGGCCAGCTGCATGTCCTGGGTGCCGTTGAGAAGCATCTCGGGATCGGAGTACTTGAAGATCAGGGCGACATACTCGCAGTAGGCGTGGAAGCGCTCCTCGTCAACCTTGCCCTCCAGCACCTGGTCGATGATGGAGGTGTCGTTGCGATCCAGGCCCACGGTCAGGTAGATGTTGAAGTTGTGCAGGCCGGTAACCCAGGTCATGCCGGGAGCGGTGCCCGCGACCATGGAGACCACGGCGTCCAGGCCCAGCTCTTCCTTCATGGAATCCAGCTTCTCGAAGGCGGCCTTGTAGGCGTCCACATTGGTCAGGGTAGCGGGATCGATGCCGGCCTTGTCCAGGATGTCCTTGTTGTAGGCCATGCCGTAGCCCTCGACGGACACGGGGAAGCCCACGACCTTGTCGCCGTCCATATAGGCGGCGGCGGTGTACTTCGTCCACTCGGCGCCGGACTGATCGGCGATCTTGTCCTTGTACAGCTCGTAGCCGGTGGGGCCCTCGATGACGAAGATGTCGGGCTCCTTGCCGGAGGCGAACTCGGCCTTCAGCGCGGTGTTGTAGTCGCTGGAGCCGCCGGCGGTGATGACCTTGACGTTCTTGCCGGTCTCGGCGGAGTAGGCCGCGGCGTACTCCTGCAGCGCGGCGTCGATCTCAACCTTGTTCTGGACGATGGTGATGTCGGCCAGTGCGGACATGGCGCTCAGGGCCATGACCAGTGCGAGAACCAGTACGAGAATCTTCTTCATAACAAGTTCCTCCTAAAATAAAGTGCGTCTTAACGACTGATCAAAATTATACATCATATATCGGCAAATTGTCAATATATCAGGACAATTATTTATCGTTTGTGTCCGAATTTATAGCGTCCTTTACAGAAGTCCAGTCGCTTTTGACGGTGGTGTCGCCCCGCATGACCACGCAGACCTCGGCATCGGCGGGGATCTCGTCGAGCAGGGCGGAGAAGCCGCGGTCGCCGTCATCCTCCACGCCGGAGACGGGGAAGGCGCTGTACCAACTTTCGCCCGAGGCGCCGCGCACGCCGAGGGACACGGACTTCAGGTGTGAGGGCGCCTCCTCCAGCGCGCCGAACAGGCGGGTCTTCTCGATCTCCAGCCGCATGCCGGTCGCGGTCGCGCCGCCGATGTCGGCGGGCGCGTCGATGGCGGGGGCGGGCATGTCCGGCGGGGCGTTCAAAAGCTCCGGCAGGCGGCGCTCCACCATCTCCAGAAGCACGGCGTCGTAGCCGGCGGCGTTCTTGAGGGGCAGCGGCATGGCCCGCAGGAAATCGACCTGCTTAGCGGCGTCGGCGATGTACTCCAGCATCTGGTTGGTGAAGGAATCTCGCAGGATCAGCAGCTTCGCGTTGACCTTGCCGCCGTTGGTGTTGATGGTCAGGTCCTCCACGGAGCGGGGGCGCTTCTTGTACTTGAAGCGGAATTTGTCGCCGTAATACTGCTGGGGCTCGCACTCGGTGGCGTAGGGGTCCAGCATGCGGGTCAGGTCGCCGGGCCAGTCCACTTTGACCTCGTAGTCGTCGGCGGGGTCGGGGCGGGGGAGCTCCTTGCCGATGGCCTCGCTCAGGGTCTCGAGGATCTTGTTCGCGCCGATGCGCGCGCCCATGCCGTTCCAGTGGACGTCGCCGTGGAAGTAGAGACCCTTGTCCGATTGTTCGGTGAGCGCCTCCAGCACCGGCACGAAGCGCACGTGGGACGCGGCCTTGAGCTGCTCGAAGGTGCCCGGCGTGTCTCGGCGGGGGTAGGCGTCCAGCATCTGCTCGGGGTAGATGCTGCCCTTGTTCGGGATGACGGCCACCGTGAGGCCGCTGCCACAGGCTTTGAGGCCCTGATCCACGGTGTCCAGCACCAGCACCATGCGGGCGATCTCGTTTTCACTCAGCGGCTCCGCACCGGTGTAGTCGTTGAGCATGTCGCGGTAGAACAGCCAGTCGCCCTTGCCCAGCACTACCTGCTCCTGGCTGGAGGTGTTCAGGGCGCGCAGCAGGCGGGAGTGCAGGCCGATCCACACGTTGCGCAGGGCCACGTGGTCCTGGAGCCACGCCTCGTATTGATCGGGATAATCCTCGTTGAACCCGCCCTCCTCGGTTTTGAGTGCCGGCCACTCGGCGGGCAGCCGGTTCTCCGCGCCCAGCGTGGAGGGGAGCACGGGCATCAGAGCGCAGGGAAGCGCCATGATGATCAGGGCGACGGCCACGAATGCCGCGCGTATTGCTTTCATATCAGCGCCTCCTTTAGAATCTGAAGTAGATGAACGGGTTGTTGGTCTGGGCCACCAGCGCCATCACGCAGCAGCCCAGGAGCATGAGCGTCATGACCATGCGCAAAGCCTCGCCGCCTTTGCCCAGCTTATCCAACCCTGCCGAGAGCTTTTCGGGGATGGTGCTGCACACGATCACGGCCACGGCGATGGTCAGAAGCATGTAGGGCGTCAGGGTGTCCACCAGGCACACCTTCTGCGCCACGCTGAAGCGCCAGCCGCCGGCGAACATCGCGCGGTACAGCGCCCCGGCGTCCGGCAGGTTCTCGGACCGAAACAGCACCACCATCAGCGTGTGGCAGAAGTGCATCCATATGATGCCGAGCCAGCGCCAGCGGTCCTTGAGCTTCAAAACCGGCACGATGCCGGTGTTCTCCAGGAACATGAAGAACGTGAAGCCCATGGCCCACAGCACGAAGTTCCAGCTCGCGCCGTGCCAGAGACCCATCAGGAAGAACAGGAACAGCTTGTTGAAGTGGGTGCGCAGCTTGCCCTTGCGGCTGCCGCCCATGGGGATGTATAGGTAATCCTTGAACCAGCTCGACAGCGATATGTGCCAGCGGCGCCAGAATTCCTTGAGCGACGCGGAGATGAACGGGCGGTTGAAGTTCTCCGGGATGGTGAAGCCGAACATCTTACCCATGCCGATGGCCATGTCGGAGTAGCCGGAGAAGTCGAAGTAAATCTGAAGCGCGTAGCCCAGCGAGGCGATCCACGCCAGCGGCGCGTTCAGCGAGGCGCCGCCCATGCCGTAGAGCTTGTCCACCATGGTGGAGATCACGTTGGCCAGCAGCATCTTCTTGCCCAGGCCGATGGCGAAGCGCCGCAGGCCGTCGGCGGAGGCCTTGAGCTCCACCCTGCGGTTGGTGAGGTTTGCCTCGATCTCGTGGTACTTCACGATGGGGCCGGCGATGAGCTGCGGGAAGAAGCTGACGTACAGCGCGAACTTGATCAGCGACGTCTGCACCTCACAGGTGCCGCGGTACACGTCGATCACGTAGCTCATGGCCTGGAAGGTGAAGAAGGATATGCCGATGGGCATCTTGATGCCGGTCATCGGGATGTGGGTGCCCAGCAGGCCGTTGACGGTGCCGATGAGGAAGTCGGTGTACTTGAACACGATGAGCACCGCCAGATTGGCGACGACGGCCAGCGTGACCAGCGCCTTCTTGTGGCTTCCCCGGGCAATCAGCCGCGCCAGCACGTAGTTCACGGCGATGCAGCCCAGCAGGATCAGCACGTAGATGGGTTCGCCCCACGCATACAAAAACACGCTCGCTGCAAGCAAAAATAAATTGCTCAGCTTGAGCGGCAAAAACAGGTTGACCAGATAGACGATCGGCAAAAACATGCCGGTAAAGATCAGTGAACTGAATACCATAGCGTCAATTACTCAACCGGGGCTGCCTCAAAACGAATCAACGCCGGGCAATTTACCGTAGGGGCGGCATTCATGCCGCCCGCGGACGCCATAAATGGCGTCCCTACGGATCGATTGTATCACAGTGTCGTCGTTTTGAGACAGCCCCGGAACCTTTTTATCGTATTGTCAGGGGTGTGTTGCCTGTTACAGGGTGTTGGTGGGGTAGTAGATATCGATGCAGGTCACGATGTCGTCCTCCAGCGTGAACATGATGCACGGGCTGCTGTAATCGTCGGGATCGCCCGAGACGGAGTAGGTCATCATCTCGTCGCTGTCGGAGTAGAAGCCGTCGCCGTAGGCCGCGAGGATGTCGTCGCGTGTGGAGCCGATGCCGATGCCGCGGGTGGTGGTCCAGTCACCGCCGGTGATGTAGGCCTCCATCCAGACGTCCTTCTCGCCCAGGGGGTTGGTGTAGACGGACATGCCGTCATACACGAACTCCTTGTCGTCGCCCTTGAAGGCGCAGCTGGGAGCCGACATCATGTCGAGGGGCTCGCCGAGCGCGGCCTGAAGGTCGTCGAAGTAGTTCAGGATCGGGAACCAGGTGCCGTCGATGTACAGGCCCACATCGCCCTCCAGGCCAAAGGGGTCGCCGGGGGCGGGAGCGGTCCAGTCGGATTCGGCAATCGCGCAGGTCATCAGCATCAGGGCGCAGAGGGCCAGAACAAAGATCTTCTTGAACATCGTGAATTACTCTCCTATTCGTTGGTTATTCTTGATCGATTGCGATCTCACTCACGTCCTCGGGCACTTCCTCCGCGGCAAGCGAGAGGCCGTCCTCCTCGGCGGTGAGTGTGGGAGCTTGTTCGGTTGAAGCTGCCGGGTCCTCCTCGGCGTCGGCGGCAGCGTCCTCGGTGGCGTTGTCGGGGACATCGGCGACGGCTTCCTCCGCGGCGGGCTGTTCCGCGCTGACGGTCTCGTCCCCGGCGGGGGAGGGTGCCTCTTCGACGGTATCTTCCTCGGCGATGGTCAGCGCGCTCTCCTCGGAGTCCAGCGCACGCTCCTCCGCGACGACCTCATCGGGGACCTCCACTTGAGCGGCTTCGGCCAGAGCGGCCTCGGCCGTCTTCGGGGTTGTCGAGGAATCCGTGACGTTCACCGTGGCCACCGCGCTGCACTTGTAATCGTCGTTGGCGATCGCCTGGATCACGGCGGTGCCGGCGCCGACGGCCGTCACGACGCCGTTGGCGGCCACCGTGGCGACGGCGGTGTTGGAGGAGTGGTAGGTGAAGCCCGTGGTGCTGGTATTGGAGGGGTTGATCGTGGCGGGCGTCACCGCCTGCGTCGCGCCCTTCTCAAGGTTCAGCACGGCCGGCTCCAGCGTGAAGCCGGTGATGAGGATCTCGGGATGGTCGCCCGGATCGGAGGGATCCTTGGTGGCCTTCTTGCTGATCTTCTTGGGCCTCGGGGTGGAGAAGCGCCCGTTCGGCGCGACAAACACCAGCGTGCCGAGGGGGCAGTTGTAGTACACCCAGGCCGCGGCGCCGCAGGTGGTGCGTATGCAGCCGGAGGAGCAATCCTTGCCGATGCAGTTGTAGTAACTGGGTCGGATGGTGTGCTGGTTTTTCTGCTTGTAGATCGGTCCGTGCAGATAGATGCCGATGTTCAGCTTGTTGGCGAAGGGGGAGTAGCCGCTGCCCCACTTGTGCCAGCGCTCCTTCTTCACGATGGAGAAGTAGCCCACGTCGGTCACGTTCTTCCTGCCCAGGCCCGTGGAGAACAGGCGGAGCACGCGCGTCCAATCGCCGTTGGCATCCCTGGCGAGGATGGCGATGGTGTGGGTCGTCTTGCACACGTAGACCAGATAGGGCAGGTTGTAGTCATTGGGCGTCCAGATCGGCACGTTGCCGTTGTCGATGACCTTGACCTTGACCTTGGCCTTTTTCTTGTTGCGGGTGGTGACGGTGATGGTGGTGGTGCCTGTGGAGATCGCGCCCACCATGCCGTTCTGATCCACCACGGCCACGCGCTTCTTGGAGGACTTCCACTTGAGCCCGCTCTTGGCGGTCTCGGGATACAGGCTCGCCGTGAGCTGCAGATGCTCGCCCATGAGGATCGTCTGCGTGCCTTTCTTGTCCAGAACCACCTTGGAAGGCTTGGTGGTATCGATGACCTTGACCTTGACCTTGGCCTTTTTCTTGTTCGCGGTCTTGACGGTGATGGTGGTGGTGCCCACCTTCTTGGGGGTGACCACGCCGTTCTTCACCGTGGCGATCTTCTTCTTGCTGGAGGTCCACTTCAGGGTGCTCTGGGCGCCCTCGGGGGCCAGTGTGGCGTTGAGCGTCAGCGTATCGCCGATGGACAGGGTGACGGTGCCCGACTGGTCCAGCGTGACGGAAGTCGGGCTGGTCTCGGCAACGGTCTCGGCGACCGCCGTCGGAATGGCCATGCAGGCGACCAGCAGCAGTATCAGCAGCCTTGAGGCCCATCGCGCAATTGTCTTATTCATAAAGATTTCCTCACTTATTCAACGGGAGCCTGTTCGACGGGTGCCGCCTCAACGGGGGCCTCGGCGACGGGCGCCGGGGCGGCCTCCGCGATGGGTTCCGGTGCGGGTTCAGGCACAGGCTCCGGCACGGGCGCGGCTACGGGAGCCGGCGCAGGTTCCAGGGCAGGGGCGGGTTCTGGCGCGGGCGCAGGTTCCGGTTCAGGCGCGGGTTCCGGCGCAGAGGCAGGTTCCGGCGCGGACTGAGCGACGGCTTCCACCGGCTGCGCCACCTCGGAACCGGCGTTCTCGGCTTCGGGCGCCTTGTCCTCCGCGCTGTCCGCGGCAGGGGCTTCGGCGTTCTCGCCGGCGGGGGTTTCCGCGTTCTCACCGGCAGGCGCTTCGGCGTTGGCGTCCGCGGGTGCGGCGGGCTGTTCGCCGGAGGGTTCGCCGGCGGGCGCTTCCGCGCTGCCGTCCGCGGGCGCGGCGGGCTGCTCGACGGGCTGCTCAGCGGGCTGTTCCGCAGGCTGCTCGACGGACTGCTCCGCGGGGACGGGTTCGCCGCCCTGCTGGGGTGCCGCGGCAGCCGCAGCGGCCGCGGCAGCCGCCTCGGCTTCCTGCTGGGCCTTGAGCGCCTCGACCGTATCCTTCAATGCGACGCGGGTGGCTTCGTCGGCCATGCCGTCCTCGTTCAGCTTGTCGTCGCCCTGCTTGTCCTGGTTGTAGACGGACTGGAAGTAGGCGAGGGCAAGGCGGGTCTTGCGGCCGTAAACGCCCTCGACCTCGGGCTCGTCGTTTTCGATGTCGAAATCATCCACCTTCAGCTTCCTGACGGCATCCGACAGCTCGCCGTACTCAATGAGGCGATCCTGGAGCCTCGTGACGACGGGCGCGGCTTCACGCCTGAGCGCGTCGTAGGTGGCCTCATCCACCTCGCCGGTGGCGGTCAGACCGCGGCTGTCCTGGAAGGCGGCGACGGCATTGGCGGTGCCGGAGCCGTAATCGCCGTCCGTGGCGCTGCTCTTGGCCTTGCCGTCCTTGCTCAGGTAGTCCAGCAGCACGAGCAGGTGCTGAATCTCCCTGACGGCGGAGACGTCGGAGCCGCTCCGAATGGGATCAAAGGCGGGGATGTCGGCGACGGTCTCCTCAGGCGCCTCGGGCGCCTCGGGCGCCTCGGGGAGTACGGCATCCTGGGACGGCTCGTTCACATTCTCCTCTTTGACCTCATCGGGGTTGCCGTCGTTGTTCCCGGTGGGATTCTCGCCGTTGTTCTCCCCGGTGGGATTCTCGGTGTTTTCGTCCTGCGCCGGTTCCTCGGCGAACAGCGCGGTCAGCGTCGCCTTGTCCAGTATGCCGGATTTCGTTAATCCATTGTCTTCCTGATACTTCGCGATGGCAGCCATCGTCTCGTCATCCAGAGTGCCGCTGGAGGTGACCTTCAGAACTGTCTGGATCTTCTCAATACAGGTCTTGACGTCATCCTTGGCATTGATGGCGCTGATCAGGCTGTTCAAAGTCTGCCAGTTTTCGTGGTCCGCAGGCTGGTCGTCGGGCGTCACGCCGGATTCGGCATTCGCTTTGCGGAACGCCTTGATCGCTTCCTTGGTATTCGTGCCTTCTTCACCGACCTCGCCGGAGAAATTCACACTCACCTCGGCATTCGGTTCGGGGTAGGTGAAGTACACCGTCAGCAGGGACTGAGTGACCTTGAACAACGGCGTCAGCTTGACCGTCACATCGACCGTCTTGGTGAGAGCCGCGTCGTTATTCGCCTTAACGGTGATCGTGGCCGTACCGTCCTTGACGGCGGTCACCAGACCGTTTTCATCGACCGTCACGACATTTCTGTCGGATGACTCAAAGGTGAGCTGCTCCAACTGCTTCGTGCTGTAAACAGGCTCCTTGGTGACGGTCAGTTTCTTGGACGAGCCGACATCCAGCTCCAGCGTGCCGAGCGTGACGGTGATGCCGGTGAGGGGGATGTCGAACAGAGCGTCCAGCGTATCGTTATCGGCAATGCCGCCCTTCTTCGTCAGCCCTTCCCTGCCATCCTGATAAGCCTTGATGGCAACCATCGTGTCGAAGTCCAGGGTGCCGTTGGCGGCGTCGATCTGTTCAGTGGTCATTAACAGTGCTGCCTGGATCTCGGCGATCTTGTTCTTGACGACGTCCTGTCCGTTGAGCGCGGCAATCAGATCATTCAGAGAAGTGCTTTCAGGCAGCGCTCCGCCGGGGTAAACCAAGCGGAACTTGTCAATGGCCGTCTTTGTGTTGACGCCGATCTGACCCTGCTCGGCGCTGAAATCCAGATTCAATCCGGCATCCGGCTGGGAATACTTGAAATAGAGGGTTAGCAGGGTCTGAAGGACCTTGATCTTATTAAGAACTTTGACGCTGACACTCTTGGTTTTATCAGCCGCAGATACGGTGATGGTCGCTTCGCCTTCGCCGACGGCAGTGACCGTACCGTTGGCATCCACCGTAGCGATATTCGTGTCGCTTGAAGCAAAAGTAAAGGTAGCTGTCGCGTCAGCAGGGTCCTTCGTGATCGTCAGGTCCTGTGTCTCACCGACATACATCTTCAACGATTCTGGCGAAATACTAACAATCTCTTTGAGTGCTTTCTCGTTAGTCTTGGTGTCGGTATTGGTGCCGCCGTTTCCGGAAACGGTGCCCTTCTGCGCCGCGGTTCCGCTGGCGCTGCTGGAGCCGGCCGAGGCCGCCGTCGCCGCCGCGGTCGCGGGATCGATGGCCGTGGGCTTGACGTTCTTCTCGGTGGGGTCGTAGGTCTGATCGTCAGGGATCTTCTTGAGCTTGCCGGCCTTGAACTTGCCGTCGTTGGAGATCCACACCATGGTGCCGGTGGGGCAGTTGTAGTAGATCCAGCCCGCGCAGGCGCAGACGGTGCTCAGACAGCCGGCGGAGCTCCTGGTGCCGATGGCGTTGTAGCTGCTGGCGATCATCTTGTTGGAATCCTTGGCCGTGTACACGGGGCCGTGGATGTAGGAGCCGCCGTCCTGCTTGACGGAGTAGGGCGAATAGGTGCCGCCCGACCAGCTGTGCCAGCGCTCCTTCTTGGTCAGCCAGAAGATGCCGTCGCGGGTCTGGCCGGCCTTGCCGATGGCGGCGGGGAAGGTCTTTACCTTCTTGGTGAAGCGGTTGTCCGAACCCCTGCCGATGATGGCGATGGTGCAGGTCTTCTTGGACACGTAAATGATGTACTTGCCCGTATAGCCCGCGTAGGCGCCCAGGTTGACCAGCTCCTTGGCGGGAGTCTTGGTCTTGGTGCTGCTGCTGCTGCCGGAAGACTTCTTGGTGGACGTCGTGGCCGCCGCGGCCTCGGCCGGAGCCTCCGCAAACGACAGCGAGATGCCGCCGTCGGGCTCCTGGGTGACGGTGGGCTTCTCGTCGGTCATGCCCGTCAGCGCTTCGCTGAGGGGCTTGAAGTTGGAATCGACGGGCTGGATGTCGAAGGCGTCGCACACGAAGAACAGATTCATCCATTTTTCGATCCATTCGGCCTTCTGCTCCTCGGTCAGCTCGACCTTCTCTTCTTCATCGCCCTCGGCTTCGCCCTCTTCGCCCTCTTCACCCTCTTCGGATTCTCCCTCGTCGAAGAATTCGTCGATGGCGTCCAGGTCCTCAAAGGCGACGTCCTCGCCGCTGGTGATCTTCTTCCAGTCGATGGTGTAGGGGATCGCGGCTTCAACGCGCGCGAGGGCCAGGGCGCTCTCCTGCTTCTTCTCCGCGGGCACATGCTTCATCAGTATGGCGTGGGGGAGGCTGGTCAGGATCTCGGGGGCGGAAAGGAGCACCTTGCCGTCCTTGTCCTTGATGACGGAGAGCGTCAGGGTCTCGTTGATGGTCTCGGGCTCGAAGGTGTAGCCCATCTTTTCCAAGGCCTGACGGATCAGGCCGGTAATGAAGCCGTCCCCCTCGGTGGAGACATACAGCTCCTGATGATCTTCGGGGAAGGCCTTGTTGCCTTCCTCGAAGATATCGGTCAGCGCCTGTGCTTCATCATCGGACAACGTGGCGTTGGAGAGCGTCAGCAGGAAAAACTTTTCGTAGGCGGAAAGTGATTCATCAAACACAGTCTCCACGGGTGACAGTTCTTCGCCGATCGCGTTTTTGGACAGGCATGTGGATGCCCGCAGCCAGTCGTTCAACGGAAAGTCCTTGCCGTTGGCCTTGATCAGGACCTTGTACAGCGCGTTGTAGACGCCGGTCTCGTTGCCGAGGTTCTTGTTGTCCTCGGCGGCCAGCAACGCCGCAAGGTTCATAGTTTCCGCGCAGGCAAGTACAGGTGTTAGCGCGATGAGCAGAGCCAATATAATGGTAATGGGCTTTCTCATAACACAGGCTCCTTTGTCGGTCAATTTGTCGTCGGGTTATTGCACGGTCAGGGTAAAGCTGTTGCTGATGGCGAGATTGCCTCTCAGGGCAACTGTGACGGTGGTGGTACCCGGATTCAAAGCCGTGATGTGCAGCTTGTAGTCCATGGTGCCCAGGCAGTTCCTGTCGGCGTTGTTGGCGGCGTAGTCAATGCTGACGATGTTCGGGTCATAATTGACGACGGCGCGGTTCCAGGTGTGGCTCAAGCTGGTGGACGGATTGACCTTGTACTCGACATCCAGCCTCTGGCCGACGCCCATGGTGATGCCACCGGTCAGGCCCGGGAACGTGATGGATTCAGGCTGCGGCGGCTCGACGACGGTCGCGGTGATGGAAGCGGAGATGCCGCTGACGGTGTCGGTCGCGGTGATGGTGCAGGCGCCGGTGCGCTTGGGAACCACGCTCGCGATCCAGCTCAGATCGCCGCTGTGCTCGGAAGCCTTGATCTCAATGATGCCGGGATCGCTGGAAGCCCAAACCACGTTCGCGTTGGCGTTTCTGGGCGTCGTGCGCGCGGAGATGTACTTCAGCTCGCCCACGTAGCACAGCTCGTCAGATGCCATGTCGATGAACAGGTTCTTGGCCTTTCCGCCCTTCTTGAGGACCTGGATGGTGATGCGGGCCCGCTTGCCGGACGAGGTCTTGACGGTGATGGTGGCTTTGCCCTTCTTCCTGGCTCTCACCAGGCCGTTCTTGGTGACGGAGGCAACGCCCTTGTTGGAGGAGCTCCACTTCAGGGTGCTGGTGGAATAGGAGGGCTCCATGGTGGCGGTCAGCTGAAGGGTGCCGCCCACGCTCATGTAGGTGAAGCCGCTGGGCTCCATGGTGACCTTGGTGGCCTTGTAGGGATCAACGACCTTGACCTTGATCTTGGCCTTGCACTTCTTGCCGCCACGGGGAACGTTGACGGTGATGACGGTGGTGCCCACCTTCTTGGGGGTGACCACGCCGGCGGCGGAGACGGTGGCGACCTTCTTCTTGGAAGACTTGAACTTGAAGCCGGTGACCGTGGCGGTTGCCGGGATGGCAACGGGGGTCAGCGTGAAGGCCGTGCCCTTGGAAGCGACGTAGGTGCCCGAAACCGGAACGCCGCCGACAGCCAAAGAGACTCCGGTCGGTTTGTTGGGGTCAGTGACCGTCAGGGTCAGGGTCAGCTTCTTCTTCTTGGTGATGGTGGCGACGATCTTGGTCGTGCCGCCGCCCACGGCGGCCACCAGGCCGTTGGCGTCAACGGTGGCAACCTTCGTCTTGGAGGACTTGAACTTCTTCACGGCGACGCCGCCCATGTTGAGCTGCAGGAAATCGCCGACCGCCAGGGAAGCCTTGGCATTGGCGGTGAAGGGGAACTCGGTCACGGCGCCCTCGGCGACGGGGGCGGCCTCCGCAACGGGCGCGGCTTCCGCGACCACGGCGGCGGCTTCAGCGGCGGGCTCCTCAGTCACGGCAAGCGCGGCCTCCTCAGAGACGGTATCGGTTACAGCCTCGGTAACGGCTTCGACGGCGGGCGCTTCGTCGGCAGCGGGCGCTTCGTCAGCAGCGGGCGCTTCGTCGGCAGCGGGCGCTTCGTCAGCAGCGGGCGCTTCGTCGGCAGCGGGCGCTTCGTCAGCGGCGGGCGCTTCGTCAGCGGCGGGCGCTTCGTCAGCGGCGGGCGCTTCGTCGGCGGCGGGCGCTTCGTCAGCGGCGGGCGCTTCGTCGGAGACGACGGGCTCAGACGCCTCGTCGAGGGCGTCGAGGTCCTGTTCGCCGTCCAGTACGGTGTCATCGACGGGCTCAGAGGTGATCTCCGTCGCCTCGAGCAGGGTATCGTCGATGCTCTCTTCCATGAAGGCCACGGAAGAGGCGGTCATGAGCAGGCATAAAGCCAGCATCAGGGAAAAGCATCTCTTAAGCATAGGTACATACCTCCAATAATTGCATGATGCCATTATACCACATCCTGACAGAAAATGAAACAGTATAGAGACAGATTTATTACAAATTTTCGTGTTTATTACAATAAAATTCTGTGACAAAAGCGGTACGCATAAAAAACTTCCTATTATACTGGACATGCCGCGCCTGTATCTGGTCGCGGCACGCCGGCGTTATGTAATATTTGGAAGGCGAGGAAAAAAGTGAGGATCGTCCGGTCAAACGAATAACAGACTTTGGTCTGTTATTCGTTTGACATAATTGTGACCATAAAACAGACTAAAGTCTATATTATGACACATTGCCGTTCGTCAAAACCTGAAATCGCGGCGGTTGGAGGAGCGTATGGCCTCGATGTTCTCCGCGGCAACCCTGCGCACGTTCTCCTTTGGGATGCGCTGAAGCTCCTGTTCGATCATCCGCCAGCCGATCGCGCGGGTCTCCTCACTGGCGTAATCCACCAGGTATTCCGCCAGGGTCATCAGCGCGTTGGGGTGGCAGCAGTTGAGTATCTGCCCGGTCTTGCAAAGCGACATGAACCGGTCACCGGTGCGCCCGGCCCGGTAGCAGGCGGTGCAGAAGGAGGGGATGTGGCCGGTCTCCATCAGCCAGCGCACCACCTCGTCCAGCGTGCGCTGATCGGAGACGTCGAACTGCTCGGTGTCGTGCGGGCGCTCCTCCTCGGTGTAGCCGCCCACGGAGGTGCGGGACGCGCCGCTGACCTGGGAGATGCCCACCTGCAAAAGCTTTGCCCGCACGGCCTCGGTCTCGCGGGTGGAGACGATCATGCCGGTGTAGGGCACCGCCAGGCGGATGCAGGCGGCGATCTTGGTGAAGGTCTCGTCGTCGATGCCGTTGTCGAACATATCCGGGTCGATGTCGTCGGCGCGCTTCACCCGCGGCACGCTGATGGTGTGGGGGCCCACGCCGTGCACGGCCTCGAGGTGCTCCGCGTGCATGATCAGCCCGGCGAATTCGTACTTATACAACTCCAGCCCGAACAGCACGCCCAGGCCCACGTCGTCGATGCCGCCCTCCATGGCGCGGTCCATGGCCTCGGTGTGGTAGTCGTAATCGTGCTTGGGTCCGGTGGGGTGCAGCTTCAGATAGCTCTCCTTGTGGTAGGTCTCCTGGAACAGGATGTAGGTGCCGATGCCCGCCTCCTTGAGTTTGCGGTAGTTCTCCACCGTGGTGGCGGCGATGTTGACGTTGACCCGGCGGATGTCGCCGTTTTTGTGATGCACGCCGTAGATGGTGTGGATGCAATCGAGGATGTACTCAATGGGGTTGTGCACCGGGTCCTCGCCGGCCTCGATGGCCAGCCGCTTGTGGCCCATGTCCTGCAGCGCGATGACCTCGGCCCGCACCTCCTCCTGCGTCAGCTTGCGCCGGGCGATGTGCTTGTTTTTCAGGTGATAGGGACAGTACAGGCAGCCGTTGACGCAGTAGTTGGACAGGTACAGCGGCGCGAACATCACGATGCGGTTGCCGTAGAAGGCCAGCTTGATCTCCTCGGCGATCTCGTACATCCGCTGGATCTTCTCCGGGATCTCGCAGGCCAGCAGCACCGAGGCCTCCCGGTGGGTCAGGCCCGCGCAGGTGCAGCCGTTGCCCTGCTTCACGGGGCGCGCCTTCTCCAGGATCTCGTCGATCAGCTCAACGTTGTCCTTGTTCGCCTCGGCGTATGCCAGCGTCTCGCGGATCTCCGCGTCGTTGATGAACTCCTCGGCCTTGAGGGATTTGGGATCGTAGATTGCCATAGTGCATTCCTCCATTTATAATGCCTTGTAGTCGCCCCGGTCCACGACCAGCCGGTAGCCGATGCCGCGCATGCGCCTGTCCAGGCATTGGCGGCACTGGGCGGACTCGTCGCCGGTGCAGATCTTGTTGTCGTACAGCTCGTACTGCTTGCGGACCCCCGTCGGGGAGAGGTTCGGCATCACCACATTCGCCCCGGCCAGTATGCCCAGCTCCCGACCCCGGGGATGGATGGTGCCCAGTGCGGTGGTGGCGGGCAGCAGCACGCTCGGGTGGATCAGCCGTATGATCGACAGAAGCATCAGCGTCTGCTCGAGCGTGCCCGCGGGTTCGTCCTTAAAGGGGGTGGCGTGGTGGGGGATGAAGGGTCCGATGCCGCACATCTCCGGCCTGAAATCCTCGATGAACTTCAGATCCTTCGCCAGCGTCTGCGGGGTCTGGAAGGGGGAGCCCACCATGAACCCGCAGCCCACCTCATAGCCGATCTCCCGAAGGTCCATAAGGCAGCGCATGCGGTTCTCGAAGGACATCTCCCCGGGGTGCAGCCGGGCGTAGTGGGCCGCGTCGGCCGTCTCGTGCCGCAGCAGGTAGCGGTCGGCCCCCGCGTCGAACAGCCTCTGATAGCTGTCCCGGCTGCGCTCGCCCATGGACAGCGTGACCGCACAGTCCGGGAACCGGGCCTTGACGGCGGCCACGATGCCGCACAGCACCGCGTCCGTAAAATGGGCATCCTCGCCGCCCTGCATCACGAAGGTGCGAAACCCCAGGCTGTAGCCCTCCTCCGCGCAGGCCAGTATGGCCTCCGGGGAGAGCCGGTAGCGCTCGACATCTTTGTTGCTCCGGCGGATGCCGCAGTAGAGGCAGTCGTTTTTGCAGATGTTGCTGATCTCGATGAGCCCCCGGGTGTAGACGGCGTCGCCATAGATCGCCCGGCGCGCGGCCACGGCCCGTTCCGCCAGCATCGGCGCGGCGTCCGGGCAGGCGATCAGCCCGGCGTACTCCGCCTCCGACAGGCGGTGCTCAGATGCCAGTTTCCCGATCAGCCCGCGAATCCGTTCGGTCATGGCGCGCCCTCCGTCAGCATCCCGTGCAGCGCCGGGAACGGCCGCAGGCTGCGCTCCAGCGCCCCGGTGATCCGGGCGATCACGATGCCGTAGTTGGTGAAGGCCACGCCCTGCGAAAGCGCCTGCTTCATGCGGTACTGCACCGCGTTTTCCGTGAGCATGCAGCCGCCGCAGTGGATGACGACCCTGTAGGGCGTGAGATCGTCGGGGAAATCGCGGCCGGTGCTGGTCTCGATTTGGATGTCCTTCCCGGTGTGCGCCCTCAGCCAGCGGGGGATCTTCACCGTGCCGATGTCGTTGCACTGGCGGTGATGGGTGCAGCCCTCGGCCATGAGCACCCTGTCGCCGTCCTCAAGGCGGTCGATGGCACTGACCCCGGCCACGGCGGCGTCCAGAAAGCCCTTGTAGCGCGCCATCAGTATGGAGAAGGAGGTCAGCGGCACGTCGTCGGGCACGATGGCGGCGACGGTTTTAAACACCTGGCTGTCGGTGATCACCAGCCCGGGCGGGCCGGAGAGGCGCTGAAGCGCCCGTTCAAGCTCCGTCTCCTTCGTCACCAGCGCCAGGGCGCCGGCGTCCAGCAGGTCGCGGATGGTCTGCTGCTGGGGCAGTATCAGCCGTCCCTTGGGGGCGGATTCGTCCATCGGGCACACCAGCACGGCCACCTCCCCCGGTGCGACCAGGTCGCCCGCCAGCCGGGGCGGCGCGACGTCGGGCACGATCCGGGCCAGCGCCTCCTTGAAGGCGTCGATGTTCATGCCGGTCAGGGCGCTGACGGCCAGGCTGCCCTCCGCGGGCGGCAAGGCGTCCGCACGGTCGGACTTGTTCCAGGCGATCAGGTGGGGCAGGCTCCGCGCGCGGATCATCTCCAGAAGCTCCAGGTCCGCCGGCTGGAGGCCGAGGGCGCCGTCCGCCACCAGCACGGCGATGTCGCACCGGTTCAGCGCGTCGCGGGTGCGCTTCACGCGCAGCTCGCCCAGCGGCCCCGTATCGTCGAAGCCGGGGGTGTCGATGATGACCACCGGGCCCAGCGGCAAGAGCTCCATGGCCTTGAGCACCTGGTCGGTGGTGGTGCCGCGGACGTCCGACACGATGGCCAGCGCCTGTCCGGTGACGGCGTTGACCAGGCTGGATTTGCCCGCGTTCCGGCAGCCGAAGAAGCCGATGTGGGTCCTCTGGCCGGAGGGGGTTTCGTTCAGACTCATAATGCCTCCATAAGGATACCGCCGCATCCCGTGACGGATACGGCGGTTTCAGCGCGTGAAATCGCACATCGTATCTTTCGCCTCAAAGCGCGTTTTCGGCGTCAGGGGATGTGAGCGTGAGGGTCGGTTGTGGGTTCAGACGTTGGAGCAGGTGGCCTTGGCGTTGATGCCGGGGATGCGGCCCAGCGCGCCGGTCAGGGCGTTGATGACGTCGATCGGGGCGTCGATGGCCACGCAGATGATGTTGACGCCCTTGGCCCGGTAGGGGATGCCCAGCCGCCCGATGATGTACTGGCCGTACTGGTGCAGCAGGTCGTTGAGCGCGTTGACGGCGTCCTCGTTTTCCACGATGATGCTGATGACGGCGACGCGGTTGTTCATACATATCACCTCTTGCGTATATCATAGCCCAAAAAGAGACAAAAATCAAGTAAAAAAGCAATGAGGGCTGCGTAGGGGCGATGCCCTCATCGCCCGCGGATAAAAAAAGGACTTCAGACCGCATGATCTGAAGTCCTTGTGGCACCTCCATGGGGACTCGAACCCCAGTTTTCGCCGTGAGAGGGCGACGTCTTAACCGCTTGACCATGGAGGCATGTCTGGCTGCCGAACCTGGATTCGAACCAGGACTAAATGAGTCAGAGTCATTCGTGCTACCTTTACACAATTCGGCACCGTCAACCGAGCACGATTCATACCCGATCGACGAATAAGATTATATCGCAACACGGCATGAAAGTCAAGCAAAAAATGAAATTTTATATGGTTTTTACCTAATTTGACGAGATAGTGAAAGGGCACAAATTAAGTTTGTGCGAATGACCAATAATGCTTGCATTATTTGGCGAAAAGATGTATGATAATACCGTCTCGGAGGATATGCTGCCTCCAATCAAGCTAAAGTGAGGAGACGGAAACGATGAAAGCCGTTAACATCAAGCTCAGCCTGGCTGAGAATGTCAAGACCTTTGTGAATATCGCCAATCGCTACCCCTTTGATATCGACCTGCGCGTGGGCCGCCATGTGGTGGACGGCAAGTCCATACTGGGCATCTTCAGCCTCGATCTGTCCAAGCCGATCACCCTCGAGGTGTACGCGGACCACTGCGACGACCTGATGGAGGAATTGAAGCCCTTCATCATCGGCTGATTCGGCGCATCTGTGAAAGAAGTCCCGCTCATGGAGTCGGGACTTCTTTCATATTATATATGCCGTTATCGGTGATCGGTCTCCAGGTCCAGCCAGCGACACTCGGCATCGGTCAGATGAATCCCGCCGGCGGCGACGTTTGAACGCATGCGCTCGCGCTTCGATGGGGAGGACAGGGCGTAGACGTCCAGCGCGCGCTGGTTGAACAGCCAGGCCATGGCGATCTCCGGGACCGTCAGCCCCTTTTCGGCCGCGAGCAGCTCGCAGCGCCTCAGGCGCTTGAAGTTGTCCGGATGGGCGTAGCCCTTCACGCCGGCTTCGTCCATGAAGCGCCGGGCGGAGGCGGGGTCGTCCGATCTGACCCGGCCGGAGAAGAAGCCCCGCGCCAGGGTCGAATAGGCGAACACGGGCATGCGGTTCTTGGCGTACCACGCCCGGTCCTCGCGGTTCGCGGGCCCGGACAGGCTCAGGCACCCGCCGCCCCAGGGGTCCTCCACCTGCTCCGCCAGGCCGTAGTTGGGGCTGGACACGGTAAACGGCCGCAAGCCGTGCTTCAGGGCGTAGTCGTTGGCCGCCTCGATGCGGGGGATCGTCCAGTTCGACACGCCGATGGCCCCCAGCTTGCCCTCGTCCACGCAGCGGTTCAGCGCGTCCATCAGGGGACCGACGGGCACGGCGGGATCGTCCCGGTGCAGAAGATAGATCTCAAGGTGGTTCGTCCTGAGCTTCGCCAGGGAGTTGTGCACGTCGTGGAGGATGTCGAAGTCCGTGACGCGCCTGCGCCAGCGGTTGTGGTGCGCGCCCTTGGTGAGTATGACCACCTGATCGCGCAGGCCCCGGGCCTGAAGCCACTCGCCCAGGGGCTCCTCGCCGTAGTGGTCGGCGCAGTCGAAGCAGTTCACGCCCTCGGCGTACATGTCGTCCAGCAGCCGGAAGGCCGCGTCGAGGCGCGCGTCAAAATCGGGCGATTCGCCGTACACCGAGCGAAACGCTGCAAACATCGTCGGCATCGCCGTGCCGAAGACCATGCGGGATATGGGCTTGTCCACATGGGCGATATGTCCGTATTCCATGGTGTCCTCCCTTCGTTTGGATCGGGGGTCCGGGTCGGTCGGGAAGGGGGAGGGGACGGTGCGGAGGCGTCGCCGCGTCTCCATCAATTATTATATTTGTATTAAGAATTGCGCGGTCAAATGGCCCGTTCATGTAACTATTGGTACGCATATTATAGCATACGCGCCGCAAAATGACAAGCATAGCGCCCAAAATTACTGAAAATCGATCATTTTTCAGGACTATGACATGGTTCCAGGTAACAAAAAAACGATTAAAGAGGTTTATTAATAACTAATAACTTATTCTATATTTCAATTTGTAAAACCGTTCGGCTTGACACACTTGTCCCCGGCATGGTATACTCCACACAAACAGAATCCGCGCAAGCGTCGGGGGGATTTTTTTGCTGAAGGGTATGGGTATGACCGCGACACGGCCTTCTGACCTGAAGCGGAACAACAGAATACAGATCCTGGAGATGTTCAAATCCGGCATGGTGCTCTCCGTGGCGGACATCGCCGGGCGCATTGGCATCAGCCGGCAGACGGTGATGAAGGCCATCCAGTACTATCTGGAGAAGGGCGTCATCGTCTCGGAGGGCAAGGCGAACTCCGGCAGCATGGGCGGCAAACGGGCGGAGCTGTTCTCCCTCCCGGCGGACAGGTGCCTGTTCAACATACTGATCAGCCCGTCGGAGCTGCTGGTGACGCTTTTCAACTTCCGGGGCGAGACCATCGACGCCTGCACGCGCCCGGGGGTGGTGGGGCTCGGCATCGACGAGATCGCCGCGACCATCTGGCAGGTCTGCGACGACATGATGAAGGCCCGCGGCATCAGCTTAAAGCAGGTGTTCGGCGTGTGCGTGTCCAGCCCGGGGATCGTGGAGCGCGACAGCAACCGGCTCAGGTACAATTCGCTGTTCCCGGAGTGGGGCAAGGACATCCCCATCACCGAGAAGCTGGCGGCATACTTCGGTCAGGACCTGCTCATCATGACGGAGAACGTGGGCAAGGTGTGCGGCAGCGCCTTTCTGCACGAGACCGTCGGCCCGGCGCGCCCGGTCGCCACGGTGTTCTCCGGCTGGGGCGGCGTGGTGGCCTCCCAGATGGTGGCCGGTATGATACTGCACGGCAAGGATTCGCTCATCGGCGAGATCGGCCACATGATCCTCGCGCCGGAGGACGACGAGGTGTGCGGCTGCGGCAGCCGGGGCTGCTTCGAGCGCCAGGTGAGCGCGGACCGGCTCAAGGGCATGATCGTGCGCATGGCGGCGGATTACCCCGACAGCCCGCTGGTGAAGGACGGACTGGAATCCATCACCATCAAGAGCATTTTCGCGGCCTCCGCGGAGGGCGACGGCCTGGGCCGGGCGCTCTCGGCCTACACGGCCCGCTTCTTCGCCACCGCGCTTCGCAACCTGACGCTCATGTTCAACCCGGAGGAGGTCATCTTCCAGGGGGATTACGCCCACATCGACGAGCACTTCCGCGAGACGCTGTTTGAGGAGCTTCGGTCCTTCCGCTATTACGGCGACGACCGGCGCCCCTTCGAGCTCATGGTGGACAAGCGCTCCATACTGGAGCTGACCACGCTGGGCGCCTACACGCTGCTGATCGACCGGCTGTTCAGCGACGAAAAGAACTATATATAGGTAGATTCAGGCGGACGCCGCCCCGACGGGCGCGTCCGCTTTGCCCTGTCGATCGACCCTCCCGCAGGAAAATAAACCTTCCCGGGGTGCTTGTAATTATCGGAGAAGTCATGTATAATAAACCTGTGGAGGGGGAATTGCGGTTCCCCTGAAGCGTGCTATGACGTCCCTACCTGATCGAGAAGGAGAGGATTCAAAATGATTCGAGTGATACTGGGTGACAAGGGCAGCGGCAAGACCAAGCGACTGATCGACATCACCAACGATGCCCTCAAGAGCGAGCACGGCAATATCATCTTCATCGACGACGACAAGCGCTACATGTACGACCTGCGCCACGAGATCCGCTTCGTGGACGCCAGCGAGTATCCCGTGGCCTACAAGTGCCGCGCCAGCGAGTTCCTGGCCTTCCTGTGCGGCATGCTGTCCGCCGATTTCGACCTGAGCATGATCTGCGTGGACGCCTTTAAAAAGCTGGTCCGGACGCCGCTGGACGACCCTGAAATGGAAGAATTCTTTGAAAAGCTGGCCTTTATGAGCGAGGCCCATCACTGCTCCTTCGTACTGTCCATCAGCGCCTCCGCGGACGAGGTGCCCGAGTACGTCATCAGGTACGCCGATTGATCGATGCGCGCAAGGGTTAGACTGATCGCCGCCGCCATCGCGCTCTTGATACTGGCGCTGGTGGTGCTTGCGTTGCTGCGCGGCTTGCCGGGCCTGGCCCGGAGGACCGCCGCCACCCGGGCGTCCGAGCCCGATCCCATGTTCGCCGAGCCCGCGGAGCAGGTCACCCGCCCGCCCCAGCCCGAGGAGACGCCCGTGGTGTCGGCGGACGAGGACCCCTCCCAAAACTGGGTGTACGAGACCCTCACCCCGGTGGAGCAGACCGCGGAGGAGCTGGCGGCCGAAGCATATTGACGCGATATCTATAAAAACCCCCCGATTTGCATAAGGTAGATCGGGGGTGTTTTTATGCGCGAACGGGCGGAATGGCGCACGGCGCTGTCGGTGATGGCGGCCGTCGCCGGGGTGGGGCTCTCCTCAGGGCGGGGGCTGGTGCTGTTCTTCGCCCAGATGAAGGACGCCGCCTGGGCGGGGGTGCTGACGGCCTGCGCGCTGTTCGGTGCGATGGTGGCCTTCGCCGCCGCCCGAAGCGGGACCTGCCGGGCGCGGACCGGGCTTGAGCGCGCCGCCGAGGCGCTCCGGCTGCTGTTCGCTGCGCTGGTGTCCGCCTTCATGCTGACAAAGCTGGGGGAGGTGGGGGCGCTGACGCTGCCCGTGCGCCACGGCTACCTGTTCGGCGCGGGCTTCGGGCTGCTCTCGGCGCTGATCATCGGGTGGACGGGCGCTGGCTGGCCGCTGGGGATTATGGTGACCCTGGGGCTATCGGCCTTCTACATTGCTTCCGCGCTGGACGGACGCCCGGCCCGCATCCGCGTGAGCGGGGAGACGGACTTCGCCTTGGCGGGCTCGATGGCGGCGGCGCTGTCCCTCTCGGCGGCCTACGCCGCCATGAACGCCGCCGCCGCCCTGTGGGGCCTGCGCGGGGTGCGGCCGGGGACGGTCCGCCCGCCGATGCTGGGCGTCAAGGCCGCCGCGCTGATGGCCGCGGTGCTGATCCCGGGGTGCGCCGCGCTGCTCCGGGCGGGGGACGCGGTGCTCATACAGCGCCTGCCCTGGGTGGTGCTGTCAGCACGATTGGGAATATTCGGCTTCTGGCTGTGCGCGGGGCTTACCGGGCTGTGCGCCGTGTCCACGCTGTCCGCCGCGCTGGGGCTTCTGACCGACCGTCTGCGCACCGATCGGAAGGCGCTGGCGGTGTACATGCTCACTGGCGGCCTGGCGGTGTTCTGCATCCTCTCGTTTGGCAGATTCTGATGTTAAATTATACGGAATAACGGGGATTTCCGTTGACGAATGTGGCAAAATTCGCTATAATACATCTTGTGTCAATACGCTCAATAGCCCCGGGCCGTGACATGTCCGCAAGGTACTGACCACACCGTTGCGGGAGCATCGATCATATTGGAGGAATATCTCGTGAGCACTTATATGGCAAATCCCCAGAACGTCGAGCGTAAGTGGTACGTCATCGACGCCGAGGGCATGGTGATGGGCCGCCTGGCTTCCCAGGTCGCTGCCATGCTGCGCGGCAAGCATAAGCCCACCTTCACCCCGAACTGTGATTGTGGTGACTATATCATCGTTGTCAATACCGATAAGCTGGTGCTGACCGGCAAGAAGCTGGACAACAAGGTTTATCGCTATCATACCGGCTATCCGGGCGGACTGAAGGAGATCAAGTACCGCAACCTGATGGCCCGCAAGAGCGACTTCGCCTTCCGCGAGGCCGTGCGCCGCATGCTGCCCAAGGGCCCCCTGGGCTACGCGATGGCCAAAAAGCTGTTCGTGTACACCGGCGCCGAGCACAACCATCAGGCGCAGAAGCCCGAAGCGCTGAAGCTGTAATAGGGAGGAGGACGAAGAAATGAGTAATGTGAACTTTCATGCCGTTGGTAGAAGGAAGAAGGCGATCGCCCGCGTTCGTCTGATCCCCGGCGAGGGCAACATCATCATCAACAAGCGCAGCCTGGATGACTACTTCGGCTACGAGACCCTCAAGACCGTCGTGCGCCAGCCCCTGGTTCTGACCGATACCATGGGCAAGTGGGACGTGATCGTCAACTGCAAGGGCGGCGGATTCACCGGCCAGGCCGGCGCCATCCGTCACGGCATCGCCCGCGCGCTCGTCAAGGCTGACGAGGAGCTCAAGCCCGCTATCAAGCAGGCCGGCTACCTCACCCGCGACCCGCGCATGAAGGAGCGCAAGAAGTACGGCCTGAAGGCCGCCCGTCGCGCGCCCCAGTTCTCGAAGCGCTAAAGAAGCCCCAAAACCCCGATACCGCAACGGTTTTCGGGGTTTTTCCTTGTTTTGGAGTTTGTGCTGATTTGTCTGAATTTGACCTGATTTGACCTGATTTTAGTGGTTAAAAAGTGGGGGAAAACCCGGTTAGTGGTTAATAATTGGGGGAAAAATCGAGCCTGTGAGGACCACTCTCAGGCTCTTTTTTTCGATCAGAATTGAAGCAAAACTCTCGATGCCATAGTTTGTCCTGATTTGTCATAGTATGAATAATTATGAACTTTCCTGTATGGTAGTCCTTTGAAATATGATCGCAGAAATCTGGTGATATAAGCTGTCGAATCAGATAATCGCATTATCTCCTGAAGCTGCAAATGTCACCGATATCCACGTTTAACGCCTTACAGATTCTCTCAAGAACATCCATGCGAACAGAGTCGCTGTTCAGCAGTTTTCTATAGGTGCTGTCGCTGATTCCAGCAAGCCAGGTGATATCCTTTCTGGAGTACCCACGCCGTTCAAGGAGTCGCCATAAGCGGAAGTAGGAAATCATGCAAGCGCCTCCCCTTGAAAATGGTGACTACCATTATATCACGACAGGGCTTTGGACTGGTGACAAAATGACGGAGATTTGGTGAAAGAGGATTGCAAAGTATTGACCGGCCCGCGCAATTCCCAGCTGATGCTGACGCTGGATCAGGACGGATACCGCACCAAGTAAAACGGACAACCACGATCCTGGCACGATGCCGGGTGTGGTTGTCCATTCCATTTAGCCGATCAGAGATTTTACCAGAGCCGGAATACCCTCGAAATCACTTTCTTCTGGGTTCCACATGCTGCGCACGTTCTCCTCAATGACCTCAAAGCCCGCTTCCGCCAGCTTTGCTTGCAGCAGCTTCACGCTTTCGCCGCTCCATCCGTAGCAGCCGAACGCAGCGGCCTTCTTGTTTTTGAACTTGAGCTGCTTCAGGAATTCCAGCCATCCGGCCACGGAGGACAGGTAGCTGTTACTGACTGTCGGGGAACCCACGGCGATGGCGCGGGACTTGAACACCTCGGTCATGATCTCGTTCTTGTCCGCCTTGGCAATATTGAATACCTTCACTACGGTATCCGGGCTCTGGCGATGAATCTCCTCCGCAATCCTGTGAGCAATCTTCGTTGTGCCTTCCCACATGGTATCATAGGCGATGGTGACCTGATCCTCCTGGTAAGACGCCGCCCACGCCGCGTACTTTTCCACGATCTGCAAGGGGTTCTCGCGCCAGATCGCGCCATGGGAGGGAGCAATCATCTCGATGGGCAGGTTCAGCTTGCCGATCTCATCCAGTTTCTTTGTCAGGATCGCGGCGAAGGGGTTCAGTATGTTCGCAAAATACTTCATGGCCTCCTTGTTCAGCAGGCAGGGATTGGCCTTGTCGTTGAACAGTTCCTCGACGGCGTAGTGTTGGCCGAAGGCATCGTTGGAGAACAGGATGTTATCGCCGGTCATGTATGTCGCCATGGAATCCGGCCAATGGAGCATCTTCATCTCCACAAAGACCAGCTGCTTGCCGTTGCCGATGTCTACGCTGTCGCCGGTCTTGACCACATGGAAGTTCCAGCCCCGCTTGCCATACTGGCCTTCTATGCTCCTGACCGCCTGGGCAGTGCAGTAGATGGGCGTGTCCGGAATCTCTTCCATCAGCGCGGTCAGCGAGCCGGAGTGGTCGCATTCGCCGTGATTGGCCACGATGAAGTCGATTTTCTTGAGGTCGATCTCCCTCTTCAGGTTCTCCACGAAATCAAAGCGATGGGGCGTCCAAACTGTGTCGATCAGGACGGTCTTTCCTTCTTCGATCAGGTAGGCGTTCTGGCTGGAGCCGTTCATGATGGAGTAATCGTCCCCATGGAAGCGCTCCAGCTCCCAGTCGATATAGCCGACCCAGCTGACATTTCCCTTGACGTGCTTTCTCATGCTGCCTTCCTCCTAAAAACACTTTTCCTTTCGTTCTTTTTTGCACCGCTCGATATTGCCGCATCGATAGCACAGCTCATTGTCGCAGACGCCATCGTTGTCAAAACAGGAGCGGATGTTGTTCACCGTCGTATCGGCGATATTGTTCAGCGCCTCCTCGGTCAGGAAAGCCTGGTGGGACGTGACGATGACATTGGGCATGGAGATTAGGCGGGAAAGCAGCTCATCGTTCAGGATGTGGCCGGAACGATCCTCGAAGAAGATGTCCGCCTCCTCCTCGTACACGTCCAGGCAGGCCGCGCCAATCTTCCGGGCCTTGATGCCCTCCAGCAGCGCCTCGGCGTCGATCAGTCCGCCCCGGGAGGTGTTGAGGATCACAACGCTCTTTTTCATCTTTTCGATGGCTGAGGCGTCAATCATGTGTCGAGTCTCATCGGTCAGGGGGCAGTGCAGTGAGATGATGTCGCTTTGCTTGAACAATTCGTCCAGTGCAACGTAATGGATGCCGCTGTCCTTGGCCGGAAAGTGGTCATAAGCAATGACATTCATGCCGAAACCCCGGCAGATGTCGATGAAAATCCGTCCGATCCTGCCGGTGCCGATCACGCCCACAGTCTTTCCGTGGAGATCGAAGCCGGTGAGCCCATTCAACGAGAAGTTGAAGTCCCGCGTCCGGTTGTACGCTTTGTGAATCCGGCGCACGGAGGTGAGCAGCAGCGCCATGGCGTGCTCCGCCACCGCGTAGGGCGAATAGGCGGGCACATGCACCACATGAACCTTGCCGAAGGCGGCCTTCACATCCACATTGTTGTAACCTGCCGAGCGCAGGACAATCAGCTTGACGCCATACTCGTACAGCTTGTCGATGACCGCCGCATTGACGGTGTCGTTGACGAATACGCAAACGGCGTCGCAGCCCCGGGCCAGCTCTACGGTATCCTCATTCAGCTTGGTCTCCAGAAATCGGAATTCCACATCCCGAAGACTGCCATAGTGTTCAAAGGACGGCCTGTCATAGGCCTTTGCGTCAAACAAAGCAACTTTAATCATGATCTCACCCCTTGAGGTCAATTTATTCCAGCGTCAGGAGCAGCGCCATCTTGAACCGGCCATTCGCCTTGACAGAGTGCAGGCCACCCTTGGCGAAATGGAAGTTCTCCCCGGCCTTGATCGGATGCTCCTTGCCCTCATAGCCAATCACCGCTTCGCCGTCCAGGGCGAAGATCAGTGCCTCGCCGGGAGCAGCGTGTTCGGAGAGGCCCGTTCCGGCATCGAAGGTCATCACGACAAATTTCATCTTGTCGTTGTGCACCACGTCCATGTTCACGATTTTGCCCTCCTGATAGGGCACAAGCTCTGACAGCTTAAAGATTTCACCCGTTTTGATCGCGTTATTCATGACATCTGTCCTCCTGATCTCAATTTCTGTATATACTACGCCTGTATCCGTCCGCATTCCCACGGGAATGTCCGTTTCCGTCACCAGGGATTCTCCTTTTCTGAGTCCCTGGGAATTGCCGTCCGATTGATAGACTTCCAGGCGGCCATCCGCAACGATCAGCAACTTGCGATAAGGATAGATTTCCGCACTGATGTCCGTCTGCTTGGCGAGGGAAAAGACTGAAACGCCGTTCTCCCTATCGCAGATGGTCTTTGAAACGGTGCAGCCCGGAACAGGCCGGTTATCCCCGGCAATGGAGAAAATCCTTCCAACCGCATCTTTCATATCGAACCGCCTCTACTGCACCTTCACGTCCGGATTCTTCTCGCCAAACTTTTCCTTGAGCGTTTCGCAGATCTCGCCGCGTTCCTTGCCCTGCTTTTCCATATGCTTGATGGTCTTGTACGCGGCAAACAGCGTGGAGGGGCCGATCTCGCTGCTGAAATAGCCGATGCCCTGGTTCCAGGCCAGCAGCTCGAACACATCGTCCAGCGCCGCGCTGTCCAAGCCGTGGATATAGGCCTTCACCAGTTCCCGGGTGGCCTGCCGCATCCGGCCCGCGCCGACCGCGTTGGTGAGTGAAAGCAGTAAGCGGATCTCGTAGGGCAGATGCCGGTGTTCGTCGTTCCAGGTCAGATCCCAGAAGTTGACCGCGATGTTTCCCAGCTTTTCGTCGATCAGCGGCATATTGGTCAGCGCCGCCGGACGCATCGGAATGTCCTTTTCTTCCTGCCTGACCTCGGCCCGATAGAAGAAGGCGTGGTATTCGGCGTCGCCTTTTTGCTCGGTGAAATGTTCAAAGCCCAAGCCTTCCATCACCTCATACAGGGGGATTGGGTCAAACGACTGGATGATCTCCAGGCCGCTGCCGACAGGAAGTTGCATAGCCTGCTTTTTCAGACCGGGAAAGAAATTGCCCTGTATGCCTCTTACGTCGATCTGCTTGAAGGAACCGATCTTATCTTTCCACTCCATGATGAACCCTCCTCAGTCCAGAATGTTGCCGTCCCGGGAAATCGTCACGACCTGCCACGGGATGAATTTCCCGCTGTTCCGAAGCGCGTTTTCCGCCGCCCGCTGCAGGCCGCCGCAGCAGGGCACCTCCATGCGGACGATCGTCACGCTCTTGATATCATTGTCGCGGATGATCTCGGTCAGCTTGTCCGTGTAATCCACGGCGTCCAGCTTCGGACAGCCGATGATCGTGATCTTTCCCCGCATGAAATCCTCATGCATATTGGCGTAGGCATAAGCCGTACAGTCGGCGGCAATCAGCAGCTTCGCACCGTCAAAGAAGGGTGCCTGCGTCGGAACCAGCTTGATCTGGCAGGGCCATTGCCCCAGGCGGGAAACCGGTTTTGCCGTGCCGACTGCTGTATTCTCCGTTTCCTCATGCGCAAACTGCATCATTCTCGATCCAGGGCATCCACCCTCATGCTGAACTTTCTTCATTCCATCCATTTTCTTGACCTCCTGCGCTTTCTTGACCGCCGCTTCATCATAGGCCGGTGCCTCGCGCTCTTCAAATGTGATCGCTCCGGTCGGGCAGTTCGGCAGACAATCGCCGAAACCGTCGCAGAAATTTTCCCGCATGAGCTTCGCCTTGCCATCGACAATATCAATGGCCCCTTCATGGCAGGCCTCGGCGCATAGGCCGCAGCCGTTGCATTTATTCTCGTCTATGTGGATGATTTTCCGGATCATCGCACTCGCCTCCCTTGCCTCACTGGTATCAGTATACTCAGGATTTTCTCAGATGTCTGTATCTGGAGATACATGATTTTGGATTTTTTGTGCTATAATAGAATTGTGAAACGGGAAAAGGGGGAGGATTATGGATTACTCCGTTCTTGAAAAAAGCAAATTGTTTCATGGAATACCTGCCAGCGAGCTCCGAGCCGTCCTGGCATCTTCGACGCACCACATCCAATGCTACGAAAAAGGGGAAATCATTTTTCATTTGATGGATCAGGCGTCGCGGATCGGCATCATACTGGAAGGGCGCGTAGAGGCACAGAAATCATTCCCGAACGGGAGCCAGGTCAATGTCTCCGTTCGCGGGCCAGGAACGATGATCGGCCCGGCTGCGGCATTTTCGATCTCACAAAAATACCCCTGCGATGTCGTCGCGCTGGAGCCGGTGACGGTTCTGATGTTCCAAAAAGAAGATCTGCTCTCGCTGATGTACAAGAATATCCGAATTCTGGAGAATTTCACGACAGAGATCGCCTCGGCCACATATATGCTGCAGCAGCGGCTTGAATTGTTGTCCTACAGTGGGATCGCACAAAAGGCGGCTTTCTGGCTTTTGACGCAAATGCGCCAGACAGGGAACAACGCGATTCCTATTCCCGAATCAGTATCCAAATGGGCCATGCTGATGAATGTATCCCGGCCATCACTTCACAGAGAATTGAAGCGCTTGGAGGAACAAGGTATTATTTCCCATTCATCAGCGGTCATTACGATCCACGATGAAGAGGCATTACAGGAGGTGTTAAGTCAATAATCGGGCTACCGCAAATCACGCTCCAAAAGCCGCAGCTGCACGGACTTTTAGCCTCACCATCACGGAGAAATAGCCTCACCGTCACGGCGAAATAGCCTCACCCCGCGC
>CACXBB010000014.1 GCA_902765735.1 uncultured Eubacteriales bacterium | reverse complement strand
CAAGCGGGCACACTACGAGAGCTACTACCTGGAAGGGGATCATGAGGCTATCGTGGAACCGGTCATGTGGGATGCTGTACAGGAGAAGATAAAACAGAAGAAGGAAATCGAGAGTGCGGTCGGTCACAGAGGAGGTCAACCGTACTTTCTATATGGCCTGATCTTCTGCGACGAGTGCGGAGCGCCGATGACCAGAAGGACACTGAAAGCCTACGACGGGTCAAGCTACAAGGCATGGACCTGCCGGGAGCGGCATAAAGGCAGGAAGGGGAACGGTTGCACCTGCCGCACGATCCGAGAGACCGACCTGATTGCAGCCATCTGTGTCCAGATGGGATGGGAGCAGGTAGCGGAGGAGAAGCTTACCGAGATCGAGCGGGTGCTGGTTTCAGAGGACGGCGTGGAGATCGTGAAGATGGCAAAGGCATCATGAGCAGATATCAGACAGCCTACTAAGCAACTACCGAGACTCTTCGGAAACGGCTTAGTGGGCTTTTTGTTGCTATTAACACCAGCTTCTTTTGCAACAATGACGCTAACAGCGTCAAAAATGTCATTTCAGACCGTAAATAACCGACATTTAATCGCTAATCTAACAACATTCTCTTGCTTTTCTCATGTTCTCCTGTTATTATATTCATGTTGCTGACGAAAACTTATTGACGCTAATAGCAACAGGAGAAATCAAACATGAAGCATTTATCACTAAAACTCCTCTCGGATATCGTGGTCAGCCGGAGGAAGGTACTGAAACTATCCCAGACCGCGCTTTCCCAGAAGGCGAATATAAACCGTTCCATTCTGTCACGACTTGAAGCGCAGGACTATAGCCCGTCTGTAGACCAACTTCTTAGCCTCTGTGCTGTACTTGGCTTTAAGCCGACCGATGTCATTGTGGATGACGAGGCGGAGCTGGTAGCGGTTGACCGGAAGAAGATCGCTGTGGCCGGAACAGGCTACGTTGGCCTTTCACTCGCTGTCCTGCTGTCCCAGCACAATGATGTGGCGGCTGTGGATATCGTGGAAGCAAAGGTGAAGAAGATCAATACCTGGAAGAGTCCGATCCAGGATGAGTACATCGAAAAATATATGGCGGAGCATGAGGAGCGGGGACTGAGTCTTACGGCCACCACAGATGCCGAAACAGCGTATTCTACCGCTGACTTCATCATCATCGCGGCTCCGACCAACTACGACGTGAAAACCAACTTCTTTGACTGTTCTGCGGTCGAGGCAGTGTTGGGCGCGATTAAGATTGCCACAGCGGACAGAGAAATCAAGCCGACCATCGTGATCAAGTCCACGATCCCGGTTGGATACACCGTCCATGTACGGGAGAAGATGGGGATGGACAATATCATCTTCAGCCCGGAGTTCCTGCGTGAATCCAAGGCCCTCTATGACAACCTGTATCCGAGCCGGATCATCGTTGGAAGTGATGAGGCGAACATGAAAGCGGCGGAGGAGTTTGCGGCTCTCCTGCAGCAGGGAGCCATCAAGACATCCATCCCGGTGCTGTTCATGGAAACCACGGAAGCGGAGGCGACCAAGCTGTTTGTGAACACCTACCTCGCACTCCGCGTCAGCTACTTCAATGAGCTGGATACCTATGCCGAGGTGAAGCATCTGAAGACCGCGCCGATCATTAAGGGTGTGTGCCTCGATCCGAGAGTTGGCGACTACTACAACAATCCGTCATTCGGATACGGCGGATACTGCTTACCGAAGGATACGAAGCAGCTGCTGGCAAATTATCAGGATGTGCCGGAGAACCTGATCGAGGCAATCGTCGAATCGAACCGCACCAGGAAGGACTTCATCGCAGACCGTGTTCTGGAGATTGCCGGGACCTACGGTAACAGCGAATCCTACGATCCGGCCAGAGAAAGCCGCCAGAAGGAAGTTGTGGTGGGCGTTTACCGGCTTACCATGAAGTCGAATTCCGACAACTTCCGTCAATCCTCCATCCAGGGCGTCATGAAGCGGATCAAGGCTAAGGGTGCGACCGTAGTGATCTACGAGCCGACGCTTGAGGATGGAACGACATTCTTCGGTTCCGTTGTGGTCAACGATCTGAAGAAGTTTAAGAAGATGTGCGGTTGCATCATCGCCAACCGCTACGATACGGCGCTCGATGATGTAGAAGAGAAAGTTTATACCAGAGATTTATTCAGAAGAGATTGATAAAGGAGACAGAAGTACATGAAAATCACAGTAGCAGGAGTAGGATACGTTGGACTGAGCCTTGCCGTTCTGCTTGCCCAGAAGCATGAAGTTACAGCCATCACCACCACAGAGGCAAAGGCAGAGAAGCTCAATAAGTTCATCAGCCCGATCCAGGATGATGAGATTGAGCGGTTCTTCAAGGAAGCTAGGGAAGGTAGCAGAACGCTGAACCTCCACACGACAACGGATAAGGCGGCTGCTTACGCTTCCGCTGATCTGGTCATAATCGCCACACCGACCAACTACGATGATGTGAACCATTTCTTTGATACCTCCGCTGTGGAAGACGCCATCGAGTGGACGCTGAAAGTCAATCCGAATGTCTTGATGGTCATCAAGTCCACGATCCCGGTCGGCTATACGGAATCTGTGAGAAAGAAATACGGCATCAGAAACATCATCTTCAGCCCGGAGTTCCTGCGTGAATCCAAGGCTCTGTATGACAACCTGCATCCGAGCCGCATCGTTGTCGGCTGCGACGACGACCAGAAGGAACAGGGACAGATGTTTGCCGACCTTCTGCTGGAAGGCGCGAGAGTGGAGGAGCATAGAGCCGGACAGGAACCGCAGAACATCCCGGTGCTGCTTGCTCATCTGACCGAGGCTGAGGCGATCAAACTGTTCGCCAATACCTATCTGGCTGTCCGCGTTAGCTACTTCAACGAGCTCGACACCTACGCCCAGACCAAGGGACTGGACACGCAGATGATCATCGACGGAGTGTGCATGGACCCGCGTATCGGCGGCCACTACAACAATCCGTCCTTCGGCTATGGCGGATACTGCCTGCCGAAAGATACCAAGCAGCTTCTTGCCAACTACAAGGATGTGCCGCAGACCATGATCGAGGCTGTGGTGAAATCGAATACGGTAAGGAAGGACTTCATCGCCGATCAGATCATTGCGAAGAATCCGAAGACCGTCGGCGTGTACCGTCTGACAATGAAGAGTAACAGCGACAACTTCCGCGCCTCTGCCATTCAGGGCGTCATGAAGCGTATCAAGGCAAAGGGCATTCCGATCATCATCTACGAGCCAACACTGGACGATGGCAGCGAGTTCTTCCGCTCCAAGGTTGTAAGTGACCTGGAGAAATTCAAGGCGGAAAGCGATGTCATCATTGCAAACCGTTTTGATCAGGATGTGCTCGGCGATGTGGAAGAGAAGGTTTATACCCGTGACCTCTTCAGGAGAGATTAAATGCAAAAGATAGATTTGAACAACAAAACCATCCTGGTGACCGGCTCACCGGGATTTATCGGTGCCAACCTTGTGATCCGTTTGCTGAAGGAAATGAGCGGCGGCACTGTGGTCAGCCTTGATAACATGAACGATTACTACGAGGTCAGCCTCAAAGAGTGGAGACTGGCGCAGGTCGAGAACGCAGCGGAAGCCTCCCCGGTCAAGCATGTGTTTGTCAAAGGTTCCATTGGGGATAAGGCCCTGGTGGACGATCTCTTCCAGACCTACCACTTCGATATCGTGGTAAACCTTGCGGCGCAGGCCGGTGTTCGGTATTCCATCGACCATCCTGATGTGTATATAGAGAGCAATATCATCGGCTTCTACAATCTGCTGGAAGCCTGCCGTCACAATCCGGTGGAGCACCTGGTCTATGCATCATCTTCCTCCGTCTACGGCGGAAACAAGAAGGTGCCGTTCAGCACAGATGACAAGGTAGATAACCCGGTCAGCCTTTATGCCGCGACCAAAAAGAGCGACGAGCTGCTGGCACACGCCTATTCCAAACTCTACAATATCCCGTCCACGGGACTCCGTTTCTTCACGGTGTACGGTCCTGCCGGCCGCCCGGACATGTTCTATTATTCTGCTACAAAGAAGCTGGTTGCAGGGGAGACGATCCAGATCTTCAATTATGGCGACATGCGTCGGGATTTTACCTTCATCGATGATATTGTCGAGGGCGTGTACCGTGTAATGCAGGGTGCGCCGGAGAAGAAGAACGGAGAAGACGGTCTGCCGATTCCGCCGTATGCGGTATATAACATCGGCGGCGGTCAGCCGGAGAACCTGCTGGACTATATCTCCACGCTTCAGGAAGAATTGGTCAGAGCGGGAGTCCTTCCTGCCGATTACGACTTCGAGGGACATCGGGAGCTGGTCGGCATGCAGGCCGGAGATGTGCCTGTGACCTACGCTGACAGTGCAGCCTTGGAGCGTGACTACGGTTTCACACCGAAGATTGGCATCCGGGAGGGATTGAGAGCTTTTGCCGAGTGGTACGCTGAGTACTACAGATGAAAATTCTGCCACCAGTTTCGTTGACCATACCCGTCTTTCGGATTCTTTTGAATCTTGCAATGTACGAAAACCCGAGGTAACTTGAGAAACAAGGAAGCCAGGTAATGTGACAGACATTCATCAGGGGAGGTTTTGTACATGGAGATGAATACAGGAATTCTGCGCGACGTTCACGCAGACGAATATGGTTTTTCTATAACGGATCTGACTGTAGCTGCGATGATCAAGGCATATCTGCAGAGCGAGAAAGTCGATGTGGTGCCAGAGGAACTTCGGAAGATCGTCAGCCCGGAAATGCAGGGTTTGCGCGGCGGTACGGTGAAAAGCCGAGGACTACAGCAAGAACAGTGGAGCGGGATTGACAGGGATGCGCTGGCGGTGCTGATCGACAACGCGAGGACGGCAGCCACAATCTCTGCGATGGAGTGGCAGGCACAGCCGGGAGAGAACCTGCTGGAACGGACAATCGAGTTCATGCGGGATGATCTGTTTCCGGTATTGGATGGCAAAGAATATGTGGCTTCCATGCCCGTGGAAATGTCCGAATTCATTACAGACTGCTGGTTGACCGTAGCGTAAATTACATACGAAAAGGTATCTGCCCGTGTAGAGGACAGAAGCACCCAAGATAAAATCAAGGATGCTGCTGCCGCCTACGCGGGCAGATTTTTTGTTATGATGTCAGAGGTTAAACACCAAATTCTGAGAACAGCGCCTTCATGAAATGAAGAGTTTTGATCAGCATTTTCATTTCATCTTGGTTACAATCCATCAGAATAGAGTGGACTTCGGTTCCTGCAGTTGACTTCGAGTAATCCAGACTGTCAGAAAGAATATCGTCAGCGGATACTCTCAAGGCATTTGCAATTTTGATTAACAATTTCAAACTGGGATTCCTTCTTCCGTTCTCAATACTGGCTATATGATGGATGTCTACATCTACAGCCGAAGCGAGGTCTTCTTGCGAGAAGCCCTTGTCAGCGCGAAAAGCTTTTATTCGCACTCCCATTTTCAAAAAATCAATTTCTTTCTTTTCAGTTTCCATTACAAACCTGCCTTTCAGTGTTACCCGCATAGGCAGGTGCATATTACCTCTAAGAAAAATACATAGCAACAGAGTATAAACCTAATATAGCGCAATCTTAAAAAAACCAGGAAATCTTACGGAAAATCCCTACTGGCAGACAGGGTAGAACCCCCTAACCCTATCAGCCTGTTAGTAGTGAGATTGCGGTGAGGAATGTATAATACAAGTGTGCAGGCTGGAAAGGAGGGATGGTCAATGGAATAGCTTTCTTCGAGCCTTGTGACGCTTTATAGCGACGTGAAGGCAACTACTGTAAACTGGCTGTGGTACCCATACATCCCAATTGGAAAGATTACCATTGTGGCTGGAGATCCGGGGGATGGAAAGTCTACCATGATGATGAACCTTATAGCAGAGATTTCAAAAGGTGGAACAATGCCGGATGGCTCCCAGATCGGAAGACCAAGTAAGGTTATTTATCAGTGCTCGGAGGAAAACGCAGGTGATACGATTAAACCGCGATTCGATTCATGTGGGGCTGATTGCACAAAGATAGGTTTTATCAATGAGGAAGTCCATGATGGACTTACATTGGATGATGAGCGGATCGGGCGTATGATTGCCGAATTCAGGCCCCGTCTTGTAGTACTCGATCCAATTCAGGCATATCTTGGCACACAATCTGATCTCACTATGATAACAAAGGCGAGAAAGCTGATGCGCCGGTTAGCATCATGGGCTACGGTTAACAAGTGTGCGATTGTTTTAATCAGCCATTTAAACAAATCAGATGGAAAAAAGGATATATACCGAAGCTTTGGAAGTATTGATGTGGTGGCAGCTGCAAGAAGTGTGCTTATGGTAGAACGAGATCCAGAGGACTGGGATTTGCGAATCGTCAGACAGGTAAAGAACAACCTTGCTCCAGCCGGTGATGATCTGATGTTTTCGCTGACCAAAGAAGAAGGCTTCAAATGGGTCGAAAACAATACTGTAAAGAAGAGGCTGTTACAAAGACCTGATCTTCCAAAGAATAAACATGAGCTTGCTGCCATCCTGATTAAGGAAGCTCTTGCAGAAGGCGATGTTGAGTCTCTGAAGATAAAAAGCATAATGAAGCAATATGGAATCGGAGATAAGACCATGCAAGAAACGAAGGAAAAGCTCGGAGTTTCTTCATTCCGAAAAATGCGCAAATGGTACTGGCACATGGAAAACCAGAATACTGAAGATTTGAATGGAGACGGAAGCGATGAATGAATTCGGCACGTTTGATATGGAAATGCTGGGAATAAACCAGGATCAAATTAAAGAGGTGGATTCTTCCGAGGCCGAAGTTGTCAGCCGTGTGCTGATGTCGCGGATTAAGGATATCACAGCCAACATCAGGCCGGACGGGATTACGTTTAATGCAACCTGTGTCCGCAGCATGGTTGGCGTAATACATATCCAGATGTATATCGACCGGAAAAAGCACAGGCTCTATGTCCGGCCAGCGCAGGAGTTCGATAAGGATTCCAAGAGATGGTGCAACGATAAGGATGGAAAACGCACCAGCCGAAAGATAACGGGCAGGCCCTTCGGAGACCGGATATATAAAATGATGGGTTGGAGTAAGGGCTACTCATACCGGGTTGTCGGATATCCGGCGATAGAGGCAGGAACGGATGATGAGTACCTCATCTACTTTGACCTGGATGAGTTCGATCAGAATCTTCTTACGGAGCGCGGGTTGGAAGCGGCAGGCGTTGATGATGCTGATCTCGGTGAGAATGCAGCGCAGATCCGCGCTGATATGGCTGAAGAGAAAGCCCAGAATCCAATAGAGCCGGGTCTATTCTGGCTGATTTCAAAAATGAACATTATCCCTTCTGCCTATATCCCCTGACCCCAAAATGAACATTATCCCTTCTGGTGGTCCCATATCCTGAATCAAGTCAAAAACACTATATATAGTAGCTTATGAAATATAAAAACACTACATCTTGTTATTATCCCCACTGACCAACTTGGAACGTCTTTAAGATAGAAGGGGATGCAAAAAAATGTAATAAACGGCAAGCTGCGGTTCAATACAGCCTGCCTGAGAAAATTTGAGGATGTGGAGTACGTGGAGCTTCTGTTGAATACGGTCACGAATACTATCTGTGGAAGACGGTGATCGCTTTCCAACTCTATCCTTTCAAAACATCCGGCCGTGGCAAGGAACATAAGAATGCTACGAAGTTCAGATATACGGTAAGCAAGGAGGGCGGTTCAGGCGGACGGCATTATAGCGGGAAAAGTGTGGACGGATACGGAAACGAGATGTGGATCGAAGGTAAGGAGAAGAGTATCAGTCGCTCAACGGTTGAACTGGCATATAAGAACGGGCGTGGAATCCAACAGTCTGAGGGCTGTGTTTCCGGTCCAAAGCGCCTGCAGATCCCTGGTGCTTCTTCATACCTGTACCTTCACAGCCGATAAACTGGCGGCCCTGATGAAGGAAGCAGAAACGATTATGGAAGGGTGGAAGAAGACAGCATGAATGAGGATCAGATCAATGAGATCAACGAGAATATAAATCAGGATCAGGATTCTTCCGCCAGAGAAGCGCGTCGGCAAGAACTGATGGGAATGTTCAATCCTGACAGAATGAAGGTTATTCGTAAGGAGTTGTTCCCAAGTCCGCGAGATCCGTCTGTCACTTTCCGGGATGGGAATATCTCATTCAATGCTGCCTGCATCAGGGAACTGGAGGGTGTGGTCTGGGTCAAGCTGATGTTTGACGAGGAGACCGGACTTTTCTCCGTGTCCGGCTGCGACCAGAATGACAAGCATGCTCTGCGTTGGTGCGTAGCGAAGCAGGATAAGCGCAAGAGCCGCAGGATGCGCTGCCCTGATTTCACGGATTCAATATATGAGCACTTTGGCTGGGATAAGAAGTGCCGTTATAAAATGCTGGGATATCTGATCCCATACGATGGTAAACTCTACTTTGTCTTTGATCTCAATGTACCGCAGATATTTAATGAGAAGCCGAAGAAGGGTGAGGAGCCTGTGGACGAGAATGGCGAGGTCGTTAAGGTCGATACCAGAAAAGGCTATTACTCGGATGATATCGCTAATACCTTCGGTGTGCCGATGGAGCAGTACAAGAAGGAGACCGAGGTCAAAGAGATGGACGGCTTTGTGGAGATTGCGATGCTGACGGGCGTGCGGGAAAAGACCAGGGAAGCAGATCCGCAATTACAGTCGGATGCATCCACATCACCTGATCCGGTACAACCGGAGCCCACACGCGACCAGTAATGCCAAGGGACACGTGCGTCCAGAATGGAGGTGATCACCGTGGATGACTATATCATATGGGATTATTCGGCTCCCGGCATATCTTTTAATGTGGATACCGGCCGGATCACGATATTCAAGACGACCCTTGTTGCTATGGGGTATCCGGAGTATTTTCACTTTCTGTTCAGTCCGGAAGACCTGGCTTTTGGGATAGAGCCGTGCAACATCGATGACGGCGGCGCGAACAGGCTCCCGGATAACCTCAGCCGTGATCACTATGACATAAAGAGCAAGGATCTGGTGCGGTTTGTCTTTCAGAGCTGCGGTTGGAAGAAGAAGCTGACATATCGAGTGCCTGGGGTGCGTCTTGCTCCGGACAGCCACAAGGTCTATTTTGACCTGTGTCAGGCGCTTGAGGTGCATGAGGGAAGGACGAAACCCGCATATTGACAGTACACCCATTTGTGTGTATAATGGCCTTGCACACAACTGGATGTAAAAGGAGATATGCAGCATGGCTTTGGAAGGATTCAGAGTGGTACATACACAATGAAAGAATGATGGGCTTCTTAAAGAGCGGCGCATAACCTGCGGACTTACACAGCAGCAGGTAGCCGATAAAGCCGGGATCCTGATTCAGCACTATCAAAAGTTTGAGGGCGGGGAGAGGAACCTCCGGACAGCATCATTCGATGTGGCCTGCCGGGTACTGGAGGCTCTGGATCTGGATATCGTGAAATACTTCCATCATGAATACGTCCTCGGCGAGGAACGATATATGGATTCCGAAGGATGGAAGTACAAGAAGACCGGGAAGCCGGTTGATGAAGATGTAGAGTGAGGTGCTGATATGATCAAATACGAAAAATGCCTGTGCTGCGGAAGCGAGAATCTTGAGAAAGGGTATGTGAACACCCATATTGCTATCAATGGTCCAGAAGAGAAGTGGCCATTCGGAGGGTCGAATCAACCGATTTATTCTCCGACAGATGGATTCATCTGCAAGGATTGTGGTTATGTGGCTTTCTCCCTTGATTGGGAGAAGAGAAGACGCTGATTGAGATAAAGCGTCATAACATTTTCGCCTTTCGACGAGGCACTGAAGAACTGAATGAATAATAAGCAGCCCACCGGGTTTGTTTCCAAGAAACGATATCACATCGTAACAAGGAAGCCGACCTGGTGGGCTTTTCATTTTGAACATTATCCCTACCTACATAATATCTGAATATTATCCCTACTATGTTTTGAACATTATCCCTACTTCATATTCCCCTCTGACCGGGCTGATCCGGGCAATTCTCAAAAATGAACATTATCCCTACTGGGGTATTTGCCCCATCTCAAAAATGAACATTATCCCTACTAAGCAGTTATATCTGCCGAATCCCACTGAAAACACCATATATAGTAGCAGGCAAACTTTATCGAACTACATGTGGGGGTTATCCCCACTGACCAACTTGGAACGTCTTTAAGATAGATGAGGATGCAGATTTTTGTAATAAGGTACTAAATAATACCCGTTTAGCGGCCTGAAAACTGTACAAAATGCACAATAAAACAGCTACCTCAAGATATTATGTACAAAACATAATCGGAGCACCCCGGTATGATCCCTACATACCGCCAGAGCATCTTGCTACAACGGAACCCGTCACTAACTGTCTTAAAGAGACGGTCGGGGTTGAGAATAATGTAGTTTACATCATAAGAGACGGTCGGCATGCGGTATCCTCAAATGATACGATTTATCGTCCGATCCGGGAAACCACATCTGCCGAGGATGATTTTGCCAATCTGGATGATGAGGATGAGCATGCCAGCTTCCGTCCTGATCTGAGTCGGGTTACCAGGACGCTGGAGGAGCTCAAGCCGCAGTCCGAAGAGAAGTACAGTAAACAGCGGGGAACTGGTGAATGAGAAATCTGCCTTGCAGATTTCCACAGTGTATGGGCTACCCGGAGGACGGGGAGTTCCCGGTCGAGTGGTTCCTGAAAGAGGTTGACAGGGTGAAGGTCGGAGAGGATGCGGTCAGAGTCCTGCGGGCAGAATTAAGCCAGAGTGCCTGAAACACCAGCCCACTAAGCTGCTATCCAAACGCTGGATGGCTTGCTTGGTGGGCTGCTTTTTTGCGTTATCAGGGGGTCTTTACAAAAATGTTGCAGAGCAACTGCTTAAAAGGACTTGCAAAACAGGATCTTTAGACGTATAATAACAAGCGAGAAGTAGAATACTTCTAAAATGTATTAAATGGAGGAATGAAGTATGGCGCAGATCGATACTGTTTACGAGTACCTTCGCCAGAACTACTCTGAAAACGAACCGATTTTCCTATCGGATATCAGTGTTCCGGGTGTGAAGGATGTGTCCGTCAGGCAGCAGCTTAAAAAACTGACTGAGGATGGCCGGCTTAAGCGGTTTGACACCGGGATTTATTATCTTCCGAAAAAATCCATATTTCGTTCCGGCTCGACCCTGTCTGTTGAAGAAGTCATAAAAAAGAAATATCTGATGGACGGCGCGGGACGCTGTGGATATATTGGCGGAATGCTTTTTGCAAACCAGCTTGGGATCACCACACAGGTTCCGATGGTGTATGAGGTATATACCAACAAGGCCACTACCGAGTATCGGGAGACGCAGCTTGCAAATCTGCGGGTTATTCTTAAGAAGCCGTATGTGACTATCGACGAACAGAATGCCAATACGCTTCAGTTCCTGGATCTCCTAAAAGAGATCGTTGATATTTCCGAGCTTGACGGAACGGAGCTTACGGACAGATTGGTGGGTTATATGAAAAAGAAACGGATAGGCTTTGATTCCTTGAGGAAATACCTGTCCTATTACCCGGAACGGATTTATAAGAATATGTATGAGGTGGGGTTGCTCAATGGCGTATCTACATGAAAACAAAGAAGAATTCAGGAATGCCGTTAACCTGGCAAGTGAACGGTTTCACATCCTCCCGGTGGTAGCCGAGAAGGATTATTATGTGACGATGATCCTCCGGGAACTTTCGGAGCGGCTCGGATTTGTGGTTTTCAAAGGAGGAACTTCCCTGTCCAAGTGCCACAAGGTCATCAAACGGTTCTCTGAAGACATCGACATTACAATCGACACAAAGCTGTCCCAGGGGCAGATGAAAAAGCTGAAAGCAGCAATCAAAGAGACTGCGGAGGTGCTGGGGCTTACGATTCCGAATATCGATGAAACAAGAAGCCGCCGCAGCTACAATCGGTACATCCTTGAGTATGTATGGTCTCAAGATCGCGGAGATCGACGGCGAGTTATGCCTGCACCTCGATCGCACCCTCAATCCCGACATGAACCTTTATGACGTCCTTGAGCTTTGGCATAAGCAGTCCATGCGCCTCGCCAACGGCATGATCACCAAGCAGGATTACGACGAGTGGCGCTACAACTACCCCGCCAGCCAGGCCAAATTGGAACAGGCGGCCCGCGATAAGCGGCGCAAGGAGAGATCAGCCAATATTGACGAATAAACATCCTACAAACCTCCCGACATACAAAAAGTCCTCTGGAAAACATCTTGTCGTTTTCCAGAGGACAACTTTTGTATTATCCTACAGAATAATGGAAACCCGGAAAATAGTATCAAAACAGTATCATCCGGTTATCGCAACCCTCGAAAAGCCCGTGTTTTCAGGCACTTTCTCGGATTGTACCTTATTCCCACTCAATGGTTCCCGGCGGTTTTCCGGTGACGTCATACACCACGCGATTGACGCCGCGCACCTCATTGATGATGCGGCTGGTACATTTTTTGAGGACGGGGTAGGGGATCTCGGCGGCCTCGACGGTCATGGCGTCATCGGAGATGACGGCGCGCAGGGCGACGCAGCAGCCATAGGTACGGTCATCGCCCATACAGCCCACGGTATGCACACCGGTGAGCACGGCAAAGGACTGCCAGATCTGACCGGAGAGGCCGGCATTTTCGAGCTCCTCCAGGTAGATGGCGTCGCAGGCGCGCAGCATATCCAGCTTTTCGCGGGTGATCTCGCCGATCACGCGCACGGCCAGGCCGGGGCCGGGGAAGGGCTGGCGCCACACCATCTCGCGGGGGATGCCCAGCCGCTCGCCCACGGCGCGCACCTCGTCCTTGAACAGCAGGGACAGGGGTTCGATGATGTGGTCCTTTTTGAACAGGCTGTCCTTGGGCAGGCCGCCCACGTTGTGGTGGCTCTTGATGGTGGCGGAGCCGCCCATGCCGCTCTCGATCTTGTCGGGATAGATGGTGCCCTGGAGCAGGAAGTCGGCGTCGATCTTCCGGGCCTCCTCCTCGAACACCCGCACGAACAGCTCGCCGATGATCTTGCGCTTGCGCTCGGGATCGGTGACGCCCTTGAGCGCCTCGAGGAAGCGTTCGGAGGCGTCCACGTGCACCACGTTGAGCCCCAGGTGGTCCCGGTAGGTGCGCATGACCTGCTCGGCCTCGTTGAGCCGGAGCAGGCCGTGGTCCACGAACACGCAGGTGAGCTGGTCGGGCCCCAACGCGCGGCCCGCGATGGCGCAGGCCACGGAGGAATCCACGCCGCCGGAAAGCCCCGCGACCACCCGTCCGCCGCTGACCTTTTCCCGGATGTCGGCGATCATGCGGTCGATCATGTCCTCGGCGCGGTAGTCGCCGGAGCAGCCGCAGATGTCGTAGGCGAAGTTTTTAAGCATCGCCGGTCCTTCCACGGAGTGCTTCACCTCGGGGTGAAACTGCACGCCGTACACGCCCTTTGCCGGGCAGGAGAACGCCGCCACGGGGCAGTGGTCGGTCCAGGCGTCCACGTGGAAGCCCTCCGGCGCGGCGCTGACGCGGTCGTTGTGGTTCATGAACACCGCGGTCTCGCGGCCCACGCCCTTAAAGAGACCCCGGTCCTCGGTGTGCAGCACGGTGTGGCCGTACTCGCCCACCTCCGCGGACTCCACCCTGCCGCCGAACAGGTAATTGATCAGCTGCATGCCGTAGCAGATGCCCAGCACCGGCACGCCCAGCTCAAAGATCTCCCGGCCCAGCCGCGGCGCGTCGTCCGCGTAGACGCTGTTGGGCCCGCCGGTGAGGATCACGCCCCTGAGCGCGTCGTCCCGCCACTTCTCCATCGGCGTGGCGTAGTTCAGTATCTCGCAGTAGACGCCCGCCTCGCGCACGCGCCGCGCGATGAGCTGGTTGTACTGCCCGCCGAAATCCAGTATGATGATCTTCTCCGCAATCGCCATAGCCGTCCTCCTCTCCCTGAATGTCAGCATGATACGCCACAAATGTATACTGCCGCGTGGGATGAAGGTTAAACTCTGGTAACTTCTGAGAACACCGCCTCGCCCGATTTGTGACCGATTATCGTCTTTATCTTTATATTTCATCTACCTTCATTGACATTGCCCCGGCGGTGTTTTAAGATATAGATTGGATATGTAAATTGGATAAGTAATCATGTGCTAATTACGTCAGCAACGGATGTGGAGGTAACGCGGAATGTTCAAGAAGGGACGCAAGCGCGAGGCGAAGGGCCTGGCGGTTGTCTATTTCATAATCGGATTAATCATACTGTTGATCATACTGGCCGTGATCTATTTTGCGCTGGTGGAGCTGGACTACTCCGACCGGATGAAGGACCCCGACGCCACGGTGCGCTCCTATGTGGAGATGACGCCCGGGCCGGAGGCCCTCGACATGCCCGAGGAGGAGGAAGAAGAGGAGGAGACCGACGAGATCCCGCTGGAGGTGGACCTGACCACGCCCACCGACACCCCCGAGCCCACGCCGTCTCCCACGCCGGAGCCCACCGCCACGCCGGAGCCCACGCCCTCGCCCACGCCGCTGCCGCCCACCATGCTGGCCCAGCCGCGCACCGCGGGCTTCACGCTGCCCGGCAAGGCCGCCCAGAACTGCCAGGCGGCGATCACCCGGTGCGCCGTGTCCGCGGCAGACAACAACAAATACATGTACCTCGCGGGCTACGGCTACATCAACGACGCCAACTTCGACGCCTCCAAGATGCAGTGCTTCCTGATCGTCAGCCAGACCAAGACCAACCAGCTCATCGCCTACCAGCTGACCATGAAGCCCGGCATCTCCGGCGTGACCCATGAGGGCGCGCTGTGCCAGAACGCCGCCTCCGCGGACTGGGAGGTCTGCTTTGACGTGAGCACCCTCTACACCGAGGACATCTACAACCTGGGCCTGGTGATCGGCTACAAGCCGCCCCGCAAGCGCAAGGCCACCTTCGCCTACTACCCCTTCCCCAGCGACGTGAACTTCACCGTGCTGGCCGGGCAGGTGGTGGAGCCCGTCAAGGTGAGCGGCAATGCCGCCGGCAGTGCCGTCGGCGCGGCCCAGACTGATACCAGCCTGCCCGCCGACGCCGGCGCGGCGCTCATCGGCGCGCAGACCGCCACGGTGCAGCCCGGCGTGGCCGCGCCGCTGACCGACAGCGGCTTCGACACCTCCGAGCCCGAGGACCTGACCCCCGAGGCCGCCCGCAGCGCGCCCGCCACGGTCAACGTGCCCACCGTCACCCAGCAGCCCACGCTGGAAAACGCTGCCGCGAATATGCAGGACCCATCCATCATACAGCAGCAGATCATGCAGAACCAGATGGGCATCGGATAATTTTCACGGATAGCAGCGCCCCCGGTTTTCATTGCGAAAACCGGGGGTGCTGTCATTTACAGAACAATCCATGCCTGTTGCAATATGCGTACAGCCGCCGGACGCTGTTGATCTTGAACCGTGCCGCGGCGCTTCCCTCGGGGTAGAGCTTGACGAACTGCACGCCCTGATCCGACGCCGCCGCGAGGAACGATATATAGTGGTCCTTCGTCATGGGGTGATCGACGGTGACGCAGTATTCATCCTCCACGGTCTCCACGCACAGACCGTGCGCCGCGTCGGCGGACTCGGCCTCGAGGGGCGGCAGCGTGATGCCGCAGCAGCCGACCAGCGCCTCTCCCGTGGCCTGTATGACGTTGCCGCACACGGGGCACACGTAGAACCGGCCCCGGAGCATGTTGGAGGCGCGGTTCCGGTTGCGGATGTCCTCCCCGGAGAGCAGCTCGATCACGGAGACCCCCAGGGCCCCCGCCAGCGGCTCCAGCAGGCTGATGTCCGGGAAGCCCTGGCCTGTCTCCCACTTGCTCACCGCCTTGCCGCTGACATAGATGCGCTCCGCCAGCGCCTCCTGCGTCAGGCCCTTGCCCTCGCGCAGCTTGCGGATCATCGCGCCGGTCACGTATTTATCCATATAAAACACCTCCCTGTGCGATCATACTATCACAGGGAGGCATGAATGGCAACCTACGCTGCGTGGAGCGCCGGGATGTCGGTTCTTTGCGGTTTGTTGAGGGATGCGACCTCTTCCGTCAGCCCTTCGGGCTGCCACCTTCCCCTAAAGGGGAAGGCTGACCTCTCAGTCACTGACTTCATCGGCATTCAAAATCCGTCGGTTTGTGCCTTTTTTGGCACGTAAATGTTTGCAATTTCGCCTTTTCACGGCGTTGTGTTAATTATATAATATTAATAAACGGGCGGGAGCCCGACCAAGCGAATCAAGGAGGAGACCGATCATGAAGAAACTGCTTTGCATGCTCATCGCGATTGCGACGGTGCTGTCGCTGTCCATCGTTCCGGCGATGGCCGAGGAGGCCGTCGAGATCAACATGTTCATCCCCAGCCCCGAGTACGCGGACGCGGTGAACGAGCTGATCGCCGCCTACAAGGAGGTCGCGCCCAACGTGACCATCAACTACGAGACCACCCAGAACGACTATCCCACCCTGCTCAAGACCCGCATCAACGCCGGCATGACCCCCGACATCTTCGGCACTACCTCCGGCAAGGAGATCGCCGACTACGCCGAGTATTCCTACAACTTCGCCGGCACCCCCGCCGCCGAGGCGATGGACCCCGCCGTGGCCGCCATGATGACCTACGGCGACGGCGAGATCCACGGCTTCGCGCTCAAGGGCAACTACTTCGGCATGCTGTACAACAAGGCCATCTTTGACGAGGTCGGCATCGAGTTCCCGAAGACGCTGGACGACTTCGAGGCCGCCTGCGAGGCCATCTCCGCCGCGGGCTACCAGCCCGTGACCACCGGCTTTGCCGAGTGGTGGGTGTTCAAGCACGTCATGCAGCACTTCCTGGACGCCGCCACCGACGATCCCGCCGCGCTGGTCGCCGCCTTCCAGAAGGGCGAGGCCCACTTCAAGGACTATCCCGCGCTGTATGACAACTTCTTCCGCTTCATCGACCTGTGCGTGAAGTACGGCGACAACAAGCCGCTGGAGACCGACCTCGCGGGCGAGGTCTCCGCCTTCGGCACCGGCAAGGCCGCCATGGTCACCGGCCAGGGCCCCTGGGTCGAGGCCGACGTGCTCTCCATCGACGATGCGCTCCAGATCGGCTTCGCGGGCTATCCCGTGACCGACGACCCGGCCCAGAGCCAGGTCATCGCCGGCTCCGACCAGGCGCTGCGCATCAACAAGGATTCCGCCAACCTCGACGCCGTGATGGACTTCGTCAACTGGTGGTACACCAGCGACTACGGCAAGAGCTGGTTCTGCGATGTGGCTGGCGTCATCCCGCCGATCACCGACGCCAAGATCGCCGATATGCAGATCATCAAGCAGGGCGCTGAGCTGGCCGCCGCCGACGGCGCGGGCGCGCTGAGCATCTGCTACTCCTCCGACAGCTTCAACCAGGCCATGGGCGAGGCCATTCAGGCCTACATCGGCGGCAGCATCGACAAGGACGCCTGCTGCGAGCAGATCGAGGCCAAGTGGGTCGAGCTGGACGGCGCCGGCGCGTAAGCGCCGACGACGTTCCCGCGTACCTTCGAGGCTGTCTCAGAACGGATATGGATTCATGAAACAAGCGTAGGGGCGCCGATGCGGCGCCCGCCCGGGTACGATACGCAGCGTACTTCACGGCGGGCGGCGCATCGCCGCCCCTACGGCGTGCACACACTTGAATGATTATGCGTATTGAGACAGCCCCATTTATGTCAGACATTCAACGAGAGGAGGAGGCGCCGTGGACAAGCGATCCATGAGCCCCATGAACCGCAAGGCGCTGCGGGACACGCTGCTGTTCACGCTGCCGGCGGTGGTGATGGTGCTCATCGCCATCTACATCCCCTTCGTGATGAGCGGCTTTTACGCGCTGACGGAGTGGAACGGCATTTCCCGAAATCCAAGGTTCATCGGGCTTCTCAATTTCAGGACGATATTTTCCTCGGGCAGCCCGGAGTTTGTGAACGCGCTGGTGTTCACCTTCAAGTACTCGGCGCTGTTCATCATCTTCTCCAACGTGCTGGCGCTGGCGCTGGCCGTGGCGCTTACAAAAAAGTTCCGGCTGGTCAACTTCCTGCGGGGCATGTTCTTCCTGCCCTACATCATGTCCATGACCATCGTGGGCTTCATCTGGAAGTTCATATTCACCCAGGGCTTTGAAAAGCTGTACGAGCTGACCGGCTGGGCGGTGTGGAATCTGAGCTGGCTGGGCGACGCGTCCCTGGCGTTCTACTCGCTTACGCTGGTGGGCGTGTGGCAGTCGCTGGGCTTCTACATCGTGCTCTACATCGCGGGGCTCCAGGCCATCCCCAGCGAGATCCTGGAGGCCGCCAGCATCGACGGCGCCAACGGCCGCCAGCGGTTCTTCCGGGTGGTGCTGCCGCTGCTGGGGCCGTCGATCACGACCTGCATATTCATGTCGCTGACCAACTCGCTCAAGGTGTTCGACATCATACTCGCGCTCACCAAGGGCGGCCCCGGCGGCGCGACCTACTCCGCCACGCTGGACATCTACCGCGAGGCCTTCCAGAACAACAACTACGGCCTCGGCTCGGCCAAGGCCATCGTGTTCTTCGTGATCGTGCTGATACTGACCCAGATCGTGCTGAAGATCTTTGAGCGCCGGGAGGTGAAGCAGTGATGGATGCCCGGTATGAGGCCAAATACGCCGCCAAAAAGCGCGGGCTGCACGCCGCGTTTCTGATCGTCGTTGTGCTGCTGGCCGCGCTCTACATCTACCCGGTGTTTCTGATGGTGGACAACTCCCTGAAGCCCTTCAAGGAGATCCTCACCAACGTGCTGGCGCTGCCGTCGCACCTCGAGTGGGCCAACTACACCTACGTCATCGAGAAGATGGAGTATTTCCGGCTGTTCTGGAACAACGTGGTGATCACCGTGATCGGCATCGCGGGCATCGTGGCGTTTTCGTCGATGGCGGCCTACATACTGGACCGCCGGCAGACGCCGGTCACCAAGGCGCTGCACACCTTCATCATCACCCCCATGCTGATCCCCTTCCAGACCATCATGATCACGCTGCTGAAGTTCATGAACATCATTCACCTGAACGGCACCACCTGGGGCCTGGGCATACAGTACTGGGGCTTCGGCATCCCGATGGCCACGTTCATCTACTTCAACTTCATGAAGTCCATCCCCACCGAGATTGACGAGAGCGCCATGATCGACTCCGCCACCACCTTCCAGACCTACCTGATGATCATCTTCCCGCTTCTGAAGACCGTTACCGCCACGGTGGTGGTGCTGGACGTGATGTGGATCTGGAACGACTTTTTGCTGCCCCTTTTGATGGTCAACAGCTCCCCCGCCTCCAAGACGCTGGTGCTCGCGGCCTATAACTTCGTGGGCTCCCTCAACACCAAGTGGCACTACGCCCTCGCCGCCATGGTCCTCGCCATATTGCCCTCCGTGATCGTGTTCGTGTTTTTGCAGCGCTATATCGTGGACGGCGTCGTGGCGGGAGCGATCAAAGGATAATCTGAACATTAACGGAGGTTAATACCCATGAAATTCACCAACGGCTACTGGCTGAACAGGCCGGAATACGACTTGCACTTCGCGCTGGAGAGCTACGACGCGACGATCACGGAAAACGCCCTGAAGATCATCGCCCCGTCGGTGCCCTCGCGCCACCGCGGGGGCGTGATGAACCACGCGGCGCTGACCGTGACCTTCACCGCCCCGATGCCCGACGTGATCCGCGTGAAGCTCGAGCACTGGCGCGGCACGGCGAAGAAGGGCCCCTGCTTTGAGCTCAACGAATGCCCGGTGAAGCCCGTGATCACCGAGACCGACACCGAGTACGTGTTTCAGTCCGGCCGGGCGAAGGCCGTGATCAGCAAGGCGGAGCTGGGCTGGCGGGTCAGCTATCTGGGCGACGACAGGCTGCTCACCGAGTCCGAATACCACGCCATGGCCCACGCCTATTGCAGGCCCACGGGCAGGGACTACATGATCGACTCCCTGAACCTGGACGTGGGCGAGCGGGTCTACGGCCTGGGCGAACGCTTCACGGCCTACGTCAAGAACGGCCAGGTGGTGGACATCTGGAACGGCGACGGCGGCACCGCCAGCGAGCTGGCGTACAAGAACGTGCCCTTCTACATGACCAACCGCGGCTACGGCGTGCTGGTGGAGAGCGCCTCGGACGTGAGCTTCGAGGTGGCCTCCGAGAAGGTGGAGCGCGTGCAGTTCAGCCAGCAGGGCCAGGCGATGACCTACGACCTCATCTACGGCGGGGACCCCAAGGGTATCCTGGAAAAATACACCGCGCTGACCGGCCGCCCGGCGCTGCCGCCGGCGTGGTCCTTCGGGCTGTGGCTGTCCACGTCGTTCACCACCAGCTACGACGAGAAGACCGTCACCTCCTTCATCGACGGCATGGCCGAGCGCGACATACCGCTCTCCGTGTTCCACTTCGACTGCTTCTGGATGAAGGACAACCACCTGACCGACCTCACCTGGGACCCCGACGTGTTCCCGGACCCCGAGGGCCTGCTCAAAAAGCTCAAGGCCCGGGGGCTGCACATCTGCTGCTGGCTCAACCCCTACATCGCCCAGGAGAGCAACATGTTCGACGAGGGCGTGGAGAAGGGCTACTTCATCATGAAGGAAAACGGCGACGTGTGGCAGACCGACCTGTGGCAGCCCGGCATGGCGATCCTCGACGTGACCAACCCCGCGGCCCGGGAGTGGTACGCCGCGCGGCTCAAAAAGCTATTGGCCATGGGCGTGGACGCCTTCAAGACCGACTTCGGTGAGCGCATCCCGGTGAAGGGCATCAAGTATTTCGACGGCAGCGACCCGCTTCGGATGCACAACTTCTACACCTACCTGTACAACAAGTTCGTGTACGAGACCCTCGAGGCATGCCGCGGCAGGGGCGACGCGGTGGTGTTCGCCCGCAGCGCCACCGTGGGCGGCCAGAAGTTCCCGGTGCACTGGAACGGCGACAGCAGCGCCACGTTCATGTCCATGGCGGAGACGCTCCGAAGCGGCCTGTCCATCAGCCACTCCGGCTTCGGCTTCTGGAGCCACGACATCGCCGGCTTCGAGCAGACCGCCACCGCCGACGTGTACAAGCGCTGGGCGGCGTTCGGGCTTTTGTCCTCCCACAGCCGGCTGCACGGGTCGTCCAGCTACCGCGTGCCGTGGCTGTTCGACGAGGAGGCCAGCGAAGTCGTGAAGCTGTTCACGCGCTTAAAGAACCGGCTGATGCCCTACCTGTACGCCGCCGCCGTGGAGGCGCACGAAAAAGGCGTGCCGGTGCTGCGGCCGATGATCCTCGAGTTCCCGGACAGCGTGGCCTGCGAGACCTGCGACACCCAGTACATGCTGGGGCCGAACCTGCTGGTGGCCCCGGTGATGCACGCCGACGGGCACGTGGACTACTACCTGCCCGCGGGCGAGTGGGTGAACCTGCTCTCCGGCGAGGCCGTCACCGGCGACACCTGGCGGCGCGAGACCCACGACCATCTGTCCCTGCCGCTGATGGCGCGGCCCAACAGCGTCATCCCCATGGGCGCCAACGAGGAGCGCCCGGATTACGACTACACCGACGGCCTGGAGCTGCACGTGTTCAAACCGGAGGACGGCACGATCACCGTGAAGGTCCCCGATTTGAAGGGAAATGTCGCCGCCACCTATACTCTGCATATCGCGGGGGGACGGGTGTTGGTCGATGCGGATTCCGACAGGCCGTACAAGGTCGTTGTGCACGATTGACGGGATATCTTCTTTTTTCAATGTTAAGGTTGATTTAATCGCCGATATTTGCTATAATGGATGGTGGAGGGTTGTACGCGGAAAAAAGGATGACGTGGGGTATTGAGCATGAATACGATTTTACTGATAGCCGAAGAGCCTTCGATCGTGGAGTACTTCCCGGAGGTACTCTCGCCATACTATGCCGTGCGCTGCGTGAGCACCGAGGACGAGGGCCTGCGTTACATGAATGAAAGCGGCAAGGACGTGGTGGCGGTGCTGATCGAGCTGGCGCTGGCGCGCCGGAGCCACTTCACCTTCGAAGCGCAGCACAGGCAGGCGTCGTCCTTCTCCACCGTTCCCATGATCGCGATCTCCGACGAGCTGCCTACCCACGTGGACATGGACTGCATCGAGCACGGCTTCTACGACCTGATCACCGCCTTCGCGCCGAGGGAGCTCATCTGCAAGCGGATCAACAACGCCATCCGGGCCAGCGATTCGCTCTCGCTGTCGGAGCTCGAGAAGATGCTCAAGGTGCTGCCCGCGTGCATCTTTATGAAGGACACGGAGTGCCGGTATGTCTTCTCCACCCAGTACTGGAACCACCTGAACACCGGCGGCGATCCGAACTGGACCATCCGCGGCAAGACCGACCTCGACATCCGCAAGGACAAGGCCAACGCCATGAAGGCCATGGAGGCCGACCGGCGCATCCTGGAGACTGGCGAGGGCACCGAATACATCATCGAGGAAAACCAGGACGGCGTGCGGGACTACCTGCAGCTGATCAAGCGCCCGGTGTTCGACGAGAACGGCAAAATCAGCGGCATCATCGCGCTGATCAACAACGTGACGGACTACCAGCTTCTCAAGCTGGAGCTGGAGAAGCGCGCCAAGACCGACGCCCTGACCGGCCTGCTCAACAAGAGCGCCTCCCAGGACCTGATCCGGATGATGCTGTCCAACTACCACACGCTGGAGGACCACTGCGCCCTCCTGATGATCGACATCGACCTGTTCAAGCAGGTCAATGATACCTACGGCCACGCCGAGGGCGACCGGGTGCTGGCGGAGGTGGGCCGCATCATCAACAACAACTGCCGCGCGCTCGACGTGGCGGGACGCATCGGCGGCGACGAGTTCGCGATCTTCATGCGCAATATCGAAACGCCCCAAAACGCCGTGCAGCTCGCGAACCGCCTGTCGAGCGAGGTGAAGCGGGCCTTCAAGGGCGAAAAGCTGGAGGGTCGCGTCACGCTGTCCATCGGCGTCGCCGTCTTTCCCGATCACGGCAGGCGCTTCGACGAGCTGTTCAAGGCGGCGGACGCGGCGCTCTACCACGTCAAGAACCACGGCCGCGATGCCGTCGCGCTGTACGTGCCCGGCGAGGAGCTCGGCCATCAAAGCGAGCTGTGATGGGGCAACTCCCTCCGTCACCGCTTCGCGGCGCCACCTCCCTCGGAGAGGGAGGCTTACTCCCTCCGTCACCGCTTCGCGGCGCCACCTCCCTCTAAGAGGGAGGCTGACTCCCTCCGTCACCGCTTCGCGGCGCCTCCTCCCTCTAAGAGGGAGGCTGGACGGGAGGCTATGGGTTCACCGCCAAAAGGCTCCCGTCATGGCCCCATCTCCGAGGGGGCTGTCAGCGAAGCTGACTGGGGGGAGTCGTGAGGAACCAAAAAGGGTGCTGTATCAAAACAACACCCCGTTTTTTTGTGCGATCATCACCGCACCAGCGCCACGGCCACGTCGTTGACATTGGTGCCGGTGGGCCCGGTCATGATCAGCCCGCCCACGGCCTTGAGGGCGTGATAGGCGTCGTTGTCCTGGAGCACGGCGTCCACGTTCAGCCCCTGGGCCTTGAGTTCGGCGAGGGTCTCTCCGTCCGCGTAGCCGCCGGCGGCGTCGGTGGGGCCGTCGGTGCCGTCGCTGCCCACGGAGAACACCGCCGCCTTAAGCCCCGCGATGCCGGGGGCGGCGGCCAGCGCCAGCTCCTGATTGCGCCCGCCCAGCCCGTGGCCGGTGAGCTTCACCACCGTCTCGCCGCCTGCGATGAACGCCAGGGGCCTGTCGGCGGCGGCGTGGGTCTTGACGATGGACGCCAGGAAGCTGCCCGCCTCCTTCGCCTGGCAGCAGAGCTGGTCGGTCAGCACGATGGGCTCATAGCCCAGCGCGCGGCAGGTGACCTCGGCGGCGGCGCACAGCTCCCGCACGGAGCCGTTGATCCAGGTGGTCACGTTGTCCAGCGTCTTGGGGGTCTCGATCTCCAACAGCTTCCGCGCCTCGTCGGACAGCCGGAGGTTGTACTTCGCCGCGATGCGCAGGGCGTCCTCGGCGGTGGAGGAGTCCGGGCAGGCGGGGCCGGAGGCGATCATGTCCAGCGGGTCGCCCAGTATGTCGGAGAGTATCACGGCCTCCACGCGTGCGGGCCAGCAGAGCTGGGCGAAGCGGCCGCCCTTCACCCGGGAGAGGCGCTTGCGGATGGTGTTGATCTCCACGATGTCCGCGCCGCAGGCCAGCAGCTGGCCTGTGATGTCCTGCAGCTCCTCACCCTTCACCAGCGGCGCCTCGAACAGCGCGCTGCCGCCGCCGGAGAGCAGGAAGAGCACCGTGTCCCTGTCCGTCAGGTCGCTCACCAGATCCAGCGCGGCCTGGGTACCCTTGAAGGAGTTTTCGTCGGGCACGGGATGGCCCGCCTCGAAGCAGTCAAAGTTGGCGATGGGGCCCATCACGTGGTCGTACTTGGTCACCACCACGCCCTTCTCGATGCGATCCCCCATGAAGTCGGACGCGGCCTTGGCCATCTGCCACGCCGCCTTGCCCGTGGCCACCAGCAGAAGCCGCCCGGGGTAGCTTCGCCCGCTGAGCGCGCGCTGCACGGCCGCGTCGGGCTGCACCGCCGCGATGGCCTCGCGGACGATCCGGTCGGCGTGTTCATGTAACAATGTATTCATATCATCGCTCCTATCGTGTTATAACAGCAGGGGGTGCGGACACCCCCTGCTGTGCAGACACATTCGATTAAAAAATCAGGTTCAGTATGCAGATTTCCACCATGGCCGCGATTCCGATCACCAGGGTCATGAGGGTCTGGGTCTTGTAGCCCTCCTCGGGGGTCATCTCGCCGAAGTTGGTGACCACCCAGAAGTAGGAGTCGTTGGCGTGGGACACGGTCATCGCGCCCGCGCCGATGGCCATGACCACCAGGGAGATCTCAACCGGCGTGGCAAAGCCCAGCACAGGCAGCAGCGGAGCCACGATGCCCGCGGTGGTGGTGATGGCGACGGTGGAGGAGCCCTGCGCGCTCTTGAGGATCGCGGAGAGCAGGAACGGGAAGAAGATGCCCATGGCCTGGAGCACCGTGGCGTGGGCCTTGATGAAGTTGACCATGTCGGAGGACGCGATCACCTTGCCCAGCACGCCGCCGGCGGCGGTGACGAACAGTATCGGGCCCACGGTCTTGAGGGTGTCGTTGGTCAGGTTGTAGAAGTCGTTCTTCTTGCCCGCGCCGAGAAGCTGTATGACGGCCAGCACGGTGCCCACGGCCAGCGCCATGATGGGCGTGCCCAGGAAGGTGAAGAAGTCCGCGATGGCGCCCTTGCCGCCGGCCATGGCGACCACGGAGGAGATGGCCATCAGTATGATCGGCACCAGCAGCGGCGCGATGGCGTTCAGGCCGCCGGGCAGCACGCCGTACTCGGCCTTGAGCTCCTCATAGGTCTTGACGGTCTCGCCGGCCTGGTTCAGCTCGTCGGCGGACTTGATCTTCTTGCCGATCATCTTGGCGTAGATCAGGCCGGCAATCAGCGGGAATATGGAGCACAGCACGCCCATGCCCATGACCAGCAGCAGGTTGCTGCCCACGCCCAGGGTGTTCGCCGCGGCGATGGGGCCGGGCGTCGGCGGGATGAACACGTGCGCGATATACAGGCCGCAGGACAGGCACACCGTCATGGCCACGCTGGACTTGCCGGTGCGCTTCACCAGCGCCTTGCGGATGGGGTTCAGGATGACGAAGCCGGAGTCGCAGAACACCGGGATGGAGACCACCCAGCCCATCAGCTCGATGGCCAGCTCGGGGTTCTTCTCACCCACCAGCGAGATCACCATGTCCGCCAGCTTCAGCGCCGCGCCGGTCTTCTCCAGCACGGAGCCGATGAACGCGCCCAGTATGATCACGATGCCGATGGAGGTAAACGTTCCAGAAAAGCCCGCGCCGATGACGTTGGCCAGACCGGAGATCTTCGTGCCGTCCTCAAGCACCTTGTCCACCAGCGGTATGCCGGCGATGATGCCCAGGACCAGCGAAATGCCCATGATGGACAGGAACGGATGAACCTTCAGCTTCGAGATCAGAAGGATCATCACCACGATTGCCACGATAAAGGCAATAATGAGCGGTACACCAGTCATGCGTATTTCCCCTTTCTTCTCGCGTCGATTGTACCCTTCGACTGTTATTATTTTAACACTCCTGACACAGATTGTCAATCGTTTGGGGAAACAGGGAGCAGGGGCTGCGTCAGCATCCTTTGATGCTGATGGAAGAGGTCTTGCCTTCCCCTTCAGGGGAAGGTGGCAGCCCGAAGGACTGACGGAAGAGGTCTTGCCTTCCCCTTCAGGGGAAGGTGGCAGCCCGAAGGGCTGACGGAAGAGGTCTTGCCTTCCCCTTCAGGGGAAGGTGGCAGCCCGAAGGGCTGACGGAAGAGGTTTCTATTTCACAGTGAAATGCGCAGAACCAGAGATCATGCCCCGATGAACCCGTCGATGGCCGCGACCGCCTGGGCGACGGGATCGCCGGTCATATCGAGCCAGAGGATGTCCTTGTCGCGCCTGAACCAGGTCATCTGGCGCTTGGCGAACTTCTTGATGGCGTTGCCCAGCTGCTCCACCATGTCTTCATAGCGGGGAATCTCCCCGGTGAGGTACTGGGCGATGAAGCGGTACTCGAGGCCCAGCTTGTAGAGGAACTCCGTGCTGACGCCCCGATCCATGAGGCCCCGCACCTCCTCCACCATGCCCTGTTCAAGCCTGCGCTCCAGGCGCTCGTCGATGCGGGCCCTGAGGGTCTCGCGCTCCCAGGTGACGCCCAGCCTGAGGCAGTCGTAGCGGGGACGGTTGTGGGGCACGTGGTCGTCGCCGGCGTGCAGCTTTTCCAGCACGCGCATCACGCGGTTTCGGTTGTTGCGCTCGATGTCGATGTCGGGCACGGCCTTAACCAGCATGTCGTACAGCGCCGGGGTGGAAAAGGTCTCCAGCCAGTCCCGGTATTGAAGGTCGGGCGCGGCGTCGCTCATCACGTAGCCCTCGGTGACCGAGGCCACGTAGAGCCCAGTGCCCCCCACCAGGAAGGGCAGACGGCTCCGGGAGAGGATGCCGTCGATGGCTTCATAGGCCAGGCGCTGGAAGTCGTGCATCGAGAAGAAGTCGCCGGGTTCGCACACGTCGATCAGGTGGTGCGGCACGCCCCGCGTCTCCGCCGGGGTGATCTTGCCGCTGCCCAGGTCCAGCCCGCGAAACACCTGCCGGGAGTCCGCCGACACGATCTCGCCGCCGTAGCGTTCGGCCAGCGTCACCCCCAGGCCGCTCTTGCCCGAGGCGTTGGTGCCCACCACCGCGATCAGCTTTGGCAATCCGTTCATTGACATTCCTCCCGAGGGGATTCATTCATCGCAGGGGCGCAGGCTCCCCTGCGTAGGGGGAGCTGTCAGCGCAGCTGACTGAGGGGGCGCAGGCTCCCCTGCGTAGGGGGAGCTGTCAGCGCAGCTGACTGAGGGGGCGCGATTCCCGCGGACGTCATGAATGGCGTCCCTACGGTGAGTCCGTAAAGCCTTCCCCTTCAGGGGAAGGTGGCACGCGAAGCGTGACGGAAGAGGTCGTAGCCCCTATTCCCTACTCCCTATTTCCTCCAGGCGCTCGGTGCTACCAGCATCAATATCGGGAACACCTCGAGCCTGCCGATCAGCATGCACATGGACAGCACGATCTTGGACAGGTCGGAGAACGCGGCGAAGTTCCCGGTGGGGCCGACCATACCCAGGCCGGGCCCGATGTTGGAAAGCGTGGCCACCACGGCGGTGAAGTTGGTCTCAAAGGAGAAGCCGTCCAGCGACACGATGATCGTGGACACGAACAGCACGAACATGTAGGCAAAGAAGAACCCCTGCACGCCGGAGAGTATGCCTTCGTCCACGGTGTGGCCGTCGAGCTTGACGGTGTTGACGGACTTGGGGTGCACGGTGCGGCGGATGTCGCGGATCATGCTCTTCATCAGGAGCTGCACGCGGATGACCTTGATGCCGCCGCCGGTGGAGCCCGCCGAGGCGCCGATGAACATGATGGCCACCAGCAGCACCCGGGAGAACTGGGGCCAGCGGTTGAAGTCCGCGGTGGCGTAGCCGGTGGTGGTCATGATCGACGACACCTGGAAGAAGGAATACCGCAGAGCCGTGAGGAAGTTGCCCCCCGGCTTGGCGCCGTCGGCGATGGAATAGAAGCCCTGCGCCGCCCGTGGCATGATGTTGATGGCGATCAGCACCGTCGCGCCCAGCAGTATGCACCAGTAGAGCTTCAGCTCGCTGTTGCCCAGCGCGGCGCGCCAGTTGCGCTTGAGGATGAAGTAGTACAGCGAAAAGTTCACGCCGAACAGCGCCATGAAGATGCCGACCACCACGTCCACCGCCGCCGAGTTCCAGTGGGCGATGGAGTTGCCGTAGGTGCCGAAGCCGCCGGTGCCCGCCGCGCCGAACATGTGCACCAGCGCGTCGTACAGGTTGAGGCCGCAGCACAGAAGGGCGATCACCATCAGCACCGACAGCCCGCCGTAGATGGCGTAGAGTATCTTGGCGTTGTTGGCCACCCGGGGCACCAGCTTGTCCGTGGAGGGACCCGGGGACTCCGCCCGCATCAGGTGGATCGAGCGCGCGCCCATCTTGGGGATCAGCGCCAGCGACAGCACCAGCACGCCCATGCCGCCGGCCCAGTGGGTAAAGCTGCGCCAGAACAGCAGGCCCTTGGGCAGCGCCTCCACGTCCCGGATGATGGTCGCGCCGGTGGTGGTGAAGCCGGACACCGTCTCAAAGAAGCAGTCCACCAGCGAGGGGATGTAGCCGCTGAAGTAGAAGGGCAGCCCTCCGAAGAAGGATACCAGTATCCAGCTGAACGCCACCACCGCGAAGCCCTCCCGGGCCCGCAGGAAGTCCCGCCGGGGCCGGATCAGCGCCAGCGCGAAGCCCGCCGCGAGGGTGATGGCCATGGAGATCAGTATCGGCATGGCGTCCGAGCCGCCGTAGATCAGCGATACGATCAGCGGCAGCGCCATCAGCGCCCCCGCCATGCGCACCACGTTGCCGATCAGATGAAATGTCAATCGCTTGTTCATTTCTTCAAACCCTCAATGTCGAACGCATCCTCCAGGTTCACGACCGTGCCGGCCCGGGCGGTGAGGATCACCGTGTCCCCGGCCTCGATGTGATCCGAGCCGAAGGGGATGATGGACTTGCGGTCCCGCACCAGCACGGACACCAGTATGCCCTTGCGGATCTTCAACTGGTTCAGGGGGATGTTCAGATAGGGCGCGCCCTCCAGCGCGGTGAACTCGTAGGCCTCGACGGACCCGCCCAGCATGTAGTAGACCTTCTCCACCACGGAGTTTCGGGAGTTGTTCAGCGCGCGCACGGAGCGCAGGATCACGTTGGCGGTGGTCAGCTTGGGGCTGACGGCGCAGTCGATGCCCAGGTCGCCCATCACGTCCATCGCGTTGGTGCGGTTGACCTTCACGATCACCTTGCGCACGCCGCGCCTCGCGCCGTACAGGCCGGTGATCAGGTTCTCCTCGTCCCGGTCCGTCAGGCAGATCAGCGCGCCGCAGTCGGCCACGTTCTCGGACTCCAGCACCTCCTGGTCGGTGCCGTCGGCGCAGATGACCATCACGTTGTCGAGCTGCTCCGACAGCCTGAGGCACTTCTTCTCGTCGATCTCTATAAGCCGCATGTACACGCCCATGCCCGCGATGATCTTCGCCAGGTAGTAGGCGATGTGGCCGCCGCCGATCAACAGCGCCGACTTCAGCCGCTGGGTGTCTTTGCCCAGGTGCTTGAAGAACTTGGTTACCGATTCCCGGTCGCCGGTGGCGTACACCCGGTCGCCGGGCAGCAGCACGCTGGCGCCGTCCGGGATGAAGGCCGTGCCGTTGCGCTGCACCGCCGTGAACTGTATGTGCGGGAAGCGGTTGTGCAGCCGGGACAGGGGCATGTTCAGTATCGGATCGGTGTTCTCCGCCCGGAACTCCACCATCTCCACCCGCCCGTGGGCGAAGGATTCGATGTTGATGGCGAAGGGGAAGCGCAACAGCCGCGAGATCTCCTGCGCCGTGGCGCGCTCCGGGTTGATCACCATGTCGATGTCCAGCTTCTTTTGCAGAAGCGTCAGGCTCTCGGTGTACTCCGGGTCGCGGATGCGGGCGATGGAGTATTTCGCGCCCAGCTGCTTCGCCGCCAGACAGCAAACCATGTTTTGCTCGTCGTTGCCCGTGACGGCGACGATGACGTCCGCGTTCTCCACGCCCGCCTCGATCAGCACCTTCACGTTGGCGCCGTTGCCCCGCACGCACATCACGTCCAGCGTCTCGCTGGCCCGCAGAAGCGCCTGCTGGCTCACGTCCATGACCGTCACGTCGTGGCCGTCCTTCGACAGATATTGCGCAAGGGTGTAGCCCACCTTGCCGTTTCCGACGATGATGATGTTCAAATAAGAGCCCTCCCTTGGGGTGGTTATACCTATAATTGAGAATTGAGAATGGAGAATTGAAAATGGTTGTGGAAATCCTGACGGATTTCTCTGATTCCCAAATCGACTGGAGCCCTATCGTCCGGGCATTCTATAATTCTCAATTCTCAATTATTCAATTCTCAATTCCTCTGTGCTTCCCTCAGACAAATCAATGCGGCCCTCGCATCTCCGACAAAATCAACGGCTTTGTCGTAAACCACGCTGACCCCGCCGGCGTAGCCCTGCCGCTTCAGGACGCGCATCAGCTTGAAGTAGTCCTCGCCGTCGCCCTCCCGGGGCATGCGGCGGGTGAGGGGGTGCTCCACGTGCACGTGGCAGAGGGTGTTGCCGGTCTGCGTAAGCGCAGTCACCGGTTCGGCGGCCATGGCCATGGTGCCGGTGTTGGCCGCCACGCCCACGTTGCCTAACTGCAACAGCCCCGACAGCAGCGTAGCCTCGGACACCAGGTTCATAAGGTTGCAGTCGGTCTTTCTGAGGGGCTCCGCGGCGATCACCAGGCCGCACTCCCTTGCGTGGCCCTGGCACAGCCGCAGGAAGTTGCCCAGCTGCCGCCAGGCCATGGGGTAGTCGAAGCCCTCCGGCACCGCGCGTTCAAGGGCGGCGTCCAGGGTCACCACCCGCACCTTCAGCCGCCGGCAGCGCTCAAAGGCCCGGGACAGGTAGGCATGCAGCTCCGGGGCCCGCACGTCCTGCCCCACGATGTTCAGCCCCTCCGGCAGCATATGGTTCACCGCCTGCACCCGCACGCCGCTGCCCGCGCACCAGGCGGCGAATTCTTCAAAGTAGGCGTCCGACAGCGCCGAGAGCGCGTCCAGCGGAATCTCCATGAAATCGTAGCCCAGCGCGTGGGCGTCGGGCAGGTTGGTAAAATCGGTGCATATGCCGATTGGAATCATTGAATCCCTCGTTTTTCCATATTCTGAACTGTATACCATCAGTATACGCCAGTTTTCCCAAAAGGTCAAGGGACGCCTTTATGACGTCCCTTCCTCTATATGTATCCTGCGGCCCCACTTGAGGATGTAATACCCCACCTCGATCACAAAGCAGCACATCCAGCCCACGGGGTAGCCGAAGCCCACCCAGAAGGGGGTGTTGACGATGTAGCGCGTGAGCACGAACAGGTAGACCTGCCGGATGGCCACGAAGGACAGCAGCATGATCGCCATGGGTCCCCGGGAATCCCCGCGGCCCCGCAGCGCCCCGGCGAGGGTGTGGTTGACGCAGTTGAACAGCAGAAACAGCGTGTTGGCGCGTATGAACAGCACGCCGAAATCGATCACGACGGGATCGGGGCTGAAAAGCTTCACCGCGGGCACGGCGAACACCATGATGAGCAGCCCCACCCCGCCGGTGATGGCCATGGACAGGCCGATAGCGGCCACCGTGCCGCGGTGCGCCCGCCGGTTCTGCTTCGCCCCGATGTTCTGGCTGACGAAGGTGGTGGCGGCCATGGCGGTGGATTGCATGGGCAGCATGATGAACTGGTCCACCTTGTTGTAGCAGCTCCAGCCCGCCATGCAGCCGGAGCCGAAGAAGTTAATGTAGGACTGCACAAATATGTTGGAAAACGCCGTGACGACCGACTGGAGCCCCGCCGGGAGCCCCACGGCGACGATGCGCTTGAGCACGGCGGCATCGACGGACAGGTCCCGCCACACCAGCCGGTAGATGTCGTCCGAGCGGGTCAAGAGCCGGAGGGTCAGTATGGCGGAGATGAGCTGGGAGATGATCGTAGCCCAGGCCACCCCCGCGATGCCGGCCTTGAGGCCGATCACGAAGGCCAGGTCCAGCGCGATGTTCAGAAGGCTCGTGAGGATCAGAAACAAAAGCGGGCGGGTGGTGTCGCCCACGGCCCGCAGTATGCCGCTGCCCATGTTGTAGATCAGAAGCCCCGAGAAACCGTAGAAGTAGATGGTCAGATAGGTCACCGCGTCCTCGAACACGTCCTCCGGCGTGGCCATCAGCCGGAGCATGGGCCGCACCAGTATGAGCCCCAGCGCCGTGAACGCCGCGCAGAGTATGAAGGTCACGGCCATGGTGGTCTCGATGGCGGTGTGCAGCCGCTCATGGTCCCGGGCACCGAAGTGCCGGGCGATCACCACCCCCGCGCCGATGGAGAAGCCGTTGAAGAAGAACACCATCATGTTCACGATCAGCGCCGTCGCGCCCACCGCGGCCAGGGCCTCCTTGCCAACGAAGTTGCCCACCACCACGCTGTCCACCGTGTTGTACAGCATCTGAAACACGTTGCCCAGCATCAGCGGCAGCGAAAACAGCAGGATCTGCCGGAGGATGGGGCCGCGGGTCATGTCCCGGGTCGAGGCGGCGCGCAGGGCCATGGGATCGCTTCCTTTGGGTGGGGATTGAGGGAGTAGGGAATAGGGAGTAGGGGTGACGACCTCTTCCGTCTTGCGCTTCGCGCAATCCACCTTCCCCTGAAGGGGAAGGCATGTGCATACCCATCGTAGGGGCGCCGATTCGGCGCCCGCCCGGGGTGATGTCAGCATTACGGGCAATCGATTCCACCTCATCCGTCTTTCGGCAAAATTGCAGGCAATTTTACCGAAATCCACCTTCCCCTCAACGGGAAGGCTCGGGCGGGCGGCGCATCGCCGCCCCTACGACGGGGATGGGGTTGCGGGCGATGAGGGCATCGCCCCTACGACGGGAATGGGTTCCGGGCGATGAGGGCATCACCCCTACGACGACGGGGGTTTCGGGCGATGGGGCATCGCCCCTACGACGAGGGTGGGGTTACGGGCGATGGGGGCAGGCGCAAGCGCGGAAGCGCCCCTACGACAATCCGCGCGGCAGCCTTGGCTCCCCTTCCAGGGGAGCTGGCACAGCCGCAGGCTGTGACTGAGAGGTCGTAACCCCTGCTCCCTACTGCCTACTCCCTGCCTCACCGCCCCAGACGCAACCGTCGGCGCTCCAGCGCGGCGGCGTACTCCTGCTTTTCGGCGTCGGTCGCGGGGGTGAAGGGGGGCACGGGCGTGGGCTTGTCGTGGTCGTCGAGGGCCACGAACACCGCGTAGGCCCGGTTGACCCGCTTGCGCGTGCCGTCGAGCTGCTCCACGTAGCTGTCCACCCGCACCTCGAGGGACGTGTTGCCGGTCCAGGTCACCTGGGCCTCCTGCACCACGGTGTCGTTGAGGTAGGCGGGGTTCAGGAAGGTCAGGTTCTCGATGCACACCGTGGTCACCGCCCGCTGGGTGTAGCGCCGGGCGGCCACCGCCCCCACGATGTCAATCCAGGCCATCATCTGTCCGCCGAACAGGCGGGGCTTCTTGTAGCCGTTGCAGTGCTGGGGCAGCACGATCTGTACGCTGGTGGTGATATCGGGCATGGTGTCCTCCGTGTCATATGTGACAGTCAATGGGTTTTACTTCGGTGAAGCGAGGCGCTCCGGCCGTTTCGCTCCATGGATCAGCCGGGCCAGCATCAGCGTGAGCATCAGGCAGAACAGCAGGTTGAAGGCGTTCCCCAGGGCGCTTGACCGGGTGAGGGTCTCGCCCGCCTGGCGGGTCTGCCGCAGGGCGTTGCCGGCCCGCCCGCCCTGCAGGGCGGCGAAGTCCTTGGTGTAGCGGTTGATGATCAGGCCGTGCAGCAGGAAGCACTCAAAGGACAGATCCCCCAGCGCCACCAGCGGCCGCGCCCTGAACACGCGGGACAGCCCGCCCTCGCCGACGGCGAAGGTCAAAAGCAGCAACGCGTTGGGCAGAAGCCACCGGGCGATGGTGAGGGACCACTGCTGATACGGCGCGTAGGGCATGGCGATCCACAGGGCGAACACCGCGACCTCCGCCAGCGTCAACAGCAGGCGCCGCGCGGGCCGGGGCTGGGGGGACCGATCCCGTATGAGCCGGGTCAAGAAGCCCAGGCAGATGCCGATGGCGTACTCCCACATGCGGGCCACGGGGAACACGTATTCGAAGAACTCCCACATCTCGCCGCGCATCAGGTAGCAGTAGAGTGTCGCTGCCAGCGAAAACCCCGCGATCAGGCCGCACAAGCCCGCCGCGGGCCGCTTCGAGCGCCGGATTTTGCCCGCCAGCGCCAGCAGAGGCAGCGTGAGCAGGTACATGAAGATCATCGCGGAGATGAACCAGCCCACGCCGTTGTAGGAGAAGTAGTCCGCGGGGAACCAGGACTGTATCATCAGCGCGTTGCGCAAGAGCAGCTTGAGCGGCTCCCTCAGGGCCTCGAAGTCGTGCTGAGCCACCAGCTTCGGGATCTTGGAGGAGGTCACGGCGAACAGCATCGTAAATATGTAGAGCGGGTAGAGCTTTCTGATCTTGCGCCACATGTACCGTCCGACGGCGCGGGGGGTGACGGCGACAGGGTCGTCAAAGTGGGTATAGCCGGTGACCAGCCCGCTGAGCATAAAGAAGAAGGACACCGCGCAGGCGGCCCCGACGCCCCCGGAAAAGAAGCCGAAGGTCCAGTCGTCCGCGTGCCAGATGTACACCAGGCAGAACGCCAGAAACCGCAAAAACTGCAGCTGCTCGGCCCTGCCGGGGCGTTGGGTTGCGCGCTGTGCCATGGTCCGTCCATCTCCTCACAACAAATGCCATGCCTGCATTATACATAGAAACGGGAGGCGTGTCAAGGAAGTGCCACGCCTACGCCTTCGTCTCGCAGTAGATGCACCGATACACCTTGTTCCGCCGGTCGGTGAGCTTGAACACGTGGTCGATGGCGCGCTCGGTGGAGGTGATGCAGCGGGGGTTTTTGCAGCGGATGACGTTGGTGAGCCGCTCGGGCATGTCGATGCGCCGCTTTTCGACGAGTTGGCCGTCCCGGATGATGTTCACGGTGACGCCGGGGTCCACGAAGCCCAGCACGTCGAAGTTGATGGCGATGTCGGAGTCGATCTTGATGATGTCCTTCTTGCCGACCCCGCCGTTTCGGTGGCTGACGGCGTTCTTGATGAGGGCGACGGACACGTCCAGCGCGTCCAGGCCCAACAGCTCGTAGAGGCGCATGCCCCGCCCGGCGGTGATGTGGTCGATGACGATGCCGTTCTGTATGGCGTCAATGTTCATACTTCTACCTCCAGCAGCTTAAGGATCAGCGCCATGCGCATGTACTTGCCGTTCAAAACCTGCTTGAAGTAGCAGGCGCGGGGGTCGTCGTCCACCTCCACGGCGATCTCGTTGACGCGGGGCAGGGGGTGCATCACGCACAGGTCGGGCTTGGCGGTCCTGAGCTTCTGCATGTCGAGGATGTAGCTGTCCTTTAAGCGCAGGTAGTCCTCCTCGTTGAAGAAGCGCTCCCGCTGCACGCGGGTCATGTACAATACGTCCAGCTCGGGCATGGCCTTTTCCAGGCTGGTGGTCTGGGTGTAGGGGATGCCGTTCTTCGCCAGCACGTCCTTCTTGACGTAGCTGGGCAGCTTCAGTTCCTCCGGGGAGATCAGCACGAAGCGGTTGCCCGGGTAGCGGGCCATGGCGTTGATGAGGCTGTGCACCGTGCGGCCGAACTTGAGGTCGCCGCACAGGCCGATGGTCAGGTCGCTGAACGCGCCCTTCTCGCGGCGGATGGTCAAAAGGTCCGCCATGGTCTGGGTGGGGTGACAGTGGCCGCCGTCGCCGGCGTTGATCACCGGTATGGCGGCGCTGTGGGCCGCCACCAGCGCCGCGCCCTCCTTGGGGTGGCGCATGGCGATGATGTCCGCGTAGCAGCTGACGGTCTTGGCGGTGTCGGCCACGCTCTCGCCCTTGGCGGCGGAGGAGGAGGCCGCGTCCGTCACCGACAGCACACTGCCGCCCAGCTCGTACATGGCCGCCTCAAAGCTCAGCCGCGTGCGGGTGGAGGGCTCGAAGAACAGCGTCGCCAGCTTCTTTCGGGCGCAGGCGCGGGCGTACTTGTCCGGGTTGGCGATGATGTCCTGGGCCGTGTCCAGCAGGCCCTCGATCTCCTCGAGGGTCAGGTCCAGTATGTCGATGACGCTTCGCTTCATCATGCGTTTCCTCCGATCCAGCTTTCGTCCGAGGGATTGTCCCGAAATGCCATGAGCCGCGATACGTCGGTCGGGGAGATGTAGCCCTCCTCGGCGGCCACCGCCACCACCGCGTCGAAGTCGGTCAGCGAGGTGTTCTCGACGTTCGCCGCCTCGAGGCGCTCCAGGCCCTTCTTCATGCCGTAAGTGAATATGGACACGATGCCCAGCACCTCCGCCCCGGCGTCGCGCAGGGCGTCCACCACCTCGATCACGCTGCCGCCGGTGGAGATCAGGTCCTCCACCACCACCACCCTCTGGCCCGGCTCCAGCCGACCCTCGATGCGGTTCTGCCGCCCGTGGTCCTTCGCCCCGGAGCGCACGTAGCCCATCGGCAGGCCCAGCAGGTGCGCCGTGATGGCCGCGTGGGCGATGCCCGCCGTGGCGGTGCCCATCAGCACCTCCACCGCCGGGTACTTCTCCTTAATCAGCGCCGCAAGACCGTTCTCGATGTCGCCCCGCACCTCAGGCGCGGTCAGCGTCAGTCGGTTGTCGCAGTAGATCGGCGACCTGATCCCGCTCGCCCACGTAAACGGCTGCTCCGGGCGTAAAAACACAGCTTTGATGGACAATAAGTCCTTTGCGATCATGCGTTTCATAGTCATACACCCTTTCGTAATTATCCCACAAACTCTTCTACACACCTCTCATACGCCCCCACCGGATCCTCCGCGGCGGTGATGGGGCGGCCGACGACGATGTAGTCGGAGCCGACGGCCTTCGCCTGGGCGGGGGTCATGACGCGCTTCTGGTCGCCCACATCGCCGTCGGCGAAGCGCACGCCGGGGGTAACGGTCAAAAAGTCCGCGCCGCAGGCGTCGTGCACCTTCGCGGCCTCCAGCGGGGAGCACACCACGCCGTCGAGGCCCGCGGCCTTCGCGGTCCGGGCGTAGTGCATCACCACGTCGGCGATGGGTTCGCGGATCAGCAGGTCGCGCTCCATGCTCTGCTGGTCGGTGGAGGTGAGCTGCGTCACGGCGATCAGCAGCGGCCGGGTGCCGTCGGGCCGGGTCAGGCCCTGAAGCGCGGCCTCCATCATCGCCGTGGTGCCCGCGGCGTGCAGGTTGACGATGTCCACGTCCAGCCGCGACAGCACCGCCATGGCCTTTTTGACCGTGTTGGGGATGTCGTGGAGCTTGAGATCGAGGAAGATTTTGTGCCCCCGGGCCTTGATCTGCCGGACGATCTCCGGTCCCTCGGCGTAGAAAAGCTCCATGCCGATCTTCACGAAGGGCTTGCGGCCCGTAAACCGGTCCAGAAATTGCAGGGTCTGCGCCGCCGAGGAGAAGTCGCAGGCCACGATGACGTCCTTGCCCATTATGATGCACCTCCGATGATGTCCGAAATGTTGTCGATCCCGTACCGGTCCATGACCTCCGGGAGTGCTTCTATGATCCTCTTGCACGCGAACGGGTCAACGAGGTTCGCCGCGCCGACCTCCACCGCCGTGGCGCCGGCCAGCATCATCTCGATGACGTCCTCCGCCGAGGACACGCCGCCCATGCCGATCACGGGGATGTCCACGGCCCGCGCCACCTGGTAAACCATCCTGAGCGCCACCGGGAACACCGCCGGGCCGGACAGGCCGCCGGTGACGTTGGCGATGACGGGCCGCCGGGTCTTCAGGTCGATGCGCATGCCCATCAGCGTGTTGATGAGGCTCACGCCGTCCGCACCGGCGTCGGCACAGGCCCTGGCGATGGACGCGATGTCCGTCACGTTCGGCGACAGCTTCATGATCACCGGCTTGGTCGTCACCGCCTTCACCGCCCGGGTGACCGCCGCCGCCATGGCCGGGTCCGTGCCGAAGCTCATGCCCCCGTGGTGCACGTTGGGGCAGGAGATGTTGACCTCCAGCCAGCCCACCTGTTCGCAGGCGTCCAGGCGGCGACAGGTCTCGGCGTACTCCTCTATGGAGAACCCGGAGACGTTCGCCATCATCGGCTTGTGAAAGACCCTCGCAAGCGCGGGCAGCTCCTCCGAGATCACCCTGTCCACCCCCGGGTTTTGGAGCCCCACCGCGTTGAGCATGCCCGCGGGGGCCTCCGCGATGCGCGGCAGCGGGTTGCCCAGCCGGGGGCGCAGCGTGGTGCCCTTGAAGGAGAACGTGCCGAGGATGTTGATGTCGTACAGCGCCGCGAACTCCTGCCCGTAGCCGAAGGTGCCCGAGGCGGGGATCACCGGGTTGTCCAGCTTGATGCCGAGGAGGTTGACCTTCAGGCGTTCCATATGAGCTCCTCCTTTCGCATCACCGGGCCGTCCCTGCAGATGCGCTTGTAGCTGGTGACCGTCTCGCAGGTGCAGCCCATGCACGCCCCGAAGCCACAGCCCATGCGCGCCTCGAAGCTCAACTGCCCTGGGCAGGGCAGGGCTTTGAACACCGCCTTGAGCATCGGCTCCGGCCCGCAGGCGTAGTAGTGGGAGGGATGCTCCGGCAGTATCCCGGTGACAAACCCCTTCGCGCCGTAGCTGCCGTCCACCGTGGACACCCGCACGTCGCACCCCAGCGCCCGGAATTCATCCTCATAGAAGATTTCGTCGGTGGTGTTGAAGCCGAGGCAGACCGTCACCGCCCTGCCCTGCGCGACCAGCCGCTTCGCCAGACCGTATAGCGGGGGCACGCCCACGCCGCCGCCGATCAATACGGGATTTTCCCCGGCACAGGCCAGGTCGTAACCGTTGCCCAGGCCTGACAGAGAGTCCAGCGCCTCCCCGGGGGCCATCCTCGACAGCGCCTCCGTGCCCTTCCCGACCACCTTGTAGATGATCACCAGGCCGTCGCCATCCCAGTCGCACACCGAGACCGGCCGCCGCAGATACAGCCCGCCAATTTGCAGGTTGATGAACTGCCCCGGCGCGACGATGGCCGAGGTGTCGCCCCGCAGGCGCATGCGATATACATCGGCGGTCAGGGGGGTGTTTTCAAGGATGGTGTAGATAACTTGTCGCATATTGTCTCCTCGTGCCGTTCAGCAGTTCAATGTCTTCACCATCGCCCTGCCGTTGAGCACCTCATAGCCGAATTTCTGATACAGCGCATGGGCGTACCGTGTAATGAGCATCCCGCGAAGGTCGGCGTATTCGCTCTGCGATTCGATGTGCGCCACCAGTGCCTTCCCCAGACCCCTGCCCCGGTGCGCCGCGTCGATGATCACGTCGCACAGGTAGTAGGTGGTAGCCCAATCGGTGATGACCCGGGCGAAGCCGACCAGCGCGCCTGACTCCTTGTGGCGTATGCCGTAGCATGCCGAGTGGCGCATGGATTTTTCGATCTGCGCCAGGGTGCGCTGGTTTGCCCAGTAGGTTTGCTTCAACAGGCGCATCACCTCTTCCGGGGATCATGCGTCGATGGTGGAGATCGTCAGCGTGGTCTCCTCCAGCACGTCCAGCAGCACGCGGACGGTGTCGAGGGAGGTGAACATGGTGACGTTGTTCTCGGTAGCGGCGCGGCGGATCCTGACGCCGTCGGACAGGGCGTCCATGGAATTGATGTTGCGGGTGTTGATGACATAGGCGATGTGTCCCTGCCGCATGGCGTCGAGTATCTCATCGCTCTCGCCGATCTTTTTGAGCACATGGGTGCGGATGCCGCGCTCCTTGAGGTAGGCGGCGGTGCCGCGGGTGGCCTCGATGTTGAAGCCCAGGTTGTAGAACCGGCGGATCAGCGGCTCGGCCTCGGCCTTGTCCTCGTCGGCGATGGTGGCGAACACGGTGCCGTAGTTCTGAAGCCGCATGCCCGCGGCCTGCAGGGCCTTGTAGAGGGCGCGGTTGAGCTTGTCGTCGTAGCCGATGGCCTCGCCGGTGGACTTCATCTCCGGGGAGAGGTAGGCGTCCAGCCCCTTGATCTTGTTGAACGAGAACACCGGCACCTTCACATAGTGGCGCTTCTTCTCCTCGGGATAGAGGTCGAATATGCCCTGCTCCTTGAGCGTCTTGCCGAGTATGGCCTCGGTGGCGATGTCCGCCAGCGACCAGCCCGTGGCCTTCGACAGGAACGGCACCGTGCGTGAGGAGCGGGGGTTGACCTCGATGATGTACACGTTCTCGTCCTTGTCGACGATGAACTGTATGTTGTAAAGCCCCACGATGCCGATGCCCAGCCCCAGCTTCTTGGCGTATTGCAGTATCGTGCCCTTGACCCGGTTGGAGATGGAGAAGGCGGGGTAGACGGAGATGGAGTCGCCGGAGTGGATGCCGGTGCGCTCCACCAGCTCCATGATGCCGGGCACGAACACGTCCCGCCCGTCGCAGATGGCATCCACCTCGACCTCCTTGCCCTGGATGTAGTGGTCCACCAGCACGGGCTTGTCGGCGTCGATCTCCACGGCTTCTTTGAGATAGCGCCGAAGCTGTGCCTCGTTGGCCACGATCTGCATTGCCCGCCCGCCCAGCACGAAGGAGGGCCGCACCAGCACCGGGTAGCCGATCTCCGAGGCGGCGGCCACGCCGGCCTCGATGTCGGTCACCGCCCGGCCCTGGGGCTGGGGGATGTTCAGGTCCTGGAGGATCTTCTCGAAGCTGCCGCGGTCTTCGGCGCGGTCGATGGCGGCGCAGTCGGTGCCGATCAGCTTCACGCCCCGCGCCATCAGCGGCTGGGCCAGGTTGATGGCCGTCTGCCCGCCCAGCGACGTGATCACGCCCTCGGGCTGCTCGAAGTCGATCACGTTCATCACGTCCTCGGGCGTCAGCGGTTCAAAGTACAGCTTGTCGGAGGTCTTGTAGTCGGTGGACACCGTCTCCGGGTTGTTGTTGATGATGATGGCCTCGTAGCCGTTGCGCCGGATGGTCTGTACCGCGTGGACGGTGGAGTAGTCGAACTCCACGCCCTGCCCGATGCGTATCGGCCCCGCGCCCAGTACCACGATCTTCTTCTTGTCGGTGCGTATGCTGGCGTTTTTCAGGTTGTAGGAGGAATACAGGTAGGGGATGTAGGTCCCGGTGTGCAGCGTGTCCACCATCGGGAAGGCGGGCGCGATGCCCTCCGCCCGGCGCTGCCGCCAGACGGTCAGCTCGTCGGTGTCCCACAGCTCCGCAATGGTCTTGTCCGCAAAGCCCATCATCTTCGCGGCACGCAGCGCCTTGACGTCGCCCTTCTTGTCCCGCAGGATGCCTTCCATCTCCACGATCCGGGCGATGGCCTCCAGGAACAGCGGGGTGATCATGGTGATCTCGCTCAGCTTGTCCATGCGCGCGCCCCGGCGGATGAGCTCGGTGACGGCGAATATGCCGTCGGCGCGGAAGTCCTTGACGTAGCGCCACAGCCCGTCGTCGTCCATGGCGGTGAATTTGGGCAGGCTCAGGTGGTGCGCGCCGTTCTCCAGCGAGCGCACGGACTTGAGCATGCACTCCTCCAGCGACGCGCCGATGCCCATGACCTCGCCGGTGGCCTTCATCTGGGTGCCCAGCAGGTTCGGCGCGGTGGCGAACTTGTCAAAGGGGAAGCGGGGGAACTTGGCCACCACGTAGTCGAGGCTCGGCTCGATGGCCGCGGTGCCGCCGGCCACGGGGATGTCCTCCAGCGCCATGCCCAACGCGATCTTCGCGGTGACGGAGGCGATGGGATAGCCCGACGCCTTCGACGCCAGCGCCGACGACCGGCTGACCCGGGGATTGACCTCGATCAGGTAGTATTCGCTGGTGTGCGGATGCAGCGCGAACTGCACGTTGCAGCCGCCCTCGATCCTGAGCTCGCGGATGATCTTGATGGCGGAGTCGTTGAGCATCTTCAGATCGTGGTCGTTTAAGGAGAGGATCGGGGCTACCACGATGCTGTCGCCGGTGTGCACGCCCACGGGGTCCACGTTCTCCATGCCGCAGATGGTGATGGCGTGGTCGTTGGAGTCCCGCATGACCTCAAACTCGATCTCCTTGTAGCCCTTGACCGACTTCTCCACCAGAACCTGATGCACCGGGGAGAGCTTAAAGCCGTTCAGGCCGACCTCGATCAGCTCCTCCTCGTTGTTGGCGAACCCGCCGCCGGTGCCGCCCAGCGTGAACGCGGGCCTGAGCACCACCGGATAGCCGATGCGCTGCGCGGCGGCCCTGGCCTCTTCGATATTATAGGTGATCTCGGAGGGGATCACCGGCTCGCCGATGGACTGGCACATCTCCTTGAACAGCTCCCGGTCCTCGGCCCGCTCGATGGAGGTAAACGGCGTGCCCAGCAGCTCCACCCGGCACTCCTTCAATACGCCCTTCTTCTCAAGCTGCATCGCCAGGTTGAGCCCCGTCTGCCCGCCAATGCCGGGCACGATGGCGTCCGGGCGCTCGTAGCGCAGTATCTTGGCGATGTACTCCAGCGTCAGCGGCTCCATGTACACCTTGTCCGCGATGCTGGTGTCCGTCATGATGGTGGCGGGGTTGGAGTTGCAGAGTATGACCTCGTAGCCCTCCTCCTTCAGCGCCAGACACGCCTGCGTGCCCGCGTAGTCGAATTCCGCCGCCTGCCCGATCACGATCGGACCCGAGCCGATGATGAGAACCTTCTTGATGTCGGTGCGCTTTGACATGGCTTTGTACCTCCCGGTTGGTCGGATGTAAAAATGGGGAATTGGGAATTGGGGTTACGACCTCTTCCGACCCTGCCTCCGGCAGGGCAACCTTCCCCTGAAAGGGGAAGGCTTTTGGACGCGCGGCAGCCTTGGCTCCCCTTCCAGGGGAGCTGTCAGCAGGACTTGTCCTGCTGACTGAGAGGTCGTTCTCTAATTCCCCATTCCAAATTCCCCATTCCCAATTATCTATATTATCGTTTCCACCCACTCGCCCGAAACCCGCCGCCCCCCAAACGGCGTGGCCTTGCCCATTGAGGCGAAGGTGGCGGGGTCGACGGTGGTTTCGCGGTCGAGGTCCCATACGGTGACGCCCTCGAAGGGGATATCGAAGCGGCGGCGGGGGTTGACGGCCATCAGCTCGACGAGCCTTTCGAGGGGGATGACGCCCTTCTTAACGAGGTACGTGTACAGAAGCGGGAAGGCCGTCTCGAGGCCCACGATGCCGAAGGCGCTCTTCTCAAGCCCCCGGGCCTTCTCCTCGGCGCTGTGGGGGGCGTGGTCGGTGACGATCATGTCGATGGTGCCGTCGCACAGCCCTTCGAGCAGCGCCTCCCGGTCGGCACGGGCGCGCAGCGGCGGGTTCATCTTGAAGCGGCCGTCCTCCTGAAGATCGTTCTCGTCCAGCAGCAGGTAGTGCGGGCCGGTCTCGCAGGTCACGTCCACGCCGTCCTTTTTGGCGTCCCGTATGAGCCGCACGGATTCCCTGCAGGAGATGTGGCAGACGTGGTATTTGCAGCCGGTCTCATCGGCCAGTTTGAGGTCCCGCTCGATCTGCCGCCACTCGCTCTCCGAGCAGATGCCCCGGTGGCCGTGGGCGCGGGCGTAGTCGCCGTCGTGGATGTAGCCACCGTTGAGCAGCGCGTTGACTTCGCAGTGCGCGGCGATGATCTTATCAAGCCCCTTCGCCGTCTGCATGGCCGCCCGCATCAGCCCGGCGTCCTGCACGCCCCTCCCGTCGTCGGAGAAGCCGCAGACAAAGGGGGCCATCCCCTCAAGGTCCGCCAGCCGCTCGCCCCTTTCGCCCGCCGTGATCGCGCCGTAGGGCAGCACCCGTATGGCGGCGTCACGGGCGATGGCGTCCAGCTCGACCCTCAGCGTCGCCGGGCTGTCCGGCACCGGGTTCAGGTTCGGCATGGCGCACACGCAGGTGTAGCCGCCGCGCTTCGCCGAGAGCGTGCCGGTTTTGATGGTCTCCTTATAAGAAAATCCCGGCTCCCTGAGATGTACGTGCACATCACAGAAACCGGGAAGCAGGAAAAACTCGCCCTCACGATGGCTCAGCGCCTCGCCCGCCGCCTCGGCGAGGATGGAAAAGCCGGGAACGCAGTCCGCGCCGCAGATTTTGAGCTTCGCCATGCCGTTACCTCCCTGTCGCAGCCTGCCGAGCAGGCATAAAAAAGGCCTGTCCCAGCCGACAAGCGCGTAAAATGAACCCTCTGACCAGCTTGCCGACCTCTCTGGATCGCCTTAAAGACTGTTTTGAAGCATTATAGCACGCGACAGGAGCCGTGTCAACGAAGGAAAAGCACAGTTTGCGTTAGTAACCCGGAATTTGCAAAGGATTTCCTGCCGTGAAATTTACATTCCGTGGTATTGCATTCTCAATCGAGTTGTGCTATAATAGGTTCGTTCGAAAGAAAAGGACATGGGGCATTAGCACAGTTGGCTAGAACGAACAGTTCTTACTATCACCCAAGTGGCTGATAACCCAGAGGTAACAGTTTGTAGGTTCTGCACAAAAACCTATGCCATAATTTGGGGCATTAGCACAGTTGGCTAGCGCGCTACATTCGCATTGTAGAGGTCACCGGTTCGAATCCGGTATGCTCCACCACAATCCGTCCGAAAACACAGTTTTCGGACGGATATTTTATGCACAACACACAAAAACAAGCCACAATCCAGCCCAAAGTCGCGAAACAGAGAGGGTTTTCCCCTCAGAATTCTGCGATTTTTCTGATTTTTGGCATAGCTATCCCGGCGGCGCCGTGGCCAA
>CACXBB010000013.1 GCA_902765735.1 uncultured Eubacteriales bacterium | reverse complement strand
CCTCATCCAGCTGACTACTCTCTCGGTTCTGCTGCTTCCTCCTGCTGGGGGTGGCTTCCTTTGCTATGTCTTTTTGTCATGTGTTGGTTTCAAACTTATCACCTCATGTCCTGTAATTGTCGGTTCAGTCGTTCGCGGGCGTCCTCCATCAGCGCGTCGAGGGTCGCAAGCGCCGCCGCCCCGTCCGCCGCGCCGTCACAGACGCTGTACAGCAGAAACATCGGCGCGTAGAACGCCACGGCCCGCTCCCGCGCCCGGGGCAGCCCCAGGCTTGAAAACAGGTCCTCCATGTACTCCACCGGCCCGGCGGCCAGGTACTGCTGGTACAGCGCGCCCATCTCCGGGCTTCGGAACTGCTCCAGCGTCAGCATCCTGCGAAAGGCCGAGGCGAACGGGTCCTGCGTCCAGTAGCGAAACATGGATCTGGCGAAGGCGATCATGCGATCGACGCTCGCCGCGCGGTAGGCCTCCGGCATGTCGGACAGTGCGCCCGCGGGCATGCCGTCGGCGTCGGCCTGTTCTGCGTCCCGCTGTTCCATGCGCGACACGATGCTTTCGAAGATATCCCGCTTGTTCCGGTAGTGCCGGTACAGCGCGCCCTTGGTGATACCCAGCGCCCCGGCGATGTCGCTGACCGACACGGCCTCGTAGCCGTTTTCGGCAAACAGTTTTAGCGCCGTCCACAGTATGCGCTCCTTCGTGTCGCCCACGCGGTTTCCCCTTTCCAAAATGAAGTAAACGCCCGTTTACTATCATTATAGTAAACGGGCGTTTACCTGTCAAGTGTTTTTTGGTGTCAGGCGTCGATATCCTCCAGGAACCGGCGGATATAGGGCAGCGCGGCGCCGACGGTGATGTTGTGGGAGGGCATCTTGCTGATGCGGATGTAGTCGTCGGCGTCGTCGAAGGGGCAGAGCCGGTGGATCTCGCCGTAGAGCACCCGTATGTCGCCCTCGGTCAGGTAGGGCGCGAGGTGGCCGCCCAGTATGATCTCCACGTCGGTGAGCAGGTGGATGTCCTCGATGAGCCGCGCCAGGTACTTCAGGTAGCGCTGCCAGCGGAGGGCCTCGTCGGTGCCCTCCCGCCGGGCGGCCTCGAAGAAGGCGTCCGGGTTGTCGTTGCCGATGAGCGCCTTCATGGAGCACAGCGTGTCCCAGCAGCCGCGCTTGCCGCAGTAGCACAGCTCGCCCCGGGGCTGCGCCTGCACGTGCTCGTAGGTGGCGCTGTGGCCGTGGCGGCCGTTGTCGATCTGCCGGTTCATGATGAACGCGCCACCCAGGTGCCGGCTCAGGGACAGGTAGACGGCGTCCTCCAGCTCCGGCGACACCCACAGCTCCGAGATCGCCGCCCCCGCGGGGTCATGGATGAAGGAACAGGGGTAATCCAGCCACTTCTCAAAGGCATCGACCCTGAGCCCGGTGCAGTCCAGTATCTTGCCGTAGACCATGGCGCGCCCGTCCGAGGACACCAGGCCCTGCATGGCGATGCCGATGCCCAGCACCCGCTCCAGCGGCACGTTCAGCGCGGCGATGAAGGTGCGGATCATGTCGCTCACCCGCTCGTAGTAGCCCTCGGCGTTGCGGTACTCGATCTCCGCCACGTCCCGGCGCAGCTTTCGGCCGTAGAGGTCCACGGCGATCAGCTTGACGACGTGCCGCATGATCTCCACACCGATGGCGATGCGGTAGTCCGCCACGATGGCGTAGGCCACGGCCTTGCGCCCGATCTGGTCCGACTCCAGCTGGCCATTCTTGCAGATCAGGCCGTCCTCCTCCAGCGCCGAGAGGTTGGTCGCCACCGTGGGCCGGCTCAGCTTGAGCGCGTAGGCGATGGCCTGCTGAGAGACGTTCCCCTGCTCATATATATAATTGTAGATCTGCTGCCGGTTGTTCTTCTTGATCTGCCCCGGCGTGATGCGTTGGGTCATCCCAATCCCCCCGTGCCGCGCGCGTCATTTCCCAAAATTCGTCCCCGTTTTGCATTCGCGCCGGTTTTGAAACGCTCTTTTTTGCGCTCGTCGCCCCTTTTGCGGGCCTCCGGCCTCACGGACGTTTTCGAATCTCCCTATTTTTTGTGCATTTCGTCTATTGAAAAAAGCATCTATCTTCCGTATAATTAATATATCAGATTCCATAGAAAAAATACAATCCACAAAGTGAACAAATTTTGCAAAATAATTTATCTGAATTACCCTATTGACAAACGGAATGTTATGGTTTATAATAGCAGTAAATTAAGTAAAATGATTTTACAATTTGAATTACATTATTCGACCGACAAAAGGAGGGCAATCCATGGGCATCATTGAGAAGATGAGACTGGACGGCAAGAAGGGCTTCGTCACCGGCGGCGCCCGCGGCATCGGCAAGTGCACCGCCACCGCCTTCGCGGAGGCCGGCGCGGACGTTGCCATCGTCGATCTGGACTATGAGACCGCCGTCGCCACCGCCAAGGAGATCGCCGAGGCCACCGGCCGCAAGGTGATCGCCCTGAAGTGCGACGTGACCAATGAGGACGACGTCAAGAAGATGGTCAACGACGTGGTCGAGCAGCTGGGCGGCCTGGACTTCTGCCACGCCAACGCCGGCATCTGCATCAACGCTCCCGCCGACGAGATGACCTACAAGCAGTGGCTGAAGAACATGGATGTGAACATCAACTCCGTGTTCCTCACCGACACCATCGCCGGCAAGTACATGTTGGCCCACGGCGGCGGCTCCATCATCAACACCGCCTCCATGTCCGGCCACATCGTCAACGTGCCGCAGCCCCAGTGCGCCTACAACGCCTCCAAGGCCGCGGTCATGCAGCTGACGAAGTCCCTGGCCGTGGAGTGGGCCAAGCGCGGCGTGCGCGTCAACTCCATCAGCCCGGGATACATCGGCACCGAGCTGGTGCTGGCCGCCCCGCACCTGAAGGCCCTCATCGACCAGTGGAACGCCATGGCCCCCATGGGCAGGCTGGGCAAGCCCGAGGAGCTGGAGAGCATCTGCGTGTACCTGGCGGGCGACACCTCGTCCTTCACCACCGGCTCCGATTTCATCATCGACGGCGCCTTCACCTGCTTCTGATCGGCACCCCCGTAGGGACGCCATTCATGGCGTCCGCCGTCACCCTCGTAGGGACGCCATTCATGACGTCCGCCGTCACCCTCGTAGGGACGCCATTCATGACGTCCGCCGTCACCCTCGTAGGGACGCCATTCATGGCGTCCGCCGGCACCCCAACCCATCGAATCTTGCGTCCCATAGGACGTAAAGAATATAAAAAAGGAGAGAACAACCATGAAGAAGATCCTTGCTCTGATCCTCGCTGCCCTGATGCTGTTCAGCGTTTGCGCGCTGGCCGAAAGCAACACCGGTGCCACCGAAGGCATCCAGTCCGATGCCGAGTTCTACGCCAAGGCTGACCTGTCCGTGCTCAACGGCAAGAAGATCGGCGTCACCATCCAGGACCTGAAGAACCCCTACTGGGCCGGCGTCATGACCGCGCTGGAGGCCGTCGTTAAGGAAGCCGGCGGCGACATCACCATCCTGGGCTGCAACCAGAACGCCATCGACCAGCAGGGCCAGATCGAGAACTTCGCCGCCAACGGCTGCGACCTGATCATGGTGCATCCGCAGGATCCCGCCGGCGCCGACGACGCGCTGGGCATGGTCCGCGAGCAGTATCCCGACATCAAGCTCATGTGCTGGGACGATCCGCTGGAGAACACCGACGCCAACTGGATCCTGGACAACACCTATCTGGGCACCGTGATCGGCAAGATGGCCGCTGAGTTCATCAACGAGCACTTCACCGAGGACAACAAGGCTCAGGTCATCGTCATCGGCAAGTCCGACACCCCCGTGCTGGTCGAGCGTGAGAACGGCATCAAGGCCGGTCTGGAAGACGCCGCTGGCAAGTATGAGATCGTCGCCACCAACTACGGCATCGAGCCCCTCGAGGCCCAGGAGGGCGTCGAGACCACCCTGCAGAAGTATCCCGACGTGAAGGTCGTCGCGGGCGTTGGCGCCGGCGCCATGATCGGTGCCGACGAGGCCCTGAACATCCACACCGGCGGCGTGATCCCCGAGGATATGGGCGTGTTCACCACCGACGTCACCATGCAGCAGCTCGAGCAGCTGGCCGATCCCGCCTATCCCGCCAAGGGCATCATCGGCTTCGAGGGCTCCGACCATGACACCGCTCTGGCCTGCGCTCAGATGTACGCCCTGATCCTGGCTGACAACGTCGGCGCGAAGAACGTGTTCCGTCCCGTGAACCGCTTCACCGAGGAGACCGTGCAGCAGGTTATCGACGGCATGACCAAGTAATCCTTCCCCATACTATCCCTTGCGCCCCTTCCCCTCCTGGGAGGGGGCGCAAACTCTTTGAGGGGGATGGGAACCGGGGAAACGGCGGGCGGTGGCGGCGACAGCCGCGCCGTGTCATGAAACGGTTCCGCCCGCCGCGATCGTAATCCCCTCCCCCTTATCCTCCCTCCCCGATTTCCATTCTTCAAATAGGAGGCTGCGCAATGAGCGAAGATTTTGTGCTTGAATTGAAGCACATCCGCAAGGAATATCCCGGTGTCGTGGCGCTTAAGGACGTCACGTTACAACTGCGGCGCGGCGAAATCCTGGGCCTGATCGGCGAAAACGGCGCGGGCAAATCCACCCTGATCAAGTGCTGTTCCGGCGCGGTCATCCCCACGTCCGGCAAGATCAAGATCAACGGCAAGGAATTCGACCGCATGACGCCCCAGCTGGCGGCGGAAAACGGCATCGCCATCATCTATCAGGAGTTCAACAACGTCAAGGAGCTCTCCGCCGCGGAGAACATGTTCCTGGGACGGCCCATCCGCAAGGGCATCACCATCGACCGCAAGGCCATGGAGGCCGAGGCCGCCAAGGCCTTCGAGCAGCTTCACATAAAGATCAACCCCAAGGAGCTGGTCAAGAACCTCACCGTCGGCTATCAGCAGATGATCGAAATCGCCAAGGCCATCCAGCAGAACGCCCAGGTGCTCATCATGGACGAGCCCAGCGCGCCGCTGACCAACAACGAGGTCGAGAGCATGTTCCAGGTGGTGGAGCTGCTTCGGAAAAAGGGCGTCTCCATCATCTATATCTCCCACCGTCTGGAGGAAATCTTCCGCCTGTCCGACCGCATCGAGGTCATCCGCGACGGCGAGTACGTGGACACCCTCATCACCCACGAGGCTACCGTGGACCAGCTCATCCGCATGATGGTGGGCCGCGAGATGACCCAGAAGTTCCCGCCCCGCCCCTGCTGCGTGGACGAGAGCAAGGTGGTGCTGGAGCTTCGGGACGTCTGCGGCAACGGCGACCGGAACATGAGCTTCAAGATCCACGCCGGCGAGGTGTTGGGCCTAGGCGGCCTGGTGGGCGCAGGCCGCACGGAGCTTGCGCAGGTCATATTCGGCGCCAAGCCCAAGGAGTCCGGCCAGATCCTTTTAAACGGCAAGGAGATCAACCCCAAGTCCCCCCGGGAGGCCATCGACCTGGGCATCGCCATGCTGCCCGAGGACCGCAAGCGCCACGGCGCGCTGCTGGGCGTGTCCATCAAGAACAACATCAACATGCCCATCTACAAGCGCATCTCCAAGGCCAGCGTGATCGACCTGGGCACCGAGAAGAACAATGCCGAGAAGTTCCGCAAGGAGATACAGATCAAGTGCCCCACCATCAACCAGCAGGTCAAGAACCTGTCCGGCGGCAACCAGCAGAAGGTCATCCTCGGCAAGTGGCTGGCCGCGGATTCCCAGCTGATCATATTCGACGAGCCCACCCGCGGCATTGACGTCGGCGCGAAGTACGAGATCTACAAGCTCATCAACGATCTCGTGGCCCAGGGCCGCGCCGTGCTGATGATCTCCTCGGAAATGGAGGAGCTGATCGGCATGTCCGACCGCATCATCGTGCTGGCCGAGCGCCAGATGATCGGCGAGCTGCAAAAGGAAGAATTCAACCCCGATACCATCATGACCATGGCCTCGGCCATCGTGGACCAGGCTCAAAAGGAGGTTTCCTGAAATGGAAGGAAAGGTGAACACGAAGAATCTGCTCAGGCAAAACGCGATATGGCTGGTGTTCGTGGTTGAAGCAATCTTCTTCGCCATCTTCAGCAAGGGCACGTTTGTGACCCCCGGCAACATTACGAACATACTGCGCCAGGTTTCCTATTACGGCATCGCCTCCGTCGGCATGACCTTCGTCATACTGATCGGCGGCATCGATCTGTCCATCGGCTCCATCATCACGCTGGTCAACATGGTCTGCGCCTTCATGATGGTGAACATGAACTGCCACTGGCTGATCGCCGTGCTGGCGGTGCTGGTCATCGGCGTGCTCATCGGCATACTCAACGGGCTGATGGTCGCCAAAATCGGCATTCCCGCGCTGATCGCCACCTTCGCCGCCCAGACGGTATTCGAGGGCCTGGCCTACATCCTCACCGCCGGCATGCCCGTCTCCGGCTTCAACAAGATCTATCCCGCCATGAACTTCTTCGCCCGCTCCACCGTGGATCTGCCCTTCATCTCCATCCCCTGGTGCGCCATCATCATGGTCGCCTGTCTGGCCGCGGGCAGCTTCATACTGAACCGCTCCTACTTCGGCCGCTACTTCTACGCCATCGGCGGCAATGAGGAGGCCGCCGAGCTCTCCGGCATACTGGTGGACAAGGTCAAGATCCTGATCTACGCGCTGTCCGGCTTCTTCGCGGCGCTGGCCGGCATCGTCATGTTGTCCCGCACGGGCTCCGCCCAGGCCACCGTCGGCAAGGGCAAGGAATTCGACGTCATCACCTGCGTGGTGCTGGGCGGCGTGTCCGTCAATGGCGGCGTCGGCCGCATCTCCGGCGTGGTCGCGGGCGTGTTCATCATCGGCTGCCTCACCAACGGCCTGATCCTGATGAACGTCTCCGAATACATCCAGATGGTCGTCAAGGGCCTGGTTCTGGCCGCGGCCGTCGGCCTGGACTGCATGTCCAACAAACGCAAGACCAACTGATTTACACATTCCCCCACCCCATTCCCCGGACGTCTGCCCGGGGAATGCTGATACCCTTTGCCGGCGACCGGCAAGAAGGAGCTGTGCTATGAAACTGACCTACGAGGGGCTCAGGGACGTCCAGGCCTGGGAGAAGGCCGGCGTACTGCTGCCGCCCTATGACCCCAAAGCCCTCTCCGAAAGGACCCGCCAACACCCGCTGTGGGTGCACTTCGGCATCGGCAACATCTTCCGCATCTTCATCGGCTCCATCGCCGACAGGCTGGTGCGGGAGGGCGCCATGGACCGGGGCGTCACCTGCGTGGAAACCTTCGACTACGACGTGGTGGACAAGATCTACACCCCCTTCGACAACCTGGTGATGGCCGTGACCCTCAACGGCGACGGCACGCGCGAAAAGCGGGTGCTGGGCATACTGGGCGAGGCCGTGAAGGCCCAGTCCGCCGACCCGGCCTCCTGGGTGCGGCTCAAGGAGATCTTCACCGATCCGGGGCTTCAGATGGTGTCCTTCACCATCACCGAGAAGGGCTACGCCCTGCGCAACCCCGACGGCGCCTACTTCGGCTACGTGCAGGCCGACATGGACAACGGCCCGGAGAAGGTCGTCGGCGCTATGGGCGTGGTCACCGCCATGCTGTACGCCCGCTACAAAGCCGGAAAGGCGCCGCTTACGCTGGTGAGCATGGACAATGTGGCCCGCAACGGCGAGAAGCTGCGCGCCTCCGTGCTGGAGACCGCCCGGGTGTGGGCCGAAAAGGGCCACGTGCCCTCCGACTTCGTGGACTACGTGTCCGACGAAAAGGTGGTCAGCTTCCCCTGGACGATGATTGACAAGATCACCCCCCGCCCCAGCGAGGACATCGCCGCCGACCTGATGCGGGACGGCATCGAGAACATGCAGCCCGTGATCACCTCCCGCCACACCTACATCGCCCCCTTCGTCAACGCCGAGGGCCCGCAGTACCTGGTGGTGGAGGACAACTTCCCCAACGGCCGCCCGCCGCTGGAGCGAGCCGGGGTGTTCATGGCCGACCGGGAGACCGTCAACCGCTCCGAGCGCATGAAGGTCACCGCCTGTTTAAACCCCATCCACACCGCCCTCGGGCCGTATGACGTGATGCTGGGCCACGAGCTGTTCGCCGACGGTATGTCCGATCCGGAGCTTTCCCGCCTGGCCCATCAGGTGGGCTACATGGAGGGCCTGCCGGTGGTGCAGGACCCGGGCATACTCTCCCCCAAGGCGTTCATCGACGAGGTCATCAACGAGCGCTTCCCCAACAAGTACTTGGGCGACACCTCCCAGCGCATCTGCACCGACGCCTCCCAGGGCGTGGCCTTCCGCTTCGGCGAGACGGTCAAGGCCTATGTGGCCAAGGACGGCACCGCCGCGGGGCTGATCGGCATACCGCTGGCCATCGCGGGCTGGCTGCGCTACATTCTGGCGGTGGACGACACAGGCGCGCCCTACACGCTGGCCCCCGACCCGCTGGTGCCCGGCATCCACGAGTCCTTCGCCGCCATCGCGCTGGGCAGGCCCGAGACCTTCACCGACCAGCTGAAGCCCATACTGTCCAACGTCAACATCTTCGGCGTGGACCTGTATCAGGCCGGCATCGGCGAGAAGATCGAGACCATCTTCCGCGAGGAGCTGGCCGGTCCCGGCGCGGTGCGCGCGACGCTGAAGAAGTACCTGGACGCCATCTGACACAACGAAAAAAAACACGACAGGAAAGGAAGTATACCATGTCCAACAAGACCTTTTACATGACCGATCTGGAAAAGCTGGAGGTCGGCGAGGCCCCGATGCCCAAGGTAGGACCCGACGACGTGATGATCAAGGTGCAGTCCGTGGGCGTGTGCGGCTCCGACCTGCACTACTACCACACCGGCTCCATCGGCAACTTCATCGTGAAGCCCCCCTTCATCCTCGGCCATGAGGCCGCGGGCATCATCGAGGAGGTGGGCGAGAACGTCAAGAACCTCAAGCCCGGCGACCGCGTGTGCATGGAGCCCGGCGTGCCCTGCATGAAGTGCGAGGAGTGCCTGACCGGCCACTACAACCTGTGCAAGGACGTGAAGTTCTGGGCCACCCCGCCCTATGACGGCGTGCTGAGCGAGCATATCTCCCACCCCGCCGCCTTCACCTTCAAGATCCCCGACAACATGTCCTTCACCGAGGGCGCGCTGGTGGAGCCGCTGGCCATCGGCCTGCACGCCTGCAACACCGGCAACGTCAAGCTGGGCCAGACCGTGGTGATCGTGGGCGCGGGCTGCATCGGCCTGGTGACCCTGCTGGCCGCCAAGGCCTACGGCGCGACGCAGATCATCGTGGGCGACGTGCTGGACAAGCGCCTCGAGAAGGCCCGCGAGCTGGGCGCCATCACCGTGAACACCAAGGACGACGACCTGGTGAAGAAGGTCATGGAGCTCACCGAGGGCCGCGGCGCGGACGTCTGCATCGACTGCGCCGGCTTCTCCGCCACCGTGGACGCCTGCCTGAGCGCCGCCAAGCCCGCCGGCATGGTGGTCATCGTGGGCCTCGGCGCGGACCGCGTGGACGGCTTCAACACCAGCATGATGTCCGTCAAGGAGCTGACCGTCAAGTCCATCTTCCGCTATCGCAACCTCTACCCCACCGCCATCAATGCCATCGCCGACGGCAGGATCAACGTGGGCGCGATCGTGTCCCATCGCTTCAAGTTCGACGACACCATCAACGCCTTCGCCACCTGCCATAAGGACATCCGTAACGTGGTCAAGGGCGTCATCGAATACTGATACACCCCGCCATACGACGAAGGGGCTGTCTCAAAACGACGAACACGCGATGCAATCCATTCGTAGGGACGCCATTTATGGCGTCCGCGGGCGGCATGAATGCCGCCCCTACGATGAATTGAACAGCGGTAGTTCGTTTTGAGACAGCCCCTGTTGATTTGTCCGATCATCACCCCTCCGGGGCGGCCTCGGCGGTATCCTCGGCGGATTCGATGCTGATGCCGAACTCGTCGGTGACGATCTCCTCGTCCTCGGGCGTGGTCTCGGTGGCCACGGGCACGAACTCGGAGGCATAGGCTTCCTCGGGGAGCCCCTCGATCATGCCCGGCAGGTTCAGCACGATGCCGTCCATGCCGTAGGGCACGGTGATCGGGAAGGTGTAGGTGACGGGCTCGTCGCCCTTCTCCTTGGTTACCTCGATGTCAAAGGAGAACTTCTGGCCGGTGAAGGTGGCCATGCCGCGGTCCTTGGCGGACAGCTTGGCCACCTGCTCGCCGTTCACGAACACGTTGATGCGGCGGTAGGTATCGAGCGTCTGGCCGTTGTACTCCAGCTTCTTGTTGTCGAAATACACGGTATGGCCCCGGCCGATGACCATCATGCACGCGGCGATGGCCAGCAGCACGGCGACGGTGCCCACGCGAAACAGCACTTTGCGCATGTTCATCACTCTCCCTCCTGCTGGGCCGCCTGGAGCTGTTCGCCCATGCTGGCCTTGGCCCGGCGCTTCTTGGTCTCATACATGACCAGCGCCACGGTGATGACGCCGTAGGACACGAACACGCGGAAGTATTCGCCGATCATGGTGTCGCCCGTGATCTTGCCGCCCGCGGAGGGCGCCACGATGAACATCAGGTGGAACAGCACCACGCCCAGAAACACGTTGCCGATGGAGGCCCGGTCGACCGACGCGCCGCCCACCAGCAGCGCCGCGATGCAGAACATGCCGATCTGGGAGTGCGCCGAGTAGGTGGGCATGTTGCCCATGTTTTGCAGGTAGATGATCATGCCGAAGCCCGCCAGCACCGTGGAGATTACGATGGAGATGATGCGGGTGCGCTCCACGTTGATGCCGGCGTCACGCGCCACGTCCATGTCCTGGCCCACGGCGCGCATGTCCTGGCCCAGCTTGGTGCGGCGGAACCACACGATCACCAGGCACATCACGGCGATGATGATGAAGGTCAGCATCGGGATCTTGACCCCCGCCACGCGGATGGCCAGCAGGTTGTCGATCGACTGGCGCATGCTCAGAAGGCTCAGCGTGTTGCGGATGCCGTAGCCGCGGGGGAGGCGGATGGTGGTGTGCTTGATCGGTATGATGGAGCCCATCATGTACAGCACCACCAGCTGGTAGACGCCGTTGATGAAGTAACTGATGATGTAGCTCGTCACCATCTCGCGGCCCTTGGCCATGTTGAGGATCTTGCCGCACAGAAGCCCCAGGGCGATGGAGAACGGTATGGAGATGATCATCGCCAGCACCACGCCGGGAATGCCCCAGATCTGCCAGTCGGTGACGAAGATCAGCGCGATCTCGCCGGCCATGGCGCCCAGGGTCATGCCGAAGTTGAGGCCCATGCCCGCCATGATGGGGATGAGCAGGCTCAGAATCAGGAACACGTTCCTGCCCATGCGGGTCACGATCTCGTTTAACAGATAGGCGGGCGAGAAGCCCGAAATCGGAATGCAGACCGCGCAGATCAGTATGAACATGACCGGTACGGAATTGGCGGCCAGGAAGCCCAGCGCCTTCTTCCCTACGGAGGTCTCTTTCTTAATATTCTGGCTCATCTTGTCGCCTCCGTCTTTCTGGTCAGCGCGTAGAGAATCATGCCGTTGGAGACGATGATTCGGATGACCTCGCTGATGTCCATGTGGATCATGGAGTTCATGACCGTGGGGGTCATGGTCACGATGCCCTGGAACAGTATCGTGCCGATGATCACATTGGCAACGGACGCCTTGTTCACCGACGCGCCGCCGATCAGTATAGCCGACACCGCGGGCAGCGCCATGTTGAAGGGCGCCATGTAGAGCTGAATGAAGCCGAAGCCCTGCTCATACATCAGTATGCCCACCGCCGCCAGCCACGTGGACATCACCACGGACAGCATGCGGACCTTGTCGATGTTGATGCCGGCAGCCCGCGCGAAGGTGGGGTTCGAGCCCACGGCGGTCATGGCCGTGCCGGTCTTGGTGTGCAGGAAAGCCCACATCAGGAAGGCCAGCAGCGCGAACACCAGCAGCGCGCCGGTGGGGATCACCAGCTTGCCGATCTGGATCTGCATGAAGTTGGACAGCACCCCCGCGAAGTAGCCCTCCAGGGAGATGGTGGTCCTCAGGCCCTTGCCCGCCAGGCCCCAGACCATGTCCGGCTTGTGGTACGGAAGCAGTAGCCACATCATGCACATGAAGGACACCGACGAGAAGCCCACGTAGGTGGCGATCATCATCTCGCCGCCCTTGATCTTGTTCAGCAGCCAGCCGTAGCCCACGCCGAAGATCAGCGCAAACGGGGTGGCGATGAGCACCGCCATCACGAAGCTGGGAAAGCCCGTGAAGCCGAACTCTATGGACAGCGTCGCCCCCAGCAGGCCGGAGATGATGCCCAGCGGCAGGCCGAAGTTCAACCCGCAGCCGGAGTGCACCATGGGCACCATGGCCAGCACCAGCACCGCGTTCCAGCTGAAGCGGTTGAACAGGTTGGTGACCTGGGTCCAGAAGTCCGCGCCGACGAAGGGCGCCGCGATGAACAGCACCAGCAGGAACACGGCGATGATCATGCGCGGCAGGCCGAAGCTGCGCACCATGTCCCTCACCCTGTCCATGAAGGTGCCATCATTCTTTTTGATTTGCTCACTCATAATCGCACCTCCTTACACGACCTGGCTGACCATCAGCGCGCCGAAGTCCTCACTGGAATCGGTGGCCGGCAGTATGCCCGCGATGCGCCCGCCGGAGACGATGGCGATGCGGTCGCAGACCTGCCGGAGCTCCTCCAGCTCCGAGGAGATCATCACGATGGTGACGCCGCTTTCGCGGTTGAACTTCTTAAGCGCCTCCAGCACCAGCGCCTTGGCGCCCACGTCGATGCCGCGGGTGGGCTCGGAGACGAACAGGAACTTGGGCTCCAGCGCGAAGGCCTTCGCCAGGCAGATCTTCTGCTGGTTGCCGCCGGAGAGCTCCTTGGCGTTCTGCTTGGAGGAGGTGCAGCGGATCTGCAATTCGTCGATGTATCGCTTGGTCACCTCGGCGATGGCCTTCTCGTCGCGCCACTTGATCATGCCGCCCAGCAGCGGCTTTAGGAACTTGTCCTGGATCTGCATGGCCGGGAAGGCGATGTTCCACTCCAGCGACTCGTCGAGCAAAAGCCCCACGCCGCGCCGGTCCTCCGACACGAACGCGAGCTGGCTGTCCAGGCACTTGCGGGGGGCGTTGAGCGGTATCTGCTGACCGTCGAAGGTCACCGTGCCGCCGGCCTGGTACAGGCCCATCACGCCGTTGGGGATGCCCAGCTTGCCCTGTCCGGCCAGACCGCCGATGCCCAGTATCTCGCCCCGGCGCACGTCGAGGTTGACGTCGCGCACGGTCTCGCCGGGCATGTCCACCCACAGCCGGCGGATGGACATCACGGTCTCCGTCTCCGGGGGCGCGCGGTGCTCCGCCGAGGCGGCGGCGTCCACGGAGCGGCCCACCATCCAGCGGGTGATCTCGGTGACGTTGGTGTCCTTCGCCGCCACGTCCTTCACCAGCTCGCCGTCGCGCATGACGACCACCTTGTGACACACGTCCAGTATCTCCTGGAGCCTGTGGGTAATGAATATCACGGCGATGCCGCGCTCGGACATGCCCCGGATGGAATCCAGCAGGGCCGACGCCTCGCGCTCGGTCAGGACCGCCGTGGGTTCGTCGAGGATCAAGAGCTTCAGCTGTTCCTTGCTGAGCTCGCGCGCGATCTCGGTAAACTGCTTGTGGCCGACGGGCATGTCGTTGATGACCATGTTGCCGTCGATGTGGACGCCCATCTTGTCGATGGCCCTGTCCGCAGCCTCCCGCATGGCGGGACGATCCAGCGTATTCAGCCTGGGGCCGAACACCTCCGCGATCACGCTCTTTTTCTGGGGCTCGCGGTTGAGCAGTATGTTTTCCGTGGCGGTGAAGCCGGGAATCAGCGAAAATTCCTGGTGCACCATGCCAATGCCGGCGGCCAGGGCGTCAAAGGGCGAGGCAAAGCTCACCTTCTGCCCGTTGAGTATGATGTCGCCGCCGTATCCGCCGGTATCGCGGATGACGTTCATGCCGAACAGGATCTTCATCAGCGTGCTCTTGCCCGCGCCGTTCTCGCCGACCAGGCCCAGCACCTCGCCCTCGTTCAGGGTCAGGTTGATGTCGGTCAGCACCTGATTGCCGAAGAAATCCTTCTTGATGTTTTTCAGTTCAAGCAAAGGTGTGCTCATGTTCTAAATCCACCTAACATTTAAAGAAAGGGGAGGGATAATCCTCCCCTTTCCAGGATGATTAATCTGTGATTCTTACTTGACGGTGAAGTACTTCTCGGGAACCTCGATGTCGGTGGAGCCCATGTAGTGGCCGGGATCGCCCATGATATAGGTGTCCTGGTACACCAGGAAGATGTTCTCGGACTTCACGCCGGTATCCGCGTTGGTGTAGCTGGAGCCGTTCCAGTTGGCGCCGGGGGAGAACACGGCATAGGCATCGGCGATGTCGTCGATCTCGTCGAGCTCGCTGACGCCGGTGATCACGTTGTAGGCGTGCTGCGCCAAGCCGGCGGAAACGGTGTAGCCATAGGAGTAGGCCCAGGTGCCGAAGCGGCCCGCGCCGCCCTTCTCGACGACAGCCTTCTCAACCTCGGCCAGGATCTTCTCGAAATCGCCGTTGGCGTCGGTCAGATCGATGCCCAGAGCGCCCGGATAGCCCATCAGCGGGGAGGGCAGGTCGGCCTCGATGAAGTAGCCGCCGTAGGCCAGCAGCTGCTTGAGCAGGGGCTCGGTGTGGGCGTCGTTGGTGCAGAAGTAGGCGGAATTCTGGCCGTACTTCTCGATCCATTCCGGAGCATGCTCCAGGATGTACTGCTGAGCGCCGGAGACGCCGACGTCGCTGGTCGGGTCGGGAGCGGTCTCAAGCACGAACTCCATGCCCAGGTCCTTGCAGGTCTCCTTCATGACGGCCACGCGACGGGACATGGTCTCGTAGCTCATGTGGCGGGGGAAGGAGATGTGCACGAAGGTATCGCAGCCCAGCTCATGGGCGGTGTGGATCATCAGATAGCCGCGGGCGACGAAGTCGTTGTTGCAGACCAGGTCGGCAGCCTCGCCGATCACGGGCAGATCCTCGTGGGACTCGCCGGCGATGCACAGGATGTCGGGGCGGCGCTCCTTGACCTGACGGAAGGCCTCGGCGGTGCCCGGGATGGCCTGGTTGACGATGATGGCCTTCATCAGCGGATCATCGGTGAAGTTCACGATGGTCTGGATGGTGGTCTCGGTCTCGTCCATGAAGTTGTCCGGATAGATGGCCAGCTGGACCATATCCTCGCCATACATGGCCTGGAAGGCCTCGGCGCCGCGGCGGTCGTCCTCAGACTGGGAGACGGAGCCGGTGACGATGGCGATGTGGAACTCCTCGGGGGCGGATTCGGCGGACGCAACGACGGCCATCGACATGACCATCAGAGCAGCCAGCAGAACGCAAAGCAGCTTCTTCATGTGTGTTCCTCCTTATTCTTACCGCATGGCACCCTTTTGCCATACAGATTTAATATTTATTATAGCTGTATTATCGAACATTGTCAAGGATGATTGGATAATAATTCGGAAAGCATTTTACAAACTGCCTCCATTCACCCATGTCGTATGGCAACGGGGACGACCTCTTTCGTCAGCATCAAAGGATGCTGACACCTTCCCCTGAAGGGGAAGGCATAGGGTAACGCCGCCAAAAGCCTTCCCCTTCAGGGGAAGGTGGCACGCGAAGCGTGACGGAAGAGGTCGTCCCCTGCGTTCTTCCCTCAGATGGATAGATGGTAACTAAACGCCGCCCTCCCCCACGGCCTCCCGGTACACGTCCTCGATCAGCGCCACGCTGTCTGAGGCGAAGGCGCGCACGTATGCTTCGGTGATGAATCGCACCGGATCGTGTCGGGGGCACTCGCCCCGGTAGCCGTCCAGGATCACCTGCCGCCAGCCGTCGAACTCCTCCCGGGTCAGAAGCGGGTGATCCTCCGGGGCCCTGGCCGCCTCCAGCAGGTCCACGAGCCGCTGAAGCCGGGGGATCTTGCGAAGCAGGGCGAAGTCGGTGACGAAGGTGTCGTTGTAGTAGATCTCGGTGTTGATCCTGCCGTCGGGCAGAAACAGCCCGGGAAAGGTGCGGGTATAGCGCGGCACCCACTGGCAGTCGGTCAGCACATGCACACCGTAGCCGATGTCGAAGGGCGCGCGGTGCGCCCGCCAGTAAGCCACCACCGGCTCCCGGTGCAGCGCGCGCCAGTTGTACAGGTGAAACTCGTCCTTGCGGGACTTGTCGCCGTGAAAGCGTATGTGCATGGCGTCCGGCGACACCGCGCCATAGTAGTATTCCGGATTCTCCAGATACTCCGGGTGGCTTCGCGCCCAGAGATCCGCGACCAGCAGGTGAACCATCGTCAGCGCCATCGGCTTGTCCTCGCTTTTGAATTGTCTTTATCACCATTATAGCATCCCTGTCAATCAAAAACATAATCCGCAGAACATTGACACTTAATAAAAGTATGCTATAATGATTTCACAATAGAGGATTGCCTTATCCAGAGCGGCAGAGGGACAGGCCCGATGAAGCCCGGCAACCGGTCGGCGTCACACCGGCAAGGTGCCAATTCCTGCGGCGCAAGCGGCTTTTTAGCCGCCGCCGAAAGATGAGGCGGGATTGATACGGATCGTACAAGCTCGCCGTTTGGCGAGCTTTTATTGTGAATACATCCACGGAGGGCATAGAATATGAGGCACTTTTTCACATCCGAATCCGTCACCGAGGGACATCCCGACAAGATCTGCGACCAGATCTCCGACGCGGTGCTGGACGCCATACTGGCCCAGGACCCCGAGGCCCACGTGGCCTGCGAATGCTGCGCCACCACCGGCATGGTGCTGGTGATGGGTGAGATCACCACCTCCGCCTACGTGCCCATCGAGCAGATCGTGCGCAAAAAGGTGGTGGAGATCGGCTACGACCGGGCCAAGTACGGCTTTGACGGCTACTCCTGCGCGGTGCTGACCTCGCTGGACGAGCAGTCTCCCGACATCGCCCAGGGCGTGGTGCGCGAAAACGCCGACCAGGGTGCGGGCGACCAGGGCATGATGTTCGGCTACGCCTGCGACGAGACCCCCGAGTACATGCCGCTGGCCATCTCCCTGGCCCACAGGCTGACCCGGCGGCTTTCGCAGGTGCGCAAGGACGGCACCCTGCCCTACCTGCGGCCCGACGGCAAGAGCCAGGTGACCATTGAGTACGACGACGATAAAGCCGTGCGCATCGACGCGGTGGTGCTGTCCACCCAGCACGCCCCCGACGTGGACCAGCAGACCATCTACGACGACATGATGACCCATGTGGTGAAGCCCGTGCTGCCCGCGGCGCTGCTGGATGAGAACACCAAGTATTACGTCAACCCCACCGGGCGCTTCGTGATCGGCGGGCCCCAGGGCGATTCCGGGCTCACGGGCCGCAAGATCATCGTGGACACCTACGGCGGCTACGCCCACCACGGCGGCGGCGCGTTCTCCGGCAAGGACCCCAGCAAGGTGGACCGCTCCGCGGCCTACGCCATGCGCCACGTGGCCAAGAACCTGGTGGCCGCCGGGCTGGCGAAGAAGTGCGAGGTGGGCGTGGCCTACGCCATCGGCGTGGCGAAGCCCGTGTCCGTGTTCGTGGACAGCTTCGGCACCGGCGCGCTGCCGGACGACCGGCTCTCTCAGATCGTCGGCGAGACCTTCGACCTGCGCCCCGCCGCCATCATCCGCGACCTCGACCTCAAGCGCCCCATCTACGCCCAGACCGCCGCCTACGGCCACTTCGGCCGGGACGACCTCGACCTGCCCTGGGAGAAGCTGGACAAGGTGGAAGCGCTTCGTAAGCATCTGAAATAAGCGGGGCTGTCTCAAAACACATATGGATTCATGAAACCTGCGTAGGGGCGCCGATGCGGCGCTCGCCCGGGTACGATGCGCAACGTACTTCACGGCGGGCGGCGCATCGCCGCCCCTACTGCATGCACACATGAATGATTATGCGTTTTGAGACAGTCCCTTTTTATCTCTTTTGACCCTGTGCCACAGCAGTATCATCCCGACCCCCACGAACGCCCCGGTCAGCGCCCCGGCGCTGTCGATGGCCACGTCCCGCACGGCCGGGCCGCGCCCCCCGACGAACATCTGGTGCAGCTCGTCGGTGCCGGCGTACAGCGTGGCGATGACCCAGGCGGTGAGCGCGATCCGCCGGCAGCCCCGCATGCGGTAGTGCAGGTGCACCGACAGCGTCACCGCCAACAGCGCGAACTCCGAAAAGTGGGCGATCTTTCGCACCGCAAACCCCACGCGCTCCAGGTACGCCAGCTTCTGCGCGACGGTGAAGTCCGCATAGCCGGGGACCAGCATGGTCAGCAGCCACTCCGTCACGCCCTCACTGAGCATGGCGGAATCGTCCCCCTCCTGGGCGGAAAACAGGAAGATCATCACCGCCACGGCGATGACCGCTATAAGCGAGACCCATCGCTTCGTCCGATTGTCCGTCACTTGTACGCCTCCGGATCTACATCATATTTTACAACACCCTGTGCTTCTCATAGAAGGCTCGCAGCGCGTCCACGGCCTCCTGATGGCTGTGGCTTCTGAGGTTCGGGAAGGCGTTGAGCAGGCGGCGATGGCCGAAGGCCTTCTCCTCCAGCACCTGGTTCAGGCGCTGGCGCACGCCCTCAAACCGCACCCGGATGGCCTCGGTGCGGGCGTTGGCGGCCTCGCGCTGCTGCGCAAGCCAGCGCTCGATGGCGGCCTGCCGCGCCTCAAGCTGCAATTTGGCAGCCTCGCGCCTCTCCTGCACAGCCTCGGAGCCCTCCATGACCTTCTCCCGGACGCTGAGGGTGGTGTCAGAGATGTGCTGGCCGATCTCGTCGGAGATGGCGTGCAGCTCGCCCGCGGCCTCGGTCAGCTTCACCAGCCGGTCGGACAGCCTGCGCACGGCGGACACCGTGGCGCAAAGGTCGAGCACGAACACCGCGCCGAACAGCGCGTCCAGCGCGACGCACAGAGCGTTGGGCATCAGCACGACGGAGCGCTCGAACACAGGATGCACCCATTTCACGATGGCCATGCACGCCACGCCCCACACCATCGAGAACAGCACGCACACATAGCCCATGATGTTCAGCGGCATGTTGGAATAGTCCCACCAGCGGGCGTGGAACAGCTTCTCCAGCGCCCAGCCGGTGACAAACTCTATGGCGCTGGTGAGCAGCACGCTGCCCAGGTACAGAAGCGGCAGGCTGTCCTGCACCGGCCGAAGCGCCAGCACCACGCCCACCACGCCGAAGCCGTAGATGGGGCACACCGGGCCGTTTAAAAAGCCCCGGTTGACGAACCGTCCCTCCTTGCAGGCGGCGAAGGCCACCTCGCAGCCCCAGCCCAGGAAGGCGTAGAGGAAGAACAGCAGCATCATTTGTTGAAGGTTCAATGTCATACGCTCTCCTTGAACGCCCTCAGCGTATCCTCAAACACCCGCAGCGCGTCGCGTATGGCATCGGGCTGCGTCAGGTCCACCCCGGCCAGCTTCAGTTCCTCGATGGGATAGTCGCTGCCCCCGGTGGTCAGGAAGCGGAGGTAGTCCGAGGCGTCGCCGGTCTTGAGGATGTGGTCCGCGATGGCCACGGCGCTGGAGAAGCCGGTGGCGTACTGGTACACGTAGAAGGCCGAGTAGAAGTGCGGTATGCGCGCCCACTCCACGTCACAAAGGTCGTTGATCACGCAGCCGTCGTAGTACAGCGCGTTCAGATCGTGGTAGAGGCCGTTGAGCGCCTCGGCGGTCAGCGGCGTGCCCTGCCGGTACAGGGCGTGGGCCCTGCGCTCGAACTCGGCAAACAGCGTCTGCCGGAAGATGGTGGTGCGGAAGCCCTCCAGGAAGTGATTGAGCAGCATGGCGCGGCGGGCTTTGTCCGTCTCCACCGAGAGGAGATAGCGCGTCAGCAGCACCTCGTTGACCGTGGAGGCCACCTCCGCCACGAAAATCGAGTAGTCGTGGTTGACGTAGTCCTGCGCCCGGTCGGAGAAGTAGCTGTGCATGGCGTGGCCCAGCTCATGGGCCAGCGTGAAGGCGTCGTCCAGCTTGCCCGCGTAGTTCAGAAGCACGTAGGGGTGCGCGCCGTAGACGCCCATCGAATACGCCCCGGTGTGCTTGCCCTGATTCTCGTAAACGTCGATCCACTTTTCATTGAAGGCGCGGTCCAGGAGCGCCTGGTACTCCCCGCCCAGCGGCAAAAGCGCGGCCTTGACGATCCTGTGAGCCTCCGCGTAGGGCACGTCGAAATCCACGTCCTCCACGATGGGGGCGTAGAGATCGTACAGGTTCAGTTCATCAAGCCCCAGTCGTTGCTTGCGCAGTTCGATGTACTCGCGCATGCCGCTCAGCGCGCCGTGCACCGCCGACACCAGGTTGTCGTACAGCGCCACCGGCACGTTGTTGCCGAACAGCGCGGCGGCGCAGGCGTCCTCATAGCCCCGCGCGCCGGCGTTGAAGCAGTCCAGCTTCACGCTGCCCGCGTAGGTGGCCGCCAGTGTGTTCACATACTTCCGGTACTCCCCGAAGTAGGTCTCGAACGCCTCCCGGCGCACCGCCTGGCTGCGGCTGATGCGGTAGACGCCGAAGCTTGCGTGGGTCAGCGGAACCTCTGCGCCGGACTCATCGTGCACGGGTGGGAAACGCATGTCCACCTCTGTGAGCATCTCGAAGGCGTTCTCGGGGGTCTGGGCCGCGTCGCCCAGCATGGCCAGCAGGCGCTCGCCGCCCTGATCCAGCGTGTGGGCGCGGCCGCGGGCGATGTTCTCGATCATGTGGCGGTAGGTCTTGAGCCCCTCCTCCCGCATGAAGGCGTCCAGCCTGTCCTGCGGGATGGCGAGTATCTCCGGGTTCACAAACGCCGTGGCGGTCTGCAGCGCCACCAGCATGGAGAGCGCCCGGGCCTCCATCTCCTGACCGGCGGGGTCGCCGCCGTCCTCGGACTTCCTGAGCATCGCGTAGGCGTACACCCGCTCGGCGGCCTCCGAGGCCGCGTAGATGCGGTCCAGGCCGGTCTTCAGCGCCGCGGCGGAGGTCCCCAGCGTGCCGGGGATGTCGCTTAACCCCGCCACCATGGTCTCGGCGGCCTTCAGCGCCGCGCGCCAGGCGTCATCGCTTCCGTAGATGGGCGTAAGGTCCCAAAGGTATTCCGGATTCATTTCAGCTCGCGTCTTTGCCTGCATGTCTAAACTCCTTTTATCTCACATCCGCCGCTTGATGTCGGAAATCAGTATATCCCCCACCACCGTGCGGTCCTCGGCGGAAAACGCCTGGGGGAAGTTGTCGGAAAACAGTATCTGGCTGTTGGGCGGGAACTCGTCGTCGCCCTCCCACACGATCAGCCGCACATCGTAGCCCGGCATGACCTCCAGCTGATAGGCGGCGTCCCCCCGGTCCAGCTTCACGGCGGGCAGGGTCTCCATGGCCTTTACAAACCGGCCCAGATGGACGCCGAAGGTGAACGCCGCCCGGTTCAGGCAGCGCCCGGTGAAGGGCTTTAGATACACCTCGCCCCAGGGCATCTCCCGGTAGGGCAGGAAGGCCCCCGTGCCCAGCGACTTCTTGCCCTCCAGCAGGTAGCGTATCAGAAGCATCTGCGCCGGCAGGTTGGTCAGCGCGAAGACGTCCTGATCGTCCGAGCGGATGCTGAACACCGGCCAGGTCAGCGCATAGTCCGCGTAGAACAGCCGCATTTTAAAGCGCCGGGACGCCGGGTCGTAGTCGACGCCGCAGCGCGCGGCGGCCTCCTCGGGGTCCAGCTTCGCGTACAGCCCGACGTAGTGCTCGAAGGGCACCATTTCCTTGTGGTTTTCAACGGTAGGCATGTCGTCTCTCCTCATATATCAAAATGCCGCAAAGAGGCTCAGAATCCCAGCCTCTCGTTGACCAGTATCACGTGGATGCGGTCCTTGTGCCGGGAGAAGCGCGTGATGAGGAACTGGCAGCAGATGGTGTCCGGCGACTTGCAGTCCATGCAGGCCCCGGTCCTGGCGCAGGGCGTGGACAGGCCGAAGCGCTGGGCGTTGATGGGCGCGGCCACGTTGCGGGCCCGCTTCATGGCGCCGTCCAGGTCGTCGCAGACCTTGTTCATGCCCACGATCATCACGACCTTCCGGGGACCCTGGGCGATGGCGGAGACGCGGTTGGCGTTGCCGTCGATGTTCACCAGTATGCCGTCCTCGGTCATGGCGTTGGCGCTGGAGAGAAACACGTCGGCATCGTAGGCCGCCAGCATGGCCGCACGCTTGTCCGGGACCGCGTCGCGGTCGATGAAGTTGTAGTTGCCCGCCTTGAGCGCCGCCACCAGGCCGATCTCGTGGGCGCTCATCGCGCCGCCCATGCTCACCGAGCTGCCCTCGGGAATCAGCGCCAGCGCCTGCCTGAGCGCTTCCTTCCTGTTCGCCGCGTAATAGCCGTGCATGTTGCGCGACTCCAGCCCGTTGATGACCTTCTGCGCCAGCAGCGCGTTGCGCTTTGTGATGTTCTCGTTCATACCGCGACCTCCCGCTTTTGCTTTTATCGGAAGTATAGCGCAACCGGGTTTTTTTGTCAACGGATGTATGGGGAAATGAAATATGGGCAAGGATAGGATGTGATCATCCTGCAATGAAGGGTTGTGAACGCATGAAGGGTATCATCATGGCCGGCGGCGAGGGCACGCGGCTGCGGCCGCTGACCTGCGACTGTCCCAAGCCTATGATGCGGCTGATGAACCGGCCAGTGATGGAATACGCGCTGAAGCTGTTGAAGCGCCACGGCATCGGGAACATCGGCGTCACCCTGGGCTACATGCCCGACGCGGTCACCGACTGCTTCGGCGACGGCTCGTCGCTGGGGGTCCGGATCAGCTGGTTCGTCGAGCAGACGCCCCTGGGCACCGCGGGCGGCGTCAGACAGGCGCGCGCCATGCTGGACGAGACCTTCGTGGTGCTCTCCGGCGACGGCGTGACCGATCTGGACATCACCCGCGCCGCCGCGTTCCACCGCGCGCGCGGGGCCCTGGCCACGCTGGTGCTCGCGCGGGCGGACAACCCCATGGACTACGGCGTGGTGGACGTGGACGCCGAGGGCCGGGTGCGCAGCTTCCACGAGAAGCCGGACTGGTCCGAGGTGCTGTCGGACACGGTGAACACCGGCATCTACATCCTGGAGCCGGAGGCGCTCAGCCGCGTGCCCGAGGGGCGTCCCTGCGACTTCGGCCACGAGCTGTTCCCGCAGATGGTGCGGGAGGGGCTGCCGGTGTACGGCTACGTGACCGACGACTACTGGTGCGACATCGGCGACGTGCGGGCCTATCTGGGGGCGCACGTGGACGCCATGGAGGGCTGCGTGAAGCTGGACGGCATCCCGGCGCTGTCGGGCCGCGCGCTGCAGCTGCCCGGGGCCGAGGTGGACCGCGCCGCCGTGCTGGAGGGACCCTGCCTGATCGGCAGCGGCGCCCGGGTGCGGGCCGGGGCTTACGTGGGGCCGTACAGCGTCATCGGCGAGGGCTGCGTCGTGGGCGAGGGCGCCAGCGTCAAGCGCAGCGTGCTGTGGCCCGGGGCGCATGTGGGGCCCAAGGCCCAGGTCCGGGGCAGCGTGCTGGCCGCCGGCGCGGCGCTGGGCGAGGGCGCGCAGGCCTACGAGGAGAGCGTGCTGGGCGCCGGCTCGGAGGTTGCGCCCCGGGGCGTGCTGCTGTCCGGCGTGAAGCTGTGGCCTGGCAAGCGGGTCGGCGAGGGCGAGCGGTTGGAGGCCAACCGGGTCTGGGGCGGCGGGCGCGAGGCGCGCTTCACCGCGGGGGCGCTGGCCCTCGCGGACCCCGCCGATGCCGCCCGCGCCGCCCAGGCCTGCGCGGCGTCGATGAAGCCCCGGGAGGCGCTGCTGGGCCACGACGGCGGGGCCATGTCGGAGGCGATGTGGCACGCCGCCGCCGCGGGCTGCATGGCTCAGGGCGTCCGGGTATTGAACGCCGCCGACTGCACGCTGCCGCTTCTGCGCCACGCCCAGCGGGACCTGCGCTGCGACGCCGCGCTGTTTTTAACCGGCGACAGCCTGACGCCGCTCAACGCGCTGGGGGCGCGGCTGATCGACCGGGAGCAGCGCGCCATCGCCCGGCTGAACGCCCGGCAGGACTATCCCCCGGCGACGCCGGAGACCCTGCCGCCGGTGCTGGACGCCGAGTGCGCCGGGGCGGGCTACGTGGCGGACGCCGCCGGGCTGTTCGCTGCCGACCCCGCCCAGGCCGCGCCGGTGGCGCTGTACAGTGCAAATCCCCGGGTGCTCCGTCTGGCGAAGCGCACCCTGCAGCGCTCCGGGCTCCAGTACCGGCTGGTAACCCGCGAGACCGAGCTCATCCCCGCCCGGGAGGAGATCGGGCTGCTGCTCAGTCAGACCGGCGAGAGCTGCGTGATCTCCGACGAAAACGGGGCCCTGACCGACGCCCAGCACCAGCTCCTGATCGCCTGGACGGCGCTGGAAAACGGCGATAAGACGCTGCTGCTCCGGGACAACGCCACCCGCGGCATCGACGCGCTGCTGGGCCGCTACGACGCCCGGGCCGAGTACTTCGCCGGGGAGGAGGCCCGCTGGATGAACGCGCTGGCCGAGCGCGCTCCGTTCCAGTTCGAGCTGCACTTCGACGGGCTGATCCTGGCGATGGCGGCGCTGTCGCTCCTGACGGAGCAGGGGTTGACGCTCGAGGACTGGCGGCAGGACATGCCCCGGGTCCATCGCCGCAGCCGGGTGGTGCCCATCCCCCCGCGGCAGGGCGGCCGGGTGCTGCACGCCTTCGCCCAGGGCCAGCCCGACGCCTGCCTCGGCGGCGGGGTGCGCTTCGAGCGGCCCGGGGGCTGGGCCTGGGTCGGCGCCGAGGAGGACCGCAGCCGCCTGCGCATCGTGACCGAGGGCGTCTCCGCCGAGGTCGCCGGGGAGCTGTGCGACTTCTGCGAGGCATCGCTTAAGCGCCTGAGCGGGGAGACATAATAAAAAAGGGGCTGTCTCAAAACGGCGAACACGCGATGCAATCCATCCGTAGGGACGCCATTCATGGCGTCCGCGGGCGGCATGAATGCCGCCCCTACTCCGAACGCATCATCATTCAGGTGTGTACACGCCGTAGGGGCGGCGATGCGCCGCCCGCCCATGCGTACGACACGCTTCGTACCCGGGCGGGCACCGCATCGGCGCCCCTACGCATGTATCATGAATCTGTATGTGTTCTGAGACAACCTCTTTTAATGTTCAACAGTGCGAAGCATCTTCCGCAGCAACGCGTACAGCGCCGCGGCCTCGTCGGGCGCCAGCGGGAGGCAGTCCGCCATCCTGTCGGGAATGTCGGCGGCGGTGCTCCGGAGGGCCTCTCCCCTCTTTGTGAGGGTGACCATCAGGTTGCGCTCGTCGTGGGCGTCCCGGGCGCGGCGCACCAGGCCCTTCTCCTCCAGCTTCTTGAGCACCGGCGTCAGCGTGCCGGAGTCCAGGTACAGCCTCTCGCCCAGCACCTTGGAGGTCGCCTGCCGCTGCTCCCAGAGCACCAGCATGGTGATGTACTGGGTGTAGGTCAGGCCGATCCTGTCAAGATGCGGCTTGTACCGCCGGGTGACGGCCCGCGCGCAGGCGTACAGCGGAAAGCAGAACTGATTGTCCAGCCGGAGGGCTTCAAACCCGTCGCTGTTCATGCCTCACGCTCCAGGATCGCCCGCGCGAAGGCGGCGGCGCGCTCGCAGTCGTCCCGGTTGGGGCGGCCCCTGTGAAACAGCGTCCACGCCCCGGGACAGTGGTAGAAGTTCTCGCTGACCGCAACGCCCATGTCCTCCGCGGCGGCCCTGAGCCTGCCGTAGGTGGACCGGCCCGTGGCCGAGGTGGACAACACCACCAGCCTGCCGATGTCCCGGGCGTTCTGCTTGACGAAGTTCGTCACCGACGGGTCCGGCAGCCCGCCGTAGACGCTGGCGCACAGAAACACCACGTCGGCCCGGCCGGTCATGGGCTGATCGACGCCCAGCGGCTTCACGTTCAGCGCCCCGGCCACCGCCTCCGCCAGCCGCAGGGTGTTGCCGCCGCGGCTGAAATAGCGCACCTCGACCACCATGTCAGGCACCCGCCTTCGACTCGTCGTAGGCCTTGCGCACGGCCCGGGCCAGCTGGTCCGCGCAGGAGGTGGGCCGGCTGCCGCACAGGTTGCCCTTCAGGTATTCCTCGATCTTCTCCACGGTCCAGCCGTTCACCAGCTTGCTGATGGCCTTCAGGTTGCCGTTGCAGCCGCCCAGAAACGCGATGTTGGAGACCACGTTGCCCTCCAGGTCAAAGGAGATCATCTGGCTGCACGTCATCTCGGTGGGATAGTTGTAGCGCATCAATATTGCCTCCATCCGCATAATTTATTTGATTCAATTCGATTTGATCAAATTAATTATAACGCGGGCGAAGGTCCTTGTCAATGCAGATCCCGTTAATTTCCGCCGTCTCACGGCACCCCTTCGCCGGCGGTCGTCTCCGGAGGCATACCGGTCCAGCCGTTCCATCATCCAGCCCCCGTAGACGAGCAGCGCCACGAAGCCAATCACGAGGCATACGCTCTTCATATTCAGCCCACCTTCCTGTAATGCGTCAGAATCTCAGGAATCTCTGCACGTCCTTCTCGCCGCCCAGCAGTATGATGCACTCGTCGCGGCTGAACTGATGACCGGGACCGGGCAACGGCTGCACCTGGCCGTTCTTGCGAATGGCAAGGATGTTGATGTGGTAGCGCTGCCGCACCGCGAGGTCCACCACGGTATGGCCGATCCACGAATCCGGGATGTCGGTCTCGTAGATGGCGTGCTCGCTGGACAGCCGGATGTAGTCGAAGATATGGTCGCTGCCGAAGCGCACCGCCGCCCAGTCAGCCATCTGCTTTTCGGGGTAGATGACCTTGTCCGCGCCGCAGGCCAGCAGAAACTGCACGTGGGCGTCCCGGGAGGCTCGCGCCAGCACGAAGGGCGCGCCGTGCTTCTTCAAAAGCGCGGTGATCTCCAGCGAGGCCTGCAGATCGTGGCCCATGGTCACCACGCAGAGGTCAAAGTCCCGGACCCCCAGCGCCCCGATCACCGCGGGGTCGGTGGCATCCGCGATCTCGGCGTTGGTCACATAGCCCATCGCGTCCTGGACCCGGCGCTCGTTTCGGTCGATGACGAGCACCTGGTTGTTGAGATCGTGCAGCTTCTGCGCCATGTGTCGGCCAAAGCGTCCGAGACCGATCAATAGTACGTTTTTCATATCGCGCCTCCGTTGATCGTTCGCTTCCGGTATTATCATTGTAACCGACTTTCCATGAATATGCCATTAAGCCTTCCGGGCTGGCATTAAAACCGCATTAAACCCATAGAGCAAAAAAGCGGTTCTTCACGTTTTCTTGTGGGATTGCGGACACCTCACGGGCCGGGGCACCTTCCCCTCAAGGGGAAGGCAAGGAACGAGGGCTTCCCCCTGGGGGGAAGCTGGCGCGCGAAGCGCGACTGATGAGGGGGGTATCTCACAAGTATCCGTGAAGAACCCCCAAAAAAGCATCCCCCGGGAAGCGTTATCAGCGCTTTCCCGGGGGATGCTCCAAATGATACAGGTCAGTTGGCGTCGGCCTCCGTGGAATCCTCGGGGCTCTCGGTGGCCGCGGGCTTGGCGGTCTCGGCGAACAGCCGCACCTGGAAGTCGGGCGTGGCGGTGCCGTTTTCCTCCATGCCGAAGTCCTTCTGGGCCTTGGAGACGGCGGTCTGGGTCTTTTCGCCGTAGGAGCCGTCGGCCTTGCCGGACAGGTAGCCCAGCTCGATCAACTGCTTTTGCAGATCGAGCACGGCGTCGGACTTGGTGCCGCGGCTCAGGGTGGTGTACTGATCGGCGGGATCGGGCGTGGGCACGACGTCGGACTTCAGCTCGAACAGTATGGTCTGCACCGCGCCGTTGTTGTAGGTGGTCACGGCCAGGTACTCCATGGGCTCGCCGGCGTTGGAGAAGGTGTAGCGCTTCCACAGCATCTTGGGCTCGTTGGACTTGACGCTCACATCGGGCTGGCCCGCGATCTCGGCATCCATGAGCTGGAAGCCGGGGTTCTCGGTGTTGCCGGACTCGCTCTGCAGCACGATCTTGATGATGTTCTGCGGCACGATGCTGGCGGTGCCGGTGTAGTCGTGCAGCGTCAGCTCGAAGCCCGCGCCGGCCTCGGTGCCCTGCAGCTTGTAGACATTGCCCCACTTGGAGGCGAAGTCGGAGGGCAGCATGTAGTCCTTCATCGTCAGGGAGAAGGACAGTGTCTCGAAGTCGTTGCTCTCGGTGGAGAAGCGGGCGGTGCCGTCGGGGTTGATCTGGGTGGTGAACTCATAGGTCTCGCCGAAGGGCACCACCGCCACGGTGGTGGGACCCGGCACCGGCGTGGGCTCCGGGGTGGGCGTGGGCTCGGGCGTGGCCGTCGGCTCGGGGGTGGCGGTGGCCGCCTCCATGCTGATGGTGTAGTCCTCCTCGGGCTCGGCGGTGGCCTCCGGCGCGTCGGTGGCCTCCGGCTCCGCGGTGGTCTCCTGGTCGCCGGTCGTCGCCTGGTCGCCTTCGTCTGAGGTGATCTCCTTGTCCAGGTCGCCCAGGTCGATCTCGATGTCGTCGTCCGGCTCCTGCTGCTCCTCGTCCGGCACGAAGCCCTCCATGTCGGGCTCCTCAAAGCCGCCCTCGTCAGCCGCGGCGGGCGTGGGGGTGACCATGATCTCCCGCACCTCGGGCGCAGCCTTATCCTTCTTATTAAAAATCATCTGATCGGCCACGATGCCGAGAATGAAGCCGATGATCAGCATGACGATCGCCCAGATGGCGATGCGCTTGCGATAGACTGAACGCAGCTTGCGCAGGCGCGCCCGTTCAGAAGACTGCCGTTTCATATTCTCTCGTTCCTCCCGCATATTATCTTATTGTATATTATATCCGCGTCGCACTTGTCCCGTCAAGGGTTTTTCATTTAAGAAGCGCGTGTGTATCAAAAATTTCCTGTATCAGACCCCGATCTCCTCCCTGCCGTTGAGAAGGTCCACATTGGGCAGGTCGGCGAGGGTCTCCATGCCGAAGTGCTGCAAAAACTTGTCGGTGGTGGCGTACAGGATCGGGCGGCCGAGGGTCTCCCGTCGCCCGCACTCCTCGATGAACCCCTTGTTCAAAAGCGACTGCACCGAGTAATCGCACTTCACGCCGCGCACCGCCTCGATGTCCCCCTTGGTGACCGGCTGGCGGTAGGCCACGATGGACAGCGTCTCCAGCACCGCCTGGGACAGGGGCTGCTTCTGAAGCGGCTGCAAGAATGCCTCCACCTGCGGGGCGTACCTGGGGCAGATGGACAGAAACACCGTCTCGCCGCTGCGGTTGAGCTGTATGCCCCGGTTCTCGAGCGCCAGGTGGTCATTAAGCGCCGAGAGCGCCTCCTCCAGCTCGCTCACCGTCAGGTTCATGGCGTGGGCCAGGGCGTCCACCCGCACCGGGTCGCCGGACACAAACAGTATCGCCTCGATGATCGCGCTCAGATTCTCCATGCCGGCAGCCTCCGCATATTTGAAATATATAAGTAATATTTTATCACAATACAATGTTATATACAAGCACAATCGCGTTGCGTTTGGATTTTACACGGGGTAATATTCGGTCAAATTCGGGGCCAATTGTGATGAAAACCGGCAATCTGGGCATTTGTTTCAAATTTGTTTCAGAAGCATTGAAAGATATTACGGATGGTTGTATAATTTCTTTAGTCGGAACAGATATCATGCTCCGAGGGAGGCAGACCGCTATGAAGAGATGGATCGCAATCGCCGCAATACTGATATTGGGCGCATGTATACTGATCCCGAAGTCGGGATTCACGGAGGACAGGGACACGGTACTGCTGGCGCGGACGATCTACGCGCTTGCCCGCAACGACAGCTACGACGCCAAGCTGGCCATCGGCACGGTGGCCATGAACCGGGTGGACAACCCCTGGTTTTCCGACACACTGGGGGCCGTGCTCAACGAGCAGCACCAGTTCCCCATCGGCAGCCGGTACGATGCCGACAGCCTGTCCGCGGCCCACGCGGTGCTCTCCGGGCGGCGCACGCTCGGCGCCGAGGCGCTGTACTACCAGACCGCCGACGCCAGTGAGCCGAGGAGCGACAAGCCCATCAAGACCGTCGGAAAGATTGCGTTTTACGCGACGGAAGACATTTAAGAGTGCAGAGTACAGAGTGCAGAGTGCAGTTTTGGTAGAAATCCTTCGGATTTCTTTGATTGGAGGTTACTGTTCAGTGCGGCGGGCGATCAGGAGATCGCCCCTACGGATATTGCGCTGTTGTAGGGGCGATGCCCTCATCGCCCTCCTGAAACACAGGTCCGAGCTGAACAGTTACAATCAGACGGCCACGAAATGTCGTGCCATTCAATCAAACAAATCCCGTAGGGATTTGAACCAAAACTGCACTCTGCACTCTGTTATCTGCACTCTGAATGAAATCGCGCTGCGATTTCATTCAGGCTCAAATGATGCCGTCTGGCTGAGCACGGTGCCGTCCCGGGCCACCTGGCCCACGGTGAAGCGCTCCACGGACAGCGGGTCGTCCATCCGGGCGACGATGTGGTCCTGATCGATATAGGCAGTGTCCACGGGCTTATCGTCCACCATGATGGAGGAGAACTCGGTGAAGTTCTCTCCGGACACCAGCAGCCGTCCGTACTCCCGGTCGGCCTCGCCGATGGTCACCGGCACGCTGCCCATGGTCATGCGGGTGGGCGCGTAGGGCGACTCGCCGTTGACGGCCTGCTTCTCGCCGTAGAGGAGGTCGTACTGCAGCTGCTCCAGCTTGTCCAGATACTCCTCCCCGGCCTCCGAGGGGTCGGCGGACTGGTGGTACTTGGTGATCACGCCGCCGTTGAAGCCGAGCTGCTTCATCAGGTTGGCGGTCAGGCGGTAGGCCTGCAGGTCGGGGGCCTCGAACACCTTGCCGTAGTTGTTCCAGATCACGTAGCGGCTGGCGTAGATGGAGCCGGTGGTCAGCATGTCGTTTTCCAGCTCCATGGCGGGCAGGTGGTCCCCGTAGGCCACGATCACGGTGGGCTCGTCGAAGCGCGCGATGGCGTGCACCAGGTCCCTTAAGAATTCGTCGGTGGCGGGGATGAGGTTGACGAAGTTCTGGAACGGCGCCAGCGGGATCTTCTCCGGCAGCGCGAGCACCTCGATGTCCCCCTCGGCGGGGGTGTACTCCTCGGCGTACTTGCCGTGGGACTCCACCGTGATGCACATCATCACGTCGCGGCCCTCGGTGGACTGGAGCGCCCGCAACACCTCGCCGGTGAGCTGGGCGTCCCTGGCCCAGCCCAGGTCGTTGTACTTCATGTCGTGCATGTACTCCAGCGACACGAACCGGTCGAAGCCCAGGTTGGGATACACCACGTTGCGGCTGTAAAAGGTGGCGCCGTTGCTGTGCAGCGCGGTGGCGGTGTAGCCGTAGTCCTTCAGGTCGAAGTTGACGGTCTCCACGGCAGTCTGCTGCAATATGGTGTTGTAGGGGATCTCCCCCGCTCCGAAGAAGTCCAGGTTCAGCCCCGTCAGCACCTCGAACTCGGTGTTGGCGGTGCCGCCGCCGATGGTGGGCACGTACAGAAGCCCGCTGGGGAAATTCTTGCACAGCCGGTTGAAGTTGAGCGTGGGGTCGGCGGAGTACCTGCTGCCGATGATGGTATTCACGTCGAAGAAGGACTCCATCTGCACGAACAGTATGTTCGGCTGGGCCAGGTTGTCCGTCTCGTCGAACACGGGATAGGCCATCTCCCCGTCGTCGTCGATGTCCCTGATGATCTCCGCCATGGTCTCGCTGGAGTAGGTCTCGGGCTTGGAGATGCCCTGCTGGCCGAAGGTGAAGGAGAAGCACACGGGGAAGCCGTAGTCGTTGTAGGCGTCCACCATGTTGTCAAAGCGCCGGGGCAGCAGCTCCGCCCGTATGGACAGCGCCGAGATCATGGCGCACAGCAGCACGAAGCCCACGAACGTCAGCGCCGAGGCCGCCCGGTTCACCCGCTTCCTGCGCCGGGACCGGCTGAACAGCAGCACCTCCAGCACGATGACCGCGAACCCCGCGACGAACATCAGTATGATCCGCGCCGTGGAGTAGTAGATGGTCATCAGCGAGACGGCGTCCTTCAGCATCAGTATGTCCACCGAGCAGAAGGGCTGCGTGCGCTCCTTGATGACCGTGTACTGCACGATGCCCAGTATGACCCACAGTATGCAGGTGGTGGTCAGCACCGCCCGGCGGCGCTTGAACAGCTCCGAGAAGATCAGCGTGGTCAGCACGATCAGCGCGTTGAAAAGGAACATCAGCGGCTTGCCCGTCACAAAATCAAACAGCCGCCGCACATCCAGCCCGCGGTTGCAGAGCTCCACCGCCAGCGTCAGCACGATCGCCATCACGGGCAATTGGATCAGACGCACCTGCGGATTGATGTTCTCATGCCTCACGCGGCGCTTGGTGTTCTCCCGGTGCGCGCGCTCCCTGGACATGCCATCGCCTCCATCGTTTTGATATCACGCTATGATTATACCACTTTTCCGGCGAAAGTAAACGCTGAATTTGGGCAATAGGCAAAAGGATCAGCAGTCGCCGCTGATCCTTTTACCTATTGCCTGTATTTCGTCTCACGCCTCATTCTTCACGCTCTCCAGACCGGCGAGCTGCCACTCGTTCTGGTCGCCCTCGAAGGTGATGGTGAGGTTTTTGCAGCGCATGGCGTCCGCGCCGATGGACTTCACCCCGGCGGGCAGGTTCATGGTCCGCAGGCCCTCGCAGCCGTTGAAGGCCTCGTCGCCGATGCTCACCAGGCTCTTGGGCAGCACGATCTCCTCGAGGTACAGGTCCCGGTCGAAGGCCATGGCGCCGATGTCCAGCACGCCCTCCGGCACGCTGTACCGCCCGGCGGAATAGCCCATGGGGTAGCACACCAGCCGCCGGTCCGGCTTGGAGAACAGCACGCCGTCGATGGTGGCCAGGTACTCGTGATCGGGCGACACGAAGATGTCGAACAGGTTCGCGCAGCTGTGGAAGGGGTTCGCGCCCACCTCCCGGAGGGAATCCGGCAGGGCGATCTCGGTCAGCCCCTCGCAGTGGTCAAAGGCGCAGTCGCCCAGGGAGATCAGCCCCTCCGGCAGATCGACCCTGCACAGGTTGTCGCAGTCGGCAAAGGCGAATTCGCCGATGTCCCGGATGCCCTCGGGCAGCGTCACGCTGACCAGGTCCTGACAGTCGCAGAAGGCGCTCTCGCTGATGCTGGTGACCCGGTAGCCGTCCAGCTCGGCGGGCACGGTCAGCTCGGCGTCCGGACCGTCCCAGCAGACGATCTGGGCGGCGCCGTCCTCCAGCAATATATAGGTATAGTCGCCGCAATCGTAGATCGGCGTGGCCGCGGTCTCCGCGCAGGCCCCGACGAGGGCCAGCGCCAGCACCATCGCCAGCATCGCGCACAGCTTCTTCATGATCCCATCTCCTCGCTTTGGTCATCCGCCAGCCATTCGGCGGCGTCGGTGTAGTTGTATTTCAGGCCGTTTTCGCGGGCGTAGCGCTCGGCAAAGCTGCCGCGGCCCACGATCAGCGTCAGGTTGGCGTGCCCCTCGAAGGCGTCCGCGCCGATGTCCGTCACGCTGTCCGGCAGAATGATGCGCACCAGCCGGTTGCAGTCGCTGAACGCCCGGGGGTCGATGCGCCCGGTGCCCTCCGGCACCACATAGCGCTCCATGGGCAGCGTTCGCGGACAGCAGATCAGCCGCCGCCCGCCGTCGCCGAACAGCACGCCGTTGATCATCTCAAGGTACGGCCCGCCGTCGGCCAGCGCCAGCTTCTTCAGGCTCTCGCACCCGGCGAAGGGGTTCTCCCCCACCCTTGTCACCGAGGCCGGCACGCTGATCTCCTCCAGGCCGGGACAGTCCGCAAAGGCGCCGTCCCCCATGCGCTCGAGGCCCTCCGGCAGTACGACGCGCTCCAGCTCCTTGCGCCCGGCGAAGGCCCGCGCTCCGATGGCGGCGACCCTTTCGCCGTCGATCTCCGGGGGCACCGACAGCTCGCTTTCGTCGCCCGACCAGCCCGTGATCTCCACGCCGCCCTCCGGCAGCGGGGCGATGACGAAGCCCTCCGCGCATGCCGCGAGGCCGGTCAGCATCAGCGCCGCGCACAGGCACAGCATCCGGACACCGACCCGCCCGCGGAACCGTCCCATGGCCGCCGCCTCCCCATTCATTTCATTTATGTTCACATTATATCTCAGAAGTATTACAAATTCAAGACATTTTGACAACATATCATAATATTGTCACAATTTGGGCGGCAGCTCTGTTTTTTTGTCTCACGACGCCCCGCCGTGACGTGTTTCGGAACGCCATTCACAAGGTTTGAGCACATCACAGCGTGCGAAATCGATTTTTAATGAGCAAATCGCAACACATGAGCATAAACAGCGTTCAAAACCATTGAATCAGTGTTATATTTATGTTATAATAGATATGATATTCAGAGTAAGGCAGGTGTGCGATATGGAGGTTCATACCCGCGGCGAGGCGATGTCGCGCAGCCGTTTTCCGGATGGCTTCCGCATCATGCAGGGCAAGCAGGAGTTCGTCACCTATATCGAGCATTCGTCGCTTCGGATCTGGTATTCCGAGGTGCCGTGGCGCTACGAGAGCCACTGTCACTCGGCGGTGGAGATCATCATGCCTGTGAAGGGCGAGGTGATCTACCAGGTCCAGGACGCGACCTACCGGGTGCAGGCCGACGAGGTGCTGATCGTGCCGCCGAACTGCGTGCACGGGCTGTCGATGAACGCGGGCAGCGCGCGCTACCTGCTGCTGTTCGAGCCGGACAGCATCTTCTCCATGCGGGACATGCGGCTGGTGGAGGACCTCCTGCAGACGCCCATCTACCTTTCCGGCCAGCCGGAGCTCCAGGAGGCGGTGCGCTCGCTTCTGATGCAGTGCGTCAACTGCTACGACCGGCGGGAGTTCATGTGGAACACGCTGTGCTATTCGTACCTGATGCAGATGTACGCCCGGCTGGGGCAGTCGAGCCTCGCCCGCAGCGCCCAGCCCCGCCCCGAGGCCCGGCGCATGGAGCCGGAGATCGTGGACAGTGCCCGGCTCTACATCGACCAGAACTTCAAGCGCAGCATATCGCTGGAGGACGTCAGCGCCTTCACGGGCTTCTCCAAGTACTATTTCTCCCGCGTGTTCAAGCAGCAGATGGGGGTCTCCTTCTCCGAATACCTGCGCGGCAAGCGGGTGAGCATGGCCGAGGACCTGCTGATCCACACCCGCCAGTCCATCCAGGATATCGCCCTGTCCGCCGGGTTCGGCAGCATCGCCACCTTCAACCGCGTCTTCCGCGAGAGCCGGGGCTGCACGCCCTCCCGCTACCGCGAGATCTACGGGGATATGTAAACGAAGTCCATACGAGGAGGAAACACATCCATGATCTACTACGTCAACGCCGGCGCCTCCCGGGACGGCGACGGCTCCAAAGCCATGCCCTTCAAGCACATCGACGACGCGGCCCGCGTGGCCGTGGCGGGCGACGAGGTCCTCGTCGCGCCGGGCATCTACCGCGAGAAGGTGACCCCCCGCCACGGCGGCACGGAGGACAGGCGCATCGTCTACCGTTCGGAGCAACCCCTCGGCGCGGTGATCACCGGTGCGGAGCCCCTGACCGGCTGGAAGCCCTACGAGGGCAGCGTGTGGGTCAACCGCGTGGACAACGGCGTGTTCGGCGACTACAACCCCTACGTGCGCATGGTCTGCGGCGACTGGTACTTCGCCCCCACCGTGCGCCACACCGGCGCGGTGTTCCTCAACGACCGTATGATGTACGAGACCGTCACCCTCGAGGAATGCCTGGCCGGGGAGGCCGACCCGACCGCCTGGGACCCGGAGGCCTCCACATGGAAGTGGTTCACCCGGCAGGAGGGCAACACCACCGTGCTGTTCGCCAACTTCAGGGACCTGGACCCCAATGAACAGAAGGTGGAGATCCTGGTGCGGCGCAACTGCTTCATGCCCGATGAAAACGGCGTGAACTACATCACCGTCTCCGGCTTCGACATCAACAAGGGCGCGACCACCTGGGCGCCCCCGGCGGCGTATCAGGACGGCCTGATCGGTCCCCACTGGTCGAAGGGCTGGATCATCGAGGACTGCGCGGTCTGGGGCAGCAAGTGCTGCGGCATCTCGCTGGGCAAGTACCGCGACCCCGAGAACGACATGTACTTCTACACGAAGCACGTCAAATCCCCCACCCAGATGGAGCGCGACGCGGTGTGCCGGGGCCAGTACCACGGCTGGCTCAAGGAGAAGGTGGGCGGCCACATCATCCGCCGCTGCCACGTGCACCACTGCGAGCAGACCGGCATCGTGGGCCGCATGGGCGCGGTGTTCTCCACCATCGAGGACTGCCACATCCACCACGTGTGCAACTCCCAGCAGCTCGGCGGCGCGGAGACGGCGGGCATCAAGCTGCACGCCGCCATCGACGTGACCATCCGCCGCAACCACATCCACCACTGCATCATGGGCGTGTGGCTGGACTGGGAGGCCCAGGGCGCGCGCATCAGCCAAAACCTGCTGCACGACAACCACCGGCCCGAGGGCGTCGAGCCGGCCCGGGGCGCGATGTTCTCCAACGACGTGTTCATCGAGGTGGGCCACGGCCCGACGCTGATCGACAACAACGTGATGCTGTCCAAGGTGTCGCTGGTCATGCCCTCCGAGGGCATCGCCTGCGTGCACAACCTGATGCTGGGGGCCTTCTCCCTCATCAACTCCGGCGTGGACAGCGTCGTCAACGGCCAGCGCGAGCCCCGCTACACCCCCTACCACATCCGGCACCGCACCGAGGTGGCGGGCTTCATGACCATACTGCACGGCGACGACCGCGTCTACAACAACATCATCGTGCAGCACTACCCCGTCACCGACCCCAACCTGAAGTCCACCGACGCGGGCTATGAGGTGGCGGGCACGGCGTCCTTCGACATCTTCCCGTCCTACGATGAGTGGATCGCCAACTTCATGATGGACCGCGAGCCCGACATGGGCGCGCTGGCGCAGTACCACTTCGGCCACCTGCCGGTGTGGATCAGGGGCAACGCCTACTTCAACGGCGCGAACGTCAGCCGTCACGAGCAGCACGGCCTGGTGGAGACCCGGGGGAAGGTCAGCGTGACGCTGACGGAGGTGGACGGCAGGCCCGTCCTCAAAACCAACGTCTACGACTACCTGCGGGAGTTCCGGGGCGGCATCGTCACCAGCGACATATTGGGCTGCGCCTTCGAGCCGGAGCAGCGCTTCGAGAACCCCGACGGCACGCCCATCACCTTCGATCGGGACTACTTCGGCGGCCATCGAGGGCTGGAAACCCTGCCCGGCCCCTTCGCCGACCCCGCGCAGATCGAAAAGCCGCTGTGGTGACCCATTTAAGGCATGCGAAAGCCGACCCCGCTGACACGGGGCCGGCTTTCGCATGCCTATGTATATTTCCTGACAAAGTACAGTATCCAGCTGCACGTCTCCCGCACGCGCCCCCTGACGAAGCTGACCACATCCCGCGTGGACGGCGCGGGGATGCCGGTGGCGGGGATCCCCACATCCCGGGCGAGCCACAGCGCCCGGGTGAGGTGATAGTCGTTGGTGCAGACCGCGGCGGTCTGAAAGCCCCTTTCGGCCATGATCACGCGGGCGTTCAACAGGTTCTCCCGGGTATTCCTGGACCGGTCCTCCGCGATGACCCGATCCTCCGGCACGCCGTGGGCGATCATCCAGCGCCGCATGGCTGCCGCCTCCGTCTCGGGCTCGTTGGCCCCCTGCGCGCCGCAGACGATGATCACCGGCACAAGCTCGCTCCGCCACACCGAGAGCGCCGCCTCGCAGCGGTAGGTCAGCGCGTTGCTCATGCGCCCGTCCATCCAGACGTGCGCCCCCAGCACCACCGCGCAGTCCGCGGGTCGCGGCGCATAGGTCCTGCCCGCGCACACGCACACCGCCGTCAGCACCGCAAGGCCGGTCAGGGCGGTCAGGGCGAGGGGGATGATGAGTATGATTGTGAGCATTTTCTTCATGTTGAGGGAGTAGGCAGTAGGGAACAGGGAACAGGAATGGCTGTTCACGTTTTAAACGAAACATCGAAATAGAAACGCGGCGCAAAGCCTCCCCTGTGTAAGGGGAGGTGCCGAGCGCAGCGAGGCGGAGGGGTTGCCCTGTTCAGGCCCCCAGGATCTCAAACCGCACGCCGGGGAGGCGCGATTTCAACTCGTCGAGCAGGTCATGGCCGCTGTAATTGGCGGCGCGGCCCGCGACGATCACGTGGGCGTCCAGCCGCCGGGCCTCGGCCTCGATGGTCCCGAGCACGTCGTCGGCCCTGCGCACCAGCATGTCCGCGCCGTGTTCGATGGAGGCGTTGAGCAGGTATTCCAGCGCCTCGGGCTCGTTGACGAACCCCATCACGTTGCCGCCGATGCGGGCCACGTGCAGCACCGTCAGCGGGTAGTCGCGCTCCGCGCGGGCGATCTCCGCGCCCGCCACGATCAGCCTTTCGCAGCACTTCTGCCCCGTCACACAAACCAATACGCTCATATGTTATCCTTTCTGTACCGGAAATATCGCCCTTATGTGCCTCCCGTAAAGCAGGAACCGCGCCTCGGTCCCCACCGGGGGCATCCTGTCGCGCTTGGAGGCGTTCAGATACACGATGTGCTCGTCCCGTTCCTCTGTCAAAAGAATGTGCACTGGCAGCACCAATGCGCCGTCCTGGGGCTCGGGCGTGTCGGCCACCGACACTACGCTGCCCACCATTTCGCGGGACAGCCCCTCCTCCATGTCCCTGAGGAACCCGCGGTAGCGCAGGCAGGGCCACAGGAAGAACGAAATGCCGAAGCAGGCCGCCGCCGCGAGCATGGAGAGCCCGCCCAGCGCCAGCCACTTCACCCGCTTTACATAGCCCAGCGCCGCGAGCGCCGCGAATACCATCAGCACCGGGATCATTGCGGCCCGGATGCGGGCGATGCGGCGGTCGATCGCGCGAAAGTCGTCCTCGGAATACATGTCAGTGCCCGTCCTTCGCCATCTCCAGCACGTCCCAGATGCGCTGGAGGTCGTCGCCGTTGTAGTAGTAGAGGGTGATCCTGCCGCTGTCGGCGTTGCCGTCCAGCTTGACCCGGGTGCCGAACAGCTCCCGCGCCATGCTCTCCAGCTCACCGATCTGGGCATCCCGGACCACGCGGGGCCTGGGGGGCTTGACCGGCTGGGCGCAGATGCGCTCGAGCTGCCGCACGGACCAGCCCTGCTGCACCGTCAGGTTCGCAAGCTGCACCTGCCGGGCCGGATCCACCGTCACCAGCGCCCGGGCGTGGCCGGCGGACAGCTTGCCCGCCTTTAAAAGCGCCAGCACGCTCTCCGGCAGCGTCAGAAGCCTCAGCAGATTGGCCACCGCCGGGCGGCTCTTGCCCAGACGCTGGGCCACCAGCTCCTGGGTCAGCCCGGCCTCGTCCATCAGGCGTCGCACGCCCATGGCCTCCTCGACGGGGTTCAGGTCGTCGCGCTGCAGATTCTCGATCAGCGCGGCCTCCAGCCGCTTCTGGGCGTCCCAGTCCCGCACGATGGCGGGGATCTCCTCCAGCTCCGCGAGCCTCGAGGCCCGGTAGCGCCGCTCCCCGGCGATGATGGTGTAGCGCTCCCCCGCCTGCTGCACGATGATGGGCTGTATCACGCCCACCGCGCGTATGGACGCCGCCAGCTCCTGCAGCGCCGCCTCGTCAAAGCTGCGGCGGGGCTGGTCGCGGTTGGGGTCGATCAGGCGGATGGGCAGCATCCGCACCGCGTCCGCGGGCGCCTGGGGCTCGGACCTGACCTCCGCGGCCTCCTCCACCACGTCGCCCAGCAGGGCCCCCAGGCCCCGGCCCAGGCCGCGCTGTACCTTCTTCGCCATGGCTTACACCTCGTTTCTTTCTATCAGCTCCGCCGCCAGCTCGCGGTACGCCTGCGCCCCGGCGCACCGGGGATCGTACAGGTGGATCGGCATGCCGTAGCTGGGCGCCTCGCTCAGGCGCACGTTGCGGGGGATCATCGTGTCAAAGGCCTCGTCCCGGAAGTGGTTGCGCACCTCCTGCACCACCTGGGCGCACAGGTTCGTGCGGGCGTCGAACATGGTCAGCAGTATGCCCTCCACCTTCAGATCGGGGTTCAGCTTCATGCGGATGAGCTTGACGGTGTTCACGAGCTGGCCCACGCCCTCCAGCGCGTAGTATTCGCACTGTATCGGGATCAGCACGCTGTCCGCCGCCGTCAGCGCGTTGAGCGTCAGCAGGCTCAGCGAGGGCGGACAGTCTATGAATATGTAGTCGTAGTCATTCTTTATGTCCTCGAGGGCTTTTTTTAACAGTCCCTCCCGCTTATCTACCGACACCAGCTCGATCTCGGCCCCCGCCAGCTCTATGGAGGTGGGCATCAGGTCCAGCCCGCCGAAGCCCGTGGGCACGACGGCGTCCCTCGCCGCCGCCTCGCCCAGCAGCACCTCGTAGACGGTGTTGTCGTCCGTGTCCGATTTGCCCAGGCCGCTGGTGGCGTTGCCCTGGGGGTCGATGTCCACCAGCAGCACGCGCTTGCCGGACTCGGCCACCAGCGCGCTCAGGTTCACGGCGGTGGTCGTCTTTCCGACCCCGCCCTTCTGGTTCGTAATCGCGATAATCTTCGTCAATCGTATTCACCCGTTCCGATATTGGTAGTTATCATTATACGTCATTTTGACGGGCGTGGCAAGTGAATTGTTGGGGACGTCCGCCGCGCTAACCGTATACGAACTGTAAGAAGGCGTCGTGGTTGGCGGGATAGCTGGTGACGTCGAGCTTCGCGCCGTCGTCTGTAAAGCTGCCCTCCACCGGTAGCCGAAGCTGCTCCACGCTCCCGGCCAGCAGGCCCTTTTCGCCCAGAGACAGTATCTGCAAAAGCGACATGTTGGTGTTGACGGATTCCGTCACCGTGCGGGCCAGCCGGGCCATCATGACGGGGTTCCACAGGTTCGAGCGTATCTTTTTCAGGATGGCCGCGATCAGCGTACGCTGGCGGCTGGTGCGCATGTAATCGGAGTCGATCTTGCGGATCCGCGCGTAGGACGCGGCCTGCAGGCCGTCCAGCGGGATGTCATCGCCGTAGCGGGTGACCTCCCGGGCGGTGTAGCCCAGCGGCTTGAACACCCTGCGGGCCTCCAGCATGGTGGCATTCAGGCGCTCCCGCTCGGCGTCGGTGATGGTGATCTCCACGCCCCCGATGGCGTCGATCACCCGCGCCAGCGCCACGTAGTCCACCTGGGCGTAGTGCATGATGTTCAGCCCGAAGTTCTGGTTCAGCGTGCGCATGACCATCTCCGCGCCCCCGTAGGCGTAGGCGGCGTTGAGCTTGTTCCTGCCGTGGCCGGGGATCTCCACAAGGGTATCGCGCATCACGCTGGTCAGCTTGAATCTGCCGTAGCCGACGGAGGCGATCATCACCGCGTCGCTGCGCTGCGCGCCCTCCCGCAGGTCGTCCACGCCCAACAGCAGCACGTTCACACAGCTCAGCGGCAGGCCGTCCGTCAGCGCCAGGTTCACGCCCTCCGGCTCCACGGCAAACAGCCCCGGCGGCAGGGCGTACAAAAGCCCCAGCACCATAAGGGCAATCGCCAATATCAGCGCAATCAGCTTCAAGAGGCCCTGCAACAGCCATTCGCCGAAGCTCCTGCGCTTTCTGGCCCTGCCCTTCTTTTTGCCTTTGTAGGGTTCGTAGTACATTTTATCACCAGCGTGAGTGTCGTGTTTGGGATAATTGAGAATTGAGAATGGAGAATTGAGAATTATGGAATGCCCCGTCCCCTTACCGCAAATTGGGAATAGAGAATTGGGAATTATAGAATGCCCCCTACTATGGGTATGCCCATGCCTTCCCCTTCAGGGGAAGGTGGATTGCGCAAAGCGCAAGACGAAAGAGGTCGTCCCCCGCCCCCCGTGTCTCTGCGCGGCAGCGGCTATCTCCAATTCTCAATTCTCAATTCTCAATTCTCAATTCTCAATTTTCAATTCTCAACTTCCCTCTCCACCCATTATACCAAAAACCATCACATTATGGAATAGCCTGTCAAAAACAGTTTTAACACAGACAGGTTGAAAAGCTCAAAGAAATCTGTTAATCTAAACATCACTGAATACTGTGAAAAAGAGGGTATCTGCAATGGCAAAGCTCACGATGGACAAGCTGGTCGCGCTGTGCAAGAACCGCGGCTACATCTTCGCCGGCTCCGAGATCTACGGCGGCCTGGCCAACACCTGGGATTACGGCCCGCTGGGCGTGGAGTTCAAGAACAACGTCAAGAAGGCCTGGTGGCGCAAGTTCGTGCAGGAGAGCCCCTACAACACAGGCCTGGACTGCGCGATACTGATGAACCGTGAGGTGTGGGTGGCCTCCGGCCACGTGGGCGGCTTCAACGACCCGCTGATGGACTGCAAGGCGTGCAAAGCCCGATTCCGCGCCGACAAGCTGATCGAGGACTTCACCAAGGGCGAGGAGACCGGCGACGGCTGGACCAACCAGGAGCTTGAGAGCTTCATCGCCGAGCACGACATCGTGTGCCCCGTCTGCGGCAAGAAGGACTTCACCGGCATCCGCCAGTTCAACCTGATGTTCAAGACCTATCAGGGCGTCAACGAGGACTCCGCCGCCGAGATCTACCTGCGGCCCGAGACCGCGCAGGGCATATTCGTCAACTTCCAGAACGCCATGCGCACCACCCGCAAGAAGCTGCCCGCCGGCATCTGCCAGATCGGCAAGTCCTTCCGCAACGAGATCACCCCCGGCAACTTCATCTTCCGCGTGCGCGAGTTCGAGCAGATGGAGCTGGAGTTCTTCTGCAAGCCCGGCGAGGACCTGGAGTGGTTCAACTACTGGCGCACCTTCTGCAAAAACTGGCTGCTCTCCCTGGGCATCAAGGAGGAGAACCTGCGGCTTCGCGACCATGAGCCCGAGAAGCTGGCCTTCTACTCCAAGGCCACCACGGACTTCGAGTTCCTGTTCCCCTTCGGCTGGGGCGAGCTGTGGGGCGTGGCGGACCGCACCGACTACGACCTGACCCAGCACCAGAACCACTCCGGCAAGTCCATGGAGTACCTGGACCCGGTCACCAACGAGAAGTTCATCCCCTACTGCGTGGAGCCGTCGCTGGGCGTGGACCGCGCCGTGCTGGCCTTCCTGTGCAACGCCTACGACGAGGAGGAGCTCGAGGGCGGCGACATCCGCGTGGTGCTGCGGCTGCACCCGGCGCTGGCCCCGTACAAGGTGAGCGTGATGCCGCTTCAGAAGAACAAGCTGGGCGAGCAGGCCCGTGAGCTCTACGCCATGCTCTCCAGGAAGTTCATGTGCGATTACGACGAGACCGGCTCCATCGGTAAGCGCTACCGCCGCGCCGACGAGGCCGGCATCCCCTACTGCATCTGCGTGGACTTCGATACCGCCGAGACCGGCAACGTCACCGTCCGCGACCGCGACACCATGCAGCAGGAGCTGGTGCCCGTCAGCGAGCTGGTGGCCTGGCTGGAGAAAAAGATCGATTTCTGAGACCCATGACAAACACACCCCCGAACGCCGACCGACGTTCGGGGGGCTTCTTTTCCATCCGCGGACGCCATGAATGGCGTCCCTACAATGGCCTCCAAAAGCCTTCCCCTTCAGGGGAAGGTGGCGCGCAGTGCCGGAAGAGGTCGTAACTCCGCCATCAGCGGACGCCATGAATGGCGTCCCTACAGTGGCCTCCAAAAGCCTTCCCCTCTCAGGGGAAGGTGGCGCGCAGCGCCGGAAGAGGTCGTAACCCCTACTCCCTCCGGACGCCATGAATGGCGTCCCTACTGCCTACTCCCTAACCCGCCTCACAGGGCACGGTAAACACCCAGTACCCGGTCGGAGTGCCGTCCCCCGCGCTGAGCCAGACGCTCCCGGCCATGCCCTGCGGCGGCTGGTCGGCATACGCCCCCGGCACGGCGCAGCGCACGGACCGCACCCGGCCCGACTTCGTCCGCACTCCCAGCATGCAGTACTCCGTCCCGCAGGCCGCCGGCAGCGGCATGCGTATGTAGGTGTAACCATCCTCCAGCGGCATCACGCAGGGCGTGGCCTGCGCCTGCGCGCACCAGCCTGTCGCGGTCTGCGCCGGGGGCTCCTCGGCCTTCACGATGGTCGCGGAGCTACGCATGCGCGTGTAGATCTTTGTCCGCTGGGACTCGGGCGTCATTTCAGGCACAGGCTCCGACACAGGTGTCGGCGTCAGTTCCGGCATCGGCTCGTGTGCGGGTGTCGGCTCCGGCGTCGGCTCCGGCGCGGGCGCAGGCGTCGGTTCCGGCATGGGTGTCGGTTCCGGCACAGGTTCCGGCACAGGTTCCGGCACCGGCTCAGGCGTCGGTTCAGGTGTCGGCTCCGGCGCGGCTTCCGGCGATGGTTCGGGCATCGTCACCTCGGCGTTGGCGGGCGCGGCGGCCATGTCGAACGTCGCCTCCTCAGCCGGGGGCAGGTCCTCGGCGGGCACGTCAGCCCGGTACAGCGCGCAGGTCACCTCCCGCACGGCCGCGGGGTCCAGCGGATAAGCCCCCTCCACGTTGCCGGTCAGCGCCACCTGGCAGCTCTCCGGCGCGATCTGGGCCACCACGATCAGCTGATAGGCCTCCAGCGGCCGCCCGTCGATGCTGCGCGGGTCGAAGGCGTAGGCCAGCGTCAGCTGTCCCCGGCCGTCGCGCTTCAGCTCCCCCAGGTCGGCGGCGAAGTACTCCCGGCCCCGCTGGCCCACCAGCGCCGCCCGCCAGCCCTCCCCCTGGCCCGACACGATGAAATACATGCTCCCCGTCATGGTGCGCCGCTCCAGCCGCACATGGCCGCTTGCGCCCGTTATGGCGGGCCTCAGCATGATGAAGGCGCGGCGGTATTCGTTTTTGCTCATGATTGGAACCTCCTTGGAAAAGTGGATCACGGCTTCGCTTTCATACTATGCGGCATTGTGCGCTGTTTTCGCGCAAATTCGTAAATATTTCAGTCAACTGCCGCTGAACCCTTGCAAGAATGGCCGATTACAGGTATAATGGATATGTATAGTTATGTCCATGTGTATGTGGACACGTATTGAGAGGCGGTTATGCGATGAGCAACAGACAGGACAACAATCCGTCCCTGGATTATTTCGAGCTGCGCAGGCGGCATGAAGAATATAAAAACCGCGAACGCCAGGCCGGCCGGGAAAAGCCCGCAGCCGCGCCCGAGCCGCCGAAGGCCGCGCGTCCCCAGGCGCCCGTCGAGCCGGAGGTCCCCGAGGAAGTCGCGGCGGTCGAGCCGCCCGAGACTGTCGAGCCCGCGGCGGAGGCCGAAGCGCCCGGCGAGGTCCTGCCGGAGGCGCCGGTGGAGGCCGAACCGACGGAGGATGCCGGGGACTACGCCGATGCGCCGGAGGACTATCCCGAGGATGAGGACTACGACGACGCCGAACCCGAGGATGCCGGCAATCCGAACCCCTTCGATCCCTTCATCAAGGCGTTCCACGGCATTCGCAGCCGCCTGGCGCGCAGGAAGGGCGAGCCGGCGGAGGACTACGACGACGGCGATTACGACGACGAGGACTATGACGAAGGCGACGATCCCGAGGCCGTGACCGACGCGCCCGCGACCGACGATGCCGAAGCGCCCGGGGATGCCGAGGTCCCCGCGGAGGCGGAGGACGCCCCGCTGGCCGAGGATCTGGAGGACGCCTGGAGCGCGGAGAGCGCGCCCCGCAGCCGCCGCGACCGCCGCAGAGCGCCGCAAAACGACGCGGAGGACGGCGAAGACCTCGAGGACGACGAAGCCCCGGCGGACGGCAAGCCGGTCAAGGGCTTCAAGAAGTTCCTCAGGAAGTTCGTGGTGCCCATCGACGAGGACGAGTTTGAGAACGCCGCGCCGGACGACGAAGAGGATTACGACGAAGAGGACTACGACGACGGGGATTACGACGACGGGGACAACGTCTACGAGCCCTCCGTGAACGACGAAACGGAAGCCGAGGCGCAGGATCTCCCCGAGGACGACGCATACGATACCCCGACAGCGGGCCGTCCCGGCCCCCGGCACGGCAGCATGGCCGAGGCCGATGACTTTGAAGGAGGACTTGACATGGCGGATGTGAACAAGATCAATCCCGAGCTGACCGACGCGCTGGCCGCCGGCATGGAGACCACGGGCATGTCCCGCCGCGAGCGCCGCGAGCGCGCCGCGCGACTGGCCGCGGAGCAGGCGGCGAAGGAAGCCGCCGAAGCCGCCGAGGCCGCGGCGAAGGCCGCCGAGGCGACCGAAGCGGCGGCGGTGGAGACCGCGGAAGCCGCCCAGGAGGAGGTCTCCGAGGTGATCGATCTGTTCAGCGACCAGCCGCTGGAGGCCGATACCATCGAGGATGTGACCGAGGGCATCGTCAACGCCGAGCCCGCCACCGAAGAGGACATGTCCCTGGTGGACGAGCCCACCCGCGAGTTCAAGCCCGTCTACAAAAAGGCCAACCGGAAGCCCGCCGTCGAAGAGGCGGACGCGGAGGACGAGGATGAGGACGACGAGGACGAGGAGGAAGAGCCCGTCCGCCGCGGCCTGTTCGGCTTCCGCCGCAAGTCCAGGGATGAGGACGAGGAAGAGGAAGAAGACGACGAGGACGACGTGGACGACGAAGAAGAGGACGACGAGGTGGAGAAAAAGCCCCGCCGCGGCCTGTTCGGACGCCGCGCCCGCTATGACGAGGACGACGAGGAAGACGACGAGGACGACGACGCCGACGCGGACGACGAAGAGGACGACGAGGAGGATGAAAAGCCCCGCCGCGGCCGCTTCGCCCGCAAGGCGCGCAAGGGCCATGACGACGAGGACGACGAGGAAGACGACGATTTCGACGCCTTCGAGGACGACTTCGACGACTATGACGACGACGAGGACGACGAAGACGACGATGACGATGACGACGATTACGACGACGACGAGGACGACGAGGGCTCCGGCTTCGGCCACGCCCTACTGGGCATCCTGAAGGGCTTCCTGACCGCCGTGGTCGTGGTGCTGGTGTTCGTGGTGATCATGAACCTGCTCAACGTGTTCAACGTCGTCAATCTGGACGGCATCGCCGCGAAGATGCCCCGCCGCGTGGTCACCATACTGCTGCCCAGCCAGAACTTCAAGCAGAACAGCGCGGGCAATAGCGCCGACACCGGCGCCATCACCGGCGTGGAGGCCTTCAACGCCGCCGGCGACCAGAACGCCCCCACCGCCATCCCCGCCACCGCCGAGCCCGAAATCGAGGACGACAGCTTTGACGAGGACGCCGGGTCGGAGGAATTCGAGGAGGGCGACTTCGACGATTCCGAATTCGCCGACGACGCCGAGGAAGAGGCGCAGCCCGCCGAGCAGCAGGCCGCGAACTCCGTGGGATAAATCATGAAGCATCAAAAGACGGACTGTCCACCCGGCAGTCCGTCTTCGTATATGGAGGATAAGCATTATGAAGTACATCGTGGCGCTGGACCAGGGCACCACCAGCTCCCGCGCGGTGGTATTCGACGAGGCGGCCAACATCGTCTCGGTCCACAACATCGAATTCGAGCAGCTCTATCCCCACCCGGGCTGGGTGGAGCACCGGCCCGAGGACATCCTCAAAAGCCAGATCGCCGCGCTGAAGATCGCGGTGGAGAAGTCCGGCGTGGACGTTCAGGACATCGCGGCCATCGGCATCACCAACCAGCGCGAAACCACGCTTCTGTGGGACCGGGCCACCGGGAAGCCGCTGTGCAACGCCATCGTGTGGCAGTGCCGCCGCACTGCGCCGCTGGTGGAGCGGCTGAAAAAGGACGGCCTGGGCAACGTGCTCCGGGACCGCACCGGCCTGGTGCCGGACGCCTACTTCTCGGGCACGAAGCTGCAATGGATGCTGGACGCCATCCCCGGCGCGCGGGACCGGGCGGAGAAGGGCGAGCTGTGCTTCGGCACGGTGGACAGCTTCCTTGCCTGGAACCTGACCCCCGACCACGTGCACGTCACCGACGCCACCAACGCCGGGCGCACCATGCTCTACAACATCTACACCCAGCAGTGGGACGAGGTGCTGCTGCGCGCCATGGACATCCCGCCGCAGGTGCTGCCGAGGGTGGTGGATTCCTCCGGGGTGATCGGCATGCTGGACAAGTCCATCCTGGGCCGGGAGATCCCCATCGCCGCCATGGCGGGCGACCAGCACGCGGCGCTGTTCGGCCAGGGCTGCTTTGCCCCGGGCATGTGCAAGAACACCTACGGCACCGGCTGCTTCGTGCTGATGAACACGGGCAAGACGCCGGTGAAGTCCATGCAGAACCTGATCACCACCGTGGCCTGGCGCATCGACGGCCAGCCCCGCTACGCGCTGGAGGGTAGCGTGTTCGTGGGCGGCGCGGTGGTCCAGTGGCTCCGGGACGAGATGGGACTGGTGTCCTGCGCCGCCGAGACCGAGCCCGTGGCCCTGCAGGTCAGCGACAACGGCAACGTGTACTTCGTGCCCGCCTTCACCGGCCTGGGCGCGCCCCACTGGGACATGTACAGCCGCGGCACCATCGTGGGCCTCACCCGGGGCACCGGGCGGGCGCACATCGTCCGGGCCGCGCTGGAGTCCATCGCCTATCAGTCCGCGGACGTCATCGCCTCCATGGCCGCCGACGCCGGCACCCTGCCGGAGATACTGCTGGTGGACGGCGGGGCCAGCGCCAACAACTTCCTGATGCAGTTCCAGGCCGACATACTCAACGCCCGCGTGGTGCGCCCCCGGGTGATCGAGACCACCGCCAAGGGCACCGCGATGCTGGCCGGCCGGGCCGTGGGCGTCTGGTCCACCGCCGACCTCAACGAGCTGGGCGGCATCGACCGGGAGTTCCACCCCGCCATGCCCGAGGAAAAGCGCAGCCACCTGCTCAGACAGTGGCGCCGCGCCGTCAAGCGCGCGCAGGGGTGGGCGGAGTAGGCTTTTTGAATTGGGAATTGGGAATGGGGAATGGGGAATGGGAAATTGTCCGTTGAAGCGTCCCTCCGTAGGGGCGATGCCCTCATCCCCGGCTGGATTGCCTCACCGCCCACGGACGCCAAGAATGGCGTCCCTACGGCGAGGTTGCGCTTCCAACGCGGCAGCGGCCATTCCTTTTCCCTTTTCCCTATTCCCTATTCCCTTTTCCCTGTCCCCCCATTCACTCAAACGGTATATACTCCCCCGTCTTATACATCTTCTTGAGCACCTCATAATGCCTGTGGTCGCGCCAGCCCTCGCCGGTGGCGCTGGAGCCGCGGGCATTGATTTTGCAATCCGGCAGCGCCTTTCTGAGCTTGCCGATCTGCCCGTCGGACAGCCCGCACTCCCCCAGCCACAGCCGCTTCAGATTGGTACAGGTGGTCAGGGGTGCGACGTCCTGTATCTGGCAGTAGTAGATGTTCAGGTCCACCAGCTTTGTCTTGTTGGCCAGGGGGGAGAAATCGTGTATCTTGCGGTTCAGGAAGAGCTCCAGGTACTCCAGGTCCTGAAGTCCTTCCAGCGGGGAAATATCGCTGATCTTGTTGTCCGCCAGTATCAGCACCCGCAGCTTCTTGAGCCCCGCCAGGCCCTCGATGCTGGTGATGTCGCAGTGCCCCAGGTCCAGCATCATGAGATCGGTGCAGTACCGAAGCGGCGCGAACGTGGCGGAGGTGTAGTGGTAGTCGTTGACGGCGTACAGATTGGTGGTGAACGCGGTGGCGTCGGTGCGCAGCTTGTACTTGCCGAAGCTGACCACCCACACGAACTTGATCTCCGGATGGGCGTCGAACAGCGCGCCCATGGCCTCGTCGGACAGCCCGCAGCCCACCATCGAAATCCTCTTGAGATTGGGCATCAGCCGGATCACCGCCTCGATCTGGGCAGGGTCGGACACGGGGATGTTGTCGAGGTTCAACTCAGTGTCCAGCGTGGTGACGTTCTTGCCGTACACCGTAAAGCCGTACACGATCCTCCGGCAGCGCGCGTCGGCCTGCAAGGCCTGGAGGTCCTCCGCGGTCAGTTGAACCGCCCGGGCGTCTATGTATTGAAGGTTGGGCATGTAGTCCATGAAGGCCATGTAGCGCTGCAGATCGGCATACGTGCCGCCGGCCAGCGTCACGGTTTCGTCCTCCGAGGTCATGGGGACCCCCGGCACCGCGCAGGTGAACATAAACCGCACCTCGGGCCAGGCGTCGCACAGCGCCGCGACGGTCTCCGCATCCATCGGCGTCCCCCGCAGGTCCACGGTCTTCACGCTGGGCAGCAGGCTCAGCGCCGCGGCGACCGCGTCCGGATCGACGTCCGCCGCGCCCTGCAGGTCGATGGCCTCGGCCTCCGGGTCGACGGCCTTGCCCATCAGCGTCACCGTGTAGCTGAACCGGGTGTCCGGGAAGCGCTCGCGCAGCAGCGCCACCTCCTCCGCGGAGGGACCGTAGGCGGTCAGGTCCACGTCCTTCGCGGTGCTGTCGATGTAGCCGTCCCCCACCGGGATGCTCCAGGCCACCTGGCAGGCGGGGTGCGCGTCGCTCACCGCGACGAAGTCGTCATAGGTGAAGGCATGGTTGCCCCGCACGTCGAGCTGCCTGAGGTTCTCCATGGACAGTATCGGCGAGAAGTCCGTCACCGTGGAGTCCCGGAGGTCCAGCGCCGTCAGACGGGTGTAGCGGTCGATGTCCACCGGCCAGGCGTCGGTGACCCGCAGCGATTCCGTCAGCGTCCTGACCGGCACCACCGCGCCGTCCGAGAGCACATACCCCCGGCCCAGCGCCCCGGCCACCGCCAGCAGCGCGCAGACGGCCAGCAGCGCCCCGTAGACCGACGGCCTCAGCCCTTTTCGCCGCCGGAGCAGCAGCGCCAGCGCCGCAAACCCGACCGCCGCGAGCCCCCACAGCACGAGCCCCAGCCCCGGCGACGACCACACCGCCAGCGCCAGCAGCACCGCCGCCACGAGCGCCGCTATGAGCGACAGCCTCCGCCGCCGCCTCAGCGCCCGCCGCTGCTTCCTGCTCATCTTCTTCCTTTTTTTAGAAGGCTCCGCTTTCGTGCTCATGCCGCATTTCTCCCATATTTCGGAATATCATGTCCCTATTATAATAATACGCCCCGCGGATTGCAAGGGCGTTTTGAAAAACAGGGATAGCGGGTCCCCCGTAGGGACGCCATTCTTGGCGTCCGCATCGCAGCCGCTCCCCTCTCACCGGGGGAGCGGTGTTTTTTTGCATTTAACTTACTTCATCAAGACCGCGTCGGGAAATGATGGTATAATCAATAAAAAACAGATACATGGAGCGCATGGCATGAACAGAAAAGAGATCGCCGAGATTCGCCGCCGCCTGAACCCGGACAAGAACGCCGTCAGCCGCGTGCGGGGCTGCTACGTCAACGAAAAGCGGGAGGTCGTGGCCACCTTCGACCGACCGCTTTTATCCTTTCCGCAGGAGGAGGCGGAGAAATACCTGGCCATCTTCCGGCGCACGCTCTCGGGCATCCCGGGCCGCAACCTGATCGACGTGGAATTCCGCCCGGATCAGGTCATGGAGGGCGAGGCCCACGGGCTGCTGATGGCGCTGAACCACTCGGCGCTGACGGTGGACAGCGGCGTGGAGGCGCTGTGCCGCCGCATCATCGACGCGCTGGAGCTGGAGGGCAACTACCTGATACTGCTGATGCACGATGCCTACGACGTGCCCTTCCGCCATACAGACGAGCACAAGGCGGACGTGATCTCCGAGGAGGTGTTCAGCTACATGCTCCTGTCCGTGTGCCCGGTGAAGCTGACCAAGCCCGCGCTTTCCTACTTTGCAGAGGACAACGCCTTCCACGCGCTGGACCCGGACTGGGTAGTGGCCGCGCCGGAGCTGGGCTTCATGTTCCCCACCTTCGACGACCGCGCGACCAACATCTACTCCGCGCTGTACTTCACCAAGGATGCCGCGAACATCCACGAGGAGTTCATCGAGGCCGTGTTCAACGCCGACGCCCCCATGCCCGCCGCCGAGCAGAAGGAGACCTTTCAGGCCCTGCTGGAGGACGCGCTGGAGGACGATTTGAGCTTCGACGTGGTGCAGACCGTGCACGACACCCTGCGGGAGCGCCTGGAGGCGCACGACAGGGATAAAACCGCCGAGCCGCTGGAGCTGGGCCGCCGCGAGGTGGTGAACCTGCTGGAGTCCTGCGGCGTGCCGGAGGCGCGGCTGCACGCCTTTGAGGAGAAGTACGACGACACCTTCGGCGAGGCGGTGTCACTGCCCGCCCGCAACGTGGTGGAGCCCAAAAAGTTCGAGGTGCGCACCCCCGACGTGGTGGTCCACGTCAACCCCGAGCGCAGCGATCTGATCGAGACCCGGGTGATCGACGGGGTGAAGTACGTGCTCATCCGCGCCGAGGAGGGCGTGGAGGTCAACGGCGTGAACATCAATATCGGCGAATGATCAGAGGTCCCATGCAGCCGTTTCGCGTGGAAAAACTGGACCTTGAGCAGGTGCGGGAGACCTACGCCGGGCTCATCGTCCCCGCCTTTCCGGAGAACGAACTCAAACCGCTTAAGCGCATCGAGGCCGCCCTCAGGCGGGGTAAATACCTTTGCTACGGTGCGATGGCGGCGGGCGACGCGCTGGGGGTGGCGTACTTCGCGCGCACCGGGCGCGAGGGCCGTACACTTCAGCTGTTCGACTACCTTGTCATCAGGCCCGAACTGCGCTGCCGGGGCATCGGCGGCGCGTTCCTGCGGGCGCTGATCGACGGCCCCCTGCAGGGCGCGGGCGCGGTGCTTCTGGAGGTGGACGACCCCGACCGCGCCGACAACCCGGAGGAACGCGCCCTGCGCCGCCGCCGGCTGGCGTTCTACCTGCGCAACGGGCTCTATGACACCGGCGCGCTGGCCACCGTCTACGACGCGGCCTTCCGCATACTGGCCCTGCCCGGGAATGAAACCATCGCCCCCGATCAGGCCCGCGAAATGTACGCCGCGCTGTACCGGGCCATATTCCCCCCGCATACCTTCCGGCATCGGGTGACCATCGAGGACCTTGGCGCACCCCCATGACCATCAAATGTTCCCCAAATCCCCGCGAAACCTTTACACGGGCATGCGGTTGTGTCAATACTGCGCATGATATAATGAGACCGCAAACACGAACAAAGGAGCGAATGCAATGGGTGGATTTTTTGGCGTCGCACTGAAGCACGACTGCGTTTTCGACCTGTTTTTCGGCACCGACTACCACTCCCACCTGGGCACCCGCCGCGGCGGCATGGTGGTGCACGGCGAGGAGGGCTTCGAGCGGGCCATCCACAACATCGAAAACGCCCCCTTCCGCACCAAGTTCGAGCGGGACGTCAACGACATGAAGGGCAACCTGGGCATCGGCTGCATCTCGGACTACGAGCCCCAGCCGCTGATCGTGCGCTCCCACCTGGGCAACTTTGCCATCACCACCGTGGGCCGCATCAACAACGCCGAGGCGCTGGTGGCCGAGGCCTTTGCCCACGGCACCACGCACTTTCTGGAGATGAGCGGCGGCAACATCAACGCCACCGAGCTGGTGGCCGCGCTGATCAACGCCAGGGACTCCATCCCCGAGGGCATCCGCTACGCCCAGGAGCGCATCGACGGCTCCATGTCCATGCTGGTGCTGACGCCGAAGGGCCTCTACGCCGCCCGCGACCGCATGGGCCGCACGCCGGTGGTCATCGGCCAAAAGGACGAGGGCTACTGCGCCGTGTTCGAGTCCTCGGCGTATCTGAACCTCGGCTACACCGACTGCCACGAGCTGGGCCCCGGCGAGGTGGATTTCATCACCGCCGAGGGGGTCGAGACGGTCATCCCCCCGCGGGACGCCATGAAGATCTGCACCTTCCTGTGGGTCTACTACGGCTACCCCACCTCCTCCTACGAGGGCATGAACGTGGAGGCCATGCGCTGCGCCTGCGGCGGCCGGCTGGCCATGCGCGACGACGTGGCCGCCGACACCGTAGCCGGCGTGCCCGATTCCGGCACCGCCCACGCCATCGGCTACGCCAACCGGGCCGGCATCCCCTTCTCACGCCCCTTCATCAAGTACACCCCCACCTGGCCGCGCTCCTTCATGCCCACGATACAGTCCAAGCGCAACCTGATCGCCCGCATGAAGCTCATCCCCGTGGACGCGCTGATCAAGGGCAAGCGGCTGGTGATGATCGACGACAGCATCGTGCGCGGCACCCAGATGCGGGAGACCACCGAGTACCTGTACCACTCCGGCGCGAAGGAGGTCCACATCCGCTCCGCCTGCCCGCCGATACTCTACGCCTGCAAGTACCTGAACTTCTCCCGCTCCGCCTCCGCGATGGACCTGATCGCCCGCCGGGTGATCGCCCGCTTCGAGGGCGAGAACGCCGAGGCGAAGCTCCCCGCCTACGCCGACCCGGACACCCCCGAGTACGCCCGCATGGTGGAGGAGATCCGCCGGGAGCTGAACTTCACCTCCCTCAAGTACCACCGGCTGGACGACATGCTGGAGGCCACCGGCGTCAACCCCTGCAGGCTGTGCACCTACTGCTGGAACGGGAGAGAGTGAGAGAGCAGAGTGCAGAGTACAGGGTACAGAGTGCAGTTGAGATACCGTGCGGTTCCTTATGGCCGGGCGATGGGGGCATCGCCCCTACGCCAACGTACATATGTAGGGGCGATCCCCTGATCGCCCGTTGTGCCGAACCAATTCGGATAATTAGACAACGGTCCGTTTATTCGTAGCCATAAATCAAAGAAATCCGCAGGATTTCCACCAAAACTGCACTCTGCACTCTCCACTCTCCACTCTGAAAACCGGAGGTTTTATATGTCCGACGCGGATTTCATGCGCGAGGCGCTCGTCGAGGCCGGGCTGGCCGCCGCCGCGGGGGAGATGCCGGTGGGCTGCGTGATCGTGAGGGACGGGGAGATCATCGCCCGGGCCCACAACGAATGCGAGACGGCGCGCGACGCCACCGCCCACGCGGAGCTCACGGCGATTAAGCGCGCCTGCCGGGCGGTCAACGACTGGCGGCTTACCGGATGCACGCTCTACGTGACGCTGGAGCCCTGCCCCATGTGCGCCGGGGCCATCATGCGCGCGCGGCTTTCGCGGCTGGTCTACAGCGCCGCGGACCCGGGCCAGGGCTGCGCGGGCAGCCTGTACCGCATCCCCGAGGACCCCGCCTTCCCCCACTTCTGCCCGTGCGACGGCGGGGTGCTTCATGACGAATGCGCCTCCCTTCTGAGGGCGTTCTTCGCCCGCATGCGCCAGGAATGAATCAATATGCAATAATTCTGCATATAATTCCCTATAATTAACGATTTTAACGGTTATTCGGCCTTGACAGTGTATATTTTTGGTATATAATAGACACATCAAATCAATCCAACATAGAGGAGCGACAACCATGAAGAAGGTACTGAACAAGCAGTTCAAAAAGATCGTGCTGGCCTATTCCGGCGGCCTGGACACCTCGGTCATCATCCCGTGGCTGAAGGAGAACTACCCGGGCTGCGAGGTCATTGCTGTTTCGGGCAACGTGGGCCAGGTGGGCGAGCTGGACGGCCTGGAGGAGAAGGCCATCAAGACCGGCGCCAGCAAGCTGTACGTGGAGGATCTGAACAAGGAGTTCATCGAGGAGGTCGTGATTCCGTCGATGCAGATGGGCGCGAAGTACGAAAACACCTACCTGCTGGGCACCTCCTTCGCGCGGCCCATCATCGCCAAGCGGCTGGTGGAGATCGCCAAAAAGGAAGGCGCGGACGCCATCTGCCACGGCTGCACGGGCAAGGGCAACGACCAGGTGCGCTTTGAGCTGGCCATCAAGGCGTTTGCGCCGGACATGCCGGTGATCGCCCCCTGGCGGCTGTGGGACATCAAGGGCCGCGACGAGGAGATCGACTACGCCGAGGCCCACAACGTGCCGCTGAAGATCAGCCGGGAGACCAACTACTCCAAGGACAAGAACATGTGGCACCTGTCCCACGAGGGCCTGGAGCTGGAGGACCCTGCCAACGAGCCGAAGTACGCCGGCAACATGGAGATGGGCGTCACCCCGGAGGAGGCTCCCGACGAGGGCGAGTACGTGACCATCGACTTTGAGAAGGGCTGGCCCGTAGCCGTCAACGGCGAGAAGCTCTCCCCCGTGGACTTGGTGTGGAAGCTCAACGAGCTGGGCGGCAAGCACGGCATCGGCATCATCGACATCGTGGAGAACCGGCTGGTGGGCATCAAGTGCCGCGGCATCTACGAGACCCCCGGCGGGACCATACTCTACGCCGCCCACGAGAAGCTGGAGCAGCTCTGCCTCGACAAAGCCACCCAGCACTACAAGCAGCGCATGGCCCTCGAGTACGCCGACCTCATCTACAACGGCCAGTGGTTCTCCCCGCTGCGCGAGGCCATGACCGCCTTCTGCGAAAAGACCCAGCGGACCGTCACCGGCACCGTGAAGCTCAAGCTCTACAAGGGCAACATCATCGGCGCGGGCATGACCTCCCCCTACTCCCTCTACGACCCGGAGATCGCCACCTTCGACGAGGACAACGTCTACGATCAGACCTGGGCCGACGGCTTCATCACCCTCTACGGCCTGCCCACGGCGGTCTACGCGAAGATGAAGGCAAAGAACGGGATTAACTAAGGGGCTCTGCCCCTTAGAACCCCGCTTAGGGGAATGATTCCCCTAAGAACCCCCATTTGCGCGACTTGCGTCGCGCGGGAGGACGGATTACCGGCTGACCCCTCGGTCGGCCGGTTATTGTATAAATATTCATGAGAATCGATACCGAAAGACTGGTGCTGGTGCCTCTGGGCCTGGAGCACCTCGAATCCACCCACGCCTACGCCGCCGACCCGGAGACCACGAAGTACATGATGTTCCTGCCGGTGGACTCCCTCGAGGAGACACGGAAGTACATCGCGGACTGCGTTGCGGAACGGCAGAAACCGGTCCCCGGATACTACGAGTTTGCCGTGCTCCTGGACGGCGTCCACATCGGCGGGGTGAGCCTATACTTCGACACCGCCCCGGACATCGGCGAGCTGGGCTGGATCATAGCGCGGGCATACCAGGGGCACGGCTACGCCGCCGAGGCCGCCCGGGCGCTCATCGACTGGGGTCGGGAAGCGCTGAATGTCCGGCGCTTCATCGCCCACTGCGACGCCGACAATCTGGCCAGCCAGGCCGTGATGCGCAGGCTGGGCATGACCCTGACTGACGCCTCCGGCGTCCGCAAGAACCGCGGCTCGGACGAGTCGCGGCGGGAGTACCTCTATGAACTGACGATATAAGGAGCGATTGACATGAAACTATGGGCAGGCCGCACGGGCGGCGACGTGGACGCGCGGCTCTCCGCCATCAACAACTCCATCGGCTTCGACAGCCGCATGTACCGGCAGGACATCACCGGCTCCATCGCCCACGCCACGATGCTGGGGAAGGTGGGGGTCATCACCCCGGAGGAATCCGTGCAGATCGTGGAGGGCCTGCGGGGCATCCTCTCGGACATCGAATCCGGCGCGCTTGAGATCGACATGACCTGCGAGGACATCCACACCTTCGTGGAGGCCACGCTGACTGCCCGCATCGGCACGGCGGGCAAGAAGCTGCACACCGCCCGCAGCCGCAACGACCAGGTGGCGCTGGACATCCGCATGTATCTGGCGGATAAGATCGACCGCACCGTCGACCAGGCGAAAGACCTGGTCTCGGCGCTGTGCGACGTGGCCGAACAGCACACCGAGACGGTCATGCCGGGCTACACCCACCTGCAGCGGGCGCAGCCGGTGACCCTGGGCCACTATCTGATGGCCTACGCCCAGATGCTGCTTCGGGACATCGACCGGCTCACGGACTGCAAGGCCCGCACCCTCATACTGCCGCTGGGCTCCGGCGCGCTGGCGGGCACCACCTACCCGCTGGACCGCGAATACACCGCCGACCTGCTGGGCTTCAACGGCATCTCGATGAACAGCCTGGACGGCGTGTCCGACCGGGACTTCGCGCTGGAGCTGTTGAGCGATCTGTCTATACTGATGATGCACCTGAGCCGCTTCAGCGAGGAGATCTGCCTGTGGAACAGCTGGGAGTTCAAGTTCGTCACGCTGGCGGACAACTTCTCCACCGGCTCCAGTATCATGCCCCAGAAGAAGAACCCGGACATCACCGAGCTGGTGCGGGGCAAGACGGGCCGCGTCTACGGCGACCTGATGACCCTGCTCACCGCCATGAAGGCCCTGCCGCTGGCGTACAACAAGGACATGCAGGAGGACAAGGAGGCGCTGTTCGACGCCATCGACACCGTGGACCTGAGCCTGTCCGTGCTGCCGCCGATGCTGCGCACCGCCACCTTCCACCCCGAGAACATGAAAAAAGCCGCCGCGGGCGGGTTCATCAACGCCACCGACTGCGCCGACTACATGGTCAGAAAGGGCGTGCCTTTCCGGGACGCCTACGGGGTCTGCGGGCGGCTGGTGCGGTACTGCGTCGAGCAGGGCAAGACGCTGGAGACCCTGACGCTCGACGAGTACCGGCAGTTCTCCCCCGTGTTCGACGCGGACGTCTATCAGGCCATCGACCTGTTGACCTGCGTGTCTCAGCGGGATATCCCCGGCGGCCCCGCCCCCCGGCGCGTTATGGAGACCATCATATACACCCGGCAGCGCATTGGATAGAGATCAGTGTCAAATGCGCCCCCTCAGTCAGCCTGCGGCTGACAGCTCCCCCTACGCAGGGGAGCCTATGCCCCCTCAGTCAGCCTACGGCTGACAGCTCCCCCTACGCAGGGGAGCCTTGGGTTGCGCGCTGACTAAGCCTCCCTTGTGTAAAGGGAGGTGGCACGGCGAAGCCGTGACGGAGGGATTGCCTCTCCACTCTCCACTCTGAAAACTACCCCTTTACGCCTCCCGCGGTCAGACCCGCGGCGAGATGTTTTTCTATGGCCATGAACAGTATGACCACCGGCACCGTGGCCACCAGCGCGGCGGCGAACAGGTACTGCCACTCGATCATATTGAAGGAGCTGAACTGCGTGATGCCCACGGTAATGGGCTTGTTTGCGTTGGTCGAGATCAGCACGGTGGAGATGGTGTACTCGTTCCAGGCGTTGATGAACACGAAGATCAGCGTGGTCACGATGCCCGGCGCGGCCATGGGCAGCAGCACGCGGATCATCGCCGACACGGTGTTGCAGCCGTCGATGTGGGCGGCCTGCTCCATCTCCGGGGAGATCGACACGAAGGTGCCCCGCAGAAGCCATATGGCGAAGGCCTGGTTGAAGGCAGCGTTGATGAGCATCAGCCCCCACACGGTGTCGTTGAGCCGCAGGGTGTTCATCAGCTGGGAGATGCCCACCAGCAGCACCACCGGGGAGAACATCTGGCTCATGATCACGAAGCCCAGAAACGCCTTCTTGCCCTTAAAGCTCATGCGCGCCATGGCGTAGGCGGCGGGGATGCCGCACACAAGCGCGATGGCCGTCGCGCCTACCGACAGCATCAGCGAGTTTAGCAAAAACCGCGGCACGCCCCGGGCGATGATGTCGCGCATGTTGCTCCACACCCACTTCACCGGCAGCAGGTTCTGGAAGTACATGTCCGTGGTCTCCGCGTTGGACCGGAAGGCGGTGATGAACATCACGTAGTAGGGGTAGAGGATCACCACGCACAGCGCGATGATGAAGGCGTACAGCGCCGCGCGCTGCAGCGTCCGGCCCGGGCGTCCCTCCGACACCACCACGCAGCCAAACGCCAGCGCGGCCAGCACGGGCAGCAGCGCCCACGCCGTCCAGCACGGGCGGTAGCTGACCCCGCTCATCAGGGACAGCGTGTTCTCCCCCGCCGCGCCGCCGTAGAGGAAGCGGTCCAGCTTCGGCAGCAGCGCCTCCAGCGCCGGCTTGGGGTAGCCGTCCGTCGCCAGCCGGATCTGACGGCTAAACGCCAGGTTGTTGCCCATCAGAAACAACGGGACCAACAGGAGCGCCGCCAGCGCCAGCGCCCCCGCCAGCCGGCGGAGCACCCGTGGCGCGCCCGTCAGCGCGGCCCAGTCGGTGGACAGATCGCCCATCGCCCCGACGAGCGCGCACACAAGCGACGCCGCGGCGCAGATCAGCACGATAAGCAGCACGCGCCCGGAGGTCAGCCCTGAGCGGATGAAGTCCCAGCCGGTGCGGCGCATGGTCTCCCGTACCTCAAAGGCCACCATGGAGGTCTTTTCGCCCTTGGAGTTGGTGCGCTCGGTGACGTTTTCCACGATCTCCGGCATGCTGCCGGTCTCCCCGGCCCGGGCCTGGGCGGCCGCCTCCACCTCGGCGCGGGCGGCGAGGTACTTCTCGTCCCCCACGAAGGTGTTGCCGGACTTCTTGGTGAACACCGTGGCGGAAAAGCCGTACACCGGCAGGCTCAGCAGTATCAGGCACAGTATGAACGCCAGCGCGCAGGCGGCCAGCGCCCGCAGATTGGTCGCGCGGATCTTTGCGGAGGTCTTCACAGCGCTTCCTCCTTCCGCATGGCGATCATCATGTAGGCCCCGGCGGCCACGCACAGTATGGCGAAGCCGATCACCGACATCGCCGTGGCCGCGCCCTTCTGGTTGTCGTAGAAGGCCCGCATGTACAGGAAGGTGACCAGCGTGTCGGTCTTGTTGGCCGGCGCGCCCTTGGTGATGGTGTAGATGATCGGGAAGGAGTTGAACACGTAGATGATATTCAGAACCGTGGACACCGTCAGCGACGGCTTCACCAGCGGGATCGTCACGTGCCTGAGCTTCTTCCAGAACCCCGCGCCGTCCACGGTGGCGGCCTCGTAGTAGGCGTCATCGATGGACTGAAGCCCCGCCAGCACCGTGAACGCCACGAAGGGGATCGTCACGAATATACCGATGCCGCACTCCCAGGCGAACTCGATCTGATACGTGGCCCGCCAGTTCACGGCGGAGCGCAGCAGGCCCAGGTTCATCAGCACGTTGTTCAGATTGCCGTACTCAAACTTGATGATGTAGTTCCAGATGGACGCCTGGATCACCAGCGAGGTGGCCCAGGGGAACACCACGATGGACCGGGCGATCTTGCGCCCCCTGAAGGGCGCGTTGAGCACCATGGCCGTGATGAAGCCCAGCAGCGTGGACAGCCCCACCACGGACACCACCCACACCAGCGTGTTCTTCATGACCACGGGAAACGCCGGGTCCCTGAACACCGCCCTGAAGTTGGCGAAGTGGTTGAGGCCGCCCACGATGCCCGACTTGGAGATGTCGCTCAGCGAGAGCTTGAACACGATGACGATGGGAAACACCACGAATAGGCTCATCAGAAGCAGGCTGGGCAGCAGCCATACGTAGGGCTCCCATTTGTGCCGGATCGGTATGTGGTTCATAATTCAGGCTCCTCACTGTGTTGTCGGGTCATTCTCCGTCCGCCGTCACTCCACGGTCAGTATATCCGAAAAGCCGGTGACCTCGAAGACCTCCATCACCATCTCGTTGACGTGCGTCACCTTCATGCCACCCTTTTTGGCCATGGCCTTGTGGGCGGACAGCAGCACGCGCAGCCCGGCGGAGGAGATGTACTCCAGCTTGCCGAAGTCCAGGACCAGCGCGTCCGCTTTGTCCAGCTCCGCCCTGATGACCTGCTCCAGCTCCGGCGCGGTGGTGGTATCCAATCGGCCTTCCAGTGCGAGGGTCAGTGTGCTTCCTTCCAGTTTCTTGTCAATCTTCATGTCGAACGCCTCCTATATGCGCTTGTGGATGGTCAGCATGTTGCGGTCGTCCTCGCGGCGGTACTCCATGGCATCCATGGTCTTCTTGACCAGGAAAATGCCCAGCCCGCCGATCTCCCGCTCCTCCGCGGACAGCGTGACGTCCGGGTCCGCCTTCGTCAGAGGGTTGTAGGCCGCGCCGCTGTCGATGAATGTGATCATGGCCGTGCGGTCCGCTTCGTCAAATTCCAGCCGGATCGCGGCCGAACCGCCCTCCGGCCCGTAGGCATACTGGGCGATGTTGGAGAAGATCTCGTCCACGGCCACGTCGATCTGCATCTGCGCCTTGACCGGGCACTCCAACCCCTCCAGCCACTCGTCGATGAACGCCATCAATGAGGGGATGTTCTCGATCTTCGCGTCAAGCGTCAGTTCCTTCATGTCCGTCACCGCCTTTCTCCGAACCGTAGTAGGCAAAGCCCAGCATGGTGATGTCGTCAAACTGCTCCGCGCCCCCCGCGAAGTCGGCGATATCCCGCCGGATCGCGGGCAGGACCTGCCGCAGGGGCTCGTCCCGGGTGGCGTTGAGCATGTTCACCAGCCGGTCGGTGCCGTACTGCTCGGTGTGCTCGTCAATGGCCTCGGGGATGCCGTCGGTGTACACAAACAGCCTGTCCCCCGGTTCAAGCTGAAGCTCGTAGCCCTTGAAGCGCACCTCCTCCATGGCCGCCAGCGCCAGGCCGTGCCGGTCCCTGAACAGCGCGTATTCGCCGCCGGCGCGCATCAGCGTGGGGTACTCGTGCCCGGCGTTGGCGCACTGCATCTGCCCGGTCCTGAGGTCGATGATGCCCAGCCAGACCGTGACGAACATCTCCGCGTCGTTGCCCTCGCACAGCGTGTTGTTGGCCCGGTAGAGGATCTCCGCCGGCTCCCGCCCGGACTCCGCCAGTCCGCGGATGGCGGTCTTGGCCCGCATCATGAACAGCGCCGCCGGAATGCCCTTGCCGGACACGTCCGCGATCACCAGCGCCAGCCGGTCGTCGCCCACGAAGAAGAAGTCGTAGAAGTCGCCGCCCACCTCCTTGGCGGGGTCCATGGTGGCGAAGAGCTCGAAGTCATGGCGCGGGAAGGTGAAGTTCTTGGGCAGTGCGGAGTCCTGTATGGTGCGGGCAAACTCCAGCTCCTGCTCGATGCGCTTCTCCGCCGCGGCGATGTAGCCCTTGAGCACGCCGACCGTCTGGTTGATGTCGTTGGACAGCGAGGCGAACTCGGAGGAATTGCGCACGGACACCACCTCGTCCAGGTGGCCGCGGGTGATGCGGTGCAGCGAGGCGTTGACCAGCTGCAGGTTGTTGACCACGATGGCCTGCACCAGCTGGGAGATCAGCACATAGATCACCGTGAACAGCATGATGCCCGCCAGCGCGGACTCATAGGCCTGGGCGTCGCGGTCGGCGTAGACCTCCTCCATGGGCAGCAGCGCCAGCAGCTTGAGGTCGTCGCTCAGGTTCTCCGTGCGGCACAGCGCCTCGGTCCCGAACAGGCTCGCCTGGAAGAACGTCTCCGTGGGCTTGGCCGCGAGGGTCCGTATGGCGTCGGTGGTCAGGGTCGAATCCCGGTGTTCCCCCGCCATGACGAGGCCGTTGGCGCGTATGATGTCAAAGGTGCCCGTCCGGCCCACGTGGAAGTAGGACAGCGTCTCGTTGAGCCCGGAGAGGTTCAGCGCCTCGGCCAGGCTCTTCTTGTCCACGACCACGCGGATCATGCCCGTCCCGCAGCGCGCGCCCGCCACGGAGCGCACGGTGGAGGGATTGATGGCCTGGGACTCCGACGCCCCCGAGAGCACCTCGTCGAGCAGCGCCGCGTAGGACGGCGACTCGCCGGCGGATTGCAGCACCTTGCCGTCCGCGCCCACGCTGGCCACGGACACCAGGTCGTAGATGTCCCGCATGCGCTCGAGGAAGGCGGCGTCGGCCGTCTCAAGCCCGCCGGCATGCGCCGCTGCCTCCGCGATGGCCAGGGCCTGCATGCGCGCCGTCTCCCCCGCGAGGGCGTCGGTATTCTCCTCCGTCTGCCTGAGCTTCACGTAGGTGTCGCGGATGTCCCCGGAGACCGTCACCAGCGTGTTGCGGGCGTCCTGTATGGCGATCTGGGTCTGCAGACCGAAGGCGAACAGCAGGTTGAGCGTCAGTATGGCGGTGGTCACCGCGAACAGCCAGAACTGGAAGCGCTGGGAGACCGGAACCTCCTCGGCGCTCACCCTGCGGAAGGGGTTCTTCCACTCCCCCGCGCACACCTGCAGCGCGACGGAGGAGGCCGCCATGCCCAGCCCGGTGAACACGATCATCGGCACGGCGCAGACCCTGACCACGTAGAGGGCCATGTTCATGTCGTCGCGGTGGGTGATGAACACCGCGTACATGTGAAAGACCTCCATCACCGCGCCCATGAAGAAGGCGTAGACGGCGGAGGGCTTCTTGCGCCGGAAGATGAAGATGTGCATCAGCGCGGACACAAAGCCCGCCAGGCAGGTGGAAACGCTGCACGCGATGCGGGTATAGCTGCCCACGCCCCAGTAGGTGCCCGCGATATAGCGCTCAATGCCGCCGATCAGGCCCGCCAGCATGCCGGAGACGGGGTCGAAAAACAGGCCCGCGGACAGCGGCCCGAGGTCGCGGACGTTGAGCATCATGTGGCTGTAATCCACGCCGAAGTGGGTGGACAATACCGCGCACGCGCCGTAGATCAGGCCGATGGCCAGCTTCTGGATCAGGGACAGCTTCCGCCCCCGGGTGCGCAGCCAGATCAGCGCCGTCAGCAGCACGTACAGCGCCGTGACTGCCGACATTTTAAGTATCATTGAAAGCATTTGGAATCTCCAGGGTCATTGGCCGCGACAGCGGCAGGAATGCACGACGCCGTGACCGCCATGCTCTGCGGCGGCCACGGCGCGATAAACGGTTCAGTGTCGCGGACGGATCAGCCGGCGATCTTCGCCTGCAGGTCGTCCAGCAGGGTCTTGACGTCGCCGCCGGTCAGCGCGGACTGCTCGACCTCGATGACGCCCTGCTTGATGGCATCCCAGTTGTCCAGCGCGGTGGGATAGAACTTGCAGGAATCCAGCACGTTCAGCCACGCCTCGAAGGACGGATCGGACTCCACCAGCGCCGCGACGGAGCTGTTGACGGCGGGCAGGAAGCCCTCCATGGACACCCAGCCCACGTAGTTCTCGGGCGCGTAGAAGAAGGTCAGGAACTTGCCGATGGCCTCGTTGCGGGCGGCCTGATCGGGATAGGAATCGTCCTTGAAGGCCATCACGCGGTCCATGACGCCGGTGGCGCCGGGGGTCGCGCCCTCGTTGACGGGCAGCGCGGCGGTGGCGAAGTTGACCTCGTAGTTCTTGTCCTTCAGGTAGCTGGGCAGCTGGTTGGGCGCGATGACCATGGCCAGCTTGCCGGCGCCGAACATATCCTGCAGGTCATAGCGGGTCTGGGTAGCGGGGTTGGGGTTGGTGAAGCCCTTGTTCACCAGACCGATGGCGAACTCGATGGCTTCGACGTTCTTGTCGCTGTTCAGGGCGACGTTGCCGTCGGCGTCCACGAAGCCGCCGTCGTTGTTCCACACGTAGTAAGAGAACGCGGCCTGGCCCTCGTCGGTGGTCATATCGACGCCCCAGGGATACACGTCGCCGCCGTAGAAGTCCACGATGGCCTGGCAGGCATCCTCCAGCTCGGCCCAGGTGGTGGGCACCTCGATGCCGACCTCATCCAGGATGTCGGTGTTGACGTACAGCGCGCGTGCGGAGGCCAGATCCGGCACGGCCCAGCAGGTGCCGTCCACCACGGACTGCTCGATGAAGGAGGGGAAGAAGTCGTTGAACAGCTCCTCCGGGCAGTAGTCCTTCACGGGCAGCAGCAGGCCCTCGGCGGCGTAGTTGGCGAACACGTCGATGTTCAGGATGTCGGGGGCGTTGTTGTTGGAGATGCGGGTGGACACCTCGGTGTACACGTCGTTCCAGGAGACGACCTGCAGGTTCAGCTTGATGCCCGGGTTCTCGGCCTCGAACTTGTCGACGAAGTTCGTGCCGTTCATGCCGGTGCCCAGGAACCAGTCGTTGGTGTTGGGGCCGTACTGGCAGATGATGACGTCCAGCGTGATGTCGCCGCTCTCGGCAAACGCGCAGCAGGACAGCGCCAGCATCAGGACCAGAATCAGTGCGGTAAGCTTCTTCATGGGAGTACCTCCTATCGGTCTAATTTGTTACCTCAACCATTATAACACATTCCCTCGCCATTTGTAAAGACTGTGTTGCAGTCAGAGCAAAAAAGATGTGGCGATCCCGCCCGTCCCCAGCATTTGTATTTGCAATTTACCGGGTTTTGTGCTATCATAGTGGCATTCGACGGACGCTACATGGTTGAAAAGGGAAGGTGATCGTATGGCTGGCGCAATTCGTAGCTGCGCGGGCGGCGTCGTATTCTGCGACAATCGTGTCTTTCTGCTGATGAGCGATCGGGGCGAATGGGTGATGCCCAAGGGCGTCATACGCAGCGAAAACCGCTCCAACGACGTGGCGCTGTGGCGCGTGGAGGACGAGGCCGGCATCCATGCCGAGATCATCGGCATCGCCGGGAACACCCGCTATGATTTCTTCTCCGAGAGCCGCGGGCGCGAGATCAGCAACCGCATACAGTGGTTCGCCATGCGCGCCGTGGACCCCGCCTTTCACATCTCCTACGAGCAGGGCTTCTTAAACGGCAACTACTACCCCGTGGAAAAGGCCCGGGAGCTGCTGACCTACGAGGGGGACAAGGAGATTTTGGATAACGCTTACGCGATCTATAAGCAGAACACCGGAGAAGGGAGCAGGGAGTAGTCCCTGCTCCCTATAAAACAAACCACCGGCTTTGCCGGTGGTTTGTTTTCACCCCATCCTCTCCCCCACGACCATGCACAGATAGGCCGCGGCGGCGTCGAAGCGGGCGTCGTGGTAGTGGTCGCCCCCGCCGTACCACTTGCGGCAACGGCCGGCGATGAACTCCTGAGTCAGCCCGAAGTGGTTGCACAACTCCTCCAGCCGCGGCGGCTTGAGCACGCGGGGGTTCGATTTCAGCGGTATATGGGCCTCCTCGGTGTAGTGTCTGAGGGTGCAGAAGGTGGGATAGTTGGGCAGCTTCAGCCCGTAGCGCTGGAACTCCCGGCGGATGTACTTGATGTCGCCCCCCACATCGTGGCCGATGATCAGCTTGCAGTCGGCGAAGTCCCGGTAGATCTCGTCCATGTGGTGCTCAAAGCCCTTCCCCTGGGACAGGTCCCTGAGCATGCCCACGCTCAGGCCGTGCACCTTGCGGGCGTAGCGGTTGATGGCCCGCGCCGGAAAATAGAAGTTCTTGCCCCTGATCCTGCGCCCCTCGATCACCAGATAGGAAAGCTGTATGATGTGGCTGGGGTGCATGCCGTCCAGCTCCACGTCCACGGCGATCCACTTGTCCGGCTTTTTGAACAGATTCCTGAAAAAACTCATCACGGCGCTTGCTCCGAATCTCACATTGTATTGCTATGACGGCCGTTCCGCCGCACGTAATCGCATAACTTCTTCTATTATACACTTATTGATATGATTAATCAAGTTATAAATATGTCATTGAAATCCGCCCGAGGTATGTACACAAGAATCCGCCGGGAAAACCGCATATCCGGTTTCCCCGGCGGCATGTCGTCACTTCGTCTTGGCGCTGTCGCTGGGCAGCACGGCGTCCGCCACGCCGTCCACCATCGTCTCATAGAAGGTGGCGGTGGCGTCGATGGTGACGGATCCGTTCTGATCGACGCTGCACTTCATATCCCCCATCAGGCAACGGTTCTCCCCCTGCAGCAGCCGGGTGATCACATCCTGCGCCTCGGGGTAGTTCGCCGTCTGAAAGCGCAGGGAAAAGTTCCGGCGGATCTGGTTGCCGTCGCGGGTGACGTTGGCGAAGTTGATGTTGTACTTCATGGTGCTCGCCAGCACGTCGTTCAAAAAGCGCACCTCGGCCTCGCTGTTGTTGTAGCTGCCCATCCAGCCCAGGTGCTTGTTATCCCCCTGAAGATCATCCAGGTTTTTGCGGATGCCGGTGAGATAGGACAGCCGATTCTGCACGGCGTCCAGCTCGGACTGAAGCGTGTCGAGCTCCGCCTGGTCGGACATGATGGCGTTGCGCACCGGCATATCCACGAAGTAATAGTACATCAGTCCAAGCAATATCAGCACCAGCACCAGTATCAGTATCTTTTCGCCGATGGTAAATTCACGGCTCAGTATCTTCACGGCGCGCTCACCTCCTCCGGTACAGATGCGGCGCGGGACGACCGCGCGGGCTTTTTGACCCCCGTCTGCTCCGGCGCGCCGGACTGGCCCTCCTGCCCGGCCTCATCCGCGGGCGACGCCCCCGCCTCCGTCTGATCGGGCGCGGCGGTCGCCTCGGGCGTCGCGGTCGGATCGGGCTCCTTCGGCTGGCACAGGTAGATCGTAAAGCGCCCCACCACCGTCTCGGGGTTCAGGGCCGACAGCGCGCTGGACATGGCCGACAGCACGGGATTCGACGCGCCGCCCTCCAGCTCCTGCCGACGCCTCTCCAGCGCCTGCGACAGGGACTGGCCGGAGGACAGGCCGAGGGAGCTGCTCTTGCTCATCTCCTTCTGGGCCGTGGTGATCACGCAGGTGTCCACGATGGGGCTCTGCTCGATCCTCCGGGCCAGCTGGTTCAGGTTCTCCAGCGTCTTTCCGCTGACATCCACGACCAGCATGTTCCCGGAGAGGCTCCAGGTCCGGGCGCTGCTGTCGGAGAGGTACTCCGACACCATCTCCAGCACCTTCACGCGGTCCACGCGGCCGAGCTCCTCCGCGGTCATGTCCTTATAGGTCATGTGGGCATAGGTGTCCTCCACGCCCTCATACTGCTTCAGGGCCTCCGTGGCCTGCGTCAGCGACGACTGGATGCTGGTCACCTTACCCGAGGCATTGGACATGGCCATCAGGCGGTCCATCACCATGAACTTGCTGAACGCCGCCGCGAGAACGATGACCAGCAGTACGGCTGGAAGCGCCTTCATGGGTTTGATCTTTTTTTCGTCGATCAGCACCAGGTTGATCGAGCGTTTCACCGGCATGCGGCCTCGGAGACCCTTTTTGGGCGGGCGCTTGCCTTTTGCCGGACGTTGCTTCAATGCTGCCACTTTTTTACCTCCAAACTCAGCCCATCGCGATGCCGATCGCCTGCACAAAGCTGTTGCATTCCTCGATCATCTCGCCGTCGAGCACCAGTTCGTCGGCGGAATGCAGCTGGATATTCAGCATTTCGCCGATGGTCACCGCCAGGGGCTGTATCACCGCGCCGCCGCCGCAGAACCACATGTCGCTCAGGGTGCTGCTGGGATTGCTGAAGCGGTAGAAGTTCAGCGCGCGCATCAGCTCCACGGCGATGTTTTCATAGGCCGCCATGCACTCCTCCCTGTAATGACAGTTTTCATAGTTGGTCATCAGGTAGGTGTGGGCCAGGTGCATATCCACGCCGAAGGCCTCCTCTATCACGCCGTCCAGGCTGGACATGCCGATCTCCAGCACGCGGGTCGCCACATGCCGGTCCCCCTTGAACATGTACATGCGGATCTCCTTGTAGCCCAGATCCAGTATGGCGTACTCCTCCGAGGGAACGCCCATATCATTCCGGCGCGCGCGCAGAAGCGCGATGTAGGCCGACACCGCCGGGGCCGTGACCGCCAGGCGCATGCCCGACTTGCGGGCGATGACCTGCACGTCCTCCAGCACCTCGCGGGTCGTGCCCACCGCCATCAGCTCCATGGTGGTTTCGGGGGCCTCGGCCTCGCCCTCGTCCTCGGCCTTCGCGTCGGCGGCGCCCTGCGCCTCGGGGTTGGATATCACCGCGTAGTCGAACACGTAGTCCTTCAATTCGCCGGTGATGTAGTCGTTGAACTCAAAGGGAAGGTTGTACTCCAATTGCTCGACGGTCATCAGGGGCATGGTGATGTTCTTGATGAAAACGGTCTCGCTGGGCAACACAAAGGCCGCCCGCCCGGCGCGAATGCCATACTCCTTCATCGTCGCGCGTATCAGCTCCGCCATCGATTCCCGGGACGTGACGCGCCCGTCCCGCAGCAGATTCTCCGGCATCGGCGCGGACGCCGTCTTGAGCACACGTTCGCCCCTGACCAGCGCCAGCTTCAGTTGATCGTGTCCGATATCGACACCAAGAATCGTCTTTGCCATTGCAATACCTCGTTTATCTTATCAACAATCCCCTGTACCAGTCCACCAGCGGCCCGCCGTAGAGCAGCATCAGCCCCGCAGCCAGCGCGATGGACGGGCCGAAGGGAAACGCCGCGTCCTCCCGGCCCCGCTTCAGCGCAAACTGAAGCAGCAGCCCGACCACGCAGGCGATCACCAGCGCAAACAGCGTGCCCACGAACCCCAGGTACAGCCCCACCACGGCGAACAGCTTGATGTCGCCGCCGCCCAGGGTATCCCGGCCCATGAGCCTGTCCATCACCAGGGACACGCCCAGCAGGCCGCCGCCGAATGCAAGCCCCGCGGCCACGCTGCGGGCCACATCCCCCCAGCCGGTAAACACAAAGGGCAGCGCCATTAGCCAGATCAGCACCGCGGCGACGTGGCAGCCGTCGGGGATGATCATGGCCTCCAGGTCCGTCAGCGTCAAAAGAAACAGGCAGCCCAGGAACAGGAAGTTCCGAAGGCACAGCGGTGTCAGGTCAAAGCGCAGAAGGCACAGCACCGTGATGAGCGAAAAGCACAGCTCCGTGAGCGGATAGCGGGCGGAGATTCTCTCCCCGCACCACTTGCATTTGCCCCGCTGTATGACCCAGCTCACCACCGGGATCAGCTCCGCCGCGCCCAGCGGATGGCCGCAGGCGGGACAGTGGCTTCGCCCGTTCACGAACGGTTCGCCCCGCACGATGCGCCAGGCCGCGCAGTTCAGAAAGGAGCCGCATACCGCGCCCAACACCGCCGCCACCGCGACGCAGAAGATCAGAACGGGCCGGTAATCATAGATGGACATCCGTTTGCTCCCTCCCGTCAAACCAGGGAACAGGGAACATACCCCTGCTTTTTATACTTTATCTCACACGATCGAAACTGTCAAGTAAACAAATTGTCATAATTTTTAACAAAAAAGTGACATTTGTGGATGTCACTATTCGTTGATTCCCTGGTAGGCGCTCCCCGTCCAGCCGTCGTCGGCCATCCATACGGCGGCGTTATCCTCGTCGGCATAGACGAAATAGCAGATTTCGCCCTTCTTGACCTTGCCGGTCCTGAGTCTGCCGTCCCCCTCCAGGCCATAGAAGGCCACGACGCCCTTGTAGCCGTTGGTGGTGGCGGTGCCGCGCCGAAGCTCCAGCTTCTCCCGGACGCGCGTGCACTCCAGCTTCCGGCTGTTCAGGGTGATCTCCACGGATTCCGGCGCCTCGCCGCCGGACTTGCGGATCTTGATGAGCTGCGTGCCCAGCAGCTCCATGGCCCGGGAGGCGTTCAGGCGGCAGCGCAGGCGGCGGTCGTCGTCATGCAGGCCGCACACGGGCTCAAAGATGCCCAGGCTGTTTTTGATCAGATACACGGTACCGCCGGCGGGGCAGATGTTGGGCCGTTCGGGCAACACCTGATCCAGGGTCCGTATGGCATCCTCCACAGACCCTTCATCCCAGCGGGACAGATATTCGATGATCAGGCCGTCCCTGGCGGACTTCATCGCCTGCTCACAGCTGGTCTTCTGGGCACGATACTGAAAGACCCGGTAGCTTGGTATGGCGATGAGCACCAGCATGACGGCGATGAGCACCAGCAGTATTGCCACCAGGCGATTGACGCCCCCCCTGTTCCCCATGTCTATACGCTTCCTGTTCATATCTGTTACATCGCCGAGTACATGCCGAACATGGCCATGTAGATGGCGACGACGATGAACCCGGCGAAGCCCGCCAGGAACACCAGTATCGAAGGCTCCAGCTTTGCCAGGGCGTCGGCGATGGCCTGCTCCAGCTCCGAATCGTAGTATTCGGCGGTCATGCCCAGGGTGCTGGCCAGTTCGCCGCTGTCCTCGCCCACGGCGGTCATGTCCACCAGGATCGCCGGCAGACAGTTGGCGTCCTTCAGGCTGCGCCCCAGGGTCTGGCCCTCCTCCAGCTTGGAGGAGCACTTGCCCACCTCCTGGCTGAAATAGTAGTTGTCCATCACGCGGCTGGTGATGGTGACCGACTTGGTCATGGGCAGGCCGGCGTTGAGCATCATCGCCATGGTGTTGGCGAACTGGCTGGCGCCGTTTAAGTTGGCGATGTTCCCCAGCACCGGCAGCTTGAGCTGCAGCTGGGCCAGCTTGAGCCGGCCCGTCTCGGTGTTGCCGTAGAGCTTGATGCCCAGCAGCACCGCCGCCAGGACGCCCAGCATCACGATCCAGTATCTTTGGAAGAAGTCGGACATGGCGATCAGCATCTGGGTCGGCAGGGGCAGCTCGGCGTCGTACTCATCGAATATGGCGGTGAACGTGGGCACCACCTTCACCATCAGCACGATGACCACGATGATGGCGACCACCAGCACGAACGCGGGATAGATCAGCGCGCCCTTGACCTTGCCCTTCATCTTGCTCTGCTTGGTGTAGTGCTTGCTGATGGAGTCAAAGGCGGTATCCAGCGTGCCGGCCTCCTCGCCGGCGTGGATGGTCTCGAGGAAGGTGATGGGAAAGAGCTTTTTGCCGCGCTCCGCGAAGCTGACCGACAGCGACCGGCCCGACTCCACATCCTTGGCCACCTGCTCCAGTATGCGCTTTAAGGGCTTGTCCGTCATTTTGTCCGCGATCAGCTCCACCGTGCGGGTGATGGGGATGCCCGCGCGGAGTATGACGGAAAACTGACTGCACATCAGCGTGAACGCCTTGTCGTTGAGCTTGTTTCCGCCGACTTCGAGGCTCAGAAACTGGGCGGCCTTGCCCTTTTCCTTCACCTCGCTGATCTGCAGCACGACGGAAAAGGAATCCTTGATCTTCGACACTGCGTCGAGCTGGTTGAAGCCCTCGATCACGCCGGAGACCTTCTTGCCGTCCCTCGACATGGCGGAATATTTATAGGTAGGCATGGATGTCGCTCCTAAAACGATGATGTCTATGCGTTCTTCTTCACATAATCCGTCTCATGCGCATAGTGCAGCGCGTTGTCCTTGGTGATCTGACCGGACCGCACCAGGCGGCAGAGGGCCTGGTCCATGGTCTGGCCGCCGATGGCGGCGCTGGTGGCCACGGCGTTGGCGATCTGGGGGGTGTTGCCGTTGCGGATCAGGTTGCGGATGGCGTCGGTGACCACCATCATCTCGCAGGCCAGCGCGCGGCCGCCGCCCTTCTTCGGCACCAGCTGCTGGGTCACCACGGCCTGCAGGCACATGGACAGCTGCAGGCGGATCTGGGTCTGCATGCCCTCCGGGAACACCTGCACGATGCGGTCCACGGCGTCGGAGGCGGAGCCGGTGTGCAGCGTGCCGAACACCAGATGGCCGGTCTCGGCGGCGGTGATGGCGGTCTCGATGGTCTCCTTGTCGCGCATCTCGCCGATGAGTATCACGTTGGGGTCCTCGCGCAGGCTGGCGCGCAGGCCGGAGGCGAAGCTCATGGTGTCCTTGCCCACCTCGCGCTGGTTGATGGCGGCCTTGTCCGGCGTGTAGAGGTACTCCACCGGGTCCTCCAGGGTGACGATGTGGCACTTTCTGGTGTGGTTGATGAAATCGATCAGCGCCGCGAGGGTGGTGGATTTGCCGGAGCCGGTCTCGCCGGTGACCAGCACGATGCCCTTGTGCAGGTCCGGCAGCTTCATGGCGGCCGGGGGCAGGCCCAGCGAGTCCAGCTTCGGGATGCGGTCGGACAGCAGGCGCAGCGCCACCGAGGGCTTGCCCTGCTGGCGGAAGATATGGATACGGCAGCGGTTGCCCCCGAAGGTGTCTGCGGAGTCCAACTCGCCGGTGCGCACGTACTCGTCGTAGTTGTCCTTCGCCAGCTCCCGGCAGATCAGGTCACAGTCGCGGGCGCTCAGGGGCTCGCTCGTCATATCCTCAAGCTGGCCGCTCTTGCGGTACTTGGGCGGGAGGCCGTAGATCAGATGGATGTCGGACGCGCCGTCCTGCCGTGCCTTAACCACTAACTGTTCGATCGTCATATTGATACCCTCCTGTCGATGGAATTAGAGTGTGTTTCTAAAATGCCTGAAGCGCATTTTCGGCGTCTTTGGCTGCATTTCTGCGTTGATTTCCCTTGACTTGTACGCACCGCCGCTACTCC